>JBCCGK010000375.1:0-1002 GCA_039029315.1 Bacteroidota bacterium | reverse complement strand
CTTGCCCTCACCAGATCTTCCTGTTCTTCAAATATGACTTCTGTTCCATTGATCATTTCAGAGAGTGTAGTAGCTAGCCCTGTTGGAGGTTTTGTTCTGGATCTTTTTAGAAGGCGTGGGGATTTTTGGCGTTGCTTGGACTTCTGGGTCAGCTTCTTCATTTCTGCTTCCTCAGACGTGTCATTCTTCTTGGCAAGGGCTTTGGCCAATTGAATCACGTGTTCTTTCCGCAGGTATTCAGATCAAACGCAGCCACATGCAACCTCCTCTTCAGCTTTTTTCAGTTGAGCTTTAACTTCCTCTTTAGTCAGTTTCAGGGCGTCTGGTTCGTTGCATTGGGTCATCAGGCGTCGAAGATACCTTGGTTGCACTCTTCCATCAAATCTTTTCAGAGCCATTTTCCACAGCAGGGTTGGGAGTTTGAGTTCTCTCCATTCTGGGGACCAGGCGTACTTGCCATTAAAGGATTTACGAACTCTTTTCGCAGCCCATTCTCTAATTTCCTTTGTGTTGGTTAGGATGGCAGAGTGCAGGGCTATGATTTCTTCAAGGGGAGCTTGGTCCTTCCTCATCTGTTTCAGTTTTTGGTAATCTTTCCATACCTGGCCGTCGTGTTTCTGGTAGCCTTCCTTGATCCAGGAGTTGTAAGCTTCCACTGACCTGGGGTCACCAGCTTTGATGGGGCAAATTTTATATTTGTGTAGATTTGGAGGATTAAATCCGAGGATAGAAATGAAAGGTATGTCCAGCCACAGGGTTCTATGATCTGAATCCATTATCACTTTGTACCCTGTGTGCCCTCCTTGTGTTGGTCTGATTCCTGCAGTCACGAATATTCCATCAATGGGTTTCCCATTGCCATTCTTGTAGTTGGTTTCTGGGGGTTGGTCAGGTTTGTTCTCATGTAGAATTGCTTCCCTCATTCCTATTTCAGTGAACATTTCTTTGATTGGGCTTGATAGAATGTCGTCATTGGCATCCAGGCCCACCACTAGGTGGTCT
>JBCCGK010000374.1:0-1004 GCA_039029315.1 Bacteroidota bacterium | reverse complement strand
GGAATAAGAAGCGCGTTGAAAAACAGTGGGATGGTGAGGTGAATGAAGCATCATATGAGACAGCAGATGATACATCCATCTATGAATGTAACATATCCATGCAAGAACAGATGGAATGGCAAATCCATCTCTCCCAACAAATGTTAAAGAGCATGCAAGATTTAAGAGGTGAAGCAAATTCACAGAAAACAAGCTCTAGTAAAGGCAGGAACTCCACCAACTCACAGCCAGTACAGAGGCAACGAGATCCTTCCATGTATGGCAATGATGGAGGGGGAGATGGAGATAGTAGCCAGGCGAGTGATGATAGTGGTGATGAAGAAAGTACAATCACCAATAGCACTTATCCAACGGTGCAAAGCAGCACTGAAGATAAGAAGGGGGCCACAAGGAATCTTGCAGATGACCCAAGAGAAAACCCTCGTACGCCCATGAGGATATATTGGGACCAATTGAAGGCAATAGAACGTTCATGTTATCTGAGCCCTATACAAGTGGAAGCTGTAGCAGATCTGAATAAGAAGAAAGTCTACACCTTACAGGCCAAAAGAGACTACCAAAAGCTAAGGATTCCATTCACAATTGAATGGAAATATACCACCTTGGAGCGTTTCCCACAAATCAGAAGTTCCATAGAATCATATTTCTTCCAAACACCCTTAGGATACTTGTTTGACACAACCTTCCTGGATGCCTATAGGAAATATGGCCCCAAAATGTCACACAGAGATTCCACTTTCAGGGGAGATAGATAGACTAGTCATCATCCGAGATTCTGAGCACATATATGGAGCATTGTTATCAGTCTGCTGAAATAATTCTCAAAACTCCATCCTAATCCAGAACAAGATTGGCCCCTGGCATGGACCCAGCCCAGAGAGGAGGACCTTCAAGGATGGGGTAAATGCATGGATCGGATTTCTAGATGCATATGACAATATGGGCAGCAAAGAGGTAACGGAGACAAAATTAGAAAATCTAGTACAGACTACATATGGTCCAAG
>JBCCGK010000373.1:0-1006 GCA_039029315.1 Bacteroidota bacterium | reverse complement strand
ATCACGCAAAAGGACAATTTTCCCCTACCAAGGACTGAAGACTTGATAGATCGTCTTGTTGGAGCCAAGAACTTCGCAGGACTGGATTTGCGCAGTGGCTACTGGCAGATCAGGATTTATGAAGACCACACCCACAAGACCGCCTTCATCACTCGGTATGAGCAATA
The DNA here is from genome assembly GCA_039029315.1 of Bacteroidota bacterium. GTDB lineage: Bacteria > Bacteroidota > Bacteroidia > J057 > J057 > JBCCCJ01. The sequence goes on along the minus strand of JBCCGK010000373.1, from coordinate 839 downwards.
TGAGTAGATGGTACTACCTATGGGTTTTACCAATGCTCCTTCTACCTTCCAACGAGTCATGAACAATCTTTTTTACAAGTGTATGGACCAGTTTGTGGTTGCATACTTGGATGACGTCCTGATTTTCAGCAAGGATGCTGATTCCCATTTTCGCCATCTCCACCTGGTTTTTGATTTGCTTCAGAAACACAAGTTTTACGTGAAGCTGAAGAAGTGATAGTTCTTCCAGAAGCTGATTACTTTCTTGGTCCATGATATCAACGCTGAAAGATTAACGATCAACGCTCAGAAGACCAGTAAGGTGCAGGATTGGCCTACCCCCCAAACTCAAGCTCAACTCCAATCTTTCTTAGGTTTTATGCAATTCTTAGCTACAAGCATTAGGGACTATGCATCACTAGCTACGCCCCTGACGGATCTACTGGAGGAGGATGCGGCTTGGAAATGGGGTGAGAAGGAGTAATAGGCTTTCCAAGCCTAGAAGAATGCAACCCTGAAGGCCCCCATCTTGAAGATCATCGATCCAGAAGACCCAGAAGCAGAATTCGAGCTGCACACTGATGCATCAGGATTTGATTTAGGAGCAGTCTTGTACTAGAATATAGAAGGCAAGCTGCACCCAATAGCGTTTTATTGCAGGAATTTAAATCAAGTTGAGAGGAATTTCCACACGACTGATTAGGAGATGTTGGCGATAGTGGCCTCTTGTCGCCACTGGAGGCACTACTTGGTAGGGATGAATTTTACAGTGAAAACAGGCCATAAGGCGTTGTAATACCTTTTTAGCCATCCCATCCTGTCGTCCCAATAGCTTAGGTGGCTTGAGTATTTGGTCTTGT
>JBCCGK010000372.1:0-1009 GCA_039029315.1 Bacteroidota bacterium | reverse complement strand
CCTTCGCAATGTGCTCAAGAAGTACCCTACTCTCTTCGATTAAGAGAAGCTGGGAGTGTATCCTGATGAGAAGATACACTTGGACATGGAACTGGATTCCAAACCATGTACTACGCGTGCTTACACTGTTCCCCATAACCATATGCAGGTATTCAAGAAGGAATTGGATCGGTTAGTGGAGACTGGAATCCTGGAAGAAGGAGGAAGGAGTGAATGGATTTCTGGGACCTTTATCGTCCCGAAAAAGCTCCTGCCTGGTGAAACCGAACCTCGAGTTCGATGGGTTTCTGACTTTCGGGCTTTGAACAAGTGTTTGAAGCGCAAGGTCTATCCCATTCCTCGTATTGGCGACATCTTGGCTCGTCGTACGGGATACAAGTTTCTCTCCAAGTTGGACATCTCCATGTTTTTCTATACTTTCGAGCTTGATGACGAATCCAAGGAATTGACGACCATTGCGACGCCTTTCGGTCTATATCGATACAAGCGTCTGCCTATGGGAATCAAGGTTGCTCCCGACATCGCTCAGGAGCACATCGAGAAGATTATGAAGGCTATTGATGACATCGAAGTATACATCGACGACATCGGTATCTTCTCTGGAGATTGGCAGACGCACATGGACACTTTGAGCAAGGTGTTGAAGCAACTCGAAGACAAAGGCTTCACCGTGAATCCCTTGAAGTGCGAGTTTGGAGTCAAGGAAACGGATTTCCTTGGACATTGGTTGACTCCTGAAGGTGTTAAACCTCTCCGCAAGAAGATTCAAGGTATTCTTGATATGGAGGAACCTAAGAATATTGGACAACTCCAATCGTTCCTAGGTATGGTGACCTATTACAGAGATATGTGGCCTCGAAGATCCCACATCTTAGCTCCTTTGACGAACCTTATTGGTACCAAGGACTTTGTATGGGCAGACGAACAGAAGAAAGCGTTCAAGGAAATGAAAGCGCTTGTTGCCCGTGAGTGTCTCCTGCACTATCCGGACCACAGCAAGAAGTTCATT
>JBCCGK010000371.1:0-1011 GCA_039029315.1 Bacteroidota bacterium | reverse complement strand
TTGCACCACCGGGATTTGAACCAGGGACCTATGGCTTAGCGGGCCAGTGCTCTACCAATTGAGCTATGGTGTGACTCTCATCCACGGAAGTGACAACCAATGATCAGTCTAACTGGTCTGCAACCATACTGGCAACTCACACCACTCAGGAGGGCCCTCGGCCATTCGCCTTTGTGGGGAGTGCAACTTCAATGTCCATAACCATGCAGGCTCAAATTTGACATTTACGTGGGAAATTGGACTTCTCGAAGGTATAGACTGATAATGTTTCCATCGTGGCTTGCAAGTGTTTGATTTGGAAGGTGAAATGCAGTGTGGTCACGTAGACCCCAAAACCCAAAATAATTTGTATACCTTCGAGAAGTCCAATTTCCCACGTAAAGGTAAAAAATAGATACCAAGATATGAAGGATAGCCTAACAAAGTCATGGTGACTTGCTACTTACAGGTCAAACAAATCGTCGAGGAAGGCCATCGCATCTTGGTACACGGTCGACTTGAATGTTGCCGTGGTGATGGAGGGCTCCGGCAAGGGAAAGATGGAGGCGGTGAAGTAGACGGAGAAACTGCCTTCGGATGCTGGGTTTGGGATGTCCTTGTAGTGCAGTACTGAATGAACAAGAAAGAAAGAACACCAATTTTATTCTGGTCAGCGCTTCCTGCAGCTTCATATATTCAAATAGGTATGAGAAGTTTTTTTTTGATAATGGCCTAGGGCCGAAACATCAATGGATGGTTGAAATGGATTGAGCTATGATTGTGCGGCGTTTGGGAAGAGGGGAGTTGTTTCCCTTCACATACCTTTCTGAAGAAAGAACACAGATGGTACTGATTTTATTACAGGTCACATTCAGTGCTGATAGGGCAGTGGAGTGGTGATGTTCCGTCCAATCTGCCGATTTGTCCAATCTGCAGATTGGACAGCACAATCTGCAGATTGGACGGTGGTTGTCCAATCTGCAGATTGGACGTCCCATCTGCGGATTGTGGCCGAAACGCCTTATTTCTGCC
>JBCCGK010000370.1:0-1012 GCA_039029315.1 Bacteroidota bacterium | reverse complement strand
CCATTGTGTGGTTAGTTTGACATTTCTGACCGCAAAAAATGAATCACGCCAAGAAGGCAAAGTCGATGGATCACCGTTAAATACCGGCAACTGATAGATTTGCGACTGCAAATCCATCATATTATGCTGTGCAAAACAGGCCATTGTGACTACTGATTCGATTGAATAGTAATCAAACCCGTCGAACTGCACCGGCTCCGAAAACCGGAAGAATCGCGACAATGGACTGTCATACCGGACCTGAATCAACTTCGTAGGAACCACTGGATCAGGATCAGATTCAGGCGGACTGTCGTACAGAATATCAACGATTCTGTCATCATTGTCCAGATTTGGGGCAATGTTCATCGTGCTGAAAAAAGAACAAAAAGCGAGGAAAAACACGAAGCAGGATTCAGCCGTTCGCATTAATTGTCATAAATCGAATGTCTGTAATAGATCTCTAGTGCGTTGTATATCCGCAGAGGAAAATCCGAAGAAATCTGTGTTGTCTGATGCATTCTGCAAAGAATTATTTATTGATCCACTTGTATCCTGGAGTTGAGAAGATGAGATGTTAGGAGGAGGCTCCCCCTGAAAAGAATCTGATTCAAGTGGGATCAAATGGTTGATTGGCCTTTCGATGTTCTATCCGTTTGGTAACCGAATTTCTGCTGACCTTGTCCTGGAATCTGAACTTGGTAAAAGTTTTGTGATACGTGCAAGTTTCCACGAGCCACGAGGTGTATCTTTGTCGGCCAAAAGGACAATCTGGCCCTTTTCTGGCACACATTGCAACGACGAACGAGGATTTCGGTGGAAGGAACTGCCCTTTTCACGAAGACCTAAAATATACTCGTCACGCCAGTGCGTCCAGAGTTTGTCCAGATATCTCTTACGTTGATGCCAGATGCGTATGAGCTGTTTTCCACCTTCACCGATCTTCTTGGAGTTTACGTGATCATCATGACTGACTCCGATAGGCAGATCTGTGATGAAATCGACAGGACGAATAACCTGAAAAGCAGAGTTT
>JBCCGK010000369.1:0-1017 GCA_039029315.1 Bacteroidota bacterium | reverse complement strand
GGGCAAAAGATTAGTGGGTCAAAGTCAGGGAAAAAGTCTGGGTCAAAGTCAGGGAAAAAGTCAGGCACCTCTTTGAAGTCTTGTTCAGATCCACCTAGCTCAGTAGATCGGACAGAAATGGTAACGACTCCCCCCGAGGATTTACCAATAGATGCAGAATTTAAAGGGTATCGGAGGGTTTATCAACGAGAAATTGTTATTGAACGAGCGTATGTGGCCTATCAAATCGCTCGTTGGTATTCTCCTTCTACGCATAGATCCTATGAATCTGCTCTTCCTAAGTCTTATCAAGGCAGTGTGGGCAGTAGACTGAAGAGCTTTATTCAAATTCTTCATCACTGTGGAGATATGACCCATCGACGGATCAAGGCTCTTCTCTCTCATTTGGGGGTAAATCTGAGTGTCGGTCATATTAGTGATCTACTGACCCATAGTGATTGGGTAGAAAAGGAGCAGGCCGACATACTGGCAAGTAGTCTGAGCCATAGCCCTTATCTTCAAATAGATAGCACCAATAGCAAGGAAAAGGGTCAAAGGGTATATACCCAGATTCTTTGTGGAGAGCTATTTAGCCTATTTTATACTCAATATGGCAAGGGTCGTGTGGATGTATATGCAGCTTTACAGGGGAAAACACGAGGAGAGGTTTCGCTGGCCTATAATCGCTTTGCCAAAGAACGATTGCAGGCTTGCAAAGCCAGCAAAATGCATATCGAGTATTTTGACCAACACTTCCAGGAGGGAGAGGCCTTCTGCATCGATACGCTCACAAAGATCTTTGAGCAAGAACAGATATTCAAAAAGACCAATCAAAATCGTCGTTCTGCTATTGCAGGCGCATTAGCTGGAGGCTTCTACTATCAGCAGAGCCATCTCCCCAAGGTGGAGTATCTGATGAGTGATGATGCCCCTGAATACAAAGCCATTGCACAGAAACAACATATTCATTGTTGGATACATGCAATTAGACATTATCGACTCCTCAACCCTTCGATCCAATACTTCCGAGATATCCAT
>JBCCGK010000368.1:0-1021 GCA_039029315.1 Bacteroidota bacterium | reverse complement strand
TGAATTAGCAGATGGACAAAATAGGGAGAAAAGCAGGAGACAGATAGACATTGGATGGATTGGGCAGAAAATTGGGAGATAGGCATGGGTTGATCTGGTTGGTATGGGGTCATAAGGTTGATATGGGGTTGGCAGAATGCCCAGGATGATCAGATGGGCAAGGGATCAGGAGATGACAACCATTGGCAGATGGGATGGAACACTTACATGCCGAAGATTGAGAAAGGTGCTATGTCTGACATATATTATATCTCAAGGTTGTTTTGCAATATAATGGTTAGGTAACGGTACCCCTCCGGAAGCATGCCTCTGTTGGCAGCACCGGTACCTTCAGGGTAGATTGTGAACGGTCCAAATCTTTGGAAATGCATGTTCGGAATTAGCACTCACTCTATTGGTCCGTCAATGTGAGACTTGGGCTGAGTTCAAGTCCCCCTACAAAGTGCCAGTGGTACTGACAAATCACAAATCATGTAAAAATACACCAGTCGTCTATTTTTTCAAACTTTTCCAAAGGAGGACCCTTGAACCCCCCATTTTGCGACCTTCTTCGGAAGTCCCGCGTCAGGCTTCGCCTGCCGCAAACGAACCCTGCCTGGCTATGCCCATGAGATCCGTAATGGGCGACCCGAAAATCGATTGTCAACCGCTGCCGGCGGTGAACTGAACCAGAACAAAACTCGGAAACAGAGAGAATAAAAATATTCTCTTACGTGTACTATCTAAACTTTAAGGTTGGTCTCCTCTCTTCTTTCTCGGGGAATTTTTGAAAAGAATTTTTGGTGAAGGAGAGTATTGCTGGTGTGGCCGAGAACGAGGAGAGGAGACTAAGCTTGAAGTTTACAATGACATGGCTACAATGGAGCTTCAAAGTTTCCAAAAATGTACAATCTACTTGCTCTCATTGAGCAATGTTTTTGTGTGGCAAAGGCGACAATTTTGATCCCAAATATGGTTTTGGCTGGTAAACTTCACATTCCGGTGAACTATCCGATGCTGAATTGAGGTGCGCACGAAGTAG
>JBCCGK010000367.1:0-1025 GCA_039029315.1 Bacteroidota bacterium | reverse complement strand
GAGAATTATGCAAATTTCAAATTCTTTGAAGTCCCCAAGGTTTTTGGACTTAAAGAAATTTGAAGAAGAGGTTGTTTTTCCCCACAACTTTTGCCATATGCTGACTATCAAGAATCATGGAGAACTTACAAGTTTTTTGCCAAAACAAGTGGGTTCCATCTTGCCTAGCATGCCCTAGATCGTTTCCAAACACCAAGAAGATGTCATCAAACCTTGATTTCTTGCCATCAAGACCAAACAGATTCCCTCTCAGTACACGACAGGGGAAACCCAAATCTAACAAGTAGATTGGCCCTTCTTCTCTGTGAGGTATTTTTGGTTAAGATTTTGGTCTGAAACCGTGGTTTGGTTGCATATGGGTCCCATTGTGATTCCCAACAACATTCAAACAAGATGGACAAAGTTGCCTAGGTAAGTTCCATCAGATTACCTAATCCCGTGAGCCACAATGGCTATAGCACCTTAAGCAGGGATACAAGAGTGTAAAGACCGCTTGGAGACCTTTGATCATGTGCAGTGACAGAGGTGGAGGGATTACACCATTAGGGTACACTAGTTACACAATGCAGACCTTCCAGGCACCTGGGTAGGAAGTGGAGGAGGACCATGGTGGTGAACCATTGGTGAGATCATTGTGAGTGATCTCTCCCCATTGTCAACATAAAGAAGACATATCACTGGTCAAACGATGATAGGGGATCCCAAATTGTGAGCCTTGATGAAAAATGATTGGGATTCCCACCTCCAAAAGTCCCAAAAAGTCCCCAACATCAGGGAACAACATTGTGCATAGCTGGCGGTAGGAAAGGTATGGTCAGACACTTTTTCCTCCAAATTTCCAGTCACTCATACTGCAAAAGTGAATACTCTATGCAGTCATTGATGGCAATAATAGTTGGTTTGGCCCAAGACAAAATCCGTAGACGACCAAGGAAAAATCGTCCGATTACTTATCAATAAGCGCACGCGGGTGCGCCGTAACACTTGATTTTAATAATTGAAATTGTCCAATGTGCATAATTTTG
>JBCCGK010000366.1:0-1027 GCA_039029315.1 Bacteroidota bacterium | reverse complement strand
TGTGAAGAACCTGCAGCACGTTGAGCCGCCTGGTGGGTGTAGATGATAACGATAATTCGAACTTCGGCTTGTTGTTGTTTGTGGACATGCTGGCTCTCTTTTTCAAACGTGTTGAATTTAATCTGTCACCGTTACTCAAAGAGATATCAAGGAAGTAGTCTAGAAGACGGATTGTCATCCCCGAAATTTTATCATTGACATTTCTACTTATCGTAAAGGTATCTTACAGGACACGAAATTGTTTAACACAGGACACGAAATTGTTTAACACCGCACAACATATCAACGCATCAATTGAATGAGTCTTCTACTAGCTAGTAACATCTGCAGCCAACGGCGACACTTGATTAACCCCATTAATCTCCAACCGAATCCGGAAGCCGCGACGACTACTATCATCGTTGCTTCCACACTAGTAGGACTCGCACAGCAACGAAGGCAATCATTGCATCGCGGAAGCAGTCTCTATGCTAATCCGCAAGCGGGACATCATTGGAGATGATCATCTACAACAAGGAACAGATAATCAGGAGGGCAGAAGACAGCAAAGCAACCAACAGGATATTGCTGGATGGAGGACTTGTTGGAAGCTTGGAATTTGTCAGGTACAGACCATACCAAGAAAGGGATCAATTAGTTGGAAGAATTGTGGAGATTTTAGACAAGAGAGATGTTCCCAAAAAGGAACTGCAGCTATTCCCCAAAGCCAAGAAGATGGGCACACAAAAGGATAAGTTTGTTTTACTGCAATTATTTGAGAAACCTCCTGCTGGAACTAGAAGACCAAATCCAAGGGAATATTCCAATATTCCTGACTCTTTAAATGAGGTAATTGACACCTGCAAATTAGAGTGGATTCCGGCCCAATATGTGGACACCGTGGCATTTGTATTCCATCAAGAACAAATCCAAAAGGGCAGCCTTCCGGTACATGGAATGATGGATGTTTTCTTTGTAAGGAATCAAATCAACTGCCATTATAAAAATTCCGAGAATGGATTGGTGCCAAACAAGACATGTTGCCATC
>JBCCGK010000365.1:0-1029 GCA_039029315.1 Bacteroidota bacterium | reverse complement strand
GTCAGCTAATGCGCATCACTGTGGATCCAACAGCATCCCACTTGCTGGAATATGCAGGAGGTAAGTCTAAGTGGGAATAACTGCTGGAGAGCACCTGATAAATGGATGTGGAACTCCAAAACCGGTTTGGGAAATACTTATGGGCATCGAGCGATAGGACGTGATATACGGGATACGACGATCGTTTGTGACCGTTATGCGGTCAAAATTGCAACCCTGATTTTCAGAGTACGTCTGAAAATTCGCTTCGATTTCTAACGCGATGATTTGTTCGTTGATACAGGAACCCTATGGAATGCTGAAATTTGAGCCAAGGAGTATGAATTGAAGCAGTTGAAGCCTGACTTCAAAACCAAGGCACCAGAGGACTGGGTTAATGTTGAGACTTATCGTGATTACAGCACCATTGGTGCATTGACTTTCTTGGTGGAGCGTGGTCCTGATTCTGGTCATGTCTACCAATTCGAAGATGGCAACCATCGGAATCTTGACATTGCGTCGTTTCATAGTTGTCAATTAGGAAAGGAGTACACCTTGATGGAAAGTCTTTGCGGCATAGGCGATAAGGCTACAGGCAAATTCGATCAAGGAGGACAACCCATTTCGATGTTCTTCTACAGCAGCGTGGAGAAGGAGCTTGTTTCCAGTGACATAAGGATCATTGCAACTCAGGATATGAATCTTTGAGCTGCAGGATATCATTGTGATGGCTGTCATGTGAACTTAAAAATTGCACTGTGGACTTTGTGGGCAATGGTGACTTCAAACGGTTGCTTCGATTCTTTGGCTACAAATGGATGGCTTACAATAAAGAAGGAAAAGCATTGATGGAAGCGAATGACAAAGAGCCTATTCTGTGCAATCACTTGATTGATTTTGTCAGTTTGTTTGCAAAGACTGACTTGCGCACTCACGCCGGGTTTTGCCAATTTATTCAAGATTTCAGTCTTGAGGAGTTCTTCCCTCTTGAATGGGTCAAGGACAAAGTTCCTGTGTTCACATTGTTCCATAAATTTGGATGTATTTTGC
>JBCCGK010000364.1:0-1032 GCA_039029315.1 Bacteroidota bacterium | reverse complement strand
TCATGACAAAATCTGAAGTTATCTGTAATAGATAACCCCCGTTTTCGCCTAGCGACAATTCTCCAGTTCACTCTCTCGGTGACAACAAGTCTTTTGAAAACATCCTAATTCACACATTACAAGTCCACTCCAATAATGGGCTTTTCCAGTGTTCGAAAGGGTTAAAATTTATCAAATATGTATTTATAACACCCCGTGCTTTAGGAATGCTCCAACTCCTAGTCGTCCACCAATTTGACAGATTTTTTAAAGATTTAATCCCCTTCATGCATCCCCAATATTCTCAACATAGGGCTTATAAGACTTTTACATGGAAAAGCCCAATAGTCTTTCCATTAAGCGAGCAAACCCTTCTACGCATGTGACACTCCACGTGATTTGGACGCCGTTCAGGCACATGTTCGTGGGCCATGGTGAAGAGGGAGTTTGATGGTAGCGACAGAGTTGCCGCGGTGGGGAACGACTCTACAGTGTTTCGTACGGCGAAGGCGTGGGCATGCGGTAAGGCGACGTACAACGGCTCGCAAAGATTTGGTGGCCTCCAATACGTAGGACATTCCCATCTCGATCCCTGATGAGGAAGATCGGCTCGCTGGCGACAAGTTGGTCGACCCAAATTCAGCATCAAACGCGGACACATCGTCCAAGGACTATTAGATTCTGATGGGGATTGATGCTAGTCATGGGATCCAAGACTTGGACTCCTTGGTTACAACAATCCTTCCCAGAAGATCCCAACTCCAGATTGAAGATGGGGTGACAATCCACTTCTATCTGGTGCTATGAGAGGCACATAAGAGTCTCCCGACGGGATGATCTACAGATAGATAACCAATATGCTAGTATTGAGATGTTACTTGAGTGTGTAAAGATGAATTGTGAGAGAGGGAACAGGAGGAGAGTAAAAGGGGACCACATTAGGTCCGACCATTCTTGATCAAAATCTAATACTTGGCGCCAAAAGGACTAAACAAGACTCAATCCGTGACTGGAGTCCAAAAGGGACTACACAGGACTCAGACGTGACTGAAC
>JBCCGK010000363.1:0-1032 GCA_039029315.1 Bacteroidota bacterium | reverse complement strand
CATAATTGTAGTGCTCCTTCATGTGATCCAATATCTTGTGTGGATTTTGGCTGAATATCAATAAATCATCCACTATCACTCCCAAATATTCATAGTGTGTTTTCATGTCTCTGATGTAGAAATCATGATCCACAGTGCAAGGCTTGAATCCCATTTCTCGGAGATTGTCAGCCAGTTTCCTGTGCCACATGGCTCCACTGGCTTTTAGTCCATACAGTGCCTTGTAGACAATCAAAATGGTGCCTTCCAATCCAAGGACAGCCCATTCTGGTCCTGCTATGGTGTAGATCTTCTCAATGGTGATTGCTTGAATGTAGGCTGAACTGATGTCAGCTGCAAGGATTTCCAATTGTGTGAGGATTGCTGCAACAAGTGCAATCCTGATGGTTTCAAAATCCACCACACCTGAATAGATGTCAAATTCTAGATCTTCTGTGACATGTCCTCCAGCTACACATCTGGCTCTGTGTCTGAGATCAAATTTTACTGCAAACACCCATAGCAATGGCACATACTTGTACTCTTTTGGTAACTCTGATTTGTTTTTCACTGTTTTGAAGCACTTGTGTTCTTCATAGAGGGCTCTTAGTTCCACTTCAATTGAATCAGCCCACTTGGTGTTGCCATTGAGTTTGTCCAACATCATGGCTTCCTTGATGCTCTTGGGGATCCTGATTCCAAAGTTGTACTTGATGGTGTTTGTTTTCTTTTTGTAAAGATGGACTTGTTTTAGCATTCTGGCAAATCTCTTTTCTCTCCTGAGGTAAGCATTGGTCCATTTCCATCTGGAATTATTGGTCAATTTCATGTCTTGTGCATACTTTGCCAGAGACACTGAATCATCCTTCTTGATGGCTTCCATGGGTTCCCATGTTGGTTCTTGATAACCTGCCCACTTCATTTGGATGTCCATTTTGCCTTTTCTGTTGGGATCTTTGCTCCATCTGTGGTTGAGAATCTTTTCAAAATCCCACAGTTCCACTCCATCTTCATCAGGCCTGTTGATCATGTTGATCAATTCTTCATATTCAT
>JBCCGK010000362.1:0-1033 GCA_039029315.1 Bacteroidota bacterium | reverse complement strand
GTGATTGACCAGCCGGAATATTCAAAGGAGACCAAGGAATGTCATGAGAAAAAGAAGGAACTCCTAGAGAAGCAGCAGAGGAAGCAGCTAGAGCTATATGAGAAAACAATCGCAGCTCAAAAAGCAAAGGCTCAGGCAAGAGTTACAAAACAGGAAGAAGAGAATCTGAACAAAACCCAGAAAATATTGGATCTCGAAATGAAGGTCAAGAACCTAGAATTAGAGAAAGAGAAACCCTACGAGATTGCTCTCCAAGGCAAAGCAAAGACTTTGTACGAAAACAAGATGAGGACCTGGCGAGAGAGGACCGCAAAATTAGACGAGCATCGTGGGAAACATATCGCACTGGTATTGGGCCAATGCGAGAAAGAACTCAAGAATAAATTGAAGCAATCGGCCAAATATGAAGACATCGTGGCAAAAGGTAAGATGTTAGAATTGATAGAATTGATGGAATTGACCATCCAGACTAACAACGAAGAGAGATACCCGTTCGAGTTGGCCTACAAACAAGATTGTAACATACTTGGTTTCCAACGAAACCAATTATCCGCCGAAGATTATATGGACAAGATGATCACCAAGCATGAAGTCAACCAATCAATTGGCATGACTAGACATCATCCTTTTCTACTAGACTTTGTGGCCCAAGAAGTCCACCAGAAGTCACACGAAGATTTGGACCCAGACGAAAAGGAGAAAAATATTGTCGCTACTGAAGAGCAATACCTTGCCTACATTATGATTAAAAATAGTGGTAATGGCAGCCAAGAACAGATGAAACGACTAGCTTCCAGCTAAGTTGAAAGAAAATTGAGTGACCAACCACATGGCTACCCGATAGACCCCAAGAAAGCCCTCATCCCAATCAAGCAGAATAATATTGGCAAATCCGTTGCCACACCGAAGTCCCAACTCGAGACTTCGTGTGTCCAAAGGGGTGGTAGGGGGTCCCAAACAAATTCTAGAAATTCAAAAGAATGCGACACGGAGCATTGGAAGGACAAACCATGCTTCAATTGTGGGAAGAAGG
>JBCCGK010000361.1:0-1039 GCA_039029315.1 Bacteroidota bacterium | reverse complement strand
TCTGAGACCTACCTATGGACCCATTGTTTCTAATACAGTCTATCCCACTACACCCCTGGATCCATCTGTTGGTCAAGTACTAGTTCAAACCAATGCTGGGGGCATTAGAGGAAACACTGAGATACACCCCATACCCAACAGTTCTCAACCAAGTCCCATAAAATTGAGCTATCCAAGGAACAGATGCCGTCCCTCTAGCAAACAACGACAAAACTGGAGAGATAAATCCATTGACCAAAGAAGAGGTGCCCATTCCAACCCACCATCTTGCTTGAATCCACGCACTACTATTTTCAATCCCACTAATACTAACATGATCCAAGTGTCAACTCCTACTGGTCATGAAGTCATTGAAGTGCCACATGTTCCCAATGAGGATGTTCAAGGAGATGTTGATAAAGGGGTTGTGGATGAAGATCCACCTCCCAAGGCAGCACACTGCTGAAGACCCATCTATGACAATTCCTGATGCATGGGAAATTGCTAGAGTCCTAGTGGCAGACAAGAAAGCAGACAATCCTGAGAACCTTCCTCCACCCCTTGATGAACAAGTTAAAGATATCATTCCTGGTCAGGCTATCCACGAGGAAGATCATAATACCCTGAGTGGTGTAGACCCCGATATCATTGAACAAGTGCAAGTTATGGAAGACACCCTGAAGGTTGTGAGCAAGGAATGCCAACCCACTCCAGATGCTCAGAGTGAGGTGAGCCAGGGGAGCTGGTGTGGATCCATGGCTCATGCATTTGCACATATCTCCAATACTTTGATTCATATTCCAGATGTCTTTAATTTTGGAGATTATGAATACTGCATACTCAAAGAATTCAACCTGACCTCCATTCATGCTGTCTTCCATATGAATTTACGTACTATGATCAACAGCTATGATCCTGTCACCCTGTAGAATGCACAGTTCCATCGTCTTATGGAAAAGATTTTTTGCATTAAGCACATCATATGGAGTCTGGCCATCCTTGAGACAGTCACTTTTCCTCAGGATATTCCAGGTTCTAATCCATGGCCAGTGAACCATGG
>JBCCGK010000360.1:0-1053 GCA_039029315.1 Bacteroidota bacterium | reverse complement strand
TCCTTATTACTCCCCTAATAGGTTAATATACCATATGCCCTCATACATATATAATTCATATACACATGCTGGTATTAGTTCAATCATTTACTTTGACTTACATCTAATCCAGTCTCAATACATATACCTCCATTGATTATATCACATACATAATCTTATCCATTGCCTGATACTGACCTCAGGCATAGGGTCTCACTTGTTACTTCCTCCAAGTGATAAGGATCCTGTTTAAAAAGTAGGAATGGGTGCGGGACATGGTTCCTCCTTATGTCCCTGATCCGTAGCTCGTCTTTTGGCTTCCTGTAGTGTGATGGGCGTGCGAAACAGGAGTGGTTTAATCAATCATTGGAACTTCACTCCATCTAGAGGTTTCGTGAGGCAGTCGGCTAAGTTTTCTTGACTCTCAATATGTGCAAACTTCACTATTCTGGCAGCTACGGCTTCTCTCACTCTGTGGTATGCCATGGCATTGTGTTTCTCCTTCAAGATGCTTGATGGGACTGATGTGTTGAGGATTACGCTTTGGTTATCTCCCAACATCAAAGCTGGTCCTTCTATGGGTACACCTATCATACAAAGATGGTATCTTAGGTCAATGATACCCTCCATGGCAATCCATGCTGCTACTAGTTCTGAACCATACATTGATGTTTCCACTGTTTTCTGCCTCTTGCTTATCCAATGTATTGGGGTTGATTTTATAAAGATGAATTTTCCAGTTGTGCTTTGTCTGGTCACTAGATCGTGTGCATGGTCTGCATCAACATAACAGGTAATCCTTGCAGGTCTTCCTTTGGGAACTGGTTTGTCTTCTGGTATTCTTCTTCTGCATCTGGATAAAATTCTCCCCAATTTGGATGATCCTCTATCTTGTACTTGGAATGGTTGGGATACTTATAATCTATAATTAGTCTCCCCTGGCTGTTGGACTTCAGATACCCTAAGACACACATGAGTGCTGTCATATGTCCCTATCTGGGAGCCATATTAAAACAACTTAGAGATGATGTTGCATAGTATATTTCAAATCTTCCTCATGTTATAGCCCAGTTA
>JBCCGK010000359.1:0-1057 GCA_039029315.1 Bacteroidota bacterium | reverse complement strand
TATTCACTGCTATTGGGTCCTGGCTATTATATCCCATCGACCCATTTCTTTTTTCCGGACAATTGATGTTCCCCGTTTGCTTCCTCGGCAGTATGGCTTTCCTGGTATCTACCTGGGTGAAAAACGGAAATGCGACCGCCGTAATTATGGTTTTGCTCGGCGTAGCCTTAAGTATTTTCAGCGAAATTTTCGAAGACACCCTATGGCACATATTCCTCAATCCTTTTGATACCCCCAGAGGATTCAGTGCCCCCGCCTGGCAAAAAATTGTTTGGAAAAACAGAATCTTCCTAAGCGTCGGCATCATCGTATTTCTCCTGGGCGGTTTATTAAACCTTCAAAATCGGGAGAAATATATTTAAGCACTCCGCCCCGCAAACCACTTGTACAAAACAGGCACCACCAGCAATGTCAAAATAGTGGAAGAAATGACGCCCCCAATAATTGTCCAACCCAATGGAGACCACAAATTACTGATGGACGCAGTCAAAGGAACCAGTCCCAAAATAGTGGTCACGGATCTGCGTTGCCTGGATCTGCCAATCCTGCTCCATGAAGCGCGTCTCCAGGTTGTGGTTGATGCACTGCAGCTCCTCCAGGAGTCTCCTCATATCAGGCGGCTACTCCGCCTACGCCTGGGCAGCAGTCACCTAAGTGGTCTCAGGGGGAGGAGGAAGGCCAATTGCATCCACCATAGAGGCCACTTGCTCCACAACTCCACTGGCCGGCCCTTGGCCCTGCTGTTGGCCGCCGCCATACCGCCTCCCAGTTCGTGTCTAACTTGGGGCATTCAGATCCATGTCTTCAGTTCTTCCTCCGCCAAGCAAATCAAGATGCAAAACGCAAACTAAACACTAAACTAAAAATACTGACCCAGATACAAGCAAAAAACTAAACTAGTAACAACAAACTACTAGAAAGCAGACTAGGCTGTGCGCTGCAGATCCCCAGGAGCTCAGGAAGCGAGCTAGAATGCAGTAAAACAAGTAGGTTGCAGGTGGCAAGAAGAGCTAAGAAGCTGGAATATGCTAAAATGAATTAATTCAAGAATAATCAC
>JBCCGK010000358.1:0-1065 GCA_039029315.1 Bacteroidota bacterium | reverse complement strand
TGAAAACCATACTCAAAACTTCAAATCTCCTACCAGTCACGCCTTGCACTCTCGCCAGATGCCTCCCAATCGTCTTGCGCATTGCCATCTCCACTTTCTCAATCGACAAAGCGCCATTGCCGAAGAGCAGCCCTAGGACCGGAATGAGCCCTCGTAGACTGAACAGGTCATGGCTGGGCCAGAATTCTTCCTGCCCAGCCATGTCCAGGAGGTGGAGGACTTGCTTGAACGCGTCAATGAAAATGTAGGTCTTGATTCCGTCGGTACGACTCCTCAGGTTGTCTGCTCCACGATCTGCTTGGTTTTCATCACGGAGGAGGGATTCCAGCAGGCTGGCAATCAAGCTTGCCAAGAATGTAGACTTGCCAGTTCCCTCCTCCCCCTCCGTGGTGACGACAATTTCATTGGCTTTCTCAGTTCCCTCCTCCAGCCAGCCCTTCACTTCCAAACTTCGATCAACGTACTTCTACATAAAGAAGTCAAAAATTGGCAAAAAAAAAGAAGCCCGGAGTTAATTCTTGTCTACATTTTGTTCAAAAATTGGGAGAGCAATCACCTATAGAGCTTTTATTTCCTGAATAGCAAGCCCATTGAACTATGCGACATGTTTATGACATGTCATATGACGGTTGTCCTGGAATTGGTCAATCAGGCACAGCATAAGGCATGATTGATTCAAAATTCAGATCCCATTAAGCACTCAATCAATGCCACCAAGAACTCTACCAATCCTGCCCACCAATCTGGAATGCCCATGTAAAAGGCAAGACTCTCAAAATACGGAGCATCAATACTAGTACCAACACCAAACAGATGCAGAATCCCAAGTATGGAGCCGATCTCAAATATTGGCCACAAAGAAGAAAGCGTGCGTGCACCGGAGCCCCTACAAGGTGGCGTCCAATTTCCAATTTATACAGGGTCTCAAGATATCCCCTGTAGGGTTGAAGAGGGCAACGTTCCATGCGGGTCTGACCCCCAGAAATCACAGGTTTTAGAGTGTTTACAAGCACCCAAGGTTGCATTCTCACTTATTCACAGGGTACTTGTAATTAGAGCACTGGA
>JBCCGK010000357.1:0-1065 GCA_039029315.1 Bacteroidota bacterium | reverse complement strand
ACGGTTCCGGGAATATGTTGTAGGTTCGCCTGCTCTCATCAAGGTGGTCACTGATCACAAGCCATTGATCCACATATTCAATGGAAAACGTTCTGGCTCAATTCGAACAAAGCGGATCAAATTGAACCACCAAGACATACCATTTATTGTAGAATATCAAAAAGGTTCACTCAATCAAGTGGATTACATGAGCCGGCATGCCAGGAAACTATCAAGCCTTCCAGTTGACCAGAGAAGAGAATGCAATGACCTTAACAATCTGTTATATACACTTCATATGACACAGGTTGTTGATCATATTTCACTTGCAAGGATTGCTCAGGAAACTACTGCTGATAAAACTCTGAGTCAAATTCAAAAATATCTTAGGATGGGTTATCAAACAATCCCTAAAAATGTTTCTAGAGAAATTAGAAAATTTGGACCTATCATGTCCGATCTAACAATTGTTGCTAATGGGATAATATTTAAGGACGATAGGATTGTCCTCCCAGAATCACTACACAAACTTGCCATTGAGCTAGCCCATAGGGGTTCCCACCCAGGACGAAGTGGGATTGAGAGAAGGCTTAGGTTTCACTTTTTCTTTCATGAAATGTACAATAAGGTGAAGGATTTTGTGAATTCATGCAATGATTGCGCATTATTTGTTGACAAAAAGACTAAGGAACCTATCACTAGTCACAAGGTACCTGAAAATTCCTGGGAAACAGTAGCGGTAGACCTATTCGGTCCCATGCCATCATCGAAACATGTTGTTGTCGTACAGGACCTGGGATCAAGATACCCAGCGGCAAAGCTTGTAACATCGACTAAAGCTGAAAAAGTCATCCCAGCACTCACAGAGATTTATGATGAATATGGATATCCCGAGAACCAGATATCTGACAATGGTCCACCTTTCAGCAGCAAAAAAATGAGGGAATTCACAGAAAACCACGGGGTTGCTACCAGATTCTCATCCCCTCATTTTCCTAGCCAGAACCCGGCCGAGACATTCATGAAAACGGTTGGAAAGGCAATGAAAATAAATCAGCGCTCAAAGAATGATGAGGCAAGGATCTT
>JBCCGK010000356.1:0-1071 GCA_039029315.1 Bacteroidota bacterium | reverse complement strand
TAGGGTAATCGCATACTAACTTGAGATGACCTTGGCAAGGTAGTCATTGCTCCAAGCTGCCTGAAGCCGTTTCGCTTTGATTCCCCCTTTTGCCGTTTTCTCTTGTTTTAGCAAATTCACCGCCATATGTTTCAGAATAGCTAGGTTTTCTGCTGAATTACCTTGACGAACCCTTGAGTCATCTTCACGAAAGGCAACATCTAAAACCCAGTGCAGCTCATTTTCAATCCCCCAATGGCTTCGCTTAACTGCTAGAAGATTCTGTGCATTATTGGCCAAACTAGAGATGAAATAGCTTGTTTTTCGCTCAATTTTCTTCTTCAACCGTCTCTCTGATTGAATCATGATCATGGTCTGCAGGTTTTTCCAAATGCCATGCCCTCGTAAAAACAACAAGCTTTCCTCACCCGAAATCGCCCAGCATTGGCGGATCTCCATGCGCCCATGGCGATTGTCGACAGTCCTGTGATAAGTATGACTTACTTTCTGAAACTCATTTTGTTGAGCCAATTTAAAAAACAAGGCAATATCCTCATATAATGTCGCCTGATTCTTTTTCACAGGTAACAGATAATCACCACCTTGCTCAACAATTTGAGAAACAATTTCTGTCTGAGTCCCAATACCATCTATAGTGATGATGCAATTAGAAATATCTAGTAATTTGAGAAGTTTTGGAATTGCTGTGATTTCATTTGATTTAGCAGAGACTTTGACTTGCCCCAAAACGATATGATTTAGCGTGGCCCATGCCGATACCATATGAATCGCACTCTTGCCCAGCGTTTTATCATGTGAACGACGTAGCTGTTTCCCATCCAAAGCGATAACTTGCCCTTGTGTGACTTGAAAAACAGCTTGTACCCAACTCAAGAAAGAGGTACGAAATTGTTCAGGATCTAATAGAGCAAAAACTCGTCCAAACGTATCATGCGATGGAATCCCATTCTCTAAGTCAAGGAATTCGCCTAGCCAATCCCTTTTTTGACCACCAAAGTTTTCAATATCTGTCCAACTGTCTGCACCAGCAATGATGCCGCATAATGCAATGGTTAGAATATTAATGAGTGG
>JBCCGK010000355.1:0-1074 GCA_039029315.1 Bacteroidota bacterium | reverse complement strand
GTGTGGTCTTGTTAACAGAGCAGCAGAAAGAATGCGTACCACCCTGTTGTCTTTAAGAACTGCCATTACTCCCATGCCGAGCTCACCAATTGATCTTGCGTATTTGGGATAAAAGGTTGGATTGGAAAAAGGAAGACGTAGTGGACTTGTTTCCTTAAAACAACGAATCACCATGTTGGTTGTTTCGATGCATGCCCTCCTCCTGGGAACCGAGTCGGCACATGCCTTCCTCATGTATGCAATGACTGAGACCCTATAAAGTTTATCTCGAATCCTGACGACTCCGTTGCACACCAGGACCTCGCTCAAAGTCAGGTCGTTGTAATCATCCACATGTTTTTTCACCGACCCCTGATTGGGAAACAACTCCAGGAGAGCTATCGTGACTCCCTCCAATGAATTAGAGGGATGGAGTGACTTTGCATAAAGCTTGTTTCTCTCGGCATGGAATTCGCAAGAAAATTTGTCATCAGCCCATGGAACACCCAATTTTTTAAGAATGCCACTCAGTGTCACGAACAGATGAACGTGCTCCTCAGTGCCCTTGTTGATCTTGTTCATCGAAGCTCCACAATTGGACGGATCATTGTCCTTTTCGAGGTTGAGACCGCAGGACCATCCGAGATTGATCTGTAGGTTATTCCTTTTGCTGTCTCTTGTAGCAGTTGGATCTCTTCCAACCAGAAGGAGAGCCAGACGATGAAGATCCATTTTAAACATGTCCTTTTCGAAACCCATTTCCGAATACTCTTTGGTTCCTTCATTGTACACCTTAACAAAAGGTGCATCAACACCTTGATCCAACTTCACAATTGATGGATGCACATCAATCCAAGATTTTGACGTCCTGTACACAACCGACAATTCCACATCAGAGGCACAAGAAGTTTTGGTTACACGTTCTTTGTTTAGTTTGGAACATAAGCTTCTATGGGTGGAAGAAGCATGGGGCACCTGACAAAAATTTAGAGGAAAAGAAGGGAAGGAAGAAAGGAGAAGAGAGGTGTTAGAAAAGATAGTTTGGTGACAATTGATCGAAAGTTACAGGTTGTAACATTTCGTGGGAATGAACAT
>JBCCGK010000354.1:0-1075 GCA_039029315.1 Bacteroidota bacterium | reverse complement strand
TTGAGAGCTCTCGGCGGTCGCGGGGTTTATGGAGTAAAAACTTGTGTTGTTTGGATCGATTTTCAATTTGTGAGCTTAGAGTGATGACTTTTTGCTATCTCTAAGAGTTTCTGTTCTTGATTCGATTCAGTCTTCCAAACTTTTCTTTCTCCTTCTTTTCTTCTAATTTCTTCTTCTTTCTACTTCTTACTTCTTCTTTATTCTTAAACTTCAATCGACTCTTCCAAATTGATTCCCACATGAATCGACTCATCCCAAAATGTTCACCCGATGAATATATTAATCCTTAACTCTATCCATCGTGCTTCACATCCTCCCTAGATTCATCAGGGGGACCATTTTGCTCAATTGACATCATCTTACCTGTGTGACGCCAAAATAACTTCTCATTCAGATTCTTTGTCATCGTGTCAGCCATGTTCTCTTCTGACTTGATGTAAACCACATTCAACAATCCCAACTGGATCAATTCTCTCGTGAAGTGGTAACGAGTGTCAATGTGTTTGGTCCTCTGACCCAGCGCTTCATTCTTTGCAAGGAAAATCGCTCCTTGGTTGTCCTCATGCACAATCATCGGGGTATCCACCTTGATTCCCATCTCAGACAGAAGACTGTGCACAAATTTCATCTCGCAAGCCACTTGGGACAGCGCCACATATTCAGCTTCCGTGGATGAGAGGGTGACCGACCCTTGACGTTTGGACTTCCACGAAACCAGCGCTCCATCCACAAACACCAAATAGCCAGTTGTGCTTCGACGGCTCTCAGTGTCTGTTGCAAAATCACTATCCACAAAACATTCAATGCGGCAGGATTCAGAATCGTTGTCCTCGACTTTCATGACCAATCCCATCTCCCGCGTCGCTTTCAAATAGGAAATCAACTGTAGAAGTTGTTTCCACTGATCTTCTCCGGGATTGTCAAAGTGTTGAGACAATTCTCTGACTTGGTTGGAGATGTCAGGCCGAGAAATCTTGTTAAGATAAAGGGCCTTGCCCACCAAACTTCTGTACTTTGAAGGTTCAATTGCTCCTTTCTCATTCTTCTTCATCTTGATAGAAACCATGGATGGAGT
>JBCCGK010000353.1:0-1082 GCA_039029315.1 Bacteroidota bacterium | reverse complement strand
GGCGATTCGGTTTGGAGATACAATGGTTTAATCGCTCGATTAAATCAATTGATTAGCCAATAGAAATTTCCAACAAGTGTTTTTCGCGCTCACGCAGCGACGGTTCGTTCCGTTGCCTTGTTGCGATTTGCCGCAATATGGTCGCGAAAAACCGGGCGACCGTCACTCTTGCGCATGCGAAACTGTGTTCTGCCAAATTGGGGAACCGGACCCATCAGGGCGTCTGGACCGATGCGGTCTTTTCTTCTGCGCGAAATAAATTTTTCCAAAGCTGTCATCATCAGGAAAACTTCGGAATGTAGAGGACACTCCCTCTGGTGTGTGTCTTGCAGTCAATTCCATTCAGCTTAGGTGATGGTATAGAGAGTTTCAACATCCTCTCCTCTCCTCTCTTCCTCTTCCTTATCCTCCTCCTCTTCTGGCTCCTCCTCCTCCGCTGGCTCCTTCTCCTCTGCTGGCTCCTCCTCCTCCGCTGGCCCCTCCTCCTCCTTCTTTCCCTCCTTCTCCCCTCATGCATTGATTTATGTTATCATTCCCTACCATTCGTTCTAGTCAGTTTTTGATGTCACTCCACCCTTTGCCTCTAGAGCGTCGGGATGAGAGCAATGTTAACTGGCATAAGGGATGATGTCAAAGATGTCAAAAGCGACGTCAAAGATCTGAACGTCAAATTGGACCAGGTAAAGGATGACGTTCACGAAGGACGTCAGCTCATGAATGACAGGATGGACAATCTTGAAGGGCGAGTAGCCAACGTGGAAGGTGAGGCTGGGTCACCAGGGTGGTACAGGATTGGCAGACCCTTGCAGTCCAGTTAGTTTCATTCTGCTTCAGTGAGGTAATTGTGTTTGTGAAGCTGTCGGTGCGGGGCACACGTCCACTGTTGTTCAGTCCAGTCGACCAATATCATTATATTCTATGTTACGGCCACTTTAACCCAAGATCTTCTTCCTATTATATTCGTCATTGGGGGGCATTACAAAAAAAAAACGATGCACACGAAACGAAATAGATACGCCTTATCATTGCTTGTGACTTTCAATAAAAGAAGAAAAATGCCTGTACAGGTGGAAAAACACCCG
>JBCCGK010000352.1:0-1085 GCA_039029315.1 Bacteroidota bacterium | reverse complement strand
TCAAACTTTGCAGGTAAGCTACCTTTGGGGTTCTTTCTTGAAATCCAGAAGGATTAGGGCAGCAATCGTTGAACACCTGAGAATGACGGTACCCCTCGAAAATGGCCGAAAATTCACCCATCGGTTTGAGGAAAATCGAATTTTTCGACCTCCAAGCGATGGTCGGTTTTCTCAGACATGCTCAAATCGAATGAATAATGATATTTTGACATACTAGTATTCCCACTTGAAAATGTTTCGGCTCGGAAGTATTCACAATAAAGCTGTGGAGTCCTGACGTCAGAATTGACAATGTGTCAGGAAAAAGGCCTTTTATAGCCGTTTTCCTGACATCACAGTTCCCCTGGGAGCCATAAAAGACATGCATTTGCAAGCAAAAACTCAGCTTGCTGTGTTTTGTGTCTTTTTTGGCGTCCTCCTTGTCTCTCCACTATCCTGTCCATGAAATGAATTTTGTTGAAACTATTCCGCCTGGAACGACAGTTTTGACCTTCATATATGCAATTTCGATATAAAATTAACCCTTTTGGTCCCAAGGACGTCTTTTGACGTTCTAACGATTCGAGTCGAGTAAAACTTGTGAGACCGGTCTTTCAAGTCTATCCTCAGGTAATGGCCTGGGTTGAGTTTGAAAGCTCCCTCAAAAATGGAGTGTGGTGCCGGGATGTATCCATATTGAAAGAATAACTTTGCTGCCTCCACGTTGATGACCTTAGGGAAGTTGTGATGTTCGTAGAATGGCTTTAACTCTGAAGCAAACATTAAGATCCGATCATCTTTATAATAGTAGAGCGGTTTGATGCCAGCGCGGTCACGCACTACGATCATCTTATTATGGGCGTGATCCAGCAAACTGAAAGCAAACATGCCATTTAGACGTTTGATCATATCCTCCCCCCATTCAAGATAGGCATGAAGGATCACTTCTGTATCGGACTCGGACCTGAACTGATGACCAAGGGCAACTAATTCTTTCTTGATTTCCCGATAGTTGTATATTTCACCATTGAAAGTGATGACCAGAGATTCTGTGGTCATCGGCTGATGCCCGCCTTCACTCAAGTCTATAATTGACAGCCGTCGAT
>JBCCGK010000351.1:0-1091 GCA_039029315.1 Bacteroidota bacterium | reverse complement strand
GCTACCAGATTCTCATCCCCTCATTTTCCTAGCCAGAACCCGGCCGAGACATTCATGAAAACGGTTGGAAAGGCAATGAAAATAAATCAGCGCTCAAAGAATGATGAGGCAAGGATCTTACAAGAAACACTCAAAACATACCGACAAACCCCTCACCCGGCAACAGGTATACCGCCTGCTAATATGATCTTCAGGGATGGTCTGAAAGACAAATTTCCTAGAAAAACCCTAAGTGAGGATGACATCAGCAAAGCCCGAGCCTTAGACAAGGAAAAGAAAGATCAGCATGAAGGAGCAATCAATGCCTCAAAATACAGAAAGGAGTCTGATATCCTCCAAGGGGACTTGGTGTTAGTTCGAGACAGTGCAAGACGGTCTAAATTCGACCCAATTTTCCTGCCTTCCCCTTATCAGGTCCAAGAAGTGAATACAGAGATGAAGAATGTTCTCATAAGAGATTTATACTCACCGAGAACCTTTTTAAGACATCTGGATGATGTTAAGAAATTCCAATACTTCATTGACACCTCTACGCAACAGGAAGGAGAGAAATACAAAATGATCCGGAACAATCTAGAACTGGAAGAGGCAGCGAAACAGTTATTGGAGGAGGAGCACCAAGGGGAGACCGTCTTTTGTGAAGAACCCCCTTTGCAGACTCCCCCACAATCTTCCCCTCAAATAGTCTCACAACCCCTTCCTCCAAATGATGACCTTGCTCAGTCGGGGGTAAGAACTAGCATCCCTCAGAGGGTATCCACAAGGGTGAGAAAGGCGCGGAAACGCTACATTGAGATTTGTTAACTTTATCTTAGATGGGGAAATCCAGAGTAGCAAAGAGAACAAAGGCACAACAGAAGTACTACAGACACTTAGCGAGACAAAAGCGTAAAAAGTTCAATTTGAATATGGATCAACGAAGAGTCGTCCTGGTCGAGAACCACAGAACATACAACCGAATCCTACTGTTGACGATACACGTCCACCGGTGTTGAATGATAACGAGGATGCAATTTCGATCAACGCATCAGATAATGACTTCCAATGAGTTTCACGACATAAAAGTCGTGATCAAATCCTTCATAGTTTTT
>JBCCGK010000350.1:0-1092 GCA_039029315.1 Bacteroidota bacterium | reverse complement strand
TCCAGCTACGTTTCAAGAAGGTGATGGGTCTTCAGTTCAGTCTGCCCAAGGTCGTTTTCAACGTGGGTCATCATGATGCCAGGAAACTTGCAGTTTTTGGCACACTGCTGGCGCGCAATTTTACGGAGCTCTGCATCATCAGTTTCGGTGCCTGTATTGAATTGAGAACTCACGGCAGAAACAGGTAAGACATTCTTTGCAACCTCCGCATCCACGTGTTCTTCCTCCAACGTCACCATCCTAATCACTGTGTCTTTATCAATGGAAACGTTGGGGTTTTCCCCTTTCTTGATATCCTTCAAAGTTGGCACTGGATCGGGATTTGCTATGGCATAGGTGGACCCAAGCGACCTCCTCATCTTTTTCAAAGCACGAGGATTCAATGCTCTTACCATGTTGCTTTTCTCACCAATTCTTTTCTTGGTGTTCGACAGGTCGGTCTCCATCACCTTCATGTACTTGCTGCTCTTGAAATCCTTCTCCAGTACATGCTCTCCATCCTCTCCTTCCAACATACATTGCTTGTAGTAGCTATGGCTCTCAATGTTGTGCCCAATCAATTTTCCAGACTTGTTCCTACCACCAAACTGCCCACGGTAACTCAACAATTTGTTGGCAGTTTGATTCACAGCAACCTGATAATCCCACACCCTTTTGGAGAAAGACTTTGGGTTGTGGAAAGTTTGGTACTCCTTTTGATCGCAATACTTCCCACTTGGGTTTTGGTACCTCCTGGTGAAGTAGGCATTCCAAATTCCACCAGGCTTGTACTTGCTTTCCTGGATTTGCTCTATATCAAACACAAAAGCAATGTTCTTGACTTCCTCCAAAGGAATCCAATTGCAAGTAGCTGTAGGAATGCCTTGGGTAATCCTCTTGGAAGAAGGCTGTATTTTTGCTGATTTGGGTTGGCAACTCCATGTCTGGTGTTAACCTCTCTCACCAAACAAACCCTATCCTCTCCTTTTCCAATTCTGGTAATTCCACAAGCCTTCTTCTCCTCCTTGCTAATGTAGATTTTGTCTGCAATGTCCACTAGAAAGCCAAGTTGTCCATCTCCATACAGCACAGTCTCTCCTGCTGCAATAAGGG
>JBCCGK010000349.1:0-1094 GCA_039029315.1 Bacteroidota bacterium | reverse complement strand
ATTTTACCCTCTGATAATCAATTGATTTCTCATGCTCAAAGCAAAACACCTCCTCCTCTGTGGCCTCTTGTTGGTCAGGAGAGAGAGAGAGAGAGAGGAAAGGAAAGGCCACTGTCTATTTGTAAAGAAGAAGATCATTCCTTTTCAATTCACCAACCTTTCTTCTCTTCCTTAGATTCAAGCCATGGAGAACTTCCTAATAGCGAAAATGAGTGAAAAAAAACACACAGAGAAGAGGAAATACAGAGCAAGACAAGATAAGTGAACCAGCCAGAAGGAATTGACCACTACACAGGCATCCTTAGCAGTTCGTTCTGTGAAGCATCATCAGAACTATTTCAGCATTCCTTTTCAGTCAATCTACAGCCGACAACAACAAAAATGGCGATTCATAACCCTTATCCGGCTGCCCACACAAAAATCATCGGTATACCGACGATGGTACTCTTTTTGTCATAAGGGTTGAGAATCGCCATTGAAGATGGAATCAACGCTTCTTTCCCCATCACCACTCGTCCGTTCCATCTTCTAGCATCTCTCCTCGACTATGCCAACGATTAGAAAATATGAATAACTTGAAATCCCATAGATAGTAAGATACCTTAGACTACAATGGATGACATGCCCAACCTAAATTTGGCATGAAACAAACAATCTGAAGACGAAATTTTATCTTCATTCCAGGCTGTAATGATTTGGGCGTTCTTGAATAGCTGACTTTTTTGGGGCCATAAATGCAGGGCACAGGCATCAACAATAACTATCACAACAGTTATCTCACACATACCTTGCCAGTGAGGGCATAGGCTCCAAGAAAATCGTCATCGCTACTCTCCACGTTCAGCCCATATAGTCTGCTTCCACTATGAGATAGGAAGAGTACATTTGAGGATGGTAAAACGCTGGTCCATTGTGGGGCATATTCAGAGAGAAACACTCGAACCACATCCTGCTGACTGGTGGGAATAGCTGGCAAGTCAAGGAAGGAAGGAAGGAAGAAATGAATAAAAGGCCAATGGAGGAAACCCAAAACAACAACAACAACAACAACAACAACAACAACAACAACAACAACAACAATAAACACTCCAAAT
>JBCCGK010000348.1:0-1096 GCA_039029315.1 Bacteroidota bacterium | reverse complement strand
CTCTGCCAGCACGACATTCCTCAACTGACAAGTCCTCTCGTGCCTCCCAGGCAACCTTCACCTTCTGTCTTTCTTTCTCAATGGCCTTTCCCCAGAAGTTGGTTCCTGTATCCTTATCAATTTGTAGTGCCTCTTCGACAGAGTGTGGGAGTCGAATACCAAACTTATGGGTGGTCCTCCAATACTTGTTCTTAACCTTGGAGATGATCCTATTCCAACGTCGCAACACATATGGCACCCACCAATGAAATGCTGGCTCTGTATCAATTTTATTAGCCACAGCATAATCTGCTAACTCGACTGGGTTTGAGTCTTTCAAGTCCTTAAGGCATATCCATTCTGATGATCCGTCTTTCCATTCTACCAGCAGCTTCCATCCCCTTGTTGTCCTCTTTGGTACGCGATTACCATTCCGACTTATGACAAATCCCTCATGGGGCTTCAATGCTGAATTGTCTCTTCTATGGTCAGTGATCTCCTTCATGATGGCAAATGATTTCCCTTCTGAGTCGACCGATGAGTATATGTTTTCTGCTATCATATTAGCAGTATATTCTTCTTGTGCTCCATCTGGATACTCTATGATATATTTTCGTGTGTCAAACATTGGGTGGCTATGGCTGCGACCAATGGGCTGTCCGTCTGCTCCTCTTGCTCGTTTGACAACCCGTGCGGTCACAATTTCATCACCAACCTCTCTAAGTAACTGTGCACCAATATATTTGTCATAATCATCAAACTCATCTGCATCTCTCGTCCCCTCGACAATCATGTTCCCATATTCATCATCACTCGGAATGATGCCTTCCCTGGCTTCACATCGTGTTTCGGTTAACTCAATGTCCTCAATATATGGTGTACCGGCCCCCACATCATTGTGAACGAATCCGGCATCATCAAGCCGTGATTCAACTCTCTCATCAAACCTGGTGATCTTTTGCTTTAATGGTTTCATCCTTGATTTCTTCTTCAATGATGTGCTGGACCGTCGTGCACGATATCACTTTTCCTGACTCGGTGAGTACCCAATAGCACATGTCACTACCAACCCGATGTGATATACCCAACCATCGCCCTAAACGCCGTGATTCATCCG
>JBCCGK010000347.1:0-1098 GCA_039029315.1 Bacteroidota bacterium | reverse complement strand
CTCGCCTCCAATAGCCTCTTTCCCTTTCCCTAAATCTCAGGTGACGGTTGAGCGGGGGAGGGGGGGGAGGGGCACAAGAATGGCCCTGAAACATGAAGACTGTGAGACCGGATCCATGCACAAATTTTTGCGATTGCACAGGTGGACATGTGAGATGCAAAAACACCCTTCAAAAGAATGAATTTGAGCCAAAAAGGATGCCAGAAGAAGACATTCAAACACAAAAGGGGTGATTTGGATGCCTCTGAATCAAAATGGACCCTGATCTACTCCGAAAATTATGACCTATTTTAAGAATATGCTATCTTGCAAAGAACACTCCTTAGCCATACCCCTTAGAAAGACTAACGTGGCTTACGTCATCCTCCCTTTCCGAGGAGAACTTGCTAAGTTCTCGGATGATATGGTTTAATGCGACGAATGTTGATGCGCTCAGTCTGAAGCGGACTCAATCGAAGCGTAACCGTTCCATTTGTATGAACTCGAAGAATGGGATAAGGTCCTGAAAAGGCTGGAGCCAATTTATCGGACAAACCAAGATGCATTTTCTTTAAAACAGGTTCCCCAACTGCAAAGTCATGCGCCACACGTTTGGCATTAGCTTGCAGTAAATTTTTGTCAATCAATGCTTGACGATTCCTTTGTAAAGATATCAAATCCGCGATCAAGGGAATATCCATTAGCATATCACGACCAAATGCTAATGCGCCTGATGAGGTGTTTCCAAGCGTTCCATTAGATGCACAACGACAAGCGTGCATCGTAATGGCGCACGTTTTTCTTATAACTTGAGTAGCTTCATGAATAGTTTTTGGATTCTCGGCCATTACAGCAATGCGTAACACATTTCCCATCGACTGATGAATTCGCTCTATCATAGCATTCCCTTGAGGATTTCGAGATGACGAAGTAGAATGAGTAATTCCATTTCGTTTCAACATATCCGCAAACTCAACTCCGAATTCGGATCCCTGATCGGTTATACATTTCATTGGTCTTGGATAACGACTAATCCAGTTATCCTCCACAACTGAGGAAACTTCCTCTGATGTCTTGGTAACCAACGGATTAATTTCCACCAAATTAGTTACCGGATCG
>JBCCGK010000346.1:0-1100 GCA_039029315.1 Bacteroidota bacterium | reverse complement strand
TGACGGTTGCTCTTGTCACTTGCAAAGTTGGAATCTGCATATCCAATAATTCGAAGGGGTCCAGGTTTGGATCTCTTGATCATCACTCCTCTTGATTGTGTAGATAGAATATAATCAGTAATTCTTTCCAAAGCAATCATGTGATCATCTGAAGCTTTGTCCATGAATTTGGATAGCTCTCGTGTTGCATTCGCTAGGTCTGGTCTTGAGATCTTGACCAAGTATAGAGCTTTTCCTACTCCTGATCTATATTTCTTCATGTTGTCTTCAGACAAAAGCTCTTCTGCCTTTTCGAGGATTTGTCCTGGAATTGCTGGAGTTGTGTACTTCTTGACTTTGCTCTTGTGTTCTTTAGCAATGCCTTTGTATATCTCCTTTTGATGAATGATAATGCCGTCCTTGTGGGGAACAAAGCTGCATCCAGTATATCCGTCTGCTTCTCCTTCAGTGAAGTCAAAGAAATCTTTCAGACGTTTGAATACCTTCGCCACTCCTGGTCCGACACCACATGTGATACCATCATCAACGTATACTGCGAATATAACAATTCCGTCCTTGTCACATCGATAGTAGATGCAAGGATCTGCGGCACTTCTCGTGAATTTCAATTCTTTGATCATGACTTGATTGAATTCATCGTTGAAGGCTCTGGCCGCTTGGACTACTCCATAGATAGTCTTTTCCAACGATAACACGTAGTCTCCACTTGGCTTGAGTCCTTTTCCTTCAATTGAGTATTGAAAGAAGCCTGGTGGAATTTCCATGTATAGTGGATCAGTTAGCTTTCCGTATAAAAATGCAGTCGACACATCTAAATACTTCAGCGTCCACTCTGGATGTTGTTGAAAAATTATCAACAGAAGTTTGATAGTGATGTCATGCACAACTGGTGCAAATGACTCGGTAAAATCCACTCCTGGAATTTGGGTGAAACCTTTTCCAACGAGTCGTGCTCTGTAGCGTCCGTCTCGTTTGTGTTTCAGTACCCATTTGCATCCCATAGGCTTTCTGCTCTCCTTCATGTCTTTGCGCTTGATTAGTTTCCAAACTTTACGTTTGTGCATGTTCTTGAATTCGAGCTCAATGCCTTTGATCCATTC
>JBCCGK010000345.1:0-1105 GCA_039029315.1 Bacteroidota bacterium | reverse complement strand
TGAATCGTCATGTTATCAGTATTTGTGAAATCCGTCTCAAGATTCAAAAAAAGTGCGAATCTGTCCAGTATCCAACCAAAAAATCTGTCAATCGAACAACATTTGACAAGATCAGACAAAGAAAGCACCAAAAACTCTCTCTGAAACCACAAAACACCCAAATTGTTTACAAAACTCCCACCTGGCTGAACCTTTGATCGTCAGCACCAGCCACATCTACTCAAAACCCCCTATTACGGCCCGGCAGGGCAAAAACACGGGGGAGGCGAAGGATGGGGTCTGGCAGTATGTTTTTGCCTTGATTTTTGGTTCTCGTATGTTGAGAATCGGTATCGTAATCAGTCAATTTATGTTGATTGTTCATCAGAAGGCATAGGGAATGGGAGAATGTTTTTTGGTTAGATAGCCCTTGAGGTATATCGTGCTAAAGAGACTCCCCATTCTCTTTTTGCTCGGTTTAATCTGGACAGTACCCAAGGAATGACTTGGTCATATCCTGGATGAAATTGCGAGAAAAGATCCTGCCGTAGCGATGCCTGGTTCACGAACATATCTAAGGCCAATCGTATGGAAATTCTCAAACAAGTTGTCGGAATCGATGTCTCCAAGGCAGAGTTAATTTGTTGCCTAGGCACCTTACAAACAGATCAGAATTGCACCTTTTCTTCCGTAAAAATGTTTCCCAATACCCTGAAAGGGTTCTCTGATTTAGTCCAGTGGGCTGAAGAGCTGAAGTCAGCATCTGAGATGGCGATTGTGTATGTAATGGAAGCAACAGGGGTATACTATGAAGGCTTAGCCTTTTATTTGGCTAGTCAATCATATGATCTAGCCGTGATGCTCCCTAACAAAGTGAAGCATTATGCCAAAAGTCTCAATCAAAAAAGTAAGGAGAGCCTTAAGCCTGGGCTCGATACCTTGCCAGAGAGGGATCCTCCTGCTGCTCCTTCTCAAGCTTTTCCATAAACTCCTCATCTCTGCTGCTCACCGCTGTGAGGTAATCTTCCTTCCTCCTCGTCTTCTTCAAAACCTAACAAACACTCGAATAATCCATTTGTCCAATGCTCCATTTGTCCAGTTGCTCCAATGAGTTTAAGGAAACTAG
>JBCCGK010000344.1:0-1112 GCA_039029315.1 Bacteroidota bacterium | reverse complement strand
GAGAAAGATCAGACCGTGTCAACGAACAGATTGCTCAATCGGAGCAGTATTATGGTAAGAAGCCTTGAAGCAAGATGGCTGTCAAGGCTGGTTGACATCTCGGAGCCATAGGAATGACATCGATGAGCCTCTGTGGTAATGAGGCTACGACGATTGTACGATAAGAGGAGACGTGATCAACAAACGGTGTGTTTTTGTTGATCGGAGATTGTTCTCACTTTTCTGCAACGGATCCCAAGCAAAAGCAGAAATACAACGAATAACAATAGGATCCATTAAGACTCGCAACACTACAGTAAGAGTTTGTTTGCATTGAGTTCGATCTTTGTAGATCGTTTGTGAATAACTTAGAAAGGGCATAGAGTAGCCTAGGTCGCTAAATTGCAGCCAGTCAGAGGTGAAGTGTCTATCAATTTTCTAACATCCGTTGCAGAAAAGGCACAACTTGTTCTTGTA
This sequence comes from Bacteroidota bacterium, assembly GCA_039029315.1. Classification (GTDB taxonomy): domain Bacteria; phylum Bacteroidota; class Bacteroidia; order J057; family J057; genus JBCCCJ01. The sequence continues at coordinate 656 of JBCCGK010000344.1, read as the reverse complement.
TTGCAGAGAGAATCTGAATAAAGAACAGATTTGAAGACGTACAACAGTCGTGGTTGTGAATTCGAATCAACATGCCTGTACGATTCCAAAGTACAGGAAGAGGACCTGGCCGAGGAGGTCGAGGATCTTTTGGATCGGGCCGAGGATATGGCCGATTCAACAGCCAGTCGAGGAGAACTGGCCCTAAGGAATTGAAATTCCACCCTTTAATCAAAGGAAAGAGTCCCGAATACAGTTTTGATGAAGTCTTGGAGAAGTTAGTAATGACTGCTTCTACCAAGAAGATGGATCAGAGCGATGATGTAATCGACAGCGTCAGACTAATGACACCATTCGATATCGATCTATTGGTGCCCGTGGAAGAAGAAGCGGAAGAGGATGACGAGACGGATAGGATCAGAGAGCAAGAGCGTCTACGAGATGAATATTGGAGAGAGAAGAAGAAATGGGACCGAAGAAAAGAGAACTATAATGATAACCGACGAACAATGTACGGTATCATTCTTGGAATGTGCACGGAAGCAATGAAAGAGAAATTGCGACGTGAGAGTGACTTCCAAACTACTCTCTACGAGGATAACGTTCAGTTGTTGGAACGTATCCGAAAGTTCATGACCACTAGTGATGAGACTGAGTGGGATAACTTTGGACTATGG
>JBCCGK010000343.1:0-1116 GCA_039029315.1 Bacteroidota bacterium | reverse complement strand
CTCAGGAGCCAAAGAAGAAGAGTGTTTTGAAGGAGAATGTGATTGATCTCTCCAATGGTGGGGTTGGATTTGAGGATGCAATGGATGAGGTCATCGAGCAGGAGGATTATGATTCTGATGAAGAGGCGGATGCGCTCATGAAGGAGGCCAATAAGAAGATCGAGCCTGAGGCACCCGGTGAAGGAGGTGCCGGTGGAGGAGGTGATGAAGCGTGAGGTCCTTGGTTGGGGGCTATTGCTTCATTATTGTGCCCCCTTCGGTTCTTGTGTCAGTGGCCACCCTCTTTTATTGCACCCTATCCTTTTACAATAAAGGAGGACGTTCCCTCTTATCTTTTTAGTTACCTTAGGAATTATTAGCAATCTTTCTCTTATAAACTCGCTGTTTTGGTCTGTTGGACTAATGTACATATTCTTGACTAGTAGAAACGTATGTTCTTTGAAAGAATCTTGCTTCATGTCAATTTTAATTTTGCTTGGGTATTCTTACGCATTTACGTTGATGAGCATAAGCCATTTGCTAGAAATTATTGTCACATGCGGGCGGTGTATGAGCTTTGCGCAGTCACAGCGAGCAGGCCTGATCACGGTTCAACGAAGCTTGTATTTAGGGAGAGATGTCCGTTGCGTCATGACGTCATTAGAAACGTCACAGAAAGTCGCCAAATTTTTAATCACGCCAATTCGTGATTACTCGCCAATGATTGAATCAGGACTTGCTTCACGGCAGCCACAACTTCGAAACTCGCCGAGTCTATTACTACTATTCGATCATTGCTAGTGGACATCATCGGATCGTCTCATCGTCTCCAACATCATCGTATCATCATCTCCAACATCATCGTCTCATTGCCGTGACGGCATTGATCAAGATAAATTACTATCATGGCAATCCATCTTAAAGAAGAAGTAATTGAGAAAAGGCTCAGCAACAGCAACAGAGGAAATTGCGTTGATCTGAACGGTGCTGCCATTCGAAGTGGTGAATATGTGCTCCATCATCATTATGAAGGCAAAGAGAAAGAAGAAACAAGGTCTGATTAAATCATTAACATTGAGGACTGCAGGGACATGTCTCACAAGGACAAGAATGACTGTGAATTGAAAGAAAAGATTG
>JBCCGK010000342.1:0-1117 GCA_039029315.1 Bacteroidota bacterium | reverse complement strand
GGAATCTTCTAGTATCCTTTGGGCGCTGATTCTCCTTCGTCCAACACACCGAAAGTCTCATAATCATTGATCTGTTTCAATTCTGTTTTAATAGCATCTAGCCATAATGTATTCCCATTACTTTTGTCCAAGTGAAATGCATACTTAATGCCCATGGGTACTTCAACACGAAACTGGAATTTCTTGCTACCAGGACGTATTTTTGCCTTAAATACCTGGGCCAATCTGCTTGGTGCATCACCAACACAATATCTGGATAAGTTGGAGAATGGGGCTTGTGATAATAAATGCTTTCTTTTGGCATACTTCAAAATAGGTATTGGGTCCTGTAGTGCCAGACTATACATATCCAACCATGACGTAGACCTTGGTTGACCTTTGAACTTGCATTTTACCTCATGTCTCCCCCCTTTTACCCTATGGTCAATAACTTCTCCAATATTCCAAATATCGGTGTTTCCTTCCATGATGTCGTTCCCGGCATGTTGTACTTCGTCCCCTGAACTTTCTGCCTTATCCAGGGCGTGTAGATACCTTAATTGGTCCCATTTATGGGGTTCAAAGTCCTCGATGGTATTCTGATAGAATTTTTCTCCTATTTCTGGCACTGCAGCATCTGTCTCAGGTATCCACATTAATACTGGTAATAACATGAAGAATAGGATGTTTCTAATCATATTCATTGGTCTACTGATGCTTGATGTCAGGATGTTAGTATCTCCTTGTGTTTTTACATGTAGTATGACGAAATTGGATTCTTCCCGTTTGAAGTGTTTTGCCTTTGACTGGGTTCTCATAGATACAGCTTTGGATTCCTTCTCCTTGTCTTCTTCCTCGTCTTCCTCATCATCATCCTTGAAATCATCTGGAATACATATTGGGTTATCTGTGGTTCCAGGATTTCTGTCTGCTTCTTCCTTTTTGAGCTTTTCTTTGGTGTCCTCATCAAACTTTACATGGCGGTTTCGCTTAGATATGTCTGTTGCTGGTTGTATGACACTCCTTGAGATGACTGTCTTCATGTTTGGTTTTATGATTTTGTATGTCAAAGCATCTCCTGTGTTCTCTGCAAATCCATATACATAACCAGGTTTCTCCTGAGATTCCAGGAATTTTG
>JBCCGK010000341.1:0-1129 GCA_039029315.1 Bacteroidota bacterium | reverse complement strand
GGTAAATAAATGCGGTAGAATTCCCTGAAATCAAGGCTCCGGGGTGGCTTTTCAAGCCCAAGTACATCCTTAATTTTGACCCAAAAACGCTTGGTTGCCTCCTTCTTGCTTGGTGTGTCTTGGGTGAGCTTGATGTTGCGAAACACATCCTTAGAAACCTTAGTAATTTCCTCGCAAATGTCCGTAGCCTGCAAGTCTTTGGTGCTCTTGGTAGAAACTTTCTTGCCACGATTAGCCTTCATCAATTGCTTCGCCTTGTTGTATTCGGCCTTCAAACGTTCATGAGCAGCCTCCATTTTGCCATATTCAGTCTCCAGTTTGCCATGATCTTCCTCCAACTTTTCCAAATTAGACTCAACCTCCTCCAATTCGTCCCTTGTCTCCTCCACAATATCCTTCAATTTGTGGTTGTTTGTGCACATCTTGGCCCATTCGTTGATCTTCAAAGGCACCAAATCGTCATCCTTCCCAGACTTTCCTCTGCCCTTGGTGCGGGTAGTAGTTTTAAACTTATCAGAGGCCTCTTTGAGCACTTTCTGCTGCTCATTGGTGTGATCAGTGATTGCATCAACTTTAGCATGCCTTTCCTTGCGCTTACGGTCCTTATCAGCCTTGGAGAGCTTCTTGTTTGGGCTTGATGCCGCTTTTCGAGAGTTGCCGTGCGCCATGGTCAGGTCTTCGTTTTCCTTGTCAAGCTCCAAATGATCCAAATCTTGTAGATCTTGCTCTGAGATAGGGTTGACAGCTCCTGTAAGTGCTGGCAAAGGGTTCACAGGGTCCTCTTCTTGTTCTTGTCCTCCCAAAAGAGCTTCAATAGACTGGTTTCGGCGCTGCGCTGCCCCCACGTATCTGCTCTGCTGGGCGTAATTGGCTAAGGAACCTTGAGATGAAAAGGGAGATCAAAGGGAGACCAAAAGGGAGATCAAAAGGGAGATTGATTAGAGAAAGAGCTTCCGCTAAGTGCCATTGCCACAAGATTATGAGACGAAAATGAAAGTGATTTGGTGGCTGATCGATCCAACTAGGCCCACGTTTGGATGGGATTGGAGTTGAAAGATCCAATTTGGATCGTGACACACTAAGAGAGCCGCAACCGCTCCGATTGACATAAGACTTACCCAGACTTGCC
>JBCCGK010000340.1:0-1142 GCA_039029315.1 Bacteroidota bacterium | reverse complement strand
GGCCCTGCCATTCCTGCCTTGCACGTGATTCAGACAAGCAGAAAGATTGAACAACGAGAGAGCGCAGGAAATCACTTCATTCATGTAGCTTGACTTTGATAAAGTTGAACATGCTTGTTCATTGGCCGTACCTATACCTGATACTGAATCCTACACCATACACTCATTTTCAAAAAAAAAGTCCGAAGAAAATCTCGGGGCCAGGATGCTGTTTCAGGCGATGCCCAATCGACTTGTGCGCATAGAAACATCGCAGCATTTGCATCTATGCTGCAGCAGGCGTCCAGCTCATTTTTTTTTTTGCGACAATTGCCCATAGGCAAAAACAATCACATACCAGTGGGGCGTGTGCTATCGTATCCATCCGTTGCCGTGGCACCAGCGGTCGCTGCCCTTCCAGCATCACCGGTATCATCCTCATCCAGAATAAAGGCAGACATTCCTTTCTCCAGACGCGCCCGTCGCCGTATCCCTGAGTTGCTCGTTGGATCGTCGGCCAATGAAGGCATAGAGCCCGACGTATCGCTCGTGACCGAGCCGGCGGACATCGGCTGGTGGAAATCGGTCTTTGATATAACCTTGGGAATAATAGCTGCAGGAAATCAAATCACCAAAGAAAACAACATCCCGAATACTAAAAAAAGGTTTTCAAGGAGCACAACGAGGTAACCAGGGGAGGTTATAATAGAAAGACATAGGACATAGTCCGACCAAAAGTGGATATTGTCTGCTCGACACAACTCGTTGCCAGACACGCGTGCCTAAAACTAAACCTGATGAGTTGGAGCCCAGTGATTTATCATTTATCACTATTATCATTTCCACCCGTGACGTCACCAAATGTAGAAGATTTCCGCCATCGCTTATGCTGATGATAAAATTGTACAGGTTGTCTGGAAACCTTTCCTCCATGTTTGATTATCTTTCAGCTTGGCAAAACAGGTATCAAATCAACTTCAACAACTTTTATTCTCCTCTGGAAACCAAACCCAAAATGGTACGGTGGCAAAGAACAACACAAAGTAATGACTCACTTCCACCGTAGAGAGTCTGGAAGGAATGCGGTTCCTTCTCCAGCTGCAACACTCTGGAATGAGAGTGGGAGAGAGAACAAGAGCCAATGGCATGAGGGTATGGACAGC
>JBCCGK010000339.1:0-1148 GCA_039029315.1 Bacteroidota bacterium | reverse complement strand
TGTTGTAGATTGCATGTTTGCATGCAGAATTTCGGGTGAAAATCACGCTAATGCCGATTGACGTTTCAGCGGCGTCGGAAGGCACTTTCTAGTGGGGTGGCCATCTAGTAGTCTGGCCCAAGGAACAATAGCAGTTTATAGCCTGTTTTGACCCGAATTATGCATTTTTAGGGTTCTCAGGAAACAGCAGAAGCACCAATGTTAGCCATAGGCAATCGTGACAATAAAGAGTTCCAACCAATGGAGAAGACCTATCGATCCAGAAACAGGAAAGTTGGCCACGAAAGTAGGGGCTGGTCCTTCCAGCCGTCCCTGCTCCAACATCCCTGCGTTTACTGTACTTTGCATTGCGCTACGTGTGAATCACCCACAAGGGAGGAGAACAGCGCAAAACTTCCTTTTGCTCTAATCCTTGCATGGAGGCTACCTTTTTTCAGTTAGAACGAGGAACTTGATCATGGACTTAAACCTTTTTTTCTGAACCTTCCAATCAGTCCCGGCTGACCTTCATCTCTGAAGGGATATTCTCAACCATGGTTGTGAAGGAAGTTGTTGCTTTTTTGCTGGTAGCTCTGTCATCAATCAGGCCTGTTATCTTCTCTACTGGATTGTTTCCAGGAATCTGTCCTTTTGAAGTCAACATACCCAATGGAGGCCTTGCTATCAACTCTCGGACCATAGGAAGTAATGCTACACTCCTTTGCAATCCAGGCTATGCTGTATCTGGTGGGAGTGGAGTGGCATCCTGTGGTGTTGTTGGACAATGGATATTTCCCAATACTCCGTGTGTCGGTAAGGTCTCCCTTAACTGTTTTTCACCGAATTGATCTGAAACTAGCTCCTCTTCCAAACATCGCTATCGTTTAACTTGTTTTATTTAATCCAATTGACGATTGCAGTAGTATTATTGAGTCTGCTTGGCATTCAATACCTCACTTTGAAGAAAGGCCTCTCAGCCGCTATCGATTTTCCAATCTGCCAGTGCTTTCATTATATTGAAAGACAAGAGGACATTATATTGGTGAGGACACCTCCTCCGTCCACACTGCACCGCAATAACCAACTTAGAATTCAGATAGCTACAAGCTTGAGGATGGCCATTGGCCGAAAGCTTGTACCTATCTGAAATTCTAAGTTTGTCATTGCAG
>JBCCGK010000338.1:0-1156 GCA_039029315.1 Bacteroidota bacterium | reverse complement strand
CTTCAACAGGATGACTACGAGGCGGGGAGACGAACTGAAACACCTACCGAAATTCAACGGCCACCCAAGGAAGTGGCATATGTGGAAACAGAAGTTCCTAACAAGAGCAGAATCCCTCGGATATTACGACATCCTGATTGGGGACGTTGTTCTACCAGGACCCACTGACCCAGTGGATGCGGCTATTATTGAAGCAAACACAATGGCTTTTCAAGCATTGATGTACGCTTGTCAGGGACCAGCATTTGGCCTGGTCGACACTTCAAGAACGGACTTAGCTCCAAGGGGCGACGCCGCATTAGCTTGGGAAAAGCTTACTCAAAAGTACGGCCCTACGGACACAATCCGCCTACTAGAACTGCGAGACGAGTACATCTCAACTCGACTTCAGGACTTTGATGACGTCGATGAATGGTATATTCAAATCGACACAATTCTCCAAGAAATGGCGAGACACAAACAAACCTACAACTCGGTGGAACAGATAGCCCACCTACTAGCAGGCCTACCAGATGAGGCGGACTCACTGGAACAATCCCTGCGAATCAACCTATCCTATTATGACGTTGAAGAAGTTAGACGCATAATCAGGGAATATTATCGAAGCAGAGAAAGGAAGCTCCGACTTTCCGGAGATGAAACTGCACTATTTGCCGGGAAGCAATTTAAAGGCAAGTGTAGAAAATGCGGCAAATACGGCCACAAATCATCTGACTGTAGATCCAAGATCAAGAAGGGAAGTACAGGAGATGATGATGATGACGATGACTCTGGCGATGACTCAGATGATTCAAAAGAATACGGTCCCAGGATCAAAGGGAACTGTACATGGTGCGGAAAGCCTGGACACATGGAGAAGTACTGTTTTTCAAAGAAAGCAGGAAAACCACAGGTCAAGTCCGGCAAATCCGAAACAAAGAAGAAGAAGAAAGGCAGCTCTAAAAAGCACAGTAAGAAAAAGAAAGGAAAAGAGAAAGCTCACGTTATTGATACAGGCGAAGATTCAGACGAAGACGACGATGAGGATGAGGAAGATGAAGTCTCCCACTCCAGTGAAAGTGCAATGATTGCTTACTGCCTACATTCACCAGACCAGAAGATCAGGTGCAAGAAAAATACCTGGATCATTGACTCAGGTGCAACCTCACATATGGTG
>JBCCGK010000337.1:0-1159 GCA_039029315.1 Bacteroidota bacterium | reverse complement strand
GTAACGCATGGGCGAATATTTGTCTCCAATCTTTCGTTGGGGAGTTACAAGAGCTGACTGCACACTGAACACCACTGTTATTGTCTACCTTACCACGGGTACCCGGCTTTGCAAAGTATTCAACAAATTTTTGATTGACATCGGTACCATCAAAAACCGTATTCAACTTCCACCCTTGTGCAACTTCTTGGGTGGTTGACTCTTCGCTTGAAACAACTTCTGCTTCAATTTCTTCCGATTCATCTTCTTCCACATCAAGCGAATCATTTGATTCACTTGATACGTCATCATCCGAGTCGTCGATCGAGATAATTTCAGGAATCCATGTCTTTTTGACAAAAGTCCACATGTGTTCCAAGCGTTCCTTCCAAAAGGGTGGATGACGCAATACCACTGAAGTTGCTTTGACATCTGCCATTGCCCGGTGTGCGGTCCCCATCGGGTTCGCACAACAAAATTCATACAAATCGACAAGACGAAACGACTGAGGTACTTCTTTGAGTTTTCTTTCACGTACCATTTCTCTTGCTAGCACAAGCGTATCACAAGCAAAATGGATTTCTTTTTCAACGAAGATTTCTCCAATGTCATTCTTGTTGCAAGCATCGACAAGAAAAGGTATATCGAAACGTTTCCCATTGTGCGCCACCAATATAGTTGAAGGTATTGGCTTCTTCATTACATCTTGATACTGCTCACGATGATCAACTATGAAGTCGACGAATTCTTTCATAACCACAGGAAATTCTGGTGCTTCTTTCACCATCTCGTTCGTAATCCCAGTCAAATCTGTCACAGTCGAAGGTATTTTGATTGGTGGTTTGACCAAACTTTCATAGGTCGCGTCCTCAATCGGACCACCATCACGATCTAAAATTTCACCTGCGAGTTCGATAATATGGTTCGTCGCTCTATATAGCCCTGTTGTTTCCAAATCCAGTACAACATATATGCAAGCTGAGGAATCCAAATAAGGGACCTTAGTGATGGTTCTCTGCTTCTTCTTTGCCGGCGGTTTCTTATCTTCATCAGATTTAGATGACGAAGATTGGTCAGACCCAGAACCAGATCCACTGGAAGAGCTATCACTATCAACATTTGGACACGTTCGTTTATCATGTCCGATTTCCCCACAAATGCTGCAATTCCGTCTGGTAGG
>JBCCGK010000336.1:0-1160 GCA_039029315.1 Bacteroidota bacterium | reverse complement strand
GTCTGATATCCTTTCCGCTAATGGTCGTTTCATCAAATGATGCTTGGGGTCTGACTACCTTTGTTGATCACGAAATTAGACATTCATCAGACCAAGAGTTTTATTTTATTTTTTTTTTTTAAATTTTTTTCTGCGGGGGGACCTTTGGCCGCACAAGTAACCCCTTTCGGAGATCTCCGATTGACTCGGATCTTATTTATCTCTCCATTTAACTTCGGCCCATGCCTACTGCCGTTGGCGAAAAGACGGGTGGCAGAGGGAATTGAACCCTCGTCAGTGCGTTGGTAAACCTCCGCTCTGTACCGCTCGGCTATCGTGCCGGCAAAGTGTGCTAAATTGAAAGCAAAAAACATGCTGGAAAGGAATTTTTTTCGTCCACCTTAGACCTCGCAGTGTCCCGACCTCCCCCATCCATGAATTGGGGGGTGAACGCTCCCGATTCCCTGGCTCATCCTCATCATCCTTCTGCACTCTATCACGCAGTCTCCTTCGTCTACTTCTTGGCTTTGTTCAGGTCCTTGAGGGAATATACCCACTCCCTCCCCTCCTACATTCAACTCCTTCCTATAAGGCCCAGCCAATGCAGTGAGCGACCAATACCATATTGTTCTGGTGTGGCCGATAATATCGGCGTCGGTGACGATAATCCCAATATATCGGTGCAAATATTTCTTTGCCAATGGTTCACCCCAGTTCACACCAACTTCTCTCCTTCTGAAATCTGCCGCACCAACTTTTCTCACTTCCCCATGGACACATCTCAGATTCCTCATCGATTCTCTCCAGGGTCTCCAAACAACCATGATTCACACCGGTTTCAAGGGAAGGAGATCCTAATTATTCATTCTTGATCACGAATGAACACAATCATTCGACGAGTTCTACGCTCTCCTTGGAGGAGGAAGAGGAGGACCCGGTTCCTCATTTGACTCTCACCTCTTCACGTTTCCTTCCGTATCTCGTCACCATTGTCCAATGGGACATCTGAGTGCCGCCATATTCATTCACTTGTTGAATCCCTTATCACTAGTGTGCCCTGCTGTTTCATCAAGCTTTGGTTCGTTTTAAAAGACTCGAGTCATCGATTCCCCGCAGCAGGCCCCAGGGCAATTCAACTCATCAGTCACGCCGCAAGCACTTGCACGTTTGAAAGACATTGT
>JBCCGK010000335.1:0-1162 GCA_039029315.1 Bacteroidota bacterium | reverse complement strand
TTAATTTTGGAAGCATACTGCTGGAAGTATGCCTATGCAATATGAAAAGGTGATACTAACCAAAACAGTCAGAGTATTGTAAAAGATTTATAAGGGACGAAATGGCAAAAAGAGACGTTCCCATCAGGGGGCTATTCGGAGGTTGGAGATTCGATATTTTTTATCGGCCTATATTCTACGAGTTTTGGGACAAAAAACAATCTAGATACGAACAGACTAAATAAACAAAATGTGCCCAGCACTTCCACAAATCTCTGCCGGATACCTTTACGATTCATCTACCCGTGGATCACACGGATATGAGAATTGGACGATCCCCTTCCTTGGAGAAGTTTAACCCCAAGGGTTCTCAAGGAGTCTGTACCCTTTCCTCTGAGGACAATTGGGCTCCTTGTCTTTCTTCGGCCAGGCCGCGGCGTAGTGGAAGTGTGCACCTTCCAAAATATCATAACGTGCACTGGTAGCCCGAAGGGGGCAGGATTAACATCGTTCAGGTTTTTTTATATGGGTTAGGAAGATTATGAGGCTTATTTATTTATCTCCTCTTTATGAGGGTTATAACCACCTGACGATGCTTGCATCGGTTATGCTTGCCCCTCCCCCTTCGCCTTGTTGCCATGTTCGTTATACCAGGCCAAAGGTATACAACATGCTAGCACAGCGTAGTTTTTTCTGTTACCAAAATTTTATGAAATTTTCGAGAACCTCTACCCATCTTGCGAAAGCAAGGATATTCGGAAAAGAAGACACTGTTTGGGATCACGAATTATTCGTGGATATGATCTTGTGGCTCCGAAAATGCGCAAAGTCAGTATGATGACTTACCAAGTGGCTCCGTAAAGAATTCAAGGATTCTACAATGTGGTGAAGATTTGGAAGTTGACAACAATGTATTAGTCTGGAGAAACTCCAGGTTCAGGACTAACAATTCTCTACGCCTTCATGGATCTCAGAAATGAGGAAAATGCCAGATCCCCCCCCCTCTCTGCCCACCTAGCACCACGTTGAAGACTCATTGGAAATTGTGGGGTGCGACATTGGATTCGTGTTTGGTTATGGGATTGACTGGAATTGTTAAGCGCGAGAAAGATCGTGCTTTGTGCACTGTTGTCACTGAACGTGAGATGCGTTAGCGGTTCTCTTCCCCCTCTACCCCCGTAGT
>JBCCGK010000334.1:0-1169 GCA_039029315.1 Bacteroidota bacterium | reverse complement strand
GCTTCTAGCTGCAATATTGAAAGTGCATGTAGGCATACGCAGAAGGTGGACGCGATTTCATTTGTGCCGATGATGGATAGTCCAGCTAACATCCCGATCACCGCTCCAACATCACTTAGGAATGCTTCTAGCTGCAATATGGAAAGTGCATGTAGACATACGCGTAGAATGTGAACGCGCTTAAAGTTATGGCGATGATGGATAGTCCAGCTAACATCCCGATCACCGCTCCAACATCACTCAGGAATGCTTCTAGCTGCAATATGGAAAGTGCATGTAGACATACGCAGATTGTGAACAAGATTTCAATTATGGCGATGATGGATAGTCCAGCCAAGTTCTTTGACATGGCTCATCTCAAACGCCTCTCTCAGTTCTGGGAGAGTAGTCACCTGAGGTTTGATTTTCAACCAATCGCTGAACTCCCTAAGCAATGTCATTCTGTTCGGCTCAGTTTTCTCTACTGCGTCCGCGCCCTGACTTTTGGAGAGTTTTCGGGAATGTTGTTGAATCAAGGGATGATGAGAAAAATTCACTTCCGTGAATCGATGTTCCTTTAACCCAGTGGCCAGAAATAGTTGTGCTGCTGTCGATTCAATCAAATCGCTCCCTCTAACCACCGTATTTACATTAAAATAAAGATCATCAACCAGCGACGATAGTTGGTAGGCTGACGAATCATCCTTTTTCCAAATAACAAAATGCTTCATTTTCTGTGACAGGTTCAGGCTTACTTTTCCCAAAACCTCATCCTGGAAAACAATTGGTTGATGCTCTTTTGTGTAGATACGAATGGCATTGCCAGTGGTGTCCAATTTTTTGTCAACACAAGTTCCGGGATAGCTCCCATCACCGGACAAACGACTTATATCCGAACGGCTACATGCGCAGTTGAATACTTTAACTCCCGAATTCCTTAGCTGATCGAGTGCTTGTCGGTATAGATCTACTCTCTTTTTTTGGGAAAATTCGGATTCGAAAGATGCTAAGTTTTCTGGCCCTTCGTCAAAATCTATTCCCAACCAATCAAGTGTTCTGAAAATATCTTCAATGTATTCGCTTCTAACCCGGTCGCGATCAAGGTCATCGATGCGTAAGAGAATTTGACCCTGATTTGCTCTGGCTATCAACCAGGTTAGTAAGATGGAAAAAACATTCCCTTTGTGGAG
>JBCCGK010000333.1:0-1177 GCA_039029315.1 Bacteroidota bacterium | reverse complement strand
CAGAACTATGTCACAGAATCCATTATGCGGAGATCGAACCCAGGTTCCTATGACAGCGCAGTCCATGCAACCACAAATTCTGGACTTTGGACGGCCTTCTTATAATGATAATCATCCTGATCCAGGAAATAATACCACTTACGTGCCAGAAACTGCCCAAAATCTAAGGCCCAGGAGGAACCATTGTTACCTATAGCTCCGGGATTCCGAGAGATGTGTCTAAGGAGATCAAATTCGAGAAATTTAACGGGCGAAAAGGAGGATTTCACACATTTCTACAGAAATTTGAGGATGTGTGTGTAGTCAAGGGTATTCCAGAAAACCAGTGGGGGATGATTCTACGTATGCATTTGGATGCAGGAGCCCATCAGCAGGTTTTAATTCGTGATCCTGAGATGATGTGGTCCTATGATACTCTATGCCGATTCCTCTCTGGAGAATACGACACCGTTTCGTGCAATATTGCCATGCGACAATTCCGGGAGATCAGGCAACTTCCTAAAGAGGACATTAGTCAATATTGTAGGCGGTTAGCTAGTGCGTTAGACAGGGCACGACCGGGAGCGATGACCGATCCGAACAGTCAGATTGACCTGACGTCCCAATTCCTCATGGGAGTGGATCGGGAACTCCATGCCCTGGTGCCAGATGCTATTAATATTCAGAATTTCAATGAGTTGAAGGATAGATTCATCAGTGTGGAGCTATATCGATCGTTAAACGTTAGTCACGATCCAATGGGAGAGACATTTATGCTGCCCGAGGCGATAACGGGGGAGAAACGACAACCCGGCCCAAATCCTCGCCCAAAGAATGTGCGGCATATGCTCCCGGGGATCCAGGGCCAGGGACGTCAAGGACGAGTCGTGAGTTTATCTCAAAATGCGTCACCTGATGTAAAAGAGGTGAAGCATGATATAGCCGTGGTGAAGAGAGATGTGCAAAATACCATTAGTCAAATTGCAGATGCGTGTGGGGATCGATATGTGGAATTGCAGAAGACTGCGGCCGGGGGAGGCGTCAGATGTTTTCGATGCAATCAAGTTAGGACATATTGCCCGAGATTGCTCGTATCCGCCTACTGTGCCCAGGCCCCTACCTCCACGATTTTCTGGCGGGGGAACCGGTTTCAACGCGCAGTTACCTCCATATACACCACGCGAGAGAAACAATTTAT
>JBCCGK010000332.1:0-1177 GCA_039029315.1 Bacteroidota bacterium | reverse complement strand
CGGCTCAAGAATATCAAAAGACAAATGTATGGAAGAGCTGGTTTTGAACTACTTCGAAGAAGAGTCCTGTACCGATCTAGGGCAGGATGAGGAAGGGAATGCAGCAAAATTGACGATGAACCAGCTTAGGCAGGATTATACACTTGTGGGCTGATGTCTCCCGCTGGCGGGAGAGCGAGAGGGTGGAAGATGATTAGCAGGTATACATGTGTCCACTTACTTAGAATGAATCAACATCACCTTAAAATGGTGAAGTTTATGTATTCAAAAAAGCTACCTACAGGCTGGAATGAAGGATAATTCTGTTTGAAAAAGGCCCAAAGTCAAACTAAGAGACTGTTTGACTTTGGGCCTTTCAAGTTATCTTCTTGTCTCCCAGTCTGTTTGTCATGACTCAACGAACAAGCCAGCAAGCAAAGGTCGCCATGAGTTGGCGATCTCTCTTTTTGGGGTGGAAATCCCTTTTGTAAGGACGATTTTTTGGGTAGACAAAGCAGAGAGGAATAAATTCCTTCTTACAAATAAGGGATATGGCATTGGCAATACACGCTTCTGCCAATAGATAGACATACGCAGGGAGGGAAGGAAATCTATTGTTCCTTGTCAGGAATTATTCAGGCATCATTCATTTACTCAAAGGGAGGGGTTGGGGTGTGGCATCAATACAGCTCCTGTTAAGGAAGTTCCCAAACGAACAACGGCCTCCCAAATGGGAGGCCGCTTAAGTGAGGCGTCTACCTACTCTTCCACGTTTTACCGCAGTACCATCGGCGTAGCAGGGCTTAACTACTCTGTTCGAAAAGGGAAGAGGTGTACCCCTGCGCTATTGACACCAATTGATCAATCTCTCAGTAGGGTATGATTTTCATCTGCCTACCTCGAGTTATATTGTTTGATTCAGTTTGTTCAGGAGGGTCTATTCTGTATGAGTTAGCAAACTGAGTTTACAGATTACAGAAAGAGTATTCACTGAACAGATGTGAATCATCACAGTGAAAAGGGGATTGCCTAGCAGGGAAAGAGGGAAGAAAGTCTTTCGGATGATTAGTACGACTTGGCTGAATGTGTTACCACACTTACACCTATCGCCTATCTACGTGGTCATCTTCCACGATCCTCAAGGGAAAACTCATCTTGTGGGGGGCTTCGCACTTAGATGCTTTCAGCGCTTATCCCT
>JBCCGK010000331.1:0-1179 GCA_039029315.1 Bacteroidota bacterium | reverse complement strand
GTATATTTGTGGAGGGGGGGTTCGAACTTGGGATTGCAGTTGGTTGGTATGGTGGCAATGTGGTGGTACCATTCGACGGACGTTCTGTTCTTCCGGGTGCCACAGGCCCTGGAGTGGGTACTGGTCCAGGTGCACAATATTTATGTCCAGTGATCTTCAGTTGATCAATTCCGGCGCTCTCGTTTTCAAGTTCATCCTTCAAGTTGAATATGAACCCAATAGGTAACGAGTTACTCGATTTGTAGTATGACGAAGGAACTTTCAATGTCACATTGTGAACTTGATCCTTCCTCGAAGAAAAGCCAATGTTGGAAGCAGGGCCTTGGGCAGTCCGCGAAAATTCGATTCCTTCGGATTCGTAAACCTTCGCTCTGTTGGCATCAGTTTCTTGAACTGAAAATTCACCCATTGGTAATTGCTTTGTACCAACCACCACAATAGCCTCGTCCGTGCTCTCCCACTGGTCAATTTCGTAAAACAAAAACTCAACAGTGACATAATCCAAGCCCTCTGGGATGTTGAAATTCTTTGAAGGTGGATTCCTTCCCTTCCCGTAACGGCCAAGGAAACTGCCATACGGTCCAAATGTTTCCACTTGCATATTCGTCCAGCTTCCGTCAGCAACACTAAAATCTTCGAATGCAACATCTTCTTCTGGGACACAATAGCTTGGAGAAGCACTGGGGACATTGCTGGGAACAAATGAAGCAATGCTTGGAACCGCACTTGACTTTGAAGGAGATGGTGTGACAGGTATATTTGTGGAGGGGGGATTCGAACTTGGGATTGCAGTTGGTTGGTATGGTGGCAATGTGGTGGTACCATTCGATGGACGTTCTGTTCTTCCGGGTGCCACAGGCCCTGGAGTGGGTACTGGTCCAGGTGCACAATACTTATGTCCAGTGATCTTCAGTTGATCAATTCCGGCGCTCTCGTTTTCAAGTTCATCCTGCAAGTTGAATATGAACCCAATAGGTAACGAGCAGAGGAGGACCGACAATGAGGAAAGCAGCAAAGTGCCTGACGACAAAGAAGAGCTGGCAACAGCAATAGACAAGGCAAAAGGCGACTTTCACTTTTCCTTGTTCTGAGCAATCCAACATCATTCCCAGGAGCTTATGCCTTTTACCACAGCATATCTTTACTTTTCCTGATTCATTTTTGTATTTTTCTCTTAAG
>JBCCGK010000330.1:0-1193 GCA_039029315.1 Bacteroidota bacterium | reverse complement strand
GCCACCAGTTTTTTCCCTGTTGTAATGTCAGCATTCTTGTGTACCTGGATCAGTACTCCATCCTCATCAATCTGCGTCAATTCGTCAAAATCCTTGACGAGGCTTCCACATAATTTTGTTGATTGGTAATAATGCAGCCGTTGACGATGATGGTGATGATGATCCTGGAGGTTCATTAACCTCCACTCCACCAAGACGACAGAGTAGTTCAGCAAACATTAGAGGAGTCAAATCGGCCCTCTCCTGGTCATACTCGTCCTTGATGGCACAAATAGTGGGCAAGTCGCTTTTTTTCGTTTCACGGTCAATATCAAATCATAGCTGATTTGAATCAAAACATATGTATCCCCATCCATAAAAAAAGGGTCCGAGCTTGGGCAAGTCGCAGGCTCCATCTCAAGACTAGTGTTCAACAGGTGGGCTACTCAGACTAAGAATGGATTCTGCTTCATACACGAGCTTTTATATGAGGGCATCTTGGTATTTTTTGACCTATGTGCCCATTGGAGATTCATCCAATCAGCAGCAAGATTGTGCAAATCTGGAGATTCAGAAATACAACTGGAATGATTTTTTTCAAAAGAATTACATGTTTGTTGATCTCGGTCTGTTTCAAAATAAATGAGCCCTGGCCTTGTTCAGGCTGCGAGTTTCCTGTGTTTGGATTTTCCCGTATACCTGACACGTCAAAAATCGACGCTTGATGCATTAAAAGTCCCGTGTCAGGTGAGGGCCTCCTGGACACTTCTGTAGTTGTATAATGTACCGGAACATGTTGCCACGAGGCAGGTGGACTTCAACATACGTCATGGGAGAGTTTCCTGACCTTTCATGCACCTGTTCCGTGCAAACCTCCGATGCCATGCAATCCTAGGATTGCGTGGGCAAACCTCCGATCCAAGGTTTGCATAGGCAGTCCTAGGATTGCATGGCTGTGTTCCATGCAAACCTTGGATCGAAGAAATGTTGCTTCTTATTTCTCGAATAGAAGCTCTTTTGTGAGGTTTTCTGGAAGCTTTGTTCACTGTGATGTATTCGAGACCATTTCAATTCCAGTTGGGGGCAGGCTGAGTGGCAGAGCCTCGCCAAATCGTGAAAATGTCTAGGAAAAAATGCTCCAAAGTTAGAGGAATTTCTTGACGAGGCTCGTCGAAAAATGCCAATGATACTTGGATGAAATCAATCTCTTTGCT
>JBCCGK010000329.1:0-1198 GCA_039029315.1 Bacteroidota bacterium | reverse complement strand
CTGGAAAAATCGGTAGCACTAAACTCTACATCGATAGCAAATAAAGCGCCTTGATAATAATCCGTATCGAACATATAGGAGGTCTCGGTGATCAACAATTCCATTTTTGTGTCATCACATATATGGCTCTTTCGTAGATCAGGTAACTCAGGGGCAATAGGAACATAACTAGCTCCGCTTTTTAAGATCCCTAAAACACTGACCAACACCCAATGACTCCTATCCAATTGCAATCCAACCATCGAACCATCTGTAATATGGTATTGACTAATCAAACATCGGGCTAACTGATTGGAGAGCTCATCCAACTCTTTATAGCTTAACAAGCTTTCCTTAAAGATCAAAGCCGTGGCATCTGGGGTGTTTACAACCTGCTCTGTGAAGAGATCCAAAACCGTTGTTTGGTTGGAACCAATCACATGAGTTTGATTAAAATCATTCAAAAGACGATCCTTCTCTTGTCTTGAAACAACAACAAGCTCTTTAAGGGGTTTTTCGGGAGCAGCTAAAACAAGACTAAGAAGTCTTTTAAAGTGAATCATCAAGCCCTCAACCATCTCTCTTTGATAGACATCCTTGTTATAGCGTATATAAAAGGAAAGGTAATCCGATTGTTCCCGGAAAATAATTTCCATATCCAGTTTTGAGATCTCATCCTCTCGGTAGGTAAACCCTCCCATTTGATCCTCATCCCAATCTGGTTCCAGTTGCCCCTCATTCTGTGTATGAAGATCCAGTAATATATCAAAAACAGCGCTGCGGCTTACTCCATGGGAATGATCCAACTCCTCTACCAATCTATCGAAGGGATACATTTGATGATCGTAGGCCTCCAGGGTGTCGTCATTGATACGGCCATAACAGGACTCAAAGCTCTCCCCAGGGTCGATCCAATTTCTAAGGGCAAGCATATTGAGATAGAAACCGATCTGATCCGAAAGATCCCCATGGGAACGACCAGAGACCGGTGAGCCGATAATGATATCATCCATAGCCGTGTACTTGTGCAAGACTATCGTCCAAAGCGTTAGCAGACCAGTAAACAAACTACCACCATGACCAAGGACATAATCAACCAATGCCTTGGTGAGTTGTGGCTCCAAATACCCCTGCAAGGAAGCTCCGCTATAGCTCTTTATCTTAGGACGAGACAAAACACTGGGAAGATCCAAGATAGGAAGTGTGCCCTGCAAACGTT
>JBCCGK010000328.1:0-1203 GCA_039029315.1 Bacteroidota bacterium | reverse complement strand
TAGCTTACGGTTTGTGAATGGGTAAAGAATGGGGGTGTGGGGGATGCATCCCCCACGAAAAATAAAAGAAAATAAAAAACAAATCATGTTTGACGCATTCAAAAAATACGCAGTCTTCACCGGTCGTTCATCCCGCACGGAGTATTGGCTGTTTGTCGTTTTTTGCTTTCTCGTTGGTCTTGCTGTTGCAATTATTACCGTGGTGATTGGCTTCTCATCAGGCGTGCCTTCTTATGCTATTGAAGATTTAGGCGAAGCGCTAGGAATTGTCACAACTCTTGCTTTGATTATACCCGCATTCGCTGTTGGATGTCGCAGACTTCACGATTTTAATGCGAGTGGCTGGTGGGTGTTGGTAATGTTGATACCCTTGCTTGGGATTATAGCGTTTATTATCATTGGTTGTGTAGAGGGCACCAAAGGGCCAAATCGATTTGGCGATGATCCGAAGGCCGTTCCAGTAGCTGTATCGAATGGTACAGCCTCTGAGCCTGTCCAAACACATGCTTGAAGCGCTGAAGAAATATGCTGAATTCCGTGGGCGCTCAACGCGCAAAGAGTATTGGCTATTTATGCTTCTTTGCCTTCTTGTTGGTATTGGTATTGAAGCTCTTGCCTGGATTGTTGGTCTTTCGATGGGGATACCGCGTTACAATATTGAAAATTTGAGTACGGTACTAGAGCTTATTTGCAATCTTATTTTATTTATACCATCAATAGCTCTTGGATTTCGCAGATTGCATGATTTTGATGCAAGCGGATGGTGGGCTATCGTTATTTTTGCATTTTGGATTGCTGGATTGGTATCATATTCACTGGGTTCTGCCTTGCTTACTGCATTCTTGTGGATTATTTTGATCATCGCATGGATTGCTATTGGATTGGTTCATGGCACAGAAGGGCCAAACCGCTATGGCGATGATCCGAAGATGGGTTGAGTGGTGAATGATCGTGTTAAGATTTATTTTCTTTTATTTATTTTTCTTTTCATGGGGGACGAGGTCCCCCATACCCCCTTTTTTTGGTGCAGCATCCGAGGCGATGAGTGATTTGCGATGACAGAGACACCCGATCATTTTGAATTTCACGGCCCCTATCTGGCCGAGGTCAATCGTGCCATCGCCAAATATCCACATGAGCGCCGACAAAGCGCGGTGCTGGCACTCCTGGATCAGGCCCAGCGCCAGAATCATGAAGATGGAG
>JBCCGK010000327.1:0-1209 GCA_039029315.1 Bacteroidota bacterium | reverse complement strand
TTGTGATCTGCATGTTGACAAAGCACAACGTTACCATCACAGTATACGATACATGCTTTTGATATTAAAATCATACATGCCACGCGCTTCTGGTTTCAACTGGAACATACAAAAATTTCACGAAGTGCTTCACACATGTTTCAACATTTTGAACCTGGGACACCCAATGAACTATGATGCTTCTTCTGGAGAACGAAATATGAAACCCTTTGGAATACAACCTGGCTTAAGAGCAGGTAATGTTGGAGGAGATGATTTCATGGTAAACTCTTCCAATCGAGTTCATGAGAACCAACTCATTCATCAAGCTAATGAGGAACTGAACAGGTATAATGAATCTAAGGTCATCAAAGCTGACAACGAAGAAGCTGAACCCAAGACAACATTAATTGGTTATCCAGATTACTTGTTGCGTCGGAGAGGTAGGGGAGTCATAGAAGGATGGAGACATCAAGGAAAGGGACAACACAAAAGATTGAATCCGATTGTCAGAAGAGAACTTGGTAAATTCAAAGATATTGAGACATTTTGCTTCTACACTGAGTGTAAAGTGAAGGGGAACCTTCTCAGAGCTCATCCGTGTTATAATGGAGCTGAATGGTATGATTGGGTGTTGGTGACGTCACATGATTATGAACAAATCTACCCGGTCAAAATTGTTGCATTTTACTCAAAGGTAAATGATCCTGGTCAGATTTATTTTGCCTATCAGGATGTTTGTATGAGAGAAAATGAAGATGGTGATCCTGATGACTTTCATGACACTAACATCTTTGAAAAGCATACACTTGCATTTAAGGAAAGCAGACCAATGTTTGGCCATTACAGTGTTGACAGTATCATTACATCCTGTCTTGTTATACAGGAACACCCTGGTATTTGGTGCAGAGGCGAGGGACAAAATGAAACAGTATGGTTGATAAAGGAACGTAAACACTGGGCAAAGATGTTTTCAAGGATTGAAATACCGTGGTTGGATAGTGAAGAAGATTGACATCTAAAATGAATATTTGTCTTACTCTACTAGTGATTTCTTCATATATTCAGGTAGACTGTTCCATAGAACATCATCATTGAGAGATTTTGCAGGACTGAAGATGATACCAGATTTGGTTGATACTGTCCAAGTTGGTGGAATTTCTTCACCT
Organism: Bacteroidota bacterium; assembly: GCA_039029315.1. Taxonomy (GTDB): domain Bacteria; phylum Bacteroidota; class Bacteroidia; order J057; family J057; genus JBCCCJ01. The sequence continues at coordinate 61 of JBCCGK010000327.1, read as the reverse complement.
TTGTTCATGAATTGCCACTGATGAATGAATCATTCCTTATCAAACTGTTGTTCATTCTTCT
>JBCCGK010000326.1:0-1217 GCA_039029315.1 Bacteroidota bacterium | reverse complement strand
CTCAAGGGAGTAGGGGAGCCTGAATACTACTTAGGAGGCAATATAGAGAAGCCCATCAATGAGCATTGGGAGCGCCTAGGTATTACTACAGCTATTTCAGCTTCTACATATATAAAGAATTCAGTAGAACGTTTTGAAAAGCTGTTTGGCAGGACCTTAGGGAAGGCACAGATGCCAATGTCTGAAGGAGATCATCCCGAACTAGATGACTCGCCACTATGCACCCCAGATCAAGCATCGAGGTACAGATCGTTGATTGGTAGTGCGAATTGGGTAATCACTCTAGGAAGGTTTGATATCGCCTACGCCACTCAATCACTATCTAGATTTAGCATGGCACCTCGAGTTGGACACCTGGATCGGATGTTGAGAGTGTTCAGTTATCTCAAGACTAGGCCTAATGGTAGAATCATTTGTGATACAACCTATCCGGACCACTCGAAGTACGAGACTACCCATTATGAGAATTGGCAGGATGTGTATCCGGATGCGGAAGAGGAGCTACCGCCGGACATGCCCAGGTCATATGGCAAACCGGTACGGATTACGTGCTATGTGGATGCAGATCACGCACATTGTCGAGTGACGAGACGATCCACGACAGGTATTGTACTATACGTGAATAACATGCCTGTTAGATGGATTTCCAAGCGTCAAAGGACTGTCGAGACTAGTACGTATGGCTCAGAATTAGTAGCTGCGAGAATAGCCACTGATTTGATCATTGAGATGAGGTATACTTTGCGAATGCTAGGAATGAGGGTAGAACAAGAGTCTCTACTTCTAGGGGATAATATGAGTGTAGTACTGAACACTACAATCCCTTCATCTGTGTTGAAGAAGAAGCACAATGCTATTGCCTATCATAGAGTCAGAGAAGCAGTTGCTGCTAAGATTATCAGGTTTGCTCACATAGATTCTAAAGAGAATGTGGCTGATCTCCTGACCAAAGCAGTTAACAAGACTAGTTTCTATCACCTGTCAAAGAAATGTCTATTCAGATAAACCTTGCGGCCTGGACCGAGTGTGGAACAACATGTGTGGTGTTGGGAGATCCGTATCGTATTGTGGAAGATTGATCATATCGGGTTAGTTGAAAAAAAAATTCATGTTTAAGAAAGGTGGCTACGTTAGAAAAGAAAGAACTTCCGGATTCTTTGATCATTAGGAAAATTTAGGAGTATCAAAGAAAGGGGAGTAAAGACGAGGAGGCCTAT
>JBCCGK010000325.1:0-1232 GCA_039029315.1 Bacteroidota bacterium | reverse complement strand
GAGGTGTGTAACCCTAACATCGTCTAACCCCAACCCAAGGCTGTCGTTCCACCTCCAATGCCCAAAACACCCACATGGGTTTCAGCCATCTATGGTGCAAAGGAAGCCTGCTTTTCACTTTACGGTCATTAGTCAATATCCACAGATCATGTTACAATAGACAATAGTCTTCGTACCCTTTTCCATGGGATGGAAGGGACAATAGATTCCCACGAGGAACAAAAACAAAAAGCAAAAAAAAAAGAAGCAAACACAGAATGCTCACATCGCGTAGATGTAGCATAGGCTGTAAAGGAGAATCAGGCAGATTCTCAAAGCCATAGAGATCAGTAGATCCACAAAATATACTGCGAATCTGATCAGCTGATCAATGAAACCATTTCGTTCGCTATAAGGCTTAATAGAGGAAAGAACTCCAACCTTCCTCGCCTTCCCTTTTCCTTCTTCTGCATCTGGTGAACACCTTCCCGGAAGCATTCCAACATCAAGACAAGAAGCAGAGGCCAAGTTCATTTCCGCCTCAACAAGAAATCCTGTCTTCCTTTCCGGTTTTCCCCAAGTCCACATCGTCCGATAAGACGAAAGATTTCCCAACTCGTTGTAAGAGGCAAGTTCGCCAAGGCTGCCATTTTTCTTTGGCTCTCGAAAAAAGGAGTATCGGATTTCGATTAAAGGAATCATTCAATGGCACTTGGTGGGTACCGCTGACTGCAAAATGAAGCGACGTAAAGCAAGCCGGTTCTTGTACCTTTCCTTGACTGTATGAAACAACTCGGAAAAAGATTTCGCTCGATTGTGCGAAATGGGCCAAAGGAAACAACAGGTTACCTCGATTGCCCAACCTCCATCAATGGAGCCCCGATATCAAATAGAAACTGATGCGAGATCGTTTCTCAAACAGTTATCTCTAATAATACCTAGTCTGCACGAAGCAGTACAGGATTCAAACGTAGCTCGATCAGGCGATCTGAGCCTACCAAAAAAAACAGACGAAATAACAATGGGCAGGGTCCCTTGCGTCTTACGAACATAAGCAAAACGGAATAGATAGTTTCGTTCTGACCATGATGATTTCCAATCATTGCGCCTCACGGCGTCAATTGAAAACAATAAGACAATTGTTTGGAACAAAACACAATTTGTGAGCACAAAAAATTCGCATCAACGCGTCAAGAATCGAACAGTTTCACACGCGTTTATAAAAAACGACACCACAAATCCCTGTTCGGTAG
>JBCCGK010000324.1:0-1243 GCA_039029315.1 Bacteroidota bacterium | reverse complement strand
GTTGCCATTAGCAACCTGATCGCTGGCTATATGAGCATCTGTGACATGAAGATACTCATGCTTCCGTGCTGTGTTTGCGCCATCTTTGGCAAGGTCTTTCTCCGTCTCTCCCATTTTGTCTTCATCGTCATCATTCCTGTCGTTCTCATGGGCAGTGTTTCTGGCCAATGCCAATACTTCGCTGTCCATCACCACTTGGTCATCTGCCGGGACTTCGGAAGTTCCTTGAGCATTCTCCTTGGCTGAGTCGGCATCAGTTTGGCCGCTGGATGCCTGGTTATCTTCTTCATCGACTGGTTTGAGATACCCTTCGTTAGTACCTGCAACTCCGGCTTCAAGGGCTTGAGTGGAAGGAGAAGTTCGTGAGTCGGGAATGTTGGGATAATTATCCAAGGCAGCTTCCTCCACCTGATCCAGATTCCGTTGGCGATTCATGGCGCGACGGTGCAACTCGTTCATGGCAAATATGTCGTAATTTGACATGATATTTGACTTGTTTTTGGTGGGGACCATTTCATATGGTTCAGCGTATCCGAGATCTTCATATGGCAAGTCAATGGACTCGTAGATATGCTCCGGATTAGATTGAGATGTTGGCACAAAATCAGATCCATAGGCCACATTTTCATCCATTTTGGTCATGATATGCGGAGGGACCTCCACAGGCGCTTTCACTCTCTTGGCGACATATATCACAGTGACTACTACAACAGCCAAAATCACTGTCCCAGCGACAGAGGCTGCAATGATGACCACGGTATAATCTTGAGGAGCAGAAGGATCTGTGGTACTAGTATCTGTAGGAACTGCAAAATAGAAACAATGATAGAAAGGCAAGCGCCCTTATCATTTCATTTTCACAATCATAAAAAAATGATATCAACTATTCATAGACGGTGCACATGACCTGGCCTCTACTTCAAATAGGTACCATTATTCCATAGGACCACCTGTGGACAAAAGGTACATTTTAATAATCCTCCTTCAGCGTCAATGCAGAATGTTCAATCCTTCCAGTGCAAAATGAATTTGTGCAAACATAGCTGGCTGTCTCGAACTATGTTGTTCGTGAAAATACTTTATTCGTCTTGGTTAGGACACTTGAATAATAATGAGAAAATGATAGAACAAGAGATTATATAGGAGTAAACCTGCGGTAAAACATAGGATTTATCTATCGATCGCTAGGAGATATCTAGCGAGCGCTACGATAAAAAGAGAATCTCTATAGCGCTCGGCGATC
>JBCCGK010000323.1:0-1252 GCA_039029315.1 Bacteroidota bacterium | reverse complement strand
GGCGACCGGGATGTAGGGCACGTCGAACAGCTCGAGGAGCAGCTTAACCATGCCGTCGATCCGGATGACCTCCTCCCAATCGGTGCGGCCACTTAATCTCCTGAAGTGGCACTTGAGTAACAGTTCTCTCAAACTGAGAACAGGTAGATCGTCAATCAGATCTTTGAAATAAACAGCAAATATTTGCACAAAACGGTACGAAGGAAAAAGCCAGCATTTTAAAACTACAGTGAAAGGTCTTTGATATAGCTGCAGGATGAGAACTGATGGCTTCAGATCAGAGGGAGTGTTTGATAAGGCCTGTTTTGTCTTCATAATATCATAAGTTCTTTGACAGCTAGCAAAAGGATCCATCAACTTCTGTCCCAAAATGCACCTACCTAACTACCTATCTACCTACCTACCTACCTACCTATCAACAGCTACAGAGTATCTTGTTCACCGACAAAATGTTCTGTTATCAGCAGAAGAAAATGACATGACTTAATCGTGCCAGGAAATTTACTATGAAAAACAGTGCCCAGCACTCACCAGAGAACGAGTAATGCACGCCGTGCTACTGTTTCGTTTTGTTGCAGGCGCTAGAGTTCATCAGATGGCCTGGCAGAAGACTCTTTCTCATCTTCATACCTGCCGTCAGGGTCAGCAGGATTATCTTCATTGAAATCATCACCACCGTCCATATCCATATCGTCATCATCATCATCATCATAATCGTCATTATATGGTTCCATGAAATCCCAGTCTGAGTCACCCGTGGAAAAATCCGGAGATTCCTGATCATCACCACCCTCCGCAGAGTCATCGACATGTTCCAATGGCAAATAGTACTCATTCGCACTGAAAGGGATCCACAAATTAGCAATCCACTTTGTTCCGCTGGCAAGTTCACAACCGCCGTGGAATGTCCTTGAGTCTGAAATCCCTACGGTTCCATTCTCATGGATGAGGTGATTGAACCATAAGATGGCTTTACCCTGGCGAGGTTGCACCACGACGCCAGAGCTACACTCAGGATCAAGCTTACAACCAGCATCGTCTTCGAACTCCTGCAACCATCAAAGCCGAAACAGAACAAAAAGAGTGAAGAAGAATTCTAACTCCAATTGATGCACGCAGCAGCATCTTGGTTTAACGGACAGCCTTTGGGCTACTTCGTGCTTTCTGCAATGAGGATGATGATGAGGATGTAACAACGAACATCTGCCATAAAAACTATGACAAACTACTGGATCTCTCAATCTGATAAAAT
>JBCCGK010000322.1:0-1254 GCA_039029315.1 Bacteroidota bacterium | reverse complement strand
GTCCTCAGATCATCACGACTGGAGGTGAGCTGAGGTTTGTGTCAAGTGACAATAAAAACATCGTCTTGCAGCCGGGTCAGAACGGCTATGTTGTGCTGAATGGCGTAGTGATCAAGGACACGAGTAGCTTGGCTGGGCCCCAGGTTAGTGGGGACACGTGTCATGTGCATCAATCATGACACACCTATAGATATAATTGAGGAAAGAGGTCAAAAAGTCCAAAGTTGGAATTATCTTGGATCCTGTGTCTCACCTGGGATTGTTGCGTCATACTAAAAGGGGGTTATTGGCCATTTTCCACTTCAGTGAGTGATTTTCAAAATACACCAAGCAATACAGCTTCTGGCTACGAACTCTCTTGATGATAGTCTCACTAGCTTTTGGCCATAGGGACTCATCAGGTGTTCAGGAGCTGTGTTAGTTTTTGGATTAAGAGAATTATGTGAAGCAGTGGCTACATAAGAGCCTGAAGACTTGAAAGAAATCACTGAGTGACATCACCTTACTGGCAAATTTCGAGAAGCAGCATTCTGATCAATCAATATTCAGTGTGCCATGCATTTGGATTCTTTGAAATCATGAGTTTAAAAGCCGATCGTTGGGACAAAAACAAAATTGCAAAGAACAAGATGGTAGAGTATTCCATGTATTGCTCTGAGGAAAATGGAAAAAAAGCTGGCTCAGGACTATTCTACCATCTTGCTCTTGCAATCATGAGTTTGTTTGCATTCAGGATCAAGTAAGGAAATAATCCTGTCCCGCTTGATAGGGCTCTTTGCTGGAGGGGCAAAGCTGCTTACACTCAGGTAGAGGCTGGATTTGACAGTTCTCGGAAATATCTCTTCCTGAATGCATTCAGGATCACGCTAATTGGTTTCCAACCCATGCATATTAAGCCATCTACTGTGTCATAATCCCTTTATTGATGTGACTTAACAGGGACCATCTGGCAGTAAGGGTGATGCTGGAGTAAAGGGAAGCAAAGGTGACACGGGAGCAAGAGGCCTAGCTGGTAGCAAAGGTGACATTGGACCGGTCGGGCCAAAGGGAGACATCGGAGTACAGGGAAGCAAAGGAGACCAGGGCCTCAGAGGCGACAAGGGAGAGATCGGATCCCAGGGGCCAATTGGCCCGTCCGGGTCAAAAGGATCCACTGGAGCAGATGGGGCAGATGGTAAAGATGGGCAGAACGGCCCTCCTGGTCCGGCTGGTTCTGCTGGTCCCACAGGACCTAGTGGTCCTCCAGGTCCTCCC
>JBCCGK010000321.1:0-1257 GCA_039029315.1 Bacteroidota bacterium | reverse complement strand
TGGAGTATCACACCGAATTGGACCGGTAAATTCATATTGGGTGTTGCCACGCTCTGGGATACCAATATCAGTCAATACCGTCCAGAGAGTCACCAAAGCAGAAATGTCTACTGACATGTGGAAGGAAATACAGAAGGGTTACGAAGAAGACATGTCCAAAAGATTGAATGCTCAAGCTACCATACCCAATAAGACCCTCAGGAATGTGCACAAATCAGTCCTATTTGACCTCGAAGTGGAGGATGATGAATTCTTACAGGAATATAGGAGGGTTATAAATGATCCAAGTCTACCTCACGAGGAGGAAGTGACAAAAGTACATGAACCTATAGACCCGGACAACTATGTGAACATGATAATCGGTTTACCAAGAGGTGAAGATAACGAGCTCCATAGAGCAACCGTCAAAAGGAGGGCAACAGATGACGAAGGCAAACCACTGGGATTAGCTAATAGCAATCCCCTTTTGGACAGCCAAAAATACGAAGTGGAGTTTTCCAATGGAGAGCTAGAGATAATGGCCGCAAATATCCTAGCGGAAAACATACTCGCACAGGTGGACAAAGAAGGATACAAGCAAGTCCTGTTAGACAAGATTACTGACCACCGCGTCCTTAAAGACGCCATCCCAAGAAACAAGGGGACTTTTAAGACCCCATCAGGTGCAACAAGGAAAAAGAGGACAACCTGCGGATGGGACCTATTGGTATCATGGAAAGGAGGATCCAGCGAATGGGTGGCTTTAAAAGATTTGAAGGATAGCTACCCCATAGAACTGGCCCAATATGCCAGGGACAATGATCTGATGGAAGAACCAGTGTTTGCGTGGTGGGCACCATGGACTCTAAAGAAGGCTACCCGAATCATTGCAAAGATAAAGAGCAAGTACTGGCAAAGGACGCATAAGTATGGGATTGAGATACCGAAAACGATAAACGATGCAAAAAGGATAGACCATTCCAATGGCGACACGCTGTGGATGGATGCCGTGAGACTAGAGATGCGGAATTGTCGAATAGCATTTGAAGAGCACCAAGGTGACATGGCAGAGCTGGACAATTATCAAGAAATCACTGGCCACCTGGTATTTGATGTCAAACTAGGGGAAAACTTCCGAAGAAAAGCCAGGTTTTGTGCCGATGGCAACAAGACGGAAGCACCAGCAGCGGTGACGTATAGTTCTGTAGTATCTCGTGACTCAGTACGCCTATTGTTGTTGATAGCGGCTCTGAATGACCTCCCAATATTGAGTGCTGA
>JBCCGK010000320.1:0-1266 GCA_039029315.1 Bacteroidota bacterium | reverse complement strand
GTACTGGTCATTCCTACTATAATATGCTGTCATGGCACGCCAGTTTCGCCAATCATCCTTATTATGTTTAAAGGCTAGTTCCAGGTCTTGAGAGGGATCAATTTTTCGGACTTTTTCTAACAAATAGGCTCTTGCAGCATAAGCAGGAGCGAAATCAGCCTTATCTTTGATCCTACTCAAATAATTAGCGGCTTCCTCAAGTCGGCCCTTGGCCCACAAGTTCAAGGCCATGTAATAGTCCATTTTCCAATGATTGACCAAAGGATAGGCCCAAGCAAGTGCTTTGAGGCTTTCTCGACGATATGGAAAGACCAAGGATGGATCCAGGTCGATTAATCCTTTCAAGTATTTGGAGTTGGGATCTTTTTTCAAATAGCACCACCACAGGTCAATGATGGGATGTTGAGGTGCGAGATCAAGGATTTGTATAGCTTCCTGTTGTAGTCCCTTATTGTGATAATCTATGGCCAATTCCAGAAAGGTTTGGTAGGCCAATTCTGATCTATGCGCATGTAAGAAGGAATTTTTAGCAGATGCTTCTTTGTTAAGCAAATAAAGCTCAAATCGCGCAAAATGATTCAAAGGATCTATCTCCAATATCTTTTCTATTCCGGATTCTGCCAGGGCTTTGTCCGACAGTTTTCGTCCTACAATGCTGATCACCTGCAAGGCATTGATATTAAAGCGATTAAAATCAAGGGCTTTATGGGCGTATTCACTGGCTAGAGGATATTTATTTTCTGAAACCAGAATCTCCGCCATTTGAGCATAAGCATTAGAACGGTAAGCCATCGAGCGGGCAGCCCATCCGAACGATTCTTTGGCATTTACCTTATCCCCTTGCGCACGATAGGTAATTCCTGCCACATAATTGGCTGCGGGATCGTAAGTGTCCAATTCCAAAGCTTTATTAACATGATTCAGCGCCTCTGGATATTCCCCATGTCGGTAATACAATTCCCCTAAAGCTACCCTTGCATTCAAATGAGCTGGGTCTTGCCGCAAGACTTTGTTCAACTTTTCTTTCCCCTCATTAAATCGACCTCATGTATATTAGGACGTGTACTAGGGATTGAACAAAGCTGTCCTCAATCTGTAGGTGCCTGCTTTTGCAAGATGTCTGCAAGGAATCGTGTGACCGTACACCCTTGTGTGTTATGTCATCCTCCTCTTGGTCTCATTGACATGTATACATGTATAACTTCTCTTCGGTCCGTCCTGTCTGTAGGTGTCCTTGCTCAAAGCATCACTGGAGGCCCAGAAGAG
>JBCCGK010000319.1:0-1280 GCA_039029315.1 Bacteroidota bacterium | reverse complement strand
CTGACCAGGAGCATTTACCTTTGAGTAGAATGCAACAATTTTAACCGGGTAGATTTGTTCATAATCATCTGATGTCACCAATGCCCAGTCATACCATTCAGCTCCATTATAACATGGATGAGCTCTGAGAAGGTTCCCCTTCACTTTACACTCAGTGTAGAAACGAAATGTCTCAATATCTTTGAATTTACCCAGTTCTCTTCTCTCAATCGGATTCAATCTTTTGTGCTGTCCCTTTCCTTGATGTCTCCATCCTTCTATGACCCCCCTACCTCTCTGACGCAACAAGTAATCTGGATATCCAATTAATGTTGTCTTAGGTTCAGCTTCTTCATTGTCAGCTTTGATGATCTTTGATTCATTGTACCTGTTCAGTTCCTCATTAGCTTGATGAATGAGTTGGTTCTCATGAACTCGATTGGAAGAGTTAACCATGAAATCATCTCCTCCAACATTACCAGCTCTTAAGCCAGGTTGTATTCCAAAGGGTTTCATATTTCGTTCCCCAGAAGAAGCATCATAGTTCATTGGGTGTCCCAGGTTCAAAATGTTAAAACATGTGTGAAGAACTTCGTGAAATTTTTGTATGTTCCAGTTGAAACCAGAAGCGCGTGGTATGTATGACTTTAATATCAAAAGCATGTATCGTATACTGTGATGGTAACGTTGTACTCTGTCAACATGCAGATCACAACCAATCTTGTACCATGCATGGAACAGAAGAATGATCTCTGCCATCAATGCAAATTCGGATGCTGTACAGGTTGGTTTCTTATCATCACTTGATAAGCAGTCACTCATGGAACCAATGCTTTCAAACATGAGTTTGTCTCTATCATCATCACTGTGTTTGTACTTATAATTGCTGCTTGACAATGAAGATCCAATCATCTCATGATGGTCAACATGTGAAGTTGTATCCTTCTGCCAATCAAAAGCTAGCTCGTCATACTCCTTTGTATTTGTAATACTATGATCAACAGACACGTTGTCATCCCTAGCATCTTCAAGGTATTCAAACTCATCTGATACATAACTGAAGTCATCTGAGTGTTGCGAAGCTATTTCATCAGAATCTGAGTTGTCAAGTTGTAGTGGAGCAGCTCTCCCTCTAACGTTCCTGTTATTGGCTTGTTGTTTCTTCCTCTTTCTGTCTTTCAATGTTTGTTTTCGCTCTTCCATAGCTTTATCTATATTCATAGAGATATCGTTCGTCAAAAATTGGACATGAAGCCATTTTGATTATTTTGAGGTAAAAGCAATGTAAGGGTGTCATATGG
>JBCCGK010000318.1:0-1292 GCA_039029315.1 Bacteroidota bacterium | reverse complement strand
TGGACTCAAGTCTAGGATGGAGCTTGATTCACATGCAAATATGCCTGTGGTTGGAAATCAAGCATATTTCCTTGCGCATACTGGAGAATCTGCTGAGGTAAAGCCATATAACCCTGACTATCCAACTAAGACGATACCAATTGTTGATGCAGCCATTCAGTATGATTGTCCATACTCTGATGAGACGTGTGTGTTTATTATACGGAATGCGCTATATGTACCATCATTACAAATAAACCTACTTCCACCTTTTGTGATTCGAGAGGCTGGAGTTGCATTGAATGAGACACCTAAGATTCAGAGGAGTGATCCAACAGAGGAGGACCACTCGATGTTCTTTGAAGAGACGGGATTGAGAGTTCCCTTGTCGTTATGGGGTATTTTCTCGTACTTTCCATGTCGAATACCAACACGTGATGTTCTCGAGACCTGTGAGAATGTGTATCTCTTGACACCGAACAAATGGAACCCCCACTCTGACTCATTTGCATACAATGAGGAGTCTTTGCTTGACTGGGAGGGCAATGTGCTACCAAAGAAAGACCGCCGTCAGTTTATGATGAATGAGGTTGATCTTGATCCTATGGGGAATTTGTTGCTTCGATCTACGATGATCCGGCAGACCGTATCTTGAGTGATCTGGACGTCCTGGTGCCCGATGATCGGATCGACGATGCAATAAAAATCCTGAAAGCCAATGGCTATACGGATGACGGTCTTGCCTATGACCGCACTATGAGGCATGCGCCGGCACTATGGCGATCCGGCGAACTTACCGCGATCGAATTGCATACTGCCGCCTCATCCAGTTTGGCGCTGAATGTTCTGCCGCCGGGAGAATTGTTTCAAAATGCAATATCCGGCAATGATCCGGCATTGACGGCACCGGCGCCTGTTGATCGCATATGCCATCTTGTCAGCCACGCACAGATCGACAGTGGCCGGTATGCCTCAAATCTTGTTTTGCTTCGCGATGTTGCTGACTATGCGAGAATGTCTGCGAAGTTCGGGAAAGATGAAATCCTGGAAGCTTCCAACAGGTTTGATCAAGCAGGTTTATTACAATATTTTCAATCATTTATCGAGTTATCTTGTCATGTGCTTGAGGTAAGAAATCCGATAGATCAAACGAATGATGAAGCAGGAAATTGGGCGCAAACAACACTTGATCTGACGGCCAAACCAGGTCGCCATCGATTGGCCATGCTGGCTACCATTTTTGCTTGGATGTGGGAAAGACTATCCAGCGGTCCTGCTGCCCGTCGTCAATTCTTGTCCGGGCTTTTCTCGCC
>JBCCGK010000317.1:0-1294 GCA_039029315.1 Bacteroidota bacterium | reverse complement strand
TCTCCCTCACGGTCTTGTCCACTGGAGTAGCACACGTGGAGTTCTTGGAATGGGGCCTGATTAGGTATCCAAGGTTTCCTAACATAAAAATGTTTGCGTTATCCAACATGAAATCCATGGTTTCTTGGGGATTGATTTCGTATGCGTTCACAAGAGAATGAGTGAGAATGGATGAAAAAGTCACTTTGTTTTTTCTTGGCGGAAAGTTACTGTGCATTTTGAATTTTTTCCATTCATTTCCTTCGTTCCTATTGCTCCTCTTGGGCATGAACGCCCATGGATGGATTGTGTCGTCCCACTCATATTTTGGTGCTGCACCTTCCTCTGTAGGTTGGATGATAGGTCCACGTGCCCACGCATCAGATGGGCGTGGGTCCATTGGCTGCAAAATAAAACTGAAAAAAAAATGCAGAGGTAGTTAGTGTAACCATTACTGAACCCTATCTCATAGGGTCTCAGAATTCAACCAACTTAAACATTCTTACCGATTGATATAAGTCGTGACAATTTGGTAAGCACCCCAATTAAATGATCCAATGTAATAAGGCTGCACGTCAAATTTCAATGGATCCTTCGGATCAAAACCATCAGGATCAAATTCTGCCGATTTGTACCGATGAAACAAGTTCTGACTTGGCTGTGACAGGGGAAACTGTACAAAGGAACTCCAGGGCATAGATCTTTTGGTGTTCTTGTGTACAGGTCTTCGGTCTTTCACATCAAAAATATAATTCTTCTCAATTAATCTCTGAAAGCTGTCGAACTGTTGGACTTGGAACTCTCCGGCATCAGCGTAATCCATGTGGCGAAAATAACCGCCAGGGTGTGAATCGCGGTTGCACTCAATCCATCCATCTTCAGTGTCCAATCCATGGGTTGCAAGAGAACATAGGTTAAATTTGTCTTCCATGTTGTCTTGGAAAAATTCCTTCAGTCGAGAATCATCCAGAATCATCCCTTCCGACGTCGCATCTTGTTGGATTCCATTAGGACCAATTCGTACTGGACTTTCCTGCACAGACATAATTTGCGCTCGGGCTGTTAGCAAATACAGTTTATTTGCATTGCCCTTCTTCGCAAAATCTTCTATCAAGTCACTTCTATCCTCTTTTGGAAGGTTGTCATAATCGGGATCATTGCTGAAGTCTTGCTGGGTTGGATCAGTGCTGTTACCGATGATGTGGTCGTGATCAACACGAACAGGCGGAACCCCATACTCCAGCATCCAGATCGGCAGGGTCTGCTGTTGCCCGGCGGTGAAGGTGGTCACGATCACCTCGTCAAAGCTAAGTGC
>JBCCGK010000316.1:0-1300 GCA_039029315.1 Bacteroidota bacterium | reverse complement strand
TCCGAAGGTTTGCTTTCCATCAGAGTGTAGTAAGTTTGTACATCGTTATCACCCTAGCTAGGAGTAGGGATGATAAGAACAATTGTCATGTGGTATCCCCAATCAAATTTTTACTATGAGCCTATTGCCAAGTGTTTGCAGGTCTGTAAGTTATTGTATCATCTCTCACGAGAAATTTCATGTTTTCTCCTAATACAGTGTAAGTGACCAGCTGCAGAATTGTAATATTTTGATGAAATTTTATGCACTTCCTTTGCATTGAAATTAGCGAACCGCTTGTTGCTGTTTCTCCATAGCAACATTACATTATGCCTTTGAAATGTGTAGGCCTTGGATACATTTTTGAGAAAGCCAATGTGGGAATATTCATGAAATTATTTCTGGCAAACCCATATTAATTTTTCATTCCAGAATTCTGGGATTTGATTCTCAGCTCATTTGAAATTTTCAACACGATTCGGATTTTGAAATTTTTGTCTGTGATTTTTGCACTAACTCAAGCAAATAACATGTTTAACTATGAAATAATTCAGTCGGAATTTTGAGGAAAACTAGGTATTTGCTTTGGTACTCACCCATTTACGCCCCTCTTTCGGCCTGATTTTTGGTCAAAATTTTGCCCGGTTTTGGCTTCCCTCTGGTCCCCATGTTTTTTCTACCCAGGGTCGGGATCCTGAATTGTGGCTGTTGACCTAGTCCCCCTCCCCTCCGGGTCTCAGTATTGTTTTCTTCATCTAGCTCTCTGACCCGCAGTCCTTTCCATAGGTTCCAGCTTGAGCGGTTGGTCACTATTGGGTCCCAATTCTGGTTTCCACACCATTCATCAAGTTTTATGCCCCAGGTCTTGGGTCAGGTCCCTGCTAGTGTCTGGTCATCATAAGGCCCCAGGTCTCAAGCTCTGATCTCAGCCCACGTAGCCAGTAGTACCTTGCTATGCATGAACTCGCCTTTGCATGATCTGTGGATTGTCTACATTCACTAGTCCCCAGTATTGGCTCAGATCTACTTTGAAGTACATTGTACGGTGTTGGTCCCTGATTCGCAATCCAATCTACATGACATATTGTATAAATGCTTGTTGGGGAGTTAAGAATCTCGCACACCAGAGTACAAAACATCACTTGCTTTGAGCAAAGGAGTATAGTTCCATAGACAGTCGTCCCTTGATGCAAGCCAAGTTTGGTGGCGGCGCTGGCCTTGAGATTCAGTTCAAATTTTTCATTTACTTTCAAATCAGATCAGGAAGCAAAACAAATTCTATGATAGGGAGTCATGAATGAGCCCAGATCAGCCAGAATGT
>JBCCGK010000315.1:0-1302 GCA_039029315.1 Bacteroidota bacterium | reverse complement strand
TTTTAAATTACTTATGAAAAGGCTCTGTTGTGTAGGAGGCCTTTCGAGTTTTCAGGCAAGACACTCGGGGGATTCCGATGTTTCTCTTTCGTTCCTCGTTCGTTGCTGCCTTGTCTTGTACATCAGTTTAAAGCAAAACGGGTCGCAGCGATACTGGATTTGTTCATGTTGTGGGGTGAGTCTACTCACGTGTTGGGGCGTGTAGAATATCATGGTGTAGAATGGGGAAAGTCATAAACCAGGAGAAGTCAATACATTGTATAGATGACCAGAAAAAGCTTGTCTTCATGACGATGGAGACTCCTCTCTCTTCTGATATTTTCAGATCAGATTGGATAAACGCCGAGACAAGATTTTTTGACGAAGTATAGAGAAAGGGAATGTATATGCCTTGGATTGAACAGGTACCTACTGAAGAAGCCACGGGGTTATTAAAAGAAGAATTCGATGCAGCTAATGAGCGAGCTGGGAGAGTCTGGAATATTGTGCATATCATGAGCCTCAATCCGGAGGTGATGAAAGCCAGTATGGGCATGTATAGTACGCTTATGCACGGGGAATCACCATTGAGTCGGAGACAGCGAGAGTTATTGGCCACAGTGGTCTCGTCAGAGCTAGCTTGTACCTATTGAACCCAGTCCCACGCTTATGACCTCCGTGCTGAGGTCGAGAGTTCATTGAATGACGAAGAGGCTGATCGGTTGGTCGACAGTGTAGCCCGAAACTGGCAAGAAGCGCCTCTGTCGGATGAAGATCGAGCGCTCTGTGCCTTTGCGGCAAAGCTAACCCATGAACAGTACAAAATGGTACCGAGCGATCTAGATATCTTGCGTACACATGGATTCAGTGATCGCGCTATCCATGATGCAGTCCAAGTGATCGGATTCTTCAACTATATAACCAGGATTGCTGATTCACTAGGTGTTGAGCCAGAGGATTTTATTCGACCTTGGGGAGCCTAAGAATCGAGAATTGAATATATGTGATGGAAGATCTCTCGGATACTCGAGATGACAGACCGAGGCTTTGGATAGTATTTGCTCTTGATTCCTAATCTACAGCTTGAGCGGTGTGAGGAAACAAACAAAACCGAATCCCAAAGGAGATTCGGTTTTAAAATCTATTCAATTGTGGGAATCAAGCTCTTAGAATTTGACGTCCGGGCCGTCAACTGTCAGAGTGAAAGAAGCTGCTTGGTCTGTCTCATTCTCAACAACGATGAAGTAAGTCCCAGAGGCTGTGCCGCCGCCTGCCCACTGAAGGGTGCTAAAGTCCCAATCCTCATTTTCACTGAAGTTGAAG
>JBCCGK010000314.1:0-1302 GCA_039029315.1 Bacteroidota bacterium | reverse complement strand
GTCGGCTCTTCGTAACTCCGAGTTTCACGTTCATAGTACGATCATCAGACGAAAACATTTTGAAACAGCTCACTGAGAGAGGGTCAGAGAGAACTGCCATACCGCCAGAAATTGTCAGGACTGGTAAGGACAAAGGTCGGACAGCTGTCGCCATGTCACAAGCTTGGCTCCTAGTCGGCAAAGTACTTGTTTGAGTTCTGTCGAACATAAGATATTGACTTCGTGCTCGCGTTCGAAACTCTGCGCGAAGTCGTCCGGACCTTGGCCGCATCCGCCGTCACTTGGCTGCACAGGATAGCCTGGGTGCACCATAATCTCCATGGAATAGTCCTCAGAACTCTCCAAAGGCATCGCTTGATCAGAATCATGGGGCACATGTTCAGAGGAATGACAGCGCAACCAAGCCGCATTGGTGGCTACGTCAGGCCTTTCTTCACTGCGAGATGCTAGCGATAGGGAAGGGCTGGAGGATTTGCAAGTGGAGTTCAGGACTTGAGGACAAGCACTAGAGATGGGTATAGAAGCCTGCTCAAAGCGTGAATTTTTCAAGGATCGGCGACTGGTAGAGTAAAACAGAACCAAGCACCGCTTTTTTTGGCCAAGGCTTCTGATAGTTGTAAATTGACCTTACATCCATTCAACACCTAGCATGAGTCTGAAAAAGAACTACAAAGGCTACCAGTCCTTTCAATACCTGGAGAAAGATCGGGATTACAAATATTTCGAATTGGCCAATGAAATTGATCGCGTACCTTCCAATCAAGTTGATCTCAATACCGAACAAGAGGAATTAGTAACTAAAATACTCAGGGATCATGTTTTGATCAGTGTGCATGAGCATTTGGGTACCTTCCCGAAAGATATCAATCAAACGCCAGCATATATCAAGGAGGGCCGGATGGCCACTGCCTTTGAAGGACTATCTCGGAGCCATTGGGATTGTGTATTTGATAATCTAATGAATGGCGTGTGTCAAATTCATTCCAAGGGAGGTTGGAAATGGAGTGAAGTAATCCATGATCTAGGAATGAGATTGTGTGATATCGCCCATCAGGATTTTGTGATTCACTGTAAATCGGTAGAAGACATTTACCGTGCCCATAAGGAAGGGAAAGTGGCTTGGGTGGCAGTCATGGAAGGCGCCATGATGATTGAGAATGAGTTGGATCGGATTGATTTGTTGTATGGGTTCGGTCTACGGTCGATCGGAATCACCTACAGTGAATCCAATGCTTTGGGGTCCGGATTAAAGGAGGATCGCGATGGTGGACTTACTAAGTTCGGAAAGCGAGCGGTCGATCG
>JBCCGK010000313.1:0-1310 GCA_039029315.1 Bacteroidota bacterium | reverse complement strand
CTCCCCCCCTCGCTGCCAAAGTTTCGCACGCTGCCGACTCGATATACTTGTGGCGACCGGGAGCGTTGCTTGAGAAGGAGAAGATGGAGGTGGATTCTGTTCTGTTAAACAATGAACCGGGTGCGCCGGTCGTGGAGGTGAATGAGAGGGAGCTGAGGAATCAAGGCAGGCTGCTGTGTAAATGGTGGATTTGCAAGAAGAAGGACAGGACCCATGTTGGGGTGAAGAGGTACCCTTTTGATCCTATAATTGATGGATATATGGATGCGGGTGAAGAAGATGGAGGTGCTGGAGTTGGTGGTAGTGCTGGAGGAGGAGGAGGATCAGGTACTCAGGATGGTAATATTGTGAAAACCAAAGGGTCAAGAGGGAGATCCATGCAAAGAGAAAAAGAAATACTAAAAGGTGATGAAGTTCTTGGTGTGCGATGTCGCATGTGCTACAAGACCTTCTCCTTCAACAACAGAGCCTATCAAGCATTTGGAAAACACCTGCCGCAGCACCATATTTTTGATGCAAGTGATGTGAATAGATGTTTACCTTGGCTTAAGACTTTGTTAAGAACAAAAAATGTCAGGGAAAATGTGGATGTGGGTCCTGAAGAAGAAGATGATGATGATGTACTAAAAGAAGATGAAACTATGCCTGTTACCGACCTTGATCTCCAGGATTGGATCACTGGCCAAAGAAGCAGGGGTAGAATCCTTCCAGATAAAACTAAACAAGGGAAAGGGAAGGGGAAGGAGAAGGACCAGTTGAGCTGTGCAGAAAAAGAAGTAGAACATTTCAGGAGAGGAGGAGCAGGCTGGACATCTAGGGTGGAGATGATCTCCTCCTTCATAGCTGCTGATTGCTTACCTTTGACCATGGTTGAGAGCACACAGTTTAGGGCCTTCATGGCCTTGGTGGACCCTGCAATGCCCCCCATCTGCTACAGAACTGTGAAGAAGGAGTTGAGGCGCAAATGGAAGGATATGAAGGTGAAAATTAAGGTGAAGAAAATCATCCAGGTGTCCTCCTTCACCATGGACTTCTGGACAACGAGAAATGGAAAGCACATGCTGGGGGTTACAGCCCATTTTGTATGGGACTTCAAGTTGAACTCCTTAGCCATAGCCTGTGAGGAGGTGAAGGAGGAGAAGTTGGACTCAATAAAGGTTGGAGCAGCTTTAGTTAGAGTGATGGAGGAGATCGAGGAGGTTCCCTTCTTCCCGGTATTTGTGACAGATGCAGCAGGAAATGTATCAAAAGCTGTCAACGATGACCTGGAGTGGAATTGGTACAGGTGCGCAGCCCATCTTGTACATAAT
>JBCCGK010000312.1:0-1322 GCA_039029315.1 Bacteroidota bacterium | reverse complement strand
CGATTGCAAGTTTGCACATTTGACATGTTGCAGCAACACCTGAAAAGATGATTTTCAGGATGTTTTCTGCCATGAAAAGGGTCCAATTTGACTCACAGTCATCCAAATCACCCCTTTTGTGAGAAAATGGCTTCTTCTGGCATCCTTTTTGGCTCAAATTCATTCTTTTGAAGGGTGTTTCTGCATCTCACATGACCACCTGTAAAATCACAAAAATACATGCTTGGATCTGGTCTCACAGTCTCCATGTTTCAGGACCATTCTCGTGCCAGACTCAAAATTTGGGCCGAAAAGTGACACTGAACCACAGAATCTGTCGTTTCAGAGTGTGAAAGAGCATTCAGCGTCAATGAGAATTTTTGCGATTGCAAGTTTGCACATTTGACATGTTGCAGCAACACCTGAAAAGATGATTTTCAGGATGTTTGCTGCCATGAAAAGGGTCAAAATCGCAAGGGTTGGACAAGACAGCATTGCTGCAAGAATTCTCATCAGTTGTATCGGGGATTTCGCAGCAAGTCGGTTTAGTGGTTGCTCCCAAACTCATCAAGCGCATCAAACATATAGAATTTATTCTGATAGAACCGGGTCTGGTATTGGCGGTGATGGTGGCAGAAAACGGCCTTGTGGAAAATCGCCTCTTGCATGTTTCCAAAGAGATCAGGCCAGCGCAATTACAACAAGCCACCAATTATTTGAATGCCTTTATGCCTGGCAATGACATTGATACGGGCATAGCCCTCGTGCGCAACGAGATTGCCCGTCAGCGTGCCCAGCTGGATTCCTTGTGTGAGCAGGTAGTCAGCTCAGGCCTGGCAACTTGGTCATCCAGCGCACGCGGGGCCGATGGCACTTTGCTTATTTCCGGTCAGGCTAATCTATTGGATAATATCACAGGGATGGAAGAATTGGAGGATGTCAGCAAATTATTCCAAGGATTGGAATCAAAAGAAAATATTCTCGAATTGCTGGAAGAAACCCAGCAAGCAGAGGGGCTGCAAATTTTCATTGGGACCGATTGTCGCTTGTTCAATCAGGGAGATTTTTCAATGATCATCGCCTCTTATAGCGATGCCGAGCATCATATTGTCGGTGCGATCGGTGTTATCGGACCACGCCGCATGAATTATGCTCGCATCATTCCGGTTGTCGATTATACTGCAAATGTTGTAACACGCATGTTGTCATCGTCATGACCACCGCAATTGTTCAGGAAAACTATTATGACCAAAAGCCGTAAACGTGCCAAAGTCGATGCTAGAGGGGCCGAGGATCCCTTGATTTTGGGGGAAGAGCAAGCTGCTGCTGCCAATGATCAGGCT
>JBCCGK010000311.1:0-1330 GCA_039029315.1 Bacteroidota bacterium | reverse complement strand
TTGCATTTTATCTCATATTTCCCCCTTTTTACCCTATGGCCAATAACTTCTCCAATATCCCAAAGATCGGTATTTCCTTCCATGATGTCGTTCCATGCATGTTGTACTTCGTCTCCTGAGTTTTCGGCCTTGTCCAGGGCATGTAAATACCTTAATTGGTCCCATTTATGAGGTTCAAAGTTCTCAATGATATTCTGGTAGAATTCTTCTCCTATCTCTGGTATGTCGGCATCTGTCTCAGGGATCCACATTAATATTGGTAGTAACATGAAGAATAGGATATTCCGGATCATATTTATTGGTCTATTGGTCCTTGATGTCAAGATGTTGTTATCTCCTTGTGTCTTTACATGTAGTATGGCAAAATTGGAATCTTCCTGTTTGAGGTGTTTTGTTTTTGACCTGGTTCTTGTAGATACTGCCTTGGATTCTTTCTCCTTGTCTTCTTCCTCATCTTCCTCATCATCATCCTTGAAGTCATCTGGAATACATATTGGATTGTTTGTGGTCCCAGGGTTTCTGTCTGCTTCTTCCTTTTTGAGCTTTTCTTCAGTGTCCTCATCAAATTTCACACGACGGTTTCGTTTGGATATGTCTGTTGCCGGTCGTATGACGCTCCTTGAGATGACTGTTTTCATGTTTGGTTTTATGATCTTGTATGTCAAAGCATCTCCTGTGTTCTCTGCAAATCCGTATACGTAACCAGGTTTCTCTTGAGATTCCGGGAATTTTGACGTTGGATCCAAATATAAGATGGGTTCCATCCAATAATGTTGTAGAATTTCTGAGATATCTGGTGTATCCCCCCTAGAAAGCTGGTTGGGTATGCCATAGTTGATGGCCAGATTGGCACTGTTATTGTAGACATGTGTGATGTATTTGAGGCATCCATACCAAAGATTGGGTGGACTACCACGACGATCGGTGAGAACACGGAGTTGGCTCTTCAAGAATTTTACACCATTCAATTCTGCCGGGTTTTGTTGGGGATGATGGGGTTTGGTGAAAGTGTCTCCAATAATGAGGTCTCGGTGAAGGTCCCTAACTTTGGTACTTTGTTCAGATTTAGCGTTGTTGCGTCATAAAGTGTGTGGGATGCCTCGTTCGCAAATGAAATCTTTATATACGTCAATAAATTCAGATTCGGTACGCATGCCATAGACCTCAATGAATTTGGAGGTACAACCATAGAATACTTGGGCACATTTATAACCTTCGATGGAGGGAACAGAAGAGAAGAATGTATCTGTGGCGACCATTTCATTAAGGCGTGGATGATGTAACATCTTGAAGCGGCTTTTGAAATGTCGGCGCATGGGGAATCTAATAA
>JBCCGK010000310.1:0-1334 GCA_039029315.1 Bacteroidota bacterium | reverse complement strand
TGGTACTGCTAGCCCGCCATGGCCTGCAGTATTCCAACAAACTCCGCGTCGTTCTTGCGGGTGACCTCGAGGCTCGCCGGCACCATCAGGGTCTAGCCTAGGGAGGGAAGAAGAAAGGGAGGGATGTTCCAACCAGGAGAACCGAAGAAAAATTGGTGAATTGCCGAGTGATATATTCTTGGTGTTTTGTCTATCATGGAATCGAATCATCGACCCATTAGTATGTAGTTTAGGTGGGCATGAATTAGCAGATGGACAAAATAGGGAGAAAAGCAGGAGACAGATAGATAGACATTGGATGGATTGGGTAGAAAATTGGGAGATAGGCATGGGTTGATCCGGTTGGTATGGGGTTATAAGGTTGATATGGGGTTGGCAGAAGGCCCAGGATGATCAGATGGGCAGGGGATCAGGAGATGACAACCATTGGCAGATGGGATGGAACACGTACATGCCGAAGATTGAGAAAGGTGCTATGTCTGACATATATCATATCTCAAGGTTGTTTTGCAATATAATGGTTAGGTAACGCTACCCCTCCGGAAGCATGCCTCTGTTGGCAGCACCGGTACCTTCAGGGTAGATTGTGAATGGTCCAAACCTTTGGAAATGCATGTTCGGAATTAGCACTCACTCTATTGGTCCCTCAATGTGAGACTTTGGCTGAGTTCAATTCCTCCCCCTACAAAGTGCCGGTGGTACTGACTTAAAATCCAGGCGCATAGCCACGTACACAAAAAGCAAAAAAAAAACAATCCGCGCCGGGCCGAGGCATCACAAATCATGTAAAAAATGCACCAGTCGTCTATTTTTCAAAGTTTTCCGGGGGAGGACCCTCGAACCCCCCATTTTGCGACCTCGTTCGGAGGTCCCGCATCAGGCTTCGCCTGCCGCAAACGACCCCTGCCTGGGTGTGCCCATGAGATCCGTAACGGGTCACCCGAAAATCGATTGTCAACCGCTGTCACTGGCGGTGAACTGAACCAGAACAAAACTCGGAAACAGAAAGAATAAAAATATTCTCTCACATGTACTATCTAAACTTTAAGGTTGTTCTCCTCTCTTCTTCCTCGGGGAATTTTTGAAAAGAATTTTTGGTGAAGAAGTGTATTGCTGGTGCGGCCGAGAACGAGGAGAGGAGACCAACCTTGAAGTTTACAATGACATGACTACAATGGAGCTTCAAAGTTTTCAAAAATGTACAACCTACTTGCCCTTATTGAGCAATGTTTTTGTATGGCAAAGGCGACAATTTTGATCCCAAATATGGTTTTGGCTGGTAAACTTCACATTCCGGTGAACTATCCGATGCTGAATTGAGGTGCGCACGAAGT
>JBCCGK010000309.1:0-1348 GCA_039029315.1 Bacteroidota bacterium | reverse complement strand
GATGCCGTCATGGCTTCAACTTGTTCAAGCTACTAGTAGTTGAAGTGAACGTTTTTCTTCGCTGACCTTGGCGTGTGATATCGATGGTGCTGAATGATGAAAAAAAAAGGACTTGAGTTGAGAAGCTAGCACTTGGACTGCTTGATCGAAGAAATGTAGAGGGAGGTGAGGTCTTGGACCACTCAATCCTTTCCTCAAAGAAGGTTCTCCAGACATCCAAAGGTTTGGTGAGGGACATTATGTGACTAAGGTCATCAGACTTGAGGAGTTGAGTTCTTGTGAGCTTTGGGGAGCTCAACATGGCCTCTCCATTTGGGG
The DNA here is from genome assembly GCA_039029315.1 of Bacteroidota bacterium. GTDB lineage: Bacteria > Bacteroidota > Bacteroidia > J057 > J057 > JBCCCJ01. The sequence continues at coordinate 1,030 of JBCCGK010000309.1, read as the reverse complement.
CCAAAATGTATAGAGTGTCAGGGTGGACCTCATGTTTGGTGGCATGGGCTGCAATGGTGCATTCCTGTTCCAACTTGGTGCAGATCTTCCCTCCATTTCCAATCCTTCCACAACACATAGCTTGGATATCCCTCCTCTCCAGAAACTTCAAACCAGTTACAATTTCATCCTTACCTCCCTGAGGTCCATCAGTTTTCTTGTACTTGGGGGCAGAGGTATCTCCAGCAAGAGAGTCCAACCCCACGGTGGAGGACTGCTTACCCCTTCCAGAGGAAACAGGTGTGGATGGTGCATCCTGCAAGTCAGCAAGCATATCTTGGATGTTCCCTAGAGCCTTCACCATGGTCCCCCCATCATCCTCATCATCATCAAGAAAAGGGTCTCGTCGACCCAAAAGGGGAGGGGGAATGACTTCCTTGGTGCTTGGGGTATTGAATTCGTCCTTGGTCATGTTCTGACAGTGGTGCTGGATACAAATCAAGCCAGTAGGAATGTATCGTATCGGGGATCAGAGTTTGACAGTGGAGCTGGATTGATTCGGTAGCACCAAAGCTGGATTTATCTCGGAACAGCAGAGCTGGATTAGTAAACCGGTGCCCACAGCAAGATGAGTATCAAGGAGAGGACTCTAGCTTTTGGTCAACAACAACAACAAGATCGTCGCCCAACAGATCAATTTAAACACCTCCTTCCGCGATAGCAATATCAACAAATCAAACCTTCTTGAGTTCCTGTGTCGCTGAGTACCCGTGCAAGTCTCTTCACTAGTCTAGATCGCTTCAAGGATCTTACTAGGCAATTTGTTCAGATAGCAAGCTCTCGAACAAACTGAGAGCATCAAGGCAGGTCTTCCTTGTCGGGTATCAGGATATCCAAAACTTTCAGGATTAGTTCCTCCCGGAAATAAGAGAGGAATCAACCCAAAATAGGCAAGGAATTGATAGCCAAAATCATCCTGGAGCCATCGCCGTTGTCTTTGTAGGATGTAATTTGGAGCGATTTGAGCAGCACTTCCCCATATCACTGTTTG
>JBCCGK010000308.1:0-1354 GCA_039029315.1 Bacteroidota bacterium | reverse complement strand
CAGCCCCAAATCAGAATCGCATTGTGTCACCCGGGAGAAATCTGGAATAACTCTTCTCAAAATCATCTCTTAGGCTGTCATGGCCCTGAAGTATGCCCTGAAGGCTTTCCTCCTGAGACGGCTCAGGTCATTTGCTTTCAACCAACTTCTGGACGGTCAATGCCAGACAAGTCAGAACCGCATGTTCCAGCCCATGGGAAATCCGGAATACCTCTTCGCATCACCCGAAGCTCTCCTGGCCCAAAAGTATATCCTTGAAGACTTCCTCCTGAGACAGCTTAGGCCAGTTTCTTTCTATCATCTTCACGATGACATTGCCAGTCACACTCCAAACCGTATTATGTCAACCATGGCCGATAGATCTCGGTAATGTCTTCGCAGCATCATCTCCATGGTTCTCTGGAAGACTTTCCTCCTGAGAGACAGCTCAAATCATCTGCTGTCTGTCAACTTCTGGAAAACCAGGTCAGCCGCAGACCCAAACTGCATCTTGTCACCACCACCAAATCCGGAAAACCTCTTTTGAGTTATTGTTTTGGCCAAGAAGAATACATCTTGCTCTTTTCTGTCAATTTCTATCGATCAACTTCTTGACAGTCAGTGCCAGACCCAAATCAGAATCGCATCTTTGCACCAGGAGAAATCAGGAATACTTCTTCGTAAAAACGTCTCTAAGACTGTCCTGGCCCAGAAATATGCCTTGCAGAATTTCCTCCTGAGACGGCTGAGGTTGTTTGCTTTCAAACGGTCGATGCCAGCCGCAAATCAGAATCACGTCTTGTCACCCATGAGAAATACTGAATTCCTCATCTTATCACCCTAAGCTCTCCTGGCCCAGAAATACATCCTTGCAGAGTTTCTTCCTCAGACGGCTCAGGTCAATTTCTTTCAATCGACTTCTTCACTTCATTGCCAGTCACACTCAAAGCCGTATTATGTAAACGACAATAATTCTGGAATATGTTCCCGTAACATCATCTCCATGGTTCCCGGGAAGACTTTCCTTCCGGGAGACAGCTCAAATCATTAGCTGTTTATCAACTTCTGGATGACAAGGTCAGCTGCAGACCCAAACTGCATCTTGTCACCTCCAACCAATCTGGAAAACCTTCTTGAGTAACTGCTTCGGCCAAGAAGAATAAATCTTGAAGTCTTTCCTCCCGGGACGGCCCATGGCATTTCCTCAACCACTTTCTGGATGTCAACGCCAGCTTCAAATCAGAAACTTATCTTGTTACCCATGAGCAATCTGGACACCTTTTTGCGTCATCCAAAGCTCTCCTGGCCCCAGAAAAAGGTTTCTTCCTGAAATGATTTAAGTCAATTTCTTCCAATCAACCTCTTGACAGTCAAT
>JBCCGK010000307.1:0-1365 GCA_039029315.1 Bacteroidota bacterium | reverse complement strand
TATGGCTCTTCGTCCATGAGTGGGATCAAGTAGGAGCACCACACTCAGTGAGGATGCGAAGAACAAAATGTCGAAAATTACGATAGCCGTATCCTCGACGCATAATCAGCTTGATTTTGTTATTGACCCCTTCGACAAAGCCTTGGGTAGTACGATGGTGAAAATAGTTGGTCACCTCATCAGCCCAGTTCTCAAGGGTGCGAACGAAAGCCTCGATTTTAGAATAACCAGATTCAAGAGCTTGTTCGCACCAATCACCAATCTCCCAGAGAGCGTCATCATAGTCCAACTGTGATTCAAAGATGCTTCGGAATGACTCTTTAAGGAGATGGAGGTCTTTGAGTTCTGGAGAGAGTTTGTATAAGGAGTCGAGAGAAGCTTGTTCATCATCAGAAAGGTCTTCTTGATTCTTGACCAAAAGCCAACGACTGCCTTTAAGTTGCTTTTTAATCTCATCAGACGCATCTCGTTGAATCTCTCGTCGAGTCTTAGTCACAACTTTGTTAAGATTCTGCATGACATGAAAACGGTCAGCGACAATGATGCTATCAGGTAACTTCGACTGAACTGCTAAACGGTAAGGACTCCACATGTCCATAGACACTTCTTGAATGGCTGCCTTTTGAGGTCCACTCAGTTTGTCGAGCCATGCTTCAAGTTTTTCCTTGTGCCGCTCTTCAATCACATCAACCACGCAATTCCTGTCCAAGTCTGATAGAATCAATGCGAACTTTTTACGTCCCTTCAGCATTGAAATCTCATCCACCCCTAACCGCTTTATCTGTCGGGTCTCCAACCCGTTCAGTCTTTTCTCAGCTTCCCGATAGAATATCCCTGATGCTGCTTTATATCCCAACTCTTCTTCACGCGCAATATGTGCTATCGAACTCTCTTTATAATGATCGTATATGTATTTTTCATAGCGTTCTGTATATCTTCCACCTTCGGGAATTCCATTGACTATTTCCGTAAATGGTCGTTTGCACTCCACACACTTGAACCTTCTGTGCTCATATTCCAAATAACTTCGTTTCCCAAATACTGATAAATCCCTTTTCATTCTTATCTGTCTTTCATGCACCTCACCTGATATTTGTTGACACCTGGGGCATATTGCTACCTCGTTCACATTCTTGCAGAACCAAATAACCTCCTCTTCATCCATTTCATATCCCCGTACCCATAAATCCTTCAGTCCTGCTAAATCTGTTAAGGCTTTCTTCGTTTCTCCCGTTTCTGCTATATGAGTTCTTAGTTCTGTACACATTTTTTCCCCCTATGATAAAATCAACATTTTGATACCATATTTTACCATAGAACTGGAGGACCGACTCTTTTTACCCACTCATGGACGAAGAGCCGCTA
>JBCCGK010000306.1:0-1368 GCA_039029315.1 Bacteroidota bacterium | reverse complement strand
GCCTAGTGCTTAGCACAACTGACGACGGTAGTGGACGTACAGTTAATGTTGGGCGGATACTCGTTGATCTTCAGGTAAGTCGCAACAATCCAAACCCTAACCGTAGAGTACCACCTGATGCTAAGAGAAAAAAAAACTGTCGCTCATCTTGACAAATACAACATTCCAATTTGCTGCATCCAAGAACACCGTTTCATTCACAAAGCTGACGATCCCGAAATCATTGCGCAACCTCTCGGTAGATATACTTTATTTACTGCCTCTGCATGGAAAGCTTCAAACAACGCAACCATTGGTGGAGTGGGTATTATTATCCAGACAGGACTTCTGCCAATCCTATCTTCTGTTCGGAAAATTTCTGATCGTATCATCATCGCTGACTTTAAAGGAAATCCAAGATCTAGTATAATCTCGTGCTATTCTCCTCACAGCGGCTATGGTGAAGAACAGATAGAAAACTTCTACATCGAAATGCGCAACCTCCTTCCGACCATACCAAGTCACACCTTCTTGGCAATATGTGGAGACTTCAATGCTCGCATTACCGGCAATTTCTCATTTCATGCTGCCTCTAACCAAAATGGTGATTATTTGCAAGAATTCATCGCCGAATTCAACCTGATTGCTACAAATACCTCCTTTAAAAAACGCAAATCTGCACTTTGGACGTGGAGATCACCGAACGGCGACCTGAGTCAAATCGATTTCATCTTGTGCAGGAAAAAATGGAGAAACTCTGTTCACGACTCTCAAGCACACTCATCATCGAATCCTATTGGCTCTGACCACCGAATCGTTGTTGCTAAATGCAAACTAAGCCTCTGCACCCCAAAGATAACCTGTAATAAAAAGCTGAATTGGAAAGTTCTGTCTGATCCTGAGACTGCACAATCAGTGAACGAACTTTTATCAGTGAATTGGGAAAACTGTACCGATAAATCCTACAAATCGTTCACTGCCCAATGTATGATCGCTGCAAAAACTTTTGTACCTGTTAAAGGGAAAAACAATTCCCAAGAACCTCTCTCTATTACTACAGCTCGATCTGATGTATTGATGGCCTCATTGACTGACCTCTCAGCCAAACAACAAAACCTCAAAACCACGCACACTCAGGAAGAAGAAACCAGAATAAATAATATCCTGAACCAATTCGACAGGTCCGAATCCACGAATTCCTCCAAAAATGCTTGGAAACTCATTAAAGAGCTATCAGGCAAGAAAAAGCCAACTACCTGTTTCATTTCTGGTAACAATCGACTGCAAACCTGGAAAGACCACTTTCAGAAACTGCTAAACAATGTTACTACTGACGAATTGGAGGAGTTCGATCCCCAACCGATCTTCCATCTGAATAGACGTATCTCT
>JBCCGK010000305.1:0-1414 GCA_039029315.1 Bacteroidota bacterium | reverse complement strand
CTAGTGGTTCAGGACTTAAGTTTCTGATCATTAAGTCGTAGGATTTTTGTGCTCCGCCAACGAATTTTTGAGGAAGATAGCGTGCTATCTGACGAAAAAATAAGGCAGGTGGCGTGCAAAAGGACCAGACTTGGATTGTCAAGAACTTATGGCTTGAACCACTAGCATCAGCATTACTTCTTCAACTTGGCGACACCAATTTGGATAAATTCAGGGAGATAATTGGGGGTGCATCCTTTTGCTACCATCTCATCCTTATACAAGCCAATCTGTTCTCCAAGCTTCATGCATCTGGCGCGATGTTCTGCCTGAAAGATGCCGATTTGTCCTGCAGTAAAGTTCATTGCCCATTGTACTTCCGGTTTCTCATTCGGCATTTTTTCTTCAATTGAGGCCAGGAGATCTTCAGTGTTGGGAGGAGGGGTTTGTCCTGTCCACCTCAATCGTGCCTGATAATACCAGAAAATTCGTCTTTGTAGAACGGAAGGACTATTTTCCCAGGATTTCATGAGGGCGATGGTTTTTTTGTCTTTGGACAGCTGGTTTGCCATCAACCAATCGATCAATTGGTTTCGCTCATCAGGTCCATGATTCTGTATGTCCTGATCGAGTTGATCAATGATTTCTTGTGTGAGAAGTTTTTTGTCCATGATCAGGATTGCCAACTGCCGAGGATAAAATTCAGCAGTAGACCAGAGTTCCATCGCTAATTCATGATCTTTTTTGACCTCTTTCGCAATTTTTCTCAAATCCCCCAACTTGGTGTTTTTCTGGTTGATTTGAGCATAGATGTTTTCTGCTTTCGATGAGAGCTCCATGTCATTCTTGTTATTTGCTTCAATATACACATTGACGGAGTATTCAAGCATTCACATTTGCGATTTTCTTTGGTACCAACAGACCAGCGTAAAAAAACAAGGTAGTGCAATACATGTAAGGCTGTCATCGGCACCAAGCAATGATCGGTAGACCATTGCTAGGTGGGATGTTATCAAAGCGGATGGCTTCCTATTTACGATAGGCAAAGCGAGAGATGGTCTGCCGATCATCTCTACAAATATTCTGTCGGAAGATTAGCATTACAGTTGAACCACTACCAAAAACAATAGTGCCGATATATTCTCTGGAAGCCCTATTGACCGTTTCTTTTGAAAACAAATCTTTGATCCTGACCATCATCTTGCCTTTTTTTAGTTCTTCTCTTCAGGTGGTCAGCTAAACAAAATCGGAAATGCTCATTTAAGGCCGACTAATACAGTGGAACATAAGTTTCTTTTGCTTCCTCTTGAACCCCCTTTCCGCTCCCGATATATCGGGATTCCCCCTTAAAAAAGGGGAACTGGCAAAGATAATCCTGATTTTCAACAGAAAAGGCTTTGCGGGAAATCCCCTTGGGAGGGGATGGGCCAGTGTG
>JBCCGK010000304.1:0-1447 GCA_039029315.1 Bacteroidota bacterium | reverse complement strand
GAAGGTGACTCGGCCTGAGACTCCGGAAAAGGTAAATCTAATTGCTCGCACCGCCACCTCAACATTTGAGCATGGGCACACATAGAAATTCCCTCCCTAATCTTTCGAGGCACATCGTCTTTTTTCATGCGCTCATAAAGAGCCACATCTGGTTCCCATTTACCTTGCTTCCACTGCCTAAGGTCCCTGAACAAAGCAATTAGTTTGTCTTCCCGCAACTGATTGTATTCTTTGTCCACACACTTTTTGAGGAAGAACCGCCATGAGTCTTCATCCTCCCAATCAGAGAATCTCACTTTCTTGCCCATGTTTTCTACGTTATAATAGACGTCTTCCTTCCACACATTAAACTCGACAACTGGCGAAATGCTTTCCTCAGTCTGAGTTCCGGCATCAACCAAAACAACATGTGGTGTGGGAGAGTTACTGGCCTGAGAAGGAGTCGAGTGTTCCGTATCTGAAAGCTCGACTTCGCCAGAACTATCAGTTCCGCCTTCTACCGCCTCATTGAGAACCTCGCTATTCTCATGAGAAATATCCTCAGATTTAAAATGCCATGAACTTTCACTCACTTCCTTGACCTCTGCTGGGTCATAAAGCTGATGTTCTGTTATATTGCCGCGTGTTTTAAATTTCTCCCTTAGGCCAGGCAATTTGTCCCAATCACCATAAGTCTTAGGGTCAGAAATGAACCCCAAGGAAATATAGTTGACTTCCTTTAGAAGAATTATGGGTGGCGCTCTCTGAGAAGCGCTATTTTCCATGGGAACATTCGGGTTCGGCGAATTCTTTTCCAAAGCATGGAAATGAACATTCGACGCCAATTCCCTCAAATTACTTGGAATCTTCTTCAAACCAAGAGAACGAAGATATGACTGAGCTAATGTCATACAAGACTTCGATTGAGACACCTCCCAATGAAGCTGACGAAGCTCCTTGTCAGTCAAATTATTCCAAGTCCTGTATTTCCATTCTTCCCTTCGTCGAGCTCGCTTTTGCCTACTATTAAGCACGGATGGCTTCATTTTTACGATGCCGGCTTCATCCTTAGCTATCTGAATTGAAGTAGGCCTGTTAGGAGCCGCTTCTGGAGCGACGCTAGTCAGCGGTAAGCCTTGCTTAACCCAAAACTGCGTAATCTTGCACTTAGCAGGCGAATGCTTTTTATCGATACATCGCTTGCAATGAGCTATTTTCGGAAGTTCCACCTCTCTACCATCCTTTCTCATGGTCTTTACCACGGATCGCTTATAAAGATGGGCCGCTAATGACAGCGCTGCTTGGCGCGTCTGACTCGGCGGACAATCCTCTAATCCCTGATAGCCTTGGGAATCGAGGTACTTCCTACAATGCTCTGCTGTTAGCACGTTGAAAAGTGCTTCTCCAGATTCCTTTCCAAATAGAATCTTTTCGATCAACTTTTCTCTGGAGAGCTTCTTCATTTTTC
>JBCCGK010000303.1:0-1449 GCA_039029315.1 Bacteroidota bacterium | reverse complement strand
GAACATACGTTAATGGGGCTTGTGGCCGAACCTGCCGTAGAAAAGCTGATCGCAAGAAATTGACCTGGGCTACCTCATGCAGAAGAGAAGTCTTCAAGATATACTCCTGGGCTAGGAGAGCTTTCGAGATGATTCTGCGATGAGATTTCTTGCAATGTACAGGATGTGGTTTTGCGGCTGACATTGCTCTCCAGAAGTTCCTCGAAAGAGAATGGCCTGAGCCGTATCAGGAGGAGAGTTTGCAAGGCATGCTTTTGGGCCAAGAGAGCCTTAGAGACGATTCTAAAAAGTTGCATTTTGTTTTCCTTGTGGGTGACAAGATGCAGTTTGGGTCTGCTGTTGACATTGACATCCAGAAGTTTATAGACAGCAGATGATTTGAGCTGTCTCTCAGGAGGAACGTCTTCCAGAGAAACATGGAGATGATGCTGGGGAGAGATATTCCAGATTTCCTGGTGAAGATAAGATGCAGTTTTGATTTACGGCTGGTGGTGACCATCCAGAAGTTACTAAAAGAAATTGACCTGAGCAGCCTGTAGAAGAAATTCTTTGAGAATGTACATCTGGGCCAAGAGAGCTTCTGTCCGGATGATTCGAAGAGGTATCCGGATTTCTCAGGGGTGACAAGACGAGGTTTTGATTTGGGTCTGGCATTGTCAACTTGAAGTCCATAAGATAGTTGGAATGAAGAAAAAGACCTGAGCTGTCTCCACAAGAAAGTCTTAGTTACATTGCTGCTAACGAGTGGAACTCCCTTCCTCCTGTAATCCGTTGCTTATGCTCTCTTCATGATTTTTCTTCTCACATACGGAGGAACTTAGGGTACCCTGTAAGAAGACTTCGGTCTGTGGGGAATACCCGTCAAATGAATAAATAATAACTTCTTCAGTCTTTCTGGGCCAAGAGAGATTTAGATGATGCGAAGAGGTATCCCGGATTTCTCATGGGTGACAAGATGAGGTTCTGATTTTCGGCTGATGATGACTGTCCAGAAGTTGATTGAAAGTAACCGACCTGAGCCGTCTCGGGAGGAAAGTCGGGTCCGCAGCTGACATTCACATCCAGAATTTGATAGATTTGGATGTGCAGCTGACATTGGTGGCGAGAAGTTGATAGTCAGCAGATGATTTCAGCTGTCTCTCAGGGGGAAAGTCTTCTGGAGAGTCATAGAGATGATGCTGGGGAGAGATATTCCAGATTTCCCAGCCACCGGTGACAAAATACGATTTAGAGTGCGGCTGGCAATTCCGCCAAGAAGTTGATTGAGAAAAAATTGACCTGAGCCATCTCAGGAGGAAAGTCTTTGAGGAATGTATACTTCTGGACCAGATGAGGTTCTGCCTTGCGGCTGGCATTGACCGCGGCAGAAGTTAATCGAAAGAAATTGCCCTGAGCCGTCTCAGGAGGAAAATTGGGTCTGCGGCTGCGGCAGAAGTTGATAGACAGCAG
>JBCCGK010000302.1:0-1454 GCA_039029315.1 Bacteroidota bacterium | reverse complement strand
TGATGATATCAATCGGTTGATTTTGGACTTTGGTGGGAGGGGTATTCAAGGGCTTGAGTCCGTCAATGATGGACCAAGAAGAGCGAGTCAAGTTAATCGGCGAACAAGAGGATCGAGGAGCAAAGGAGTCAACTGCATGGGCACGAATGGGAAGAGAAGTCAAATTCGGAAAGATAAGGTTAAGTCGGGTATCAATCACATCAATTTCTATCGTTTTCTCCTCATTAAAACGATTGACACGCATCTTACTCTGGGATGAGGTGGGAAGATTCAAGGTGTCAACTAATTTCTTGGAGATGGTGGTCGATGTAGCTCCAGTATCGAAGAGGATATTCACTGTCAGTGTTTTGTCAGTCAGTGTAGGGTGTTGGGCCAGGACTTGGGCAGATGGTACAACGATTTGTGAGAGATTCCTATGAAGAAGATATTGCTGATTTGGGTCAACGTTTGTGGATGGATACTCAAGTAAATCGGGTGGTTTTGAAGGCTGGCTAAGACGAAAAGGAGGATTGGAGATTTCTTCAGTCGTCGGGATATTCGGTTGAGGATTTTCAGTCATCAGGGACACATGCTGATTGGTCTGATATACGGTATTCAGACGGCAAAGAGTCGGGTGATGAATGGTGGATGAACAAAAGAGACAATTCACTGGATTAGGGCAAAATCTGGCTGTGTGCCCTTGACGGAGACAACGTCGGCAAAGGGATAACTTGTTCACAATGTCATGACGAGATTGGAGAGATGGATAGACTGGACACTGATAACCTTTATGACCAGTTCGACAAAACGGACAAACTCCTGAAGACCTATTGTAGATAGGAAAGCGATGATTGTTGACCCCCTGGGATTGGAATGGACGTCGAGGTGGGGAGTATCCATAAGTCGGTGATTGAGGCTGGAATTGTCTAGGTTGAAATTGATTGGCATTCCGATGAATCTGAGGATCAAGATGCGTACGTCGATTTGGTGGAAATCTATCAAGTTTACCCAAGAAATTCATAGTTGGTTGATGTTGAACTGAAGGATGAATTGCTGTCGGCGAGAAAGGATCCTTCAAATTATTCGACTCATACGAATCAACCTGTTCTTTCAATACCGTAGTCACATTCTCAATGAAGGTCTTAATCTTAGAGTTGGAAGGAAAGGTATCATTCCTCTTCTGGGATCTATATAGCTCATCTACCTTTGACTTGATTGGGTGGGGTAGATTAGAAAACAAGGATTTTGACGCATAATCCAATAGATCTGGAGAAGCACCAAAATTAAGAAGACACGAATGAGCAGCTCGGATAGAATTCCTATACTCCCTCAAAGCTTCAGTATCCGTAGAATACAACTTGGTTTTGATGAGGCTATTAAATATACGGTTTTTATCATCATCATGCCTTTCATAATCCTGGAATAGAATATCAACGGCTGTTTGATAATTATCCCCACTAATACCTCTTATCGCT
>JBCCGK010000301.1:0-1462 GCA_039029315.1 Bacteroidota bacterium | reverse complement strand
GATGCAGCTTTTGCTGTACACCCAGATATGAAAAGCCACACTGGCTACACCATGACTATGGGAGAAGGAGCTATCATATCCTCATCAAGGAAGCAAAAGCTCAATACAAGGAGCAGTACGGAATCCGAGCTAGTAGCATGTGATGATGCTATGACTCAGGTCCTTTGGACCAAGCAATTCTTGGAACACCAAGGTTACGAGACAGATGCTATCATGCATCAGGACAATACTAGTACTATTCAACTGGAGAAGAATGGTAAAGCCAGTAGTCACAAAAGGACTAGGCATATCAACATTAGATACTTCTTCATCAAGGATCAAATTGATAAGGGAGTAATACAGATACAATATTGTCCAACCGATAAAATGGATGCAGACTTTATGTCTAAGGCTACACAAGCTGAAACATTCAACAGGCTCAGGAATAAGATAATGGGCATGTAATGGAGAAGGAATTCTCCAGGTAGGAGGAATCCGAGAAAATTATATTTTACGTATTTTAGTCAAGTGAATCAAAGATGGAAAATATCCAAATTTCTACATAAATTAGTGGTACAAGTTCTACAGGAACTGTATCTTTGCATATTTGTGTCATCGGACGCAGAACAAGAGAATCGACATACAACAACATCAATCGATCGATCGAATGCTCAACATGGCAGAAGAGTTAAAGGATAATGAGTGGATCATCTCATTACAAGGAGATGATAGGAATACTGAAGCTATCAGGAAGCTTCAAAGGAAAGTATTGGCATTAGATATCATGATGAATGGTATTATCGATAAGAAGATTGCAGCAAAGCCAGTTGCAGCAGCCAAGCAAGCATCGAAAGAAGAAGATGAGAAACAGGATAGATATTATTATGTGTTTAGAGGAAAGTACAATGAGCAGACTAAAGATTTCTTCAAAGGGTTTGTAACCAGGGAGGAATACATCCAGATGAATCAAGGAGGCATTAGCAAGTTTGCAGGCAAGTCGATGAGTGATCCAGCAAGGCTCATCAAGTACATAATGGAGATGACGCCAAGGTATGAGGAAGAGAGCAAGACCTTCTTCAATGAAGAGATGGTATACAGTCCTAATTGGTATGTGGTATTGGATTTGGAAGCGTATGAATGGTGGATTGTTCCAGATTATAAAGAAGCTGATGACTTGTTTAAAGGCCATTCTGGGATGGACAGGAAGCAATTCAATAACTTTCCAGAAGCATTAGCATTCAAGAATGAACAAGTCAAGTATTGGTAAAAGAAGAGGCATCCATTCATCGATTGACCACAGCAGTGTGTTGCGGAATGACCGTATCCAACCATTTACCCCAGTTCCAGCTGTATTCAAATGACCAGTTAGTCTCATAGTGTGTAATGAACTCAATGTAAAAGCGTATCTTTATCCTCTACAATAGGATCTTCAACATTCATTACACACTACCGTTGGTTGTCGGAGCCATCGAAACCAACAAGG
>JBCCGK010000300.1:0-1498 GCA_039029315.1 Bacteroidota bacterium | reverse complement strand
CCCCGAAGCAGCGCCTTCTGGAGTCTCAAGCCAGGCCACCATTGTCTTCATCCTTTGCCTCTCCACGGCGTCGCGCTCGCGCCGCTGCGCCCGGGCCCCCCTCAGGGGATGCTCCTTGGGGGAGGGGTTGGGGTGGGGGCCTATCGACTTTGCAATCGCCCTGCATCTCTCAGCAGGGATATTGCAAAGTCGGGATATTGACAAAAAAAGAGAAAGCCTCTAACAGTAAAGGTTCACAACCAAATGAATCCAAAAACTGAAGGAGGCTTAAAATGAAGTGTAACACAAAACGGGTGGAAAACAATCAAGAGGAAGACAGATATAAGAAAGGGGAGTATATCATAGAATTGGGGGGATTATACAGGCATTTAGAACAGATAAGGGATTTGAGAGATCCAAGAGGGGTGAGGTATTATCTAGCAGATGTATTGAGCCTAATAATCTTGGCAAAGTTAGGAGGAGAGGATGAAGTCAGAGGAATAGCAGATTGGCTGAAATACAGAGCAGGCCAGCTATCGAAGGCGTTAAAGCTACCAAGAGAGAGTATGCCACACGAAACAACAATTGGACGGATACTAGGGGGAGCGATCGAGCCAGAAGAGCTGGAAAAGCAGTTACAGAGCTATTTTGATGGACAAGTGCAACAAAGTCAAGAGGTGGTGATAACAATAGATGGCAAGACGTTGAGGGGGACGATCCCAACGGGTCAAACCCAAGGCATCCATCTATTAGCCGCCTATTTACCAGCAGAAGGGATTGTTCTAATGCAAGTTGAAGTCTCAAGTAAAGAAAATGAGATTGTTGCAGCCCCAAAACTACTACAAATGATTGATTTAAGGGACAAAGTGGTCATTGGAGATGCAATGCACACCCAACGGCAGATTTCGATTGATATTGTCACTGCTCAGGGAGATTATTTGTGGATTGCCAAAGATAATCAGGCTCAACTCAAAGAGGACATTGCCCATCTGTTTGCACCCCAAGAATGTTCCCCAGCTACCAGCCCTTTGCCCACCGATTTTGAGAGGTTTACCGATTATTCTTATGGACACGGTCGCTATGAAACCCGCACCCTCACTACCAGCACTATGCTTAAAGATTTTCTGGATTGGCCTTACTTGGAGCAAGTTTTTAAGCTTGAGTATTGCTCTGTCAATCTTGTCACTGGCAAACGACAAACTCAGACCCATTATGGCTTAACCAGCTTATCTGCCTCTGAGGCCTCCCCACAGCGATTGTTGGCCCTCAAACGCCGTTATTGGGCCATTGAAAACAGACTGCATTATCGCAGGGATGTTTCTCTTGGCGAAGACCGTTGTCGCCTACGGACTGGCTATTCTCCTCGGATTATGGCCACTCTCAATAATTTGGTCTTAGCTTTAATTGATCGCCTTGATTTTCACACTCTTCCTGATGCTAGACGCCGTTTTTCTGCTAATCCCTTGGAGGCCCTCAATCTTATTTTACTTAATCCTTATTCGACTTTGCAATAACCCTG
>JBCCGK010000299.1:0-1499 GCA_039029315.1 Bacteroidota bacterium | reverse complement strand
CTGAAAAGGGAGAAGCCCTCATGACTGTGCATGATGCTACAGCTCGACTTGTCCTTGGCTCTAGTCCTGGCGTGCTTGTAGATGTGAGAAAAACTAGGCGTATCTTCTGCATTGCCTGATTTGCAAGCCAGACATGGATCCATCTATGGAGTCCCCTGGTCATTGGGTATTCTTTGGTTTCAATGACTTTGGGGATGTTTGTGTGTGGAGATATACGGCAGGTGTGGAATGAAGGGAGCGAAGGTTTGCAGCTGGGTATTCTAAGGGAGAACAGTGTCCTTCGATTCCGGGGGCAAAAATAAAATCTCGCCTTGGACAATCTCTCCAGGATTTGGGACCAATCGCATGATGGCCAATGACGTGACCGACTTTCCCGACCCGGATTCCCCCACAATCGCCAGGGTCTTTCCGCGCTTCAGTTCAAATGAAATTCCATCAACAGCCTTAACAGCACCTATATCCGAGGCAAACTGCACCTTTAAATCGCGGATGTTCAGAATCGTATCGGTCATATCTGATGTATATAATCCAAGCGTTATCGAGATTGTAACCGAGTGAAACCTCTATGATAAGGGAAGAGATCTGAATGAGAGGAGTAAACCCATGTCCCATAGCATCGTCACCGATATGTGCGAAGGCATAGCAGATTGCGTCGATACCTGTCCCGTTGCCTGTATTAGTGATGGTCCTGGGAAAAATGCAAAGGGCACGGACTGGTATTGGATTGATTTTTCCACTTGTATTGACTGTGGCATTTGTTTTCAGGTTTGCCCAGTCCAGGGAGCTATAATAGCCGAAGAACGTCCTGATTTGCAGAAAACACCTGCTTAACAACTCAGGTTGGGGGTAGACTCAAATTAATTATTCACCGGACAGTTTTTCGATGAAAATTCAGTATTTTTGTCACGCAGCACTATTCGTATCAGGTTTGATGATGGCCACTGAGAACCTCCAGCCAGCCGCTGCGGAACAGTTTTCTTTCAGCCTCAATGGACTCGGCATCAAAGAGTCTTCGGATGGCGATCGCACCTTTAGCGGCAGCTTATCGATCGATGGGGAGCAAATGCAAGAAAGCAAAACCATTGACTTTGATCTAACCCATGGCGATCGCGGAGATAGTCAAACCTTAGAAATGGGATTAAGCGATCAAGGCGAATCTCTATTGAATGCCGTCTTCAACTTGTTTGGCCTCACCTCTAACATCTCCGAACAAGACGCCTTTAACGCACAAGTATCAGGTGATGTTACCCCCACCGAAAGTGAGATTGACGTCAGTCTTGGCCAGGATTTGCCAAGGCTACAGCTCAAAATTCAAATGCCTCACAACGCCGCAGAATAAAACCTCATTCAGTCATTCAAGTGACACCATGATGCAACGCCAAGTGTCACTCATAACGTACTGTTCCATAGCAGTTTTCCTGGAACCAATCTCTCCCCACAACTCACGGCATGCATAGATTTTTCAATCATATTCTCTTCCAGTCTGAAACCCTTGATTT
>JBCCGK010000298.1:0-1502 GCA_039029315.1 Bacteroidota bacterium | reverse complement strand
CAATGTTATTCATTATCACTCAGACTTACTACCACAGAAAATACATGGTTCAGCAGTGTACAGCAACAGAGCACAGGTGTTGATAATGAATACTTTGAAGTACAGTATTTTGGGAAATTGGATTTGATTGTGAAGGTCAAATGCAGTGTGGTCGTGTTGACCCGAAAACCTGAATACAAGTACAGTACGTTGAAAAAATTCTTCAGGAATCCGCTGAATATCTGTAAGAAACGAGACGTCACGTAACTTCCAGTATAACATTGAGACAACCTTGTGGAAAGCAACAAATTGCACCTGAATTTGTGCTTGAAATCCTTTTGCCCCACAAATTTCCCGATACCTACGTCTGGAATAATCAATTCATAGTGATCATGGCTTTGGGATGGGAAGTTTCAGTGCCCCGGAGGACAGTGAGGTGTGGAGGCCGTGTTGGCTGCTTTAGAGAGTGGATGGCCGGATGATGTTAGAATGATAGCGTGATGGTGTCCCAAAGAACTACCATTATTACCGACTGCAACGGCTCCTCCACCACCACCTGTTCCGCCGCCTGATATTTCAACTGCATCGGCGGCCATTTGTACTTTGGTTCCGGATTTTTTATATGCAGTGATAACATTTGGACCGATGCTCTTCCCTGCAGCCCAATATGCTCCAGTAGGATCATTGGTATCTCCTATATCACTTATAGCATTCACAGTAAGTTTCTGGGTACCCCCTCCTCCTCCTCCAGCTCCAGCAGTGAATACAGCTGTGTGATTGTGGGCTGGCATTTCATGCACTGATAAGTTGTGGTGTTCTTCTCCTGACCTTTGACCATTGGATCTTGATGTTAGACCTGGTCCAGCTCCTTGTCCAATGGGTGTCCTTCCTCTCAAATCGGGTACGGCAAACGTGCTTCTCCCATCTCCCCCATAGATTGTTCCGATAAGAGAGAAAAATGCAGTATTTGATGAAATGGGTAGTAGTTGCCCCTGGCAGGACGTCCAGTTTCTAGGTGTCCAAGTAGGCCCAAAGCCTCTTATTTCTGATATTGTTCCTTCCATGATATTAGATTTTAAGTTTAGATGATAGATAATTAAGCAGTAACATGTTCTAGTCTAGGAATTATCTCCGCCTCGGGTAGTTTGACTTCAATTAATTCACCAGATTCTGCGGAAAGAACAAAGTCTCCAGCGAAGCTAAACTCCATCTTTAACTTGCCATCTTTATCAAATCTGTAATAGCCTTCTGTACTCTTGTATCGTATCAATACCCCATATTCTCCATGAATAGGAAAATCTGAAATATTTTCTTTACTCACATCAAGAATGACGATTTCTCCCATCCCCGGCACTTCCATAATCCCATCACTGTCTACAGCATAGGATACAGACTTACCCGGCGGTATTGGCTTGTTTTTGGGCTCCTTGAATTGAATTTCAAAGACATACCCATTGACAATAGTAAGCTCAAATTTCATAGTAGTAGTTATTTAATTGGTTTGTATTAAACCTACCGTATTT
>JBCCGK010000297.1:0-1520 GCA_039029315.1 Bacteroidota bacterium | reverse complement strand
GTTTGGATGACCTGGAAGAACATCACTTTCCTTGAAGATAGGAGATCCTTTCTTGCTCTCCTTTCTCTTGGCAGTCAGATCCTTCTCAATTTGGATCTTTTCTTCAAGAGCTATGTTGGGAAGATGTGAATGGACAGATCTGATCATGCTTCTGTTGATGATGGTTTCTGTTCCTGCTATGAGGACATGATGGACCATTCCATCTCCCATGTCACTTGCTCTCCCTAACCAGTGTCCAATTCCTTCTGATCCTCCTGAATCAGGAAATTGCTTGGGTTCTTCCTTGAAGTAGACCACTTCCCAAAACTGGAATTGGATCAATGTTGTGATGTCTGGAGTGTGACCTTCTCTTTTCTCAAATGGTGTCCTGTAGTTTAGGCTTTTGACTGCAGTGCAGTTTCTTATCTCTGCAATGTGAGCAGATGCTCTGAACCAGGCCTTTGGATTGCATCCTGTTGCAATGAACAATTTGTCCAGCAGTTCTTTGTGGATGTGCAGTTCTCTTTCAAATGGATTTTGATGAGGTCTGTGTGGTTCAATTTGCTTGTCATTCACCCAGAATCTTCTTAGATATTCAGTCCACAGTTTTCCTGTTTGCATCTTGGAGTTGTCACTCAGGATTGAGATTGGAACACCTTCTTTCCTGAAGAAATCTAGTAGGCATTCTGGTCCTTCTGACTCAGTCTTGAATCCATAGTGTGACATGAATTTGGATTGGATCCCAAGAAATGCTTGAGCTCCATTGTGTCCTTCATAACTTGTGACTGTGGAGAACCATGAGTCTGTTGCATAGTCTTCATTGATTCTTCTTCTTTGCAGGAGTGGATTCCTGCTTTTGTGATGCACTTGCATTGGAAAATGTCCACTGATCACTCCAAATTGAGTGGTGCACTCCAATGTTTTCTTGAGGACTTCTTCTGAGGGATGCATGAAATATGGTGCTATTTCACTTGGATGCTGTTTGATGGACTCATGCTTCTTCATTTTCATGTTGATCTTTCTTTCATCAGACACATGTTGTAGTTCTGCATCTTGAGTTTCTTCCATGGTTTGATGATCATCACTCAATGATTGTGGATTCCATGGCATGATTGAAGTAACATCCACCATATCACATTATTCTAGTTCCTCTTTGATAGGCTTCCTGATCTTCATGCATATCATTCCTTCTTGCATGAACAAGGGAATCACATGTCTTTCAACTTACAAGTAGCTGAGGCCGCCATATTTCTTGGGGACATCATCAATGAAGACACCATGGTCTCTCATTTGTGCCACAGAGAATAGAGTGTTTGCATCCTCTCCCAGGAGTGTTGCTTCACAGACTCTGATCAGGATAGTTTCCTTGTTAGGCAGATCAATTGCAGTGATCCCTCCACCAATCCATTCCCGTCCGCACGATGGCTCTGACCGGTCGGCTCGTGCCCCTCATGACTTTCGTGCTGGTACCGGCCGCGTCGCGCGCCCTGCGCGGCTGGCTCGATACTGCCAACTAGGAGACAACCGTGACTCACTACGCG
>JBCCGK010000296.1:0-1526 GCA_039029315.1 Bacteroidota bacterium | reverse complement strand
GTACAGGAGGATACGAAATCGATATTTTCCTCATGGCCATGTACATAGGCATCGATATTTTTTCTGTCCACCTGAAACGAACACGAGTCAGACCCCCTCCCCCCTTTACGAACAGTGTTCGTTTCGAAAAAAATATCGGAATTTACGGACGGTCCCTTAGGCGATGCGAAATTATCGCAACTTTAGCCAGATCCGGAAAGACAACGGGGGAAATAGTCCAGATTACAGGATACAACAAGATGCAGGTGAGGCAAGGCAAATAAGATATCTGCTGAATTGACCCAAGCAGAACAGAACAAGTCTCTGTTTGATATTGATTGTTGACAGGTGAAAGATACTGCTAGGAAGATCCGGCAAGGTGGAGCATCCATCATCCTGTCAAGGTCCACGTTATGGGAGCAATCTCCATCTTCGGTCCTGTTGCCCACCTCTCATTCGTGCCGACTTGGAACGCTGGCACGTTTGCCAATGCTGTCGAGGAGAATGTGATTCAAAATGCAGCAGAAATGTTCGGAGGGAATTGGTGTCTCCAGCTTGACAATGCCACACCTCACCGGGCAGCTCAAGCGCAGCAGCAACTCCTGAACAACGAAGTCCCAGCCATCCAGCCGGCGTCACTGTCAGACCTCAATCCAATTGAGAACGCCTGGGTCCTCCTCAAGAGGAAGATGGCACTTCGAAATTGCCAAACTGCGGCACAGCTTCGGGCAGCTCTGGAGCAGGAATGGGTCGCACTAAAGCTGCATGAAATCATTCCGTTTGCAGCCTCCATGTCCAATCAGCTGACGGATGATGTCATCACTGGATATGGCCATCATAAAGCCTCCCGACCTCACTTGAATGCCCTTTTTACAGAGCCGTGAATACTGGGGTATAAGCCCACCCACCCCCTTGTGCACTACATTTCCTCAAAGTTGGGGGGTGTTTATACCCCAGTATTGTATTCCATTATTTCTGCGTAAGACTTTGGTGCTGAAAGGGGGGGGGCTTTACCCCGAGGGGGCTTATACCCCGGTATTTATGGTAATTCTCCCAATGGTGTTTGGATACCCGAGGTTGACACTTAGTTGAAACAATTTTACACCCCACACCACCCCCTCATCATCCTTACCTCATGTATGGTTCCAGAGAACCGTCCAGCAACTTGTCCAAGTGCTCCCTGATCAGCTCCTCGTCCCAATCTTCCGCCAGAGGGTAAGACACCTTGCCCTTTGGGCCAACGATGACGAAATTCACATCCTGCGAGTTGTCCATCTCGATTGACTGCATCAAAGAAACAGACAGACAGACAGACAGACAGACAGATAGTATTCAAAATCTTGAGACTTCATGATAGCTCCCGATCAGAGAGATCCAGAGAGGGATAGTTGGATAGTTCAGGCATAAATAAATTCTATCCTGGATCTGGTGGGACGCACTACAACAACAAAAGGCAACTTGGATCATTTTTTTCCGTTTCGGGCAACAAGGCCCTTCTTCAAGGAATGAGGTGTTGACAGACAGACAGATCGACAGACAGACAGATC
>JBCCGK010000295.1:0-1528 GCA_039029315.1 Bacteroidota bacterium | reverse complement strand
CATGGCAATTCACTCACCAGAGAACCTCTCTAATAGTGGTCCTCTTCTTTACTCCCCTTTCTTTGATCTTTCCTAAATTTTCCTAATAATCAAAGAATTTGAAGCACTTTTTCTTTTCTCGGGACCTTTTTCTTCTTCTAAACATGTAATTTTTTTTTCTTTTCCTAAAAACCCGCAGTACCAATTCAATTTCCGATATTACCGATCTCCACATTCCACACTCGTTGTTCCACATTCTTCAATCCACGGCCACAAGGTTATTATCTGAATAGGCATTTCTTCGTCAAAGTGTAGAAGCTTGCCTTTGATATTGCCTTAGTCAGTAGATCTGCTACATTTTCCTTAGAGTCAATGTGGGCAAACCTAATGATCTTGGCTGCAACTGCTTCTCTAACTCTGTGGTAGGCAATGGCATTATGTTTCTTCTTCAACACTGATGAAGGGATGGTGGTGTTCAGAACTACACTCATGTTATCCCCTAGAAGTAAGGATTCTTGCTCTACCTTCATGCCTAGCATTCGAAGAGTGTACCTCATCTCAATGATTAGATCTGTAGCTATTCGTGCCGCTACTAGTTCTGATCCATAGGTACTAGTCTCTACAGTCCTTTGGCGCTTGGATATCCATCTCACAGGCATGTTATTTACGTACAAAACAATTCCTGTAGTGGATCTTCTGGTCACACGGCAATGTGCGTGGTCAGCATCGACATAGCAAGTGATTCTGACTGGTTTCCCATAAGCCTTTGGCATGTCAGGAGGTAACTCTTCCTCTGCATCTGGGTATACATCTTGCCAGTTGTCATAGGTGGTGGTCTCATACCTAGAATGGTCAGGATAAGAGGTGTCACAAATGATCTTGCCATTCGGTCTAGTCTTGAGATAACTGAACACCTTTAACATCCTAGCTAGATGGCCTACCCTAGGTGCCATACTGAATCTGGAAAGAGCTTGAGTCGCATAAGCTATGTCGAATCGGCCTAGCGTGATTATCCAGTTTGCACTCCCTATCAGAGACCTATATCTGGAAGCCTGGTCTGGCGTACATAACGGGGAATCATCCAATTCCGGGTGGTCACCTTCCACCATGGGCAGCTGAGATTTTCCAAAGGTCTTGCCAAACAGCTTTTCGAATCTCTCTACTGAGTTCTTAATGTACGTAGTTGACGAGATAGCTGTCGTAATGCCTAGATTTTCCCAATATTCGTTGATTGGCTTCTCTATATTACCACCTAGGTAGTACTCAGGCTCCCCTACTCCCTTGAGGACATATGTCTTTCTAGATTCCTCAATCAGAGCCATTGGGTCCTTGCTGAAAATGAGCAGATCATCCACATAGGTTGCAATCATCTCGTAATGCAAATCTTTGACCTCTCGGATGTACAGATCAGCATCTGCCTTCGGTAGCTTGAATCCTAGCTTACGAATCCTAGCAGCTAGATGCTCGTGGAATCTTGCGCGCTTGATCTAAGACCCTATAGTCCTTTATCTATGATCAACTTCTGTCCCTGGAGATTGCCAAACTCCTT
>JBCCGK010000294.1:0-1529 GCA_039029315.1 Bacteroidota bacterium | reverse complement strand
TTTTGATCGTACCCAGGTGGTGATACTGTATGGTTTGCTTGCTTGTTGGCTTTAGTTCGCAAAAAGTGAATGGTATGCGTTGTGCAAAGTAGTTGCTATGGATAAGGGTATTTTTCATGCACGTTTGCCGTTTGAAGGCAAAAAAATGGGACCATCCTATACGGGATGCTCCCATAGTAATACGACGCTATTTGGCGGTATTGATTTTCTCGCCGGATTAAGCCATTCTTGAAAGCCAACGCAATCCTTTTGAGATTGAAGCCTTGCGACAATTCAAACTTCATGGATTGTAGATGGACATTAATCACCCTGATGGTGTCATTGTCAACTACTAAGTCAGTGTAAATGGCACCATTGAATTTGTTGTCTTCATCCATGAATATCTCCTGACCGTTTGCGATGGGAAATTTCGAAAAAGTCACGATGCCTCTGCTTCTTTTATTGGCGTGGTTGTGCCGGGTTACATAAAAGTGGTGTGGATATCCCTGAGTGAACGTCGAGCAGACAGATCCCAGGTTGATAATATAAGAGTTTCAGGGGGAGTCTCAACAGCGGTATCACTTCCCTCTTCAAGGTTGATCACCAGTTTTTTTCCAGTAAAATTCAGCCGACTTTCTACGAAATCAATGATGAGCTGGACTTTACCACCCATCGCCCAACCATTGCGAATTACCGCATCACATCACCTTGATCACTACTACCGCCAGTGACTCAAGTCGACGTCCAGCATCTTTTCGAGCTTCAAGATATCCTCTACGTAAATTTCATTGGTGATTCTGCTTCGCAGCTCCTGTGACAACTTGGGCCGGTTTAAGTTGCGATCCCGGAGATTGTTCACCGCACGAAAGATCGTCTTGTTTGCTTTGGCCATTCGGAACAAGGCGGGGAAAGTTGACTTTATACCCTGCACAAGCTTGCTCCTCGAACCGATTACCTGATGAACGGCCCTATTTTTTATGAAGCCAGACTTATTAAGCTGCTGGCTGGTATCCGGGACAAAAGTGGAATCAACCCCCAAAAATTCGTAGAGCTCCTTTAACAGATCATCGACCGACTTTCGCAGATCATCGTAGAAAAACACTTTGATTCGATCTTTCGGGAAAGTCTCGTAGAACTTCACCAAATGTTTGGCATAGAAACCTTCCGTCACCAAATCAGGTCGTCGCCACCAGATGGAGCTCTGATCGAAAAGATCCTCAAACTCTTTGGTGGGTAATTTGTCCTCTCGTGCCAGGTGTAAATACCTTGAATATAGACGTTCTGCAGGCTGCCTCAGTATAGCAATAAGTTTAACCTCAGGGATATAATGCTTGATCCTGTCACAGGCAGTATCGCTATAGAGATAGAGGTTCGACGTTTCTCCAAGTATTTGGCCCTCCCGGGCATTTTTGAACAATTCCAGATAGTCATCTAATTCTGTAACAGAGTGATGATAATGCTCAATGGTTTCCGGAATATCATATTGCGCCGGATCCACAGTTTCATAGCCAAAAAAATTGGGCTCTTTTCTTTCAGAAACGAACAATTCG
>JBCCGK010000293.1:0-1537 GCA_039029315.1 Bacteroidota bacterium | reverse complement strand
CCTAACTCTAGCTGTGATTTTAGATTTATGCAGTCTTGAGGGCGATTCAACCCGCTCTGCCAGTCTTCCTGGTGCTATTAGCGCAGTAGACCCACTTCGACTCCATCCCGAACTCGATTGTGAAATGCTGTTGCGGCGAAGATACTTGGAGGGTAGCCTCCTGGGAAAATAGCTCAGTGCCAGGTTCTTTTTTTCATACCATCGATAACAAGAGGAGTCATCTCGCCGTTGAGGGCATACATGACTCCTCTTTTTGGTTTTGCTCTTATATTGAATACGGTACTTAAAGCACTATGAAGATAAGTTTCAATTAAGTTTGAGGCTCTTGATGGATTCCAGGGACTTATTGTGAGGAAGATAGCTGAACAAGTATAATCCTGATACTGAAACACATTCAAGGATTTTCTGTGACGGCGCTCGCTATATCTCTTATCAATCTGTTAGATTTAATTGACCCGAAAAAATGCTTTGCTCTCATCCGTCTCATCAGATGGGGAGAAACAGTACTCTGTCCCAAATGTGGCTCTGATAACGTCATTAAACGAGGCTTTGATGATACTCAACCTGAGCGCCAAAGATATCAGTGTAAGAATTGCCAGGTTCGTTTTGACGATTTGACCGACACTATCTTTGCGGGGCACCATCAGTCTTTGGGAGTTTGGATTATCTGTCTCTATCTCATGGGGTTAAATTTGCCCAATCACCAGATTGCCATGGAACTGGAGCTAAATAAAGACGATACGCAGCAAATGACCTCTCAGTTACGTTCAGGCATTGTGGAAAAAAAGTCAGAAGTGGTTTTAGAGAAAGAGGTGGAAATGGATGAGATGTATTTGGTAGCGGGATTTAAAGGTCAACCTCTCAAAGTCGCTCAAAAACAGCGCAATCCTCGCCGACGAAAGCTCAAAGGAAAACCAGGCAGAGGAACTCTCCAACAGGAAAAACCGCCGATTTTTGGCATGATGCAGAGAGGCGGAGAAGTAGTCATCAAAATGTTGGACAATGTGCAACAAGTGACAATTAAGCCTCTGATTCAAAAGGCGATCGCCCTGGGGACTCTAGTTTACACGGATGAGTATGCCATTTATCAACGTTTAGACCAATGGGGCTATGAACACAAAAGTGTGTGTCATGGCAGTGGTGAATATGCCAGAGATGAAGATGGAGATGGATTTCACGAAGTTCATGTCAATAGCATTGAAGGTTTTTGGTCACTCCTACGCTCTTGGCTCAGACCTCCGAAGCGGAATTTCTCAGGAAAAACTACCTCTCTACCTTGGCTTTTTTGAATTCGTTCATAATGTCAGAGCCAGAGGTAAAACCCTTTTGCCATCATTGCTTGAGTGTCTTTTGGCTTAAGTCCCTGGAATCCATAAAGAGCCACTTTTTAAGAAATGATCCGATCTATAAGATTGCTCGTGAGCGTCTACCAATCAAAAATCAAGAAATGTTGGCAAGTCAACCAACAATAACCAGGCTGGAAAACCATGTAAGCAAATCAGAAGTGTCTAAGATGCGTAGCCAGATGATAGGGGGG
>JBCCGK010000292.1:0-1545 GCA_039029315.1 Bacteroidota bacterium | reverse complement strand
GTGTTGTTGTCATTGTAAGAGCCTTATACGGATTGAAGACTGCTGGTGCATCCTGGCATGCTCACCTTGGTGATACTCTCCGCAGTCTTGGCTTCACATCATCCTATGCTGATCACGATGTTTGGCTTAGAGCAGCAGTTGACAATGATGGAAAACCTTACTATGAATATGTTGTGGTCTACGTTGATGATCTTCTCATTGTATCCTACGATCATGCTTCCATCTTTGCTGCTCTAGGGGAGAAATATGTGATCAACCCCACCAGTGGTCGCTATTTGGGAACTAAAGTTGATACTTTTACCGTTGCTAAAGACACAAGTGATGAGAGGGAAGCTTGGTATATGACAGCTGAAGAATACCTGAAGCATGCCTTGAAAATTGTTGAAGACAAATATCCACCCCAATCCAAGAAGACTGTTGATGCTCCGTTGTTGATTGGTTACCACCCTGAAATTGATGAGACTCCCTATCTTGATGACTCTGAAGCCAACTACTACCAATCTCTGATTGGGATCCTAATGTGGGTCGTGGAACTTGGTAGAATTGATGTGGCTTATGCTGTTGGAACTTTATCCAGATTTTCTGCAATGCCAAGACAGGGACATCTCCAGGGTGTGCTACGGATTTTCTCTTATTTACGAGATCATCGAAGATCCAGATTGGTTTTGGATCCAAAGGTACAGGATTGGTCAGACTTTGAGATCACCGCTTATGACTGGGAAGCTCAGTATCCAGATGCCAAGGAGACGCTTCCACCCAACATGCCTGAACCACGTGGAAAACCCATCCAGACTACATTCTTTGTGGATGCTGCTCATGCCACTGACTTGGCTACACGTCGTTCTGTGTCTGGAATTCTATTGTACTGTAACAGTGCTCCCATCCGTTGGTATTCAAAGCGTCAGAATACTGTTGAAGCATCAGCTTATGGATCTGAGTTTGTTGCCATGAGGATTGCAGTTGAGTTGGTTGAAGCACTACGGTACAAACTACGCATGTTTGGCGCTCCAATTGATGGCCCAACTACTGGTTTCTGTGACAACCAGAGTGTCGTATTGAATTCCACCATCCCATCATCTACCCTGAAGAAGAAACATAACTCTATTGCTTATCATAAGACACGTGAGGCAATTGCTGCAGGCTACGTCAATATTGTGAAGGAACCAACTGAGACAAATTTGGCAGATATTTTGACTAAGCCATTGTCAGGTCCAAGGACGAAGTTTCTTTCCTCCCATATCATGTTTTGAGGGGAGTATCAATGATCACGGTGACAAGGGTGACAGATGTTGGGGAACATGTTGTTGTGTTGTTGATTTTGTATGAGTTGGTGATCAAGTCCACTGCAAACACCCACGGGGTGCTTTGGGTTTTGGGGGTTTCCCAGGTTCAATCCTGAATACGGCGCAGACGAGGCGTACCTCCAGCAGTGGCTCAGTAGATGCATGGAGTACAGTGGATATTGTTGGCAACCAAGAGACTAAAGGGATTGAAAAAACCAGGAAAGCGTAGCAATAACCAGATGGGTTTTTGGCTCCTTCCAGG
>JBCCGK010000291.1:0-1552 GCA_039029315.1 Bacteroidota bacterium | reverse complement strand
GGTAGAGAATAAGAGGATGGAGCCACCCAAGAATGAATCAAGGCCGCCACCCAGCTAGACGTGGTGACGACGGTGGTTGAGGCTAAACAAAAAACCATCTTTCAACATCACAGATCCAAATCTCGTCATGGAGGGCAACCAAGGAGCAGAAAGGTACTAATGATTTCATCAGCATGGATGATGGGATTTGAAAAACAATGTCAAGCTAATCCAATCAGCCTTCCGATGACATTTGCAATCACGTGACGACCAGCTCCAAGCTGCGTCCAGAAAAGATCTATGGAGAAGATCTACCGCCCATTACTATCTCATCGACGCTGAGTGACGATGCTATTTTGGTCTCATTCTCTTTCAGTGGCTGAGACCGAAGTTCAGACTGAGCAAGGAGACAGCTTTCTCTGCATCATAGACCAGTTTTTATTGCAAGAATGCACCCCACGACACCGCGTGGCTGTGATGTGTAAGTGTTGGCGTACCTCCTCAAACATCGTGTGGTCTTAGAATGTTCAGGACTCCCGCCCCTCAGACTATTCCCAGGCCAGGCATGCTTCTGAAAGTGAACCAAACGTTCTGGTTATTGTACCCTCATGTGATTGACTCCTTATAGGTCGTCAATTCTTCCCTAGACGCCCGAAGCGAACGGACCTCAATCGAAGGTGGTTTCCAAAGTGAGCTGGTAGCCACGGTCAGGTTTGTAAATCTACACACCACCACTACTATCTCAATGACGCTGACAGATGATGTTTCGGCATCAGTCTCTTTGAGTAGCTGCAACCGGAGTTCAGATTGAACAAGTAGGCATTTTTATCTGTATTTCAGACCAGCTTTTACTGCAGGCACACCCGTCAAAGCTCCCCAGATGGTCACAGGCTGTACCTTGGCATATAACTGGAAAATTCGTTTCAGTATCCTGATTCATCCTATACAATACTCCCATCTTCCGGATACCTCTATTCCCTTTCCAGCTCTCAATCTCCTTTATTCATCCTTTTCTTCTCTTCCTGTTTATCAGGCCATAATTTCCTTCCTGATACCTCTCTGAATACGTTCGAGTTTCAACCCTTTCATTTGACTTGAAAAATGTAGGATCATGATGCCCTCATTCGCTCGTGATTGTGAAAATTTGAATGAAAAGATAAGCATTAATTCATTATCTTGCTAGGCTTCCTTCGTTTGCACCCATGACATTTTGAAAAGGCTGTGTATGGATTCACCATCCATGAGAAAGAGATAAAGCACAAAAACGCATCAATGTATCTTATGGTGAATGACATCGTGAAGTAGCTTATCTCAACATCAATATTATGTCGTTCATGGTTCGATACATTGAGGCATTTTCTGTACCGCTTCCTTTTTCTCACTTCGATGGAGAATCCGACACATTTTTTTTGCGAAACGGCACAGTGGTCCCGTTACGGGTAGCCTCTCTAAGTCTAAAATGAATGATTAAATTTGAACATATCTCAGCACAGCGGGTAAAGGATTAATTACAGAACTTCTTGAAGATCAGATCAGAGGGAAAGGGTGATGGTAGACATTCTCCTCCTTCTTT
>JBCCGK010000290.1:0-1562 GCA_039029315.1 Bacteroidota bacterium | reverse complement strand
CTTCAGTCCTTTGATGAAGATAAAACCGAGGAAATTGCTGCATATTTCCTCATTAATTCTATAGAATCAATTTCCTTCTTTTTAATTGAATTCTACGAAGTTGAATATCCACTTAAGCTAGAAAGCATCCCCATACAGTATGAAGACTACGAAGATTTTAATGATTGGCTTGATGATGAGCATGGCACTGTAATTGCTGCTGGCATTCCTGTTTTGACTAGTGGTGCACTCTTTTCCGATGCAATTGCATATAGCAATCCCAAATGATGCATGAGATACTGTGAGCTGTCCTTATCATTCTGATTCTCAGTGTCACGTAGCTTGGAAGATTTTATCCGGTCCAATCCTGACCCGCGCGAATTAAAACGCGCAATTGCAGTGAATATGGCAGGGCAGGGCTTGACTCATGCTCAAATACAGCAGTCTCTGGGGGTGAGTTCGGGTTTTATTTCAAAGTGGACTCAAGCCTATGCTCAACAGGGGGTTCTCAGCTTAAAGCTTGGACATAAAGGCTCCAGTGGCTTTCTCAGTCAGTCGGAACGTCAAGAGATTATTGAGTGGCTCAAAACTCAAGAATTTTGGAACTTGATTGAACTTCAAGGGCATATCCATGACCACTATGGGGTGCGTTTTAAGTCCAAGCAAAGTTACTACGACTTGTTCCATCAAGCTGGCATGAGCTGGAAGAAAACCCAAAAGCGCAATCCGAAGAAAGACCCTGAACTAGTTCAAAAAAAAAGAGGAAATTGAGCAATGGTTAGAAGCTCATCGTGCTGAGATTGAATCAGGGCAACTGATTGTACTTTTCCAAGATGAATGTCACCTGTTGTGGGGCGATCTATGTGGGTATGTCTGGGGTAAAACTTGTCAACGCATCGAGATTCCAATCATGAATGAAAGGCAAAAGCAAACTTACTACGGTGCGATTAACCTTGCAACACAGCATTGTTTGATTCAGGCCTATGACACCGGCAATTCTGACAATACTATTGCGTTTTTTGAATACTTACGGGGAGAGTATCCCAATGCGCGTATCGCCTTGTTTTGGGATGGAGCGAGTTACCATCGCTCAAAAGACCTGAAAGCGTATTTAGCATCGCTCAATGACGGCCTCGATGCCAAGCAGTGGAAGATTACCTGTATCCGCTTTGCGCCCAATGACCCCAGCCAGAATCCAATTGAAGATGTGTGGCTTCAGGGGAAGCGGTTTATCCGAGAATGGTATCACTTGTGTTCATCATTCCAGAGTGTCAAATATTGGTTCGAGTTCGCTATTCATCGCCAAGTGATCAAGTTTTCCAAGCTGTTTAAGTATGGACAGTTCTCATTGACTATCTAGGATTGCTATATAAGTCCAAATATCAAGAATATTTATCGGTAATAGATAATGAAGTTGACTGAGGCTCAAATCGAAGAGTTTGCCCTTAGGACTCTCCAGTCATTCTGACTTTTCCTACTAAGTGCTTAAACCCTTATTAGATAGAGCTTCTAGCTCATATCCACAACATCCGCTAAAGTGAGGCCACCGATACTTGGGGAGGCACTGATGAGTCCAGAGCTTT
>JBCCGK010000289.1:0-1572 GCA_039029315.1 Bacteroidota bacterium | reverse complement strand
ATTCCTCAATCAGAGCCATTGGGTCCTTGCTGAAAATGAGCAGATCATCCACATAGGTTGCAATCATCTCGTAATGCGAACCTTTGACCTCTCGGATGTACAGATCGGCATCTGCCTTCGATGGCTTGAATCCTAGCTTACGGATTCTAGCAGCCAAATGCTCGTGGAATCTTGCAGCGCTTGATCTAAGGCCGTATAATCCTTTATCAATGATCAATTTCTGGCCTTGTAGATTACCAAACTCCTTACCCGCTACGATGTAGACCTTCTCACGCGTCTTCCCGTAGAGAAATGCGGTACCTACATCAGCTGCACAGACTTGCAATCCGTTCAACAGAGCCAATTGGAATGCCAGGTGCACCGCTCCAATGCCTAAGACACCAGAATAGGTATCCTCCTTTGGAGGGCTAGTAAAGTTGCCACCACATACGAGACGTGCCTTTCGTCTTCCGTAAAACTTTACGTCGAATACGATGTGGTAGGGGATCAACTGGTAGCTAGATAGATCGTCATTATCACTAACGAATCTAAACGTCTGATGCTGGTTGATCTCCGCTAATTCCTTGGCAATTGCCTCCTTCCATAAGGAATTTCCATTTGCTAGATCCAAACGAAGTGCATGTCTAGCGTTTACCGGTACTTCTACACCGAATTTGTACTTCCCTTGTGGATCGTACCTAGTTGCGACCATGGCCCGAGCTTCATAGGTCTGGGAGTACAGGGATGATCTAGATTCCTTATCCCTAATGGATTTGTACAACTTAGTCCATTTGAATGATCTGAATTCAGTTAGATCATTGTCAAAGGCATAGTTAACTACCATATCAGGATGTTCTGTCTGGAAATCATCCAATCTCACCCATGAGGTTCCTCCATTTAGCCATAGGATTCTCAACCTAATGTGAATATCCTGAGGGTCCTTTCTTCTAAGGATTTGCCCTACTATCTTCACTGGAGTCCACATTTTATCCAGATCCTCCTTTGCATCCTGAGAATATGCCTCACACAACTTCGTATATCGAAAGTTCTCCATCTGCTTTCTATTGAAGGTGTTTAACTGAACTACCTTATTAGCGTCTGCAGCACGTCTACTTTCACGTTCCTCGTCAATCCTTTCTAGATTATAGACGTCTACTTGCTGCTCGTTCGCTGTGGCAATCTCATATAGATTGAAGGATGGCGTTTGTCTCTTTGCTCTAGGTATTTCCATCACATTCGTAAAGTACGTCCTAAGAAGATGGAATGAAGAAAACATAGTCTTTATCGTAGGCCTGTTTCTAGCACTTCTACGTACTGACCTTCCCTTGTCGCTGATTTCGATCGACCCTAGGTCCTTTCCATTCTCCAGTTTCATTTTACGATCATTTGAAACTTTGGGAACCTCCCCTTTCATCGAGACTTCTTTCGTGCTACTGGTCTTCGATGAACCCTTTACGGTAATGGGTATCTTTTCCCTAGAGAAAGTTAACCTACTACTGGTTTCCTTTGATGTCGATCCCTTTGTCCTAAGGATATCTTCCTCGTCCAACATCGTGCTGGTTGGACCATCCTTCGGGATTGGTAGCATTATCT
>JBCCGK010000288.1:0-1587 GCA_039029315.1 Bacteroidota bacterium | reverse complement strand
GTCAAGAAGATGCTTACACTGCCAACACTTTGAATGATGTGTTGTACTCGCTTTTGGATGATGATGGGAACCGCTGGTACATCATGGATTCAATTGTCAACCATCGACGTGGCAAGGGCGGTCATGGCCATACCAGAGGATGGCTACTAGAGGTCTTGTGGAAGGATGGTTCCACTACCTGGGAGACACTTTCATCATTGAAGGACTCAACCCAATTGAAGTCGCACAGTATGCAGTGGACAACCAGTTGGAGCGTGAGCCAGCATTTTCTCACTGGGTTAATGTTGTCCTTCGCAATAAGGATCGTGTCATACACATGGCACGGCGTCGACGCATGAACAACACATATCAATATGGCATTGAGGTTCCCCGCTCAGTGAAGCATGCACTTGAGCTTGACAAGAAGAATGGGAACAACCTTTGGGCACAGGCAATCAAGAAGGAAATGGACAAGGTGATGGTTGCATTCAAGGTCTTGGAACCGGGGGAAGATCCACCCAGTGATTCCAAGTTGATTCCCCTTCGCATGATATTTGCAGTTAAGATGGATTTCACAAGGAAGGCAAGGCTTGTTGCTGGTGGACACATGACTGATCCACCTACCTCATCCACATACTCCAGCGTGGCAGCACGGGATAGTGTCAGAATTATCTTCCTGATTGCAGGACACAACAAGATCCCAGTTACCATGGCAGACATTGGGAATGCATACTTGAATGCCCCAACATCAGAGAGAGTTCATGCCGTCGCTGGGCCTGAGTTTGGTCAGTATGAAGGATGTATTGTTATCATCGTGAGAGCACTATATGGACTCCGCAGTGCAGGTGCATCCTGGCACTCACATCTCAGTGACACCCTCCGAAGCCTGAAGTTTGCCTCATCGAATGCTGATCATGATGTATGGATGAGAGCCGCAGTTGACAGAAATAGTCAACCATATTATGAGTATGTTGTGGTTTATGTTGATGACCTTTTGATTGTCTCACATGATCACCAGAGAATCTTTGAAGCTTTAGGGGAGAAATATGAAGTCAAACCCACCAGTGGACGGTACTTGGGAATGAAGGTGAATACCTTCATAGTTGGTAAGGGTACCAAGGAAGAGCGTGAGGCTTGGTACATGAGTGCAGAGGATTATCTCAAGCATGCACTGAAAGTGATTGAGGATCGATATCCATCATCCAAGTCAGAGAAGAAGGTTGATGCACCAATGTTGATCCAGTATCATCCAGAGATTGATGAAAGTCCCTACCTTGACGATTCCAATGCCAATTACTATCAATCTCTGATTGGCATCCTACAATGGGCAGTTGAGCTTGGACGCATTGCTGAAAACATCGCAAAACTGCCAACTGCATATGCAATATCAATGCGTCCAAGCTCAACTGCCCATTGTAGGATTCCAATGAGAGATTGATAGTAGTTGGCATTGGAATCATCAAGGTAGGGACTTTCGTCGATCTCTGGATGATACTGGATCAACATCGGTGCATCAACCTTCTTCTCTGACTTGGATGATGGATATCGATCCTCAATCACTTTCAGTGCATGCTTGAGATAATCCTCTGCACTCATGTACCAAGCCTC
>JBCCGK010000287.1:0-1587 GCA_039029315.1 Bacteroidota bacterium | reverse complement strand
TTCGAGCCAACCTATAGCCAAAAAGATGGGTATACAGCAGAACAAACTGAATTCCACAAGCTCGTTTCGCCCCTAGCGAGAAATCTTGTGCTTGTGACACCCAGATTTCTCGCTAGGAACCCATCGATCAGGCTGGAGACCCTTGTTTTCTCCGTCGAAGCGGCCATATGGTGAGCAGATGGCTCGAAATGACAATGAAGTAGCTCCTTTTCTATTGCAAAGGCTGCGCATTCTACCCCAAAAATATGTGGGTAAAGCATAGCGCTAAAAGGGCGGGCTAACAGTATATCAGATGGATTCATCTGTCAAACCCCAATTGTTGGTCATACTGCGGTCGCTTTGAAAACAGGTGTTTTCCAAAGCTCTACCAGGGTAACCAAACACCTATTTTCAAACGGAGCTGAGTACAGAAATATCCTAGTTTGAGGGCAGGATCTATTTACAAAGAAATTTTGTCACTCTTGGATCCCATATGGTTGACAGGGGCGGCGAGAGCAAGCGGCCACATACTCTTCCAGGAAGTGGGTGTCCGTGAAGGGTCAATGCCGCATAGGGAACATCCACTGCCCTGAAAATAAACAGGGATTAAAAGATTAGAAATATGAAAATCTGTGAAATCTTCTAATCTTTGTTTGATTTTTATCCTCCGTTGCGCAACGTAGTCGCATGGGAGCCTTCCTGGAAGACGGCTGTCGACCACCTGTTTTCCTGGTGAGCCGAAATTATTAGCTATTTATCTTTCGACGGCGCGAGGTGATATAGTAGATGGAATAAGTTTTTCAGTAGATTTTCTGTAGTACGTACAGATGAAAAGTATGGTATACTTAACACATCGTAATGTCGCCTTGAAGAATTGATGAATCGCTGGCGAACCTTGTGTTCTACTGATACGCTGCTATGGCACATTGGTCAAGGAAATACGATCAACATTCGTCGCAAATAACTCTGTTCAAGAATTTTATCAAGAATCAACTTCGCGAAACCATCGTGAAACGTATTCAAAAAGAGGGTGTGGAAGGCTTATTGAGCATGACAAAAAGAAGATTTCACTCAAGAAAACATGTTTTCACTCTGAGAACCAAAGGCCAAATCCAAAATGTGGAACGATTAAGGGTCTGAGATCTAGGAATCCCTGTGAAGGGTCGGAAACGGGCCTTCTTTCTTCACCTTGACGTTTGCTGTGGTAAGTCTGAGATCTAGGAATCCCTGTGAAGGGTCGGAAACGTATCAACATTACTATCCGTTTCCGTCGGAACCAGGTCTGAGATCTAGGAATCCCTGTGAAGGGTCGGAAACTTGCTCCTTAGTATCGTTGAATTAGCGGATGAGTTGTCTGAGATCTAGGAATCCCTGTGAAGGGTCGGAAACACGATGGTGTGAAAACTTCCCACCTTGAGTCGAGGCGTCTGAGATCTAGGAATCCCTGTGAAGGGTCGGAAACGAGGAGTGATTTGGTCTTGGTCCGTCGTTTGGAATGGTCTGAGATCTAGGAATCCCTGTGAAGGGTCGGAAACACTAGAACCGGCAGGTCCATTTTTTGTCCGGACTGGTCTGAGATCTAGGAATCCCTGTGAAGGGTCGGAAACT
>JBCCGK010000286.1:0-1620 GCA_039029315.1 Bacteroidota bacterium | reverse complement strand
TCATAATCATAGAAATTGTCTTGAGCCGATAGCGATTTTATCGATTCATAACGCTTGGCGGCTATAGCTAAAAATTCTTCCTTGCTCATATGAGTCCTTTTTGGCTAAGATACTCCTTTTGCGACAATTTGGCATACACCCCTTCAAGTTTAGAGATCAATTGTTCCAACTCTGTTTTGAGAGATCGATACTTTTTGATGAGTTTTTTTGCCTCGCGTTGAAAATTAGGAGTAGCTATGATATTAACAATCATTTAGGAAACTTCTTAATGAGGTTTTGGGCAAGTGACCCTTTTTAATTTGTTTCATTTGGCTAAATGCCTGAAAAAGATTGCCTTTCATCAACTGATATTCTAGCAGCGTTTGTAACTCTTTTTGAAGCTTTTCCCATTCTTTGATTGGGATCAAGACAGCTTGCTTGTTGCCTGCTTCGTCGGTTACAAATTGTATGGGGGTATTTTCATTCATTGTTTCTAATCTTCTTGTCTAAAGATACGAAAAGACAATCAAATAGTGAATGAGTGCTTGATCTTTTTACTGAGAACGCCGAGCTATCCGCCGGATCGAGTCGAACAGGCTCGATCTGGTGGATAGCTGATGTTCTCGGCTTATTTTTTTCAAAGGTTCTGTGTTTCATATGATCTGTACTGCTGATCACAAGCTAGCAATTTCTCAGCAATTTGCCATACCGGATTTACTCTTTCTGGCTCGCGTCCTGCACCAGCGAACAGGCGAGGAGGCTTCGTCCGGGGATGCGATGGACTGCGGGTTCGAGACTTCGTTCGCGGGCGCGGGCGGATTCACGCTTGGGAAGGGATGGCTCGTCGGTCTGACTTGTCTTTGAGGGGCTGGTTCTGGGCTTCTGCCTTTTTCAAATTCCTCCATATGTTCACCTGGCTGATTGTCGCAAAGATCTCCAACAGTACGGATCAACTCCCTGGCTCATGTCTCACATTCATCGATTGATATATGGCCGAGAACGACACGACTACGCGCCGCCCGAAGCTTTAGAAACTGTCCTGATTTACAAGCGATAAATTACGATGATTTGAAAAAAGGGAGAAGGAATTGGTAGGTTAGAGATGAATTTCTCACAAAACATCCTATCTACCATGACCACTTATCCAAGCGATCTGACTCCTTCTCAATGGGAACTTATCAAAGAATATTTTGATTGGCAAAGAAAACGAGATTATGAGTTGAATTTGATCCTCAACGCGATCTTTTATGTATTGAAAACGGGCTGCCAGTGGCGTCAACTTCCCCATAAGGAAGTAGTTCCGTGGAAGACTGTTTATGACTATTTCTGGCGCTGGAAACAGAAGGGCTTGATCGAAAAAGTGGCCAAAGAGCTGAGAGAACAGTATCGGGAATCTGTAGGTCGCAAGGCCAGCCCCAGCGCAGGAGTGATTGACAGTCAGTCTGTTCGAGGTAGCAGAGTGGGAAAAGAGCGGGGGATAGATGGGGGTAAAAAAGTCAAGGGTCGCAAGCGACATATTCTCACTGACACCTTGGGACTGGTCATAGTGGTCTATGTGCATGCGGCGAACATCCATGACTCAAAGGCGGCCAGGACTTTACTGGAAAAAGTCAAGGAGAAGTTGCCACGCTTAGAGATCAT
>JBCCGK010000285.1:0-1633 GCA_039029315.1 Bacteroidota bacterium | reverse complement strand
GTCTTTGATCCGAATGACAGCAAATGTGATAATGGCGTCTTTTGCGACGGTCAGGAAAAATGCGATCCGTTTGAAGTTGGCGCTGATGATGATGGATGTTTGGTCGATCCTGATCCTCCAGTAGGACAATCATGCGGAGATGATGGATCAAAAGTATGTTCTGAAGAACTTATGTGTGTTGATCCAACCGGAACGATTAAGATAGTGAAAATGGCGGATCCTAATGACGGAGAGGACTTTTTGTTCCTCTGTGTAGACGAGAACAATAATCCTTGTCAGGATAATGGTGGTAATGATGAAGGGCCATTTTTATTCTTCCTTGATGATGAGGAAGAAGATACTGATCTGGTTCCCAACATGCTAACTCTTTCAGGACTTGATCCAGGAACATATGCAGTAGCAGAAAATCCACCAAACGGTTGGGAACTCGTAGATGTTGTTTGCGAAAGTAACATAGATGAGGAAATAGTTGTAGAAAATCTGTTTCCTATCTTAGAAGTAGATGCTGCTGAGCAAATTACGTGTACATTCTTCAATGTTTTCCTCTGCGGTAACGGTGAAGTTGATGAAGGCGAAGATTGTGATCCTGCTCTCGATGCTGAATTCTGTGGTCTTGACTGCAAGCTTCTAGACGATGACTTAGATGGAGTAAGTAACGAATTTGATCTATGTCCACAAACACCTGAGGGAGAAATCGTTGACGAAACTGGATGTTCTCTAGAAGAAGTAGGGAATTGTGACTGTAATGATCCGAATGCGATTGTAGATGGATTTACCTCCAGAGGAAGGACCTATATATATGGAACATATGGCGATGATATTATCTGCGGCACATCCGGGAGAGATGTAATATTCTCCTACAGAGGAAATGACTGCATAGACTCTGGCGATGAAAGAGACCTAATCTTTGCGGGCCGTGGAAACGACCTTATCTTCTCAGGCCCGGGAAATGACAGAATATTTGCAGGTCCTGGAGATGACGAAGCAGACGGCGGGGATGATTTTGATGTGATATACGGCGGTAGCGGTATAGATATTTGCTTTGGAGAATCTTTATTCGGCTGTGAGTAGAAAAAGGCGTTGATCATATAAAAAAGATATTTTCAAATACATCTCAACTCCTTGAAGTAAGTTCTCCCCTAGGAAACAACCTTCCTAGGGGAGACTTTTTTTATAATTTGATACGAACGTGAATCGTGAGTTGGATTATTTTGCAACTATAGGCGCGGAATCTACATGATGGCTGATGACCTTCCAATTTCCTTGCTCTTTTCTAAAAACTGTTGTCGCCCTTAGTCTAACAATTTCATCAGTTTTGGTTTCTTTTGTATCCTTATCTGTAAGTTCTATGTAGTTGTTAACTACTGCCAATTCTGGGCCCACTGTTACTTCTAAATTAGTTGGATCAACACGGACAGGAGTGTTTCTTTTTGGCTGAGACATCCATTCTTTATATACATTGCTCGCTCCAATTACATATCCTCCGTCTGCTGGCATATAAGTTACATCCTCTTGGCTGGACCATATTTCACTTACCACTTCCGGCTTGTTCTTGTACTGTCCCTCACTAGCCGCATAGAACTGCATGGTGGCATATACAACAGCCCTTTCTTCCTGCTCAGTCTGTGATAGT
>JBCCGK010000284.1:0-1635 GCA_039029315.1 Bacteroidota bacterium | reverse complement strand
GCGTTTATCTGGTTGTCAATTTCTGGCTCGCCCACCGTCTCGCCCCGCGCAAAATTCGCGACAAACCGATACCCAAAGGCCAGATCCGGCGCGAAATTCTGGCCAGCCTGTTAACAAGCTGGAAAGCATGTTCCCAAACGGAAACACTGTTAGTTTCACTTTTTTCCCAGTGGCGGGAAGTGTCAATGGTATCTGTTTGTGATCAAGACAGTCATATCCATATGTTGCCTTAAGTTCTGACAATGAAGCTTCTCTTGATTTGGGAACCCTATCAAATCTGATGTTATCACCATAGCAAACATGAGACCTGTGCCTCCATTTCTGAATCTCATCAAACAGATACATGGGTTGTCCCTTAAGAATCTTGAGTAGGTCAATGTTGCTCTTTTGTTCGGGGGTTAGATGATTCCATTGTAGATTTCCGTATTTGACGCCACCGTCTTTTCCTATTTTGTTGTGCAGGTAATCGGGTCCAAAACCTTCAGGAGGTTGAAACATTGCATCAAGGATTTCTTGTGGAAGTTCCGATTTCAACTGATCGCCCACTTCGACAAATTCGTCTTGTGATGATTCCTCTTCTTCAAAAGACATGTCCACTGGAAATGCAGGGTCAACTTCATCCTCTTCACCGTCAGAGTGCTCTTTGGTTGTTTCAACCGTCTTCTCGAGAACAACTTTTTGGAGTAGATCTGCCTTTCCAAACGGATCCTCATCATTGAGATCCATGTCTCCCATAAATTGACACATCCATTCTTCCGGAAAATCAAGTGCACCTTTCTTTTGGACTGGTGCAGCTTCGGCAGTAGGCAAAGATGGGGTTGGGGACGTGTTTGAATCAAAAACCCGGGCACGTTGATTCACATTGCTACCAACATTCCGACCCGAAATTGTTTGTATCCGGCAAATTTCTGAACCATTCAAGTGAACCTGCCTTTTCCTGTGAGTGTCAAACTTCTGCCTGCACATAGGATTGGTGCAACGATAGACTTTTGGTTGGTCACTCATGCTGTCTGTGCTCAAACTGAAGGCTTTGCAGTGTTGGGGTGAGTCTTTCGTTGACCTGCAATGGTCAATGGCTACTTAATGCTGACCGCGGATTGTGTCTGTTGTTGACCCGGGTGGGTTGACCGCGGATCTTTGCCAAATGGTGAGCTGAGATTTGGCATTTGTTTGGGGGCATTATCATCGGGGGCCATTGACAAGGTGGGGGGCCCAAAATAGGGAAATTGGGGGTGCACTCATTGGTCCGGACAGGACTCTGGGTCGTGTGTGGACTGTCCAGTGAATCGCAATAATTTTGGTCCTTAGTTCGATGTCTTGAATTCACCAGAGCATGTTCCAGTCGGTTTAAGTGCGAAATAGGTCGAACGAGGAAGTTTGAGTGGGTTTTGAGCCAGAACGTACAGGGGATATTCCTGATGCCACTGGCAAATTGGACACAAATAAAACCAGATTGCCATTGATTAAAATTCCTGCAACATTGACACACAAAGGTGAGGTCACACTAGCCTTAACCCCACATTGACAAAACATCCACCACATGCCACCAACCACAAATGAGGGGGTGAAAGACACGCTTCTGCGAAAGCGGTTCAAAGAGGTCAACAGTCCCTTGCTTCATCAGGAATATCCCCT
>JBCCGK010000283.1:0-1638 GCA_039029315.1 Bacteroidota bacterium | reverse complement strand
GGGACCCACAGCATGTTAGATTTCCAGGGATGACCTCGACTGAACTTGAGGACATTGAGGCAACCAATAGGACAGTATCGAGTGCATCTACCACAACCATATTGCCTTGTGGGGACGGTAACTATAATTGTACCACAGAGATTGATGAAATTGTATTATGCATTATCTCATCATCACGAATTACCTCTCACATATCTGATGGACCACTATCCGAAGATAAATTGATGCCTCCCAAAACATTCATTTCCTCGGACAGACATAGCAATACAACCCCAGAAGATTTGAGTGAGGCTTCGGGAATTAGCATCGATCAAGCTGAAATGACGCTGCTTGCTACTACCCAGCACCATGCATGGTCTGCCATCATGCCTCTATCCAGACGATACCGAATGGATAGAATGTTCGAACCCAAAAGATTGGCGTCGCATATGGCATCAGATACAATGGATCTGAGAACCAAAGGAATCCACGGATTCCGTCAGAGTCAAGTATTTGGGAATAAACAGATGTTTTGTGAAGCCTACCCCATGAAAGACAAGACAGGAAACTCGTGCAGCGATGCACTCAAGAAATTTATACGTGATTATGGGGCACCAATTTCAATGATCACAGATGGATCTCGGGAACAGACAGCAAGAGGTTCAGCATTCAATGCTACTCTCAGAAAGAACAAGATCGAACCGGTTGTGACCCAACCGCACCGTCCGCAACAAAACCCAGTGGAGACTGTCATACGGGAGCTTCGAAAGCGATGGTATCGTGCAATATTCCAAACCAATTGTCCTTGAGCGTTATGGACCTATGGGATTCCTCATTTTGCCAAGCTAATGCAGTTGACAGCAACTAACGCTGCTGGGTTACGTGGACAAACCCCACTTGGGGCACTTACCGGAGAGACTCCCGACATTTCTCAATACCTTGATTTTGGATGGTACGATTGGGTTTGGTTCAAAGAGAATGCCGGGCTTGATGTGCCAAGACTTGGAAGATTCCTCGGAATATCGGAATCCGCAACTATAATGACTACCTATTGGATACTACCAGAATCAGGCATTCCAGTATCAGCCGGTACAGTTCAGAGGGTGACACATTTGGAACAACAGACCGATTCATTCAAGGAAAAGTGTTCAGCATACACCAAGAAAATTGCAGATACATTCAAGGAAGATCGGCTTTCAAAGGATGCCAAAATGCCTAGCATTTCAGATTGGGAAGATCTGCTTGAAGAAGATGATGACTTTGCAGCCGAGTTCAACCAGGCATTTGACAATCCTGATGTACCCAAAGAAGATGATCTGTTTGATCCAGATACATATGACAACTACCTCAACATGGAACTAACAGTCGACAGAGGCGGTGAATATCCAGAATTTGCTAGGGTTACTAAGCATTTGAAGGACCATCAGGGCAATCCCATTGGCAAATCACATGACAATTTCCTGATGGATACGAGCATGTATGAAGTGGAATTTGCTGATGGGCACAAACAAGCAATGGCAGCAAACTTCATCGCACAAAACATGTTTGCATCAGTTGACGAGGAAGAAAGATGACATATCATATTGGATGATATCGTTGGGCACAGAAAGAACTCAAGGGCAATTACCAAATCGGATGCATTTATTGAATCCAGTTCAG
>JBCCGK010000282.1:0-1666 GCA_039029315.1 Bacteroidota bacterium | reverse complement strand
CACACTTTGGGTGGTCTCTACGACCTTCAAAAACCACCTTCAGACAAAAAGACAGAGGTCGTTGGAGACAAACGATCGCTAAAAGTCAAACTACAAGGATCCCTACAACTGCAGATCAACGGAACCAAATTTAT
Organism: Bacteroidota bacterium; assembly: GCA_039029315.1. Classification (GTDB taxonomy): domain Bacteria; phylum Bacteroidota; class Bacteroidia; order J057; family J057; genus JBCCCJ01. The sequence continues at coordinate 1,532 of JBCCGK010000282.1, read as the reverse complement.
CCTCAAGAATGTACTGTACGTACCAGACTTGATGGTCAATTTATTCAGTGTTCCACAAATTGTGAAACATGATGTTTCCATGGCTTTTGGAAAGAACACAGTTACCTTGCACATGGACCAAAGAGATCCAATCAAGGTACCTCTCTCTAAAAACCACGACAAGAAGCTTTATGCAGTCAGACTCAAGCCCCTCAAGGTTGATTTATCCAAGGAAGATCAGGCTAAGATCAACCACCAGAGTCAAGCAGCAATGATTGTCATGAAACCAGGCATGAGGATCAACATTAACAAGCTTCATAAAGCACTGGGCCACGTCAGTGAACGCACAGTGAGAAGAACGGCAAAGAAGAACAATTGGACTGTGACAGGAAGGTTCAAACTTTGTGAGGATTGTTGCATTGGAAAAGCACGAAAAATGAACATTCCTAAACGTCTTCAAGATCCATCAAACCCCAGCACTCAACCAGGCCAACGACTCTACATAGATCTTTCAACTCCTGTCAAGGAAAGAAGTCTATTCCAAGGAACCATCAATTGGAAGAGATATTGGCTATTGATTGTTGACGAATTCACCAGGATGAAATGGTCACGTTTTCTAACAAAGAAATCAAACTTGCCAGATGAGATGTTCCGATTTCTCATGAAGCTAAAAGGCGAGAACTACAACGTGAAATACATACGCCTTGACAACGCTGGAGAAAATTTGGCGCTTCAACGTCTAGTTGACAAGAAAGGCCTCGGAATAACCTTCGAATACACAGCACCACACACCCCAGAACAAAACGGAATCGTGGAAAGAGCATTTGCAACCCTCTATAATCGTGGGAGGGCAATGATGTCAGCTGCTGGATTCACTGAAGAACTGAAGAACAAACTATGGGCAGAATGTTTCAACCTAGCTACTATGCTAGATGCCATTAGTTCCAACAACGGCGAAACTATACCCTACGAGTTATTCTATCAAGGCAAAAATCCAAGGTACAAGAAATACCTCCACCCATTTGGTGAATTGGCTTTTTTAACAGATCCAACCAAGTTAAAAAGCAAACTGAGAGATCGTGGATTCAAAGCAATATTCGTTGGCTATAATCCAGATCATTCACCCACCGTTTTTTGTTTCTATGACCCAGAAACAAAAAGGGTAAAGTTATCAAGAAATGCGAGATTTACCGGACAAATGATCCCCAAGGCAAACGCATTACTACCTGCTATTCCTGAAGACAATGATGGAAGTGACGCTGATGATGACAGTGTTAATGTCCCTGGAACAGGAATTGTACCCTATGTACAACCAAACGCACCTCCTCCTCAACCCAATGGAGACGTCCAACAAGATGGTGAGGATGAAGACGAAGAAAAGCAGGATGATAACGAAAATGATCCACCATGATGGCCGAGCGGCACCATTCTTTTGGCGTATTGTCACCCGAGAGCACGGAGTTCATGATGGTGAGTAACTCGCTCTGGACAATCGGGAGACGCAGCGCAAGAACAGGAATACCGTCAGGGCCGGGTGCGCCTAGGGGCTTCAT
>JBCCGK010000281.1:0-1710 GCA_039029315.1 Bacteroidota bacterium | reverse complement strand
ATACCTACAGCTACATCTGCCTCAAAGGTAGCTGTATCAGCTCAACCAAAACCCCTTCCTATTCCATCATCCCCAGTGATATCTACTACCGTTACGTCCAAACGCTCCAACCTCACTGTATGTCCAGGTCCTCGACCATCCACTCATTTGAATCCCGAGGCTACACCCTTTCCACCTTGGAAGCCCAGCAAGGAGAATATTGCCGTAGATCTTATCTCTCCATTGGCTCCCTCCATCAAGACTGTTACAGTTGAAATCAATCAGCTCCATGGTACCACCACTGTAACACCCCATAATCCTCCACCCACCAACAACACAAACACAGGCCATGACTCCGTGAATCCTGAAATTATTGAGCAAGCACGCATTATTGAAGATACTTTTCAAGACTTCCAAGTCCTCAATGAGGCTGACAACATTCCTTCTAAACCCAACCCCACTCCGGTAGCATCAAGTGTGGCCAGTCAGGGCAGTTGGTGTGGCTCAATGTCCCATGCCTTTGAACATTTGGATAACTCGCTTATTCAAATTCCTGATTCTTTCAATTTTGGTGATTTTGAGTATCAAACCATGAAGGATTTCAATCTCCTCACCATTTATGATTTGTCCAATATGAAGCTACCAAGCATGATCAGAACCTACACCGCCACTCAACTTCGCAATGAACTTCTCCAGCGCTTCATGGAAAAGCTCTTCATTCTGAAACATATTATCTGGACTGTTGTGCCTACAGAACCAGAGCTTCTCCCTCGGGATGTGTCTGGCTCTAACGCTTGGCTCCTACGTCACGCTTTGCAGTTTGGGGAAAACCAAATTTTCACACTTCTCCGACAGGCTGACGTTCGCCAAGCTTTTCACAATCAGGTCATTTCGGTTTTTGATCGTATTCTGCATCAACCTTTGCTCAATAATCACCCATTATTTGACGGTACCCCACCTTCCACCATTGCCTTTTCTGGGTCTGTCCTTCCTATGTCACCACCCTCGGTTTCTCAAAGGGGATCGGATCCTAAGGCTAGAGGGGAGCCCAATATTCCAGAAAGCAGATCAGAAGGGGAGTCTCCAAGGAAAAATCCTACAATTAATACCTCTCCAAAGCATCCAGCTGAACCCCCAGGTATGTTACTGACAACTCCTATAGCCACCCTAATACCACCAATAGTGCAAGCAGAACATGCCCAACTACATGAGACTTCGCCTGACGCAAGCATCCTTAGTTCCACCAAGCGTCGCAACATCAAAAAGTTCGGAAAAGCCCAAGACAAGAAATGTGGCCAAACCAGGAAGTCTAAGGGTGTTGAAAAACCAAGGAATGACATAGGTGTTCCACATGTTGTACAGGATGCCCCGGCTACAATTCCTGAACGTTCTCCATCAATATACGAAACAAACCAGCAGCTACTAGAACAAGTAAATCGGCAACATCACCTAACCATGCAGTTATTACAAGGCATGGGTCAAATGCGTGTTGAACCAGAATCTGCTGAAAAATCAATAAAATCGGGAAAACAGAAAGAGGGACAAGGAGCAACCTCCCAAGAACCTACGTATGCTCATGCCAATATGAACAATGGAGGTGGAGGGGGAGGTGATCATCCTCCAGATGACTCCGGAAGTGATAGCTCAGGAAGCAGTGATGATGAATCAACCACAAGTAACAACAGTTCCCATCATGAACAAGATAATTCAACCTTAGCCAGCCAACACTCT
>JBCCGK010000280.1:0-1792 GCA_039029315.1 Bacteroidota bacterium | reverse complement strand
TTGATCAATTTCTCAAGATATCAACTTTCTCAGGATTAACTTTAATCCCTTCTTTGCCAATTATCAGTCCAAGAAAGTCAAATGTTTCCTGGATGAAACTACATTTCTTCGGAGAAACGTATAAACAATGTTCCTTCATGCGGGAAAGAACAATGTCCAATCTCTTATAGTGACTTTCCTTGTCCTTACTGAAAATGAGTAAGTCATCCATATACACCACGAGAAACTCATCAATACAATCGTGAAAAATGCTGTTCGTCAGAGTTTCGAATGGCGCTGGAGAGTTACACAAACCCATGGGCATAACAAGATATTCAAATTGTCCGTATTTTGTGTTGAACGCCGTTTTCTCAATATCTCTGGGCTTCACTCTGATCTGGTGAAAGCCAGTCTTCAGATCCATCTTTGAGAAAACGCGAGCTCCACCAATTCTATCGAACATCTCATCTGTCCTTGGCAACGGCGTATTGTTTTTCTTCGTGATTCTATTCAATGCACGATAATCAACAACTCCTCTCAGCGAATCCTTACTTTTCACGAAAAACAAGGGTGCTCCATATGGTGACCTACTTGGTCTTATCTTTCCACTACTCAACAGCGAGTCAACATACTCCTTTGCTGCTTTCAACTCTTCTTTGGACAACTGATACAACGGACGGTGCGGTGGCTTACTGTCCTTCTCGACTTCTATCTCATGATCTACAGCTCGAATTGGTGGAAGGCCAGAGGGTAACTCATCTTTGAAAACTGATCCATACTTCTCAAGTATTCTCTCTAACTTGGGATCATTCACTGTTTTCATCTTTCCCTACTTCACAGTCTTCACCGTATTCATTCCAATGAGCTGAAATACCTCGAATTTGTTGGGTTGTGGATTTCTCAACATCTTACGGAATTGCTTCACGCCCAGACTTGACAATTTCATTTGGGCACCATTCCGTCGTGTCACACAGCCATTTGCCAGTAGAACCTCATCATCCAGTTTTACAGTTCTCTCTCTGTAATTCACTCCTGGATTATTCTCTACGTGCCATGGCATTCCCAACATTACATCATAGCGACAATCTGATACAGTCCAATTTGACGTGTACTTATGGTCGCCAATCTTCAAGGTTCCGTTAACAATCACTTCACAAGTAGTCTCTTCAGATCCATACTTAGAATGCTGCACAACCAACTTCTTCTTTCTGATCCGGAATAATTGCCGATTTCTCTTTACTACTTTTTGAGACACAATATTTGTATTACATCCGTCATCCTTCAGAACCTCAACATTTCCACCGTTCAAGGTTCCTGTAAAGGTTAAAAGGGGTTTCATTGGTATAGGGTCATCAATGGACGGATTATCATTCATAATTGTGTTCAAAGCCACGTCTCCATCCGTGTCAGAAGCTCTCCTAGCTTCTCGTCGTAGAGATTTAACGTCATCTCGTAATGATTTGATCTCAATCATCACATCGGCAATCGCACTCTTATTTGGTCCAACCTGAGCGCTTTCAGTCTTCGGTGGACCTCCTAGTTTTCCGAATCAGAGTTGGCGGCTTCTCCAACATTCAAATGGTTCGCACCTGCTTTACCATGCTTCCAGGGTCTGCATCCTACTTTGTGGCAACGGAAACATGCATTATTTTGAAGATCTTTGTCTCTCTGAGACGTATATTTTCCCGATCTTCCGTTTCCTCTCCGCCTACCGTTGTTGTTGTCTCTGCCTTCTACATTTTCGATCTCCATCGGATCATTCCCAGAACTTGGCGGGAATCCGCTTCTCGGCATAAAGATGCCTGCGCCATAC
>JBCCGK010000279.1:0-1797 GCA_039029315.1 Bacteroidota bacterium | reverse complement strand
TGGTTTCTTCCTTCTGGATCCCCTGGATCAAGTATAATCTGGCCGTTCCTATTGTATTTAAGATATCCAAAGATCCTTTGAACTGCAAGGGCATGTCTTTCCCTGGGTGCCATGTTGTATCTTGACATAGTGTTGAGAGCAAATGCAATGTCAAAGCGTCCAAGGGTAAGAATCCAGTTCAGTGATCCAATCATAGATTTGTATTTGGATGTATCAACAGGATCAAGCAAAGGAGATTCGTCTAGCTCTGGGTGGTATTCTGGATCCATGGGAACTTTGGTGGTTTTGAAACTATACATAGGTTTATCTGGTGGGGCCATCATGGCTTCCATTTTGGGAACACAGTTGCCAATGTAGGTATCAGCCGAAAAGGAATGGAAGAGACCTTGAGCTTGCCATTGTGCATCTAGAGTATGAACGTCTCCACCAAGGTAGTATTGTGGAGCGCCAACACCTTTCATCAGAAAACATTTTTCAAGTTCCTTCATAACAGATAGGGGATCCTTGGCAAAGGCAATCACATTGTCCACAAACCGGGAACAGTATTTGTAGTGGCCATCTGGATGGATTCGCATCAAAAGATTGGGATCTGCTTTAGTTGGCTTGAAACCCATGTCAGCAAGGACCACAGAAGTTAATTCATGGAATCTGGCTCCGCTGCTTTTGAGACCATAGATAGACTTGTCGATGATAAGCCTCTTTCCTTCTAGTTTGGGTCCAAACTCAGGTCCTGCAACAATGAATAGTTTTTCATTTGTGTGGGCATTTAGGAAGGCATTGCCAATATCACCGGCACAAACATGGAGATCATTGATCCTAGCTATCATAAAACCAAGCCTTACAGCTTCCATAGAGACAACAGTAGAGAACTTGTCTTCTTTGTGGACTTCTGGGCTCATGTGTCCTCCTGCAACTAACCTGGACTTAAGTCGTCCATCAAATTTGACATCATGGACAATGTGGTATGGGATCCTCTTGTAGCCGGGTGGAATTCGTTCACCATCTGGAACAACTTTGAAAACCTTGTACTGGTTGATCTCATCAAGTTCCTTCTTGATAGATTTTGCCCATCCATCATTACCATTCCTCTTGTCAATTTCCAGTGCATGCTTTGGATTCCGAGGAACTTCAACACCAAAGTGAAACTTCTTTTCAGTGTTGTCCTTCTTAGCTGTCCGGTAGGCCTGAATAAGCTTGAGATTGTCCTCATCCTGGGCAAGGTAATCATGCATCCATTCAAAACCTGGAGCATCCAAGAGGTCTTTGGTGATTGCATGGGATATTAGGAGATGTGGATCTTCCAAGCGCATGTTGTCCATGGAAACCCAAGTCTTATCTCCTTCCTGAAATTGTACTTTAAGAAAAATACTCCTCTTATCATTAAGCAATGGTTTATTAGAGATTTTTAAGATCTTTTGTACAGCCCACCTTGTATCCTCTGGTTGGGGGTCAAGTAGTTGGTTCCATTTATCAAGGAAGGAGTGATAGGCTCTGAGTTTTTCCAAGTTAGGTGTGGAATCCAATGGTTGCATATGGGTTGTGTCAGAATGTAGATGAACGTTTGTGGAAGTTCCTGGTAGATTAGGAAGTCCAGGCTCAGCAATGATGTGAGTTGGTACAAAGAAAAGTCCCAATCCAAGAGATGCCATCTTCAAGACTTTCTTTGTCTGTCCTGAAATCCATCGTGTTTTTCTGGTGGATCTTCTGGTTGGTTCTTTCTTTGGTTCCAACTTTGGATCATTATCTGGAAGAGATGAGGGGTCAGGAGATTTAGAATCTGGCTCAGGATTCTTAGAC
>JBCCGK010000278.1:0-1841 GCA_039029315.1 Bacteroidota bacterium | reverse complement strand
CGTTGACGATGTCATCCCTTGATGACAAATTTTGTTCCATCTTGTGGAATTGAACCTCAGGCCCTCTGATAGTGAACACTTTACCACGTCGAGCCCTACTAGGTACCATTACAAGATTTCATGCTCACAGGAAAATATTATTCTTAGTACCAGCTACCTAGTAGGTGTACTGCCCACCTACAGGACCTGGCATCCTTTTTATCCTTGTCATCATTGTTATCATTATTGTTGATGACTGTCTTCTTGGCATTAGCATTGGAAGATTTATCATATTGTTTCCCGGGCTTCTGAGATGATTTAAGCTTGTTTTGCATGTTGATAATAAAGTTCTTCTCCTTGGGATCAAGTTTATTAAATAGAGAAGCAGGAGCACGATTAGGATCATGATTATCAATTGGTTTGGTGTGGTTGTTCTTGGTTTTGCCATTCCACTTCTTCTTGTTGTTCTTTTTGTTGTTGGTGCTGGTGTTGTTGTGCTTCCTGTTGTGGTTGTTGTGCCTGGTGATTTGAGATGAGCCATCCAAATCCTTTAACTCAATGGCCTTTAAGCGCAATAACCTCATAGTCTCTTCAAGATCTACATTCTTGCACATGTCTTTGGTTGTTTGATACCTCTTGTCTTTGATTCCATTCAGGAAATAGACCTTCCTGTGGCTCTCACAAACCTTGTCATGACCTGCTTCCCTCAATGCTTTGTGATAATCTGCAACATAATTGGTGTAACCTTTGTTTAATTCCAAAGAGATAAGATCAGTGATACCCTCAGTCTCCACTGTCTCCTTTGAATCTTTCTTCTCCATGAGAAAATAGATCTTCTGCCAAGCTCTGATGCCATCCTCATCATCATCAAACAGGAGCACAGTTTCTTTGTAGCTTCCCTTGGCTGTGGAGATCTTGAGCATGTTGTAGAATTTTTTAATCTGTTTATCCAACACCTTATCAGTAGTCCTTTCAACATCTGCAATCAAAGGATCATACTCCATCAAATGCTTCATCTCAGCTAATGACATCAAGGCTTGCATCTCAGTTTTGTAGGTGTCCCAAGTGGAGGTCTTTCCATTCCACTTTGGAATTTTTGTAGGATTGATGCTCAATTTAGTAGAGTCTCCTTTGTCCTCATGGCTGATACCAGTATTGGTTTGAATAGATCCACTGTTGCTTTTTGGAATGGAATTGATAGATGATTCATCATCAGCCTGATAGTTGGCAAAGATCTCATCATTGAATACACCTTTGAGGTCATCCAAATTTCTGGGGACAGCATTGCCACCAGACTTGTAAAATTTAAACCAGGACTTGAATTTGGCAATAGCATCCCTATTAACTGATGTAATAAGGTTCCTTGTGACCAAATCATTGATTGTGGTGCCTGTGCAGGAGATGATGTTGATGAATGAGTCCATATCTTCATCCTCCAGCTGGGCAATCCTTTTTGATTTAATTCCAATGGCTACCAGCAAGTACCTGCCCATTAGGACATCTTCTGATAAAGCTGGGGCCTTTTTAACACTTCCAGGGTCTTCTCCAGTCATCATATAGTAGATCTAATGTGATAGATCAATGTAAATAGACTGATTCAATGAGTTTGTATCCGGTACAATCGAACACCTCAAATTTGCTCGGAACTCGCGTCGTATCGACGTCCAGTCCCACGTAATTCAATACTTTACACGTCTCGGAAGATACCTTTTCGCGTGCTTCGGACGTCGTCTTACTGGCTTGCTTCCGATACTCCGCGTCGTATGCGTGAACCACTGCAGTGATCTAAATCAAATGCAGTGACAATGGTGCTTATGTGGCTGCTTTTGAGCAACACGGCGTTTTAACCTTGCTAGATGGTG
>JBCCGK010000277.1:0-1846 GCA_039029315.1 Bacteroidota bacterium | reverse complement strand
TGGTAGTAAAATGACCTAACCAATTTTCGCCATGAGGAAATGACCTGCGTTCTGCTCAAATCGACTTTTGGTGCTACGCGGAACTGTTGAGTAAAGTGAATTTTTTTGCAATCACACCTTGATTTGCAAATGCGCTCGAGCTGTCAACATTCGAAGGCGTGATCGCAGTCATTTTTCTCAACTGTTCCGCTCAGCACCGTTCGATTTAAGTAGAGCAGGGGTCAAATAGCTTTGGCAATTTTAAATTCGCAACACGCCATGCATTCCCTTTCTCCATCGGATCCCGCGACCAATGCCTTTCCTAAACGTCCTCCAACCCATTCGATACTTTACTGATCCCACTTGATGCCTCGATCTCTGATCTCCCTTTCCAGTCTGTGCAACCCTTTTCTTCATCCCACTCGATGCACTCTTGTTCTCCATCCCACGCCATGCTTTCCTCCTCTCCATCGAAATCTGTGCTTTCCTGCTCCAAATCCCACCCGACGCAATATGTTTTCCATCCCACTCTTGCAATGTTATCTGCCGAACTTACATCATGGATTCCTGTTCTCCACCTTACTCAGTGCCTTCCTGTACTCCATCCCACTGAATGCAACGCCTTCCTGTTCTACACCCCACTCAATATATCCCTATTCTGCATTCCATCTAATGCCTTCCTGTTCCGCCTCCCACTACAAGTGTCCAATCCAAGCTGTCCTCCATGTCACTGAAAGCATTTCTGTTACCCATCGCCACGCCATGCATGCCCCTCTGCAACTTCTTGCTTCCAATCCTATTCGACGCCTTCCTCTTCTCCATTCCACCTAAAAAGCGGCCATTTGTTATCCTTATCCCACTCCAAGAATTCCTTTCATCCAACCGACTGGATGCCTTCCTGACCTTGATTTCACTCAGTGCACTCCTGTTCTTCGTCCCACTCAAAACCTTCCTGTTATCAATCCCATTTTCTTCTCAGACCATTCCTCTAATTCATATCACCCATGCATTCCCCTCATTCCTGCTTTCAACCATATTCTATGCCTTCCCGTTCTCCATGCCACTCAAAGCCATTTGTCTTCGTTCTCCCTCTCCAAGAATTCCTTTCCTCCATCCTGCTCGATACCTTCTTATTCTGCATCCCACTCGATGCCTTCCTGCCCTTGACTCTACTCAATGCACCCCTGCTCTGCCTCTCTATCCCACTACCTGCATTCCTGTACCTTCTCACTCGCAGCCTTCCTGTCCGCCATTCTACCACTCAATGCATTGCTGTCAGTTTCAACCGAATGCAATACCTCTCCACCTCACTTAATGCATTCCTGCTCTCGAATCTAAACTCCATGTCTTTGTCTTCTCTTCAATAACGCATTCCTCCTCTCCATCCCACTCAATGCATTCCTGTTCTCTACCTCACCCGAAATATTCTTGTTCTCCATCCGAATCCACTCCTGTTTTCTATCCCAATTCTCCATCCCAAATGAAAGAACCCTGCTCTCCATCTCGATAAAAACACTCCTTTTCTTGATTCCAATTGACTGAAGTGTCCTCTGCACATTCCCACTCTATGAAAGCTACAATGTGTATTTGACTACCGTAGTGTTGGCTGATCGATACTCGCATGAAAGCTTATCACTCCTGGGATGAGCTTTCATGCCGTTTTCATGCAACATGCTTGTATCACTTGTCTATCCCCATGCAACCACACACAAGGGCAAGCAAGAAAGGCAGACAAGAACAGGGGCAACCCGGCAACTGCACAACCTTCACACCTCCAAATGCAGCCCCACTCAAATGGAACACCAGACCTCTCATTTCCTACTCCTACTTCAACCCAGCGCCACTCTGCACGCCTGCCGAGCTCCGG
>JBCCGK010000276.1:0-1851 GCA_039029315.1 Bacteroidota bacterium | reverse complement strand
GTAGCCGCGCTAGGATCATTTTTCTGCTTGATTGGTTTAGGCTGTGGCAGGTTAGTGAAGGATCTAGGATTTGGTGTTGGATTCTCAGAGATTGGAAGGTGGTGATATCATGGCAGGCCTTTCATTTGATGCCAGGAACCTGGAGCATTTGCCAGGCACGTGGACTCTTACTATTGCAGAGCCACAAACAGCTGCCTTTATCAATCAGAGGATTGTGGATTTGTATAAGGAGCTGGATGGTGCACTCCACAACCTAGGATTTGCCATCAGGAATGAGATTGACCACATAAACGACAGTGGCACTAAGGTTTATGTGGGAGCCAAGGAGAAGTTCCTGTGGGTTGATGATCAGGTTTCGAAGATCCATGCTGCCTTCCAGGCATTGCAGGCCTCAGTGAACGAGCACGGAGCTCAGCTGATTGCTCAGGGTGAAAAGATCAAGGAATTGCAGGACAAAATGAAGAGCCAGAGTGATTGGGAGAAGCGGTTAATGGCAGTGGAGAAGAACATGGCAAAGGCAGCCAGTATTGCTGCGGTGGAGAAACTATCTTCTCAGCTGGAATCGGTGGAAACCAATCTGGATGTGGTTATCGGAGAAACTTTGGCTGGCAACCCAAAATCTTCGTTCTATGATTCGGGACCTGTTGGAGAAGGAATTGAGTCCACCCAGGTTAAGAAGGAGGATGTACCTGAGATGAATGTTGGCCCCAAATTCGTGGAAAGATCAGCTGCTGGAATGCAGGCTATTGGCGGTGGTCCTGGAATCAGTGGTTTGGGAGTGATGGACACCCCTGATCGAGGAGATCTCGGAATTGGCAGTTTGGGGGCGAGGGGAGTGAGTAGTTCAGAGGTGCCAGGAAGCAGACTACCCCCTGTTCATGAATCCCCCAGTGACCATAGGGCAGAAGATGATACATCTCTTTCTCACCCAACTCGTACAGATGGCACACATGACCACAGACTCGCTGCAATGCGTACTGGTGGCTCAATGTCTGGTGTGGAGTATTATGATGGCCATGCTCGGGGTGGAACTATGCATGGTCATGCAGCTTTCTCTAATCCAGTCTATGGAAGGGTTGAAACAGCCTCCACCACGAAGAACCCCAAGATAGACAAACCAGAGAAGTTCAGTGGTGACTCGGACAATGCCAATGTTGGTTTGTGGTGTCGGATGTGTCGACGGTATGGGGAGGCTAATAACATGACATCTATGAGTCTCTTGCACACTGCAGTGTCTCTTCTGCGAGGATCTGCAGCTTTATGGTACGACCAGGTGGAATATTCCATCCGAGATGGAGGCTTTGAAGCATTTGAGCGAGGTCTCAAAGCTCAATTCCAATACATTCAACCAGAGATGACTGCCACTGATCGGTTGAATGCCATGAAATTCGTGGCAGGTGAAGATTTCATGGCCTTTTCGAAGAAGTTCAGGGAGAACTTGTTGGGATTGAGGAACTGCTCGGAACGGGAGAAACTTGGATACTTTCTCAGAGCTATGCCCGCGGATGTGCTCCAATTTGTTCGATTGCACATGGGCCTGAACCCACCTCTGGAGGAGGTTCTCCACAGATTACAATCGGTCGCATCCTTGCAGATGACATCTGGCACGGTATCAGGAAGTATGATCCCCTCATTGATCAAGAAGGCATCAAGCAACTCACAACAAACCCATGGAAATGGATCCTCATACACAAACAGGAATGGTGGAAATGGTGGTCATTTTGGCAGGAACAGAGGTTCCTATGGCAACAGAGGCCGTGGCCGTGGTGGTGGCCGCGGGGGTCGATCAGGAGACTCGCATCATTTGAATGCAGTCGATGGAAAATCCCCTAGGAAAGGGAAGACTTGCAT
>JBCCGK010000275.1:0-1914 GCA_039029315.1 Bacteroidota bacterium | reverse complement strand
TCGGCTAAATTCTGGTTTGCGCGCCTCAATAGTCAAAAAAATAACCTATAACAATTCCTGCATAACAAACCCAAACAGTCTCTTAGAATAAAGAATATCCAAATGCCCCAGATTAATAGTCAACTTCGACCTCTAAATATGCCAAAAAGGCGAAGTTAAATAATTAAAAAAGGGCCATTATAAAACAATCAGGGCAGTTTTTCCTTCTGAAAAATGGCCAAAGTCAAACTAAGAGGCTGTGTTGAAATATGTGCAGAGAATTTTTATGGTGTATTTTTTTCTTAGACAAGGCTCTATTTTGTTCTCATAGTGGTGCTATGGGAACAAAAAAAGCCGCTGGATGAGGGAAAAAGACCCATACAAAAAATAAGTGATAGATGTTCAAACAGCCTCTAACTCCAAGAAAACAAATTTTCATTACAATAATCAATCATGAAACAACTAAGCCCCCTCGCCATTCTGTTGGCATTCACCCTCTCTGCTTGCCAACAAGACGAACAACCTCTTCCTGAAGCCCCCAAACAGCATAGCATTTCTATCCTATATGGCAACAATCAACAAGGATTCTTCAATGAATGGTTGCCTGATAGCCTGGTCATTCAAGCCCTTGATCCTGAAGGGATGCCAGCTGTCGGCTGGAAAATCCAATTCGACATAATAGCTGGAGATGGATCTGTCAATAACTCTGATCTCGGAACAGACTCCTCAGGGATTTTTTATACCTATTGGGTCATGGGATGCACGGAAGAACCTCAAGAAGTCGCCGCTTATCTACTCAATGCTCTTGGGAAGCCCATAGATACGGCAATCTTTTCAGCATCTGTCTCTCCTCCCAATGGATGGGGCAGGGCTTGTGGCATGCCGTGTAATTATGGAGATTCTGATCGTGAATTCGAAACCTTTGATGGACGGGTATATCTGGTCAATTGTAAAAGCATCTATACAACTGATAATTATGGGGCCAACTGGGAGGAAATTGAAGGGATTCCTACCCTTAGCCCCAGCTCAACCATCTTTGACTTACAGTTCAATAGTCAAGGCAGGATGTATATATTGACAGAAAAAGACGGAATATTCTATTCTGAGGATCACAAAAACTGGACAGCCATTAATGGAGATCTTCCCGGTTTCTTGAATCCTTTGGCATTTTTGGTTGAAGATAGCTCTATGTTTGTCTCTTTTTATGGTCATGGTCTTTTCAGATCAGTTGATGGGGGAAATTCCTGGCAAAATATTCCCGTAGAAGGCGAAAATAATTGGCGGTTTGAATACATTCGTCGGCATCCCAATGGAGATCTATATTTACTGGATACCTGGTATACCCTCCGAAAATCAGCTGACAATGGAGATACTTGGGAGGAAATCACGCTCGATAATCAGCTAAACAGACTGCGCGAAGTGGAAGCATTTGAGATAGACGACTCAGGAATTTTGTACTTCGGAGAGAGTCGTGCTCAACTGTCCATGTTCTCCACAGATACCTACCAAAGTGAGAAGCAGAGCTTCTATGAGGCCAATCATTCGTCTCAGTACGTAAGTGATATTCGCTTCGCCAACGGAATCGTGTATTTTGTTATCAAGGGAAATCCGACTCCGGGAATCTATAGCAGTGAAAACTGGGAAAGACAAGACATTGGCTTCAAAAAATCAGTCTATTCCCACTATTTGCAATCAGACGGGACTTTCCTGATCAACTCCCAAGACGGATTGTATTACTTCAATCAGTAATAAACAACAATCTTTCTGAATCAGATGTAAGCAAGTGAACAGATACTAACTGATATTACGCACTAGAAATTGAACATTTCATTTCTTGAAGTTCTTTGAATGCTTCCTTGAGTGAAGCAGCGTAAAGTTTGCTTTTGAGGGCAAAGTGATTGAGTTTTGTTTTGATCTTCAATGCCTCAAACTGGA
>JBCCGK010000274.1:0-1940 GCA_039029315.1 Bacteroidota bacterium | reverse complement strand
AGACGACTCTCAAACTGAACTGGATGCTCCCCATCCTCAAAACTTTGAGCCACCACACCACCTATTGCTCGCATGCTACTATCCGTGTAGACATGGTATTCCTTACTTGGTTCTGGGTGCCTTAACAAAGGCTCTGACACCAATGCAGCTTTTAGTTTGTTGAATGATTCTTGACATTGTTTTGACCATGAAAACCTAACCCCTTGTTTAGTCAAATCTGTCAGTGGCGCACACAGTTGCGCATACTGACTCACAAACTTCCTATAGTATCCTGTGAGTCCGAGAAAGCTGCGTACCTCACTGACATTTTGAGGCTCTGGCCATGCCTCTATAATGGCGGTTTTCTCCTTCATTGGCCTTAAACCTCGACGATCCAAAACATGACCCAAGAAACTGATTGTTTGTTTAAGCCACTCACATTTCGAAAATTTAGCAAACAAGCTAAACTCCCTTAGCTTCCTGAGTACCGCTTCTATGTGCCTTGCGTGCTCTGACTTTTCCTTTGAAAAGATCAAGATGTCGTCGATAAACACTAGAGCATTCAGGTCCAACATATTCCCCAGCATGGAATTAACTAAATGTTGGAAACATGAGGGTGCTGTGGACAAACCAAATGGCATTACAAGCCATTCAAAACTTCCATACCTAGTCTTAAAGCTCGTGTAGGGTATGGAAGAGTCCTCCATCTTGATTTGCCAGTAACCGCTTCTGAGGTCTATTTTTGAGAACCATTTTGATCCCACCACGTGATCAAACATCTCTTCTACTCTAGGCAAAGGATATGAAGACTTAATGGTGCCCTTGTTTACTGACCTGTAATCAATACACATCCTCAATTTGCCCCCTGGTTTTGGTGCGAACAAAACCGGGCTTCCATAAGGTGAATGTGAGGGTCTTATCCACTTCTTCTCTAGCAAGTAACTGATCTGATCACGCATCTCAGCCAGTTCTTTAGGACTATATCTAAATAATCCTTGCCTTTTGGGTTTGTAATTCTCATCCAGTTTGATCTTCATATCAAACTCTCCTCTGGATGGGGGTTCTCCTGATGGGAGATCTTGTGGGAACCTATCTCTGTACTTCCACAAGACTGCCCTAATGTCTGGATCCTCTATTGACTCCACCACCTTCTCAAAATCTTCATCAATTTCGAAACCATCAAACAAATGTTTTTCTCCATCATCATCCCATTTCCTCTGGGATGTTTTGCTGCCTAATTCCAGTGCATTAAGTTTATGCACCATTCTCTTTGTATGGGGTTCAATCAGCATAACCTGGAACTGATTTCCCCTTGCCTTTGCTTCCTCATCGGCTTCCCTTACCAAGGCTATCACCGGCCTTTCATCTTTCTTCTTTAAGATCCTTTTGAACTGCAATGCAGTTATCACATCTACATTTTCTGAATTTAGATCCAAGAGCTCTTTGTCTGTGTCCCCATGCACATTAACACTACCTCCTGAGTTCAAAGGGATGGTCAAAAAGTGGCGTGGCCAGTCAATTGTTGGGTTCACCTGTGAGAGCCAGGGATACCCTAAGATGGCTTCATAGGATAGACCATCTAATACCCAAAAAGACACTTTACAAATGAAGGATTTGATCCTACATTTGATCTCCAGTTTATGTGTCAATGGGACCTCCTTCCCATCAGCCACTACCGCCGTACTTGAAACTTTTTGTTTATGAACTCTCCCCTGAAATAGTGCCGCTATTTCCTTGGATATAAAATTCGAACTAGCCCCGCTATCCAGAAGCGCGCCAATTCTGTGTGTTCCCACTGCCATAGGCACAATCAGTAGGGACTCTCTGCGTTCCTTGATCTGTTGCGCAGAGCTAATCCTTTCCTGAGTTGCTCCTTCAACCATTTCTATGTGGACCTCCTGTCCAGCACTCACCGGCCATGCACACATCGCACAAAAGGTAGTTCCTTCCTTTCCTAAAGT
>JBCCGK010000273.1:0-1968 GCA_039029315.1 Bacteroidota bacterium | reverse complement strand
GATTTGACAAATTTTGCCATTTTTACATACCTTGACGACCTGATAGCTGTGTCCCGGAATCGATTTGGTCCAAACTTCGTAGCCTTCCCCTCGCGACGAAAATGTCCAGCCATCCTTCTCCGTCTCTGCTTCCAGCACCAATAAGGCGTCATAATCTGCCTCCCCGACAGCCATGGCGCAATCAACTATCGCTTGATGAAAATTCGGACAAATTATTGTTCTTGTTCGGCGCGGAACTTCCGCTCTCTGGTGAAGCTTCACTGAGAAAACGCCAGCAAATCAAGATGCTTTCGAGAATAGCCAATCCAATCTTTGGTCGCTTTCCCAAGAATCACGCACCAGTCGACCACTTTTGCTCTCTCAGACCAGATCTCGGACCTTTTTCTCAAAAGTTTTCTTGCGTAATATCGGAGGTCCTTTTGATCGTGAACGAGCGCACTGAGGCTCTGAGCGCCGGGGGCAGCGCGGTAGCGGAGACGTGTGGCGCTGTGTGCTGTCGGTCACTCAATCAATGTCACGCTTTGGCTCGAGTGCACGCGATGTCATGACATCCCGGAAATATGCTTGCTCTTTGGACCGGGGCAGTTTGGGCCCATACATTGTATGGGCACGTGATTTTTTGATGAACTATCGCGTCACGTCAGGGAGTCGTTTTTACGAGTCACTGCTTGTGGCACAATGTGCACTGTCCTGTTTTCAATGTCCACGCTAGGAAAACGAAACTTTTTGTTCGTTACATGATTGTACTAAGTAAGTCTTGATTCTACATTCAAGCGATTCCTACGAGACTAGACTCTGATGGGTGACGAGATGGCCGAAGTACAACCCAGGGGAGAGTAGGGATTTCACTGAGCTCCAGAGTTCTCGATGTCACAGCCAGGCCGTTGCGGAAAATTCCATCATAATAATTTGAGCAGATCCAGCAATTTGAAGAGGTAAATGTACAGAATAAAAGCAGAATGATTGTAATCAATCAGCGTGGAGAATTATCTGAAAATGCTTCGATGATGAAAATTCATGTGAAAATCCATTGTTCTGGATGGTGATCCGACAGGTTTGCGAAAAAATTTGATTTGGAAAAAGAATATCCTTGAACCAGAAGCTTGATGCAGAGTTGCAGAAATCAATAAGGTTGAGGTAGAGCAGACTTTCGCTCTCTAATTTTTCAAAAACGATCATAAAAATTATGGGCAAAGCCGCAAAAATACACAAAATTTGATGCCTAATGGAATACATGGCATGGTGTGGTGTTCAGAATCATCACAGTCACATAATTCCGATTGGGATGTCCCTTGCATGCACGACAAAATCCTGACTAGCACGTCAAAGCCGTCATGAAAAACTAGCCCAAATACCTATATACAATTATGACCATCATGGAGAATCTCTAGATGAGCAATGTTAATCATAAACATGAAGGTGGGTAGTAATGAGAGATACCATTAGGACCTCTATCGACAAAACGAAAGCCAGATCACACTATCCCTTATTCCTTGATCCAACTTCTATTTACTGGAACAGGGGAGGCTAGATCATGCAAGGAGCAGCTAGTTCGCGTAATTGTAATTCCTTGATCCAACTTCTACTTAATGGAGTTTGGGAAGCTAAATCATGCATGAAGCATGAGGATTGGGGCATGGTGAGAGGGCAGGTGGATTGCTAGAAGTTCAGCAATGATCAGGTAGCTACTTGCCAGCAGCTCTGGCCGCCAATTCCGCCTTGTAGGTGCTATCGTAGAAGCTGCGAACGGCCTTGTACGTATTCACTGGTCCACCAGCTGACTTGCTGTTGACCATCGCGGTAGGCAACCGACCCTTGAGATCAAACTGTAAGAGAGCGGTAAGCTTGGAGGATCCGGGATCGCCGTCTTGGCTTCGGAAAATGATGTTCCCAATGACTGTCTCTGCCCTGAAATGGACATCAAAACACAGACAGAAAACCTAATGAGACGGGGGAATAAAGGTAAAG
>JBCCGK010000272.1:0-1975 GCA_039029315.1 Bacteroidota bacterium | reverse complement strand
GGCAGATAAGATGGCTCAGATCTTGTTCTGGAAGTTGCGTCATGTCAGCCGCAAAATACCATCCCATTTTGTCTCTGCGGTTGGGTAAGCGCAATGTCTGGAATATAGACTTGCATCTCTTCTGGCCCTACGGTTTTGTCACGGAGACTTTCCTGCTGAGACGGCTCGGTTCATCTTCTGGAGGTCCAAGACAGCCTCAAACCATCTCCTGTCAGTCTTCCTGCTAACAAAATCCAGAATGTCTTTTCACCGACTTGCCTCCCTCTTAACTTTCCAGCTGAGACAGTTCGAACCGTATTCTTGTACCGATAGTTACAATCTTGACATCATTTTCAGCCAAAAAAAGCACAGCACGTCACCCAGGATCGATGCAAAAAGCCTCTTCTCAGATTTGTCTCAGCCCATTCAGAAGTACTTGCTGAGATGGCTCAGCCATGTCATACTCCAGTCGATTTCTGAACAGCAATGTTCGTCGCAAATGATCCGGAAGAATTCTGGAATACCTCTCCCCAGCATCATCTTTATGGCTCTCCAGAATGCTTTCCCCCTGAGAGACAGTTCAAATCATCTGCTGTCTATCAACTTCTGGGTGCCAATTTCAGCCGCAGACCCGACTTTCCTCCCGAGACGTCTCAGGTCGCTTGCTTTCAACCACCTTCTGGACAGTCAATTTACAAGCAGCAATTCAGAACCTCATCTTGACATCCATGAGAAATCTGGAATCATCCGAAGCTCTTCTGGCCCAGAAGCATTCATCCTTGAAGACTTTCTTCCTGAAACGGCCCAGGTCAATTTCTTTCAATCAACTTTGACGGCAATGCTAGTCTAACTCAAAATCGTACCGTACTTTGTCATCCACATGAATCCTGGAATACCTCTCTCCAGCATCATCTCCATGCTTCTCTGGAGGACTTTCCTCCTCAGATACAGCTCAAATCAGCTGCTGTCTATCAACTTCTGCCGCAGCCGCAGACCCAATTTTCCTCCTGAGACGGCTCAGGGCGATTTCTTTCGATTAACTTCTGGACGGTCAAGGCCAGCAACAACACAAAACCTCATCTGGTCCAGAAGTATACATTCCTCGAAGACTTTCCTCCTGAGACGGCTCAGGTCAATTTTTTCTCAATCAACTTGTAGGCGGAATTGCCAGCCGCACTCTTAATCGTATTTTGTCACCCGTGGCCGAGAAATCTGGAATATATCTCCGCAGCATCATCTCCATGGCTCTCTGGAAGACTTTCCTCCTGAGAGACAGCTCAAATCATCTGCTGACCGTCAACTTCTGGACGGCAATGTCAGCCGCAGACCCAATTTTCCTCCTGAGACGGCTCAGGTCATTCAATTTCTTTCGATCAACTTCTGCAGCGGTCAATGCCAGCCGCAAATCAGAACCTCATCTGGTCCAGAAGTATACATTCCTCAAAGACTTTCCTCTTGAGACGGCTCAGGTCAATTTGTTCTCAATCAACTTCTTGGCGGAATTGCCAGTTGCATTCTAAACCGTATTCTGTCTCCCATGGCTGGGAAATCTGGAATATCTCTCCCCAGCATCATCTGCACGTTTCTCTGGAAGACTTTCCTCCTAAGAGACAGCTCAAATCATCTGCTGTCTATAAACTTCTGGATGTCAATGTCAACAGCAGACCCAAACTGCATCTTGTCACCCACAAAGAAAACAAAATGCAACTTTTCAGAATCGTCTCTAAGGCTCTCTGGCCCAGAAGCATGCCTTGAAAACCTTCCTCCTGATACGGCTCAGGCCATTCTCTTTCGATGAACTTCTGGAGAGCAATGTCAGCCGCAAAACCACATCCTGTACATTGCAAGAAATCTTATCGCAGAATCATCTCGAAAGCTCTCCTAGCCCAGGAGTATATCTTGAAGACTTCTCTTCTGCATGAGGTAGCCCAGGTCAATTTCTTGCGATCAGCTTTTCTACGGCAGGTTCGGCCACAAGCCCCATTAACGTATGTTC
>JBCCGK010000271.1:0-1982 GCA_039029315.1 Bacteroidota bacterium | reverse complement strand
GTACAACATACCTGTCGTCAAATAAGATGAGACCATCCCCAATACTCAGATCATCACGGAGTTTCTTGAATGACGCGACATAAGGGTTGATCGACTTGTTCCCCCAGTCGTCGTTTGCAATAGCGTGAATGAGACTTTGATAACCATCATCAGTTTTGGCTTGCTTTTGTAGCCATTCGATGAGTGGATCTCCTGAGTCGGAGGTTTCATCCAGGATCTCTCCGATTTTCAGACTCATTATTTGTCGAACGCTCTTCATCATTCTTTCATTTGACTCGACATCATCTTCATCTGGTTGATCAACAGGAGCGCGCGATAACGCATCAGAAACAATGTTATCAGCGCCTTTTTTCCATTCTGCTGTGAAGACGAAGTTTTGGAGCTTTTCTTTCAATCTCTGAACTCGAGCGTTTTCGACTTCGGCCAGGTTCTTTTTGTTCAGAATGGGAATGAGGGGTTTGTGGTCTGTTTCGAGCTTGAAATGTGACAAACCTTCAAGATAGATTTTGCATTTCTTGACCGCCCAGACGATAGCGAGCAGTTCCAGCTCGACCATGGCATATCTGGCTTCAGTGGGAGTAGTGAATCTCGATCCGCACTGGACAATTTTCCAGCTTTGGCCATGTTTTTGCATCGGGACAAATCCAAGTCCTTTCTTTCTGGATGCGTCGGTTTGAAGAACAGTTTCAAGCTTTGGGTCGAAACTTGTCAGAGTGTGCAGTTGAACCAGGGCTTTTTTCGTTTCTTCAAAAGCCTTGTCATGGTCTGCATTCCATTCGAACAGATTTTTTGTGCTGAGCAGTGGTCTCAGTGGTTCCAGGGCTGCACTGATCTTTTTGCTGAAATCGGATGCTTGATGCACTAGTCCAATAAATGATCTCAGTTCGGTCAGGTTGGTTGGTTTAGGGAATTCTTGGATTGCTCGGAGCTTGTACTCGTCGGTTGTCACACCAGCTTGGCTGACTTTGTACCCAGCGAAATTCACTTCGCTTCGGCCGAACACAAACTTTGACGGATTCAGTGTAATTTTGTGCTTTCGGCAAGCTTCGAGAACTTTCACAACTGTGCTGACATGTTCAGGGAATCCCTTGCTGTAGACAATCATGTCGTCGACAACTTTTTGAACGCGGTCGATCCCTTCGAGCGCTTTGTCGCCCACTCGGCAGAATTCATCACCGGTCGATACGAGACCCATTGGTGCTCGCAGAAACTTGTATCTTCCCCAAGGCGTGATGAACGTTGTTAGGCCCTGAGAATCTTTGTCCAGTGCCATCTGCCAATACCCTTTTGTAGCATCGAGCGTTGCAAGATATTCTGTGTCGCTCGAGATGTTGCTGACTGCTTCTTTGGGAGTTTTGAGCGGATAGAGTGGTCGGATTACATGCTCGTTGAGTTTGGTTAAATCAATGCAAGGACGTACACCCCCGTTTGGCTTCGGTACACAGACCAACGGGTGGCACCACTCCTCTGCATCATCTTCGACTGGGACGATGATTTGTCTTTCCACCATCCAATCGATTTCTTTTTTGACATCGTCTCTCCAGGAATAGGCGATTGGTCTGGCAGCTCGGATGGCATAAGGTTCCACCTCTCCTTTCAATTTGATTTTCATCGGAGGAATGTCCATAGTCTTGAGACCGGATTCTGAATCAAAAACGTCGGAATACGTTTCGAGTAGTTGTTTTCGTATTTTTTCGATCTCATCCGGTGTGGGTTTGGACGGCAGGCTTTTCGGTTCAAAACTTGTCTGCTTGATCACGGTATTGATCTGGAGCGGCTTGGGATAATCCTTTGATAGGATGCCCATAGACTTCATGAGATACCAAGGCAGAAGCAGGCCCTTGAGTTCACGGCAGACATATACCGTATCCGAGACGCATTGGCCGTGGAAACGAAATGATAATTTCACGGTACCCAGGCATTGGATCGTTTTGCCGTTTGCGGCCACTAGGTCGTTGTCATTTCAGGGACAGAGATTATCG
>JBCCGK010000270.1:0-1994 GCA_039029315.1 Bacteroidota bacterium | reverse complement strand
TATGTATATTTGGGAATCATCTTCCACCCTCTCACTCTCCCGCCAGCGGGAGACATCAGCCCACAAGGCCAGGAATCAACGATTTCCCCCTTTGGAGGGGGTTGGGGGAGGAACAAGATCCTACAATTTAATTGTGTCCCCCTACTTACTAGCAGATGCCCAAAGACTGAGAAAACGGCTCCTGGATCAAATAAATTAGTACTAGGGCATGGTATATCTCACAATTTACGACATCGCCAAAGACAAGACTCGCACCAAGTTGGCGAATTCTTTGGAAGCAGTAGGCCTCTATCGTATTCAGAAATCGGTGTTTGCAGGAAAGGTGAAAAGAAAGATTTTACGCCCCCTGATTAAGGCATATGCAGAAAAGCTCGAAGAAGGAGACCGTTTATATGTTTTGTCCCTTGAAGACCGACAGGTAGAAGGGATGTTTGCACACGGATTGGAAGAAAACCTGGATCTGATACTCGGTCGGGTGATTACCCTGACCATTTGACAAATTGGTTTCATCCTGCCAGACAATTCATCTGTAAATTTGCTTGAGACATCTTGCAAAGATCAGTCATATGTTTTATATTTATCATGCGTTTCTTGACATAGAAATTTCATTTTTTTGAAGTTCCAAAACGGCCCTTTTTGGCCAATTTCCGGAATTTGAGCGTACATTTTTTTTTGATCGCGCAGCTGGTAGTCAGCAAGATACAGCAAATCGGGACTTGCAGAACCAATCCATTACAACAAGGATTAAGACCGGAGCAAGTCCGCAATCCAATAGATGACTGTCAAGCCACTTGCAGAACCAATCCATTACAACAAGGATTAAGACGATCAGGCCGATGTTTTCTTTTCGGATTATCCTTTTCTTGCAGAACCAATCCATTACAACAAGGATTAAGACTTGCTTCCTCGGTCGCCTCTTCTGCGTTTCGCATTGGCTTGCAGAACCAATCCATTACAACAAGGATTAAGACTGCTTGAAGTGATCCCTGAACTTGATGAAGAAGGTCTTGCAGAACCAATCCATTACAACAAGGATTAAGACTACCGTTCATGTCAATTATGAATATGTTGACGTTTTCTTGCAGAACCAATCCATTACAACAAGGATTCTGACAGGTATTGGGGGCATGGTGGTGGCGTCCAAGACTTTTCTTGCAGAGCTAATCCATTACAACAAGGATTCTGACTCCGTTTGGAGCGACTCCTGCCGCCTTGATAATGTCCACTTGCAGAGCTAATCCATTACAACAAGGATTCTGACAAAATAAAACAGGAAGCTACCCGAACCAATCAATCAACTTGCAGAGCTAATCCATTACAACAAGGATTCTGACGTTGACCTCTCCGTCTTCGGAGATGATCAACAGGCTTGCAGAGCTAATCCATTACAACAAGGATTCTGACTAGGTTATATGTACGCGTCGGTACATATCTTGACCGCCTTGCAGAGCTAATCCATTACAACAAGGATTCTGACCTGGCCAAACTCATCTTGCTTGCGGGTTTGATACCCTAGACTTGCAGAGCTAATCCATTACAACAAGGATTAAGACCTCAATCGAAATAGGCCTTGCCATCGCGTAGTAGAACTTGCAGAACCAATCCATTACAACAAGGATTAAGACCCTCCTGAAGAAGCTCATCATGCGTCAACGTAAAGGCTTGCAGAACCAATCCATTACAACAAGGATTAAGACGGAATCTATCCCCCAATTAATGGCCAGTTCCTAGGGCTTGCAGAACCAATCCATTACAACAAGGATTAAGACTACGTTATCGAATAGTGTAACTGTTACTTCGTAAGACTTGCAGAACCAATCCATTACAACAAGGATTAAGACAGCCCTTGGATGGGCATCCGGTCGGCAAGATAGAGACTTGCAGAACCAATCCATTACAACAAGGATGAACTGTGTTCAAAAGCAAGAAAAAAGGCCAAAAACTGGTCTATATTTTCTGATTTTGTGCCTGGCTGTATCTGGCCTGCTTTTGCT
>JBCCGK010000269.1:0-2008 GCA_039029315.1 Bacteroidota bacterium | reverse complement strand
TCAACAAGAAATGCCCTCCAGCCAGCATAGCCTCGATCTACAAGTTGGAAGTCCTGGTCTCTATCTCATTCAGATAGAGCTGGCAGGAGAGACATTTCAGAAAAAATGGATGGTGAAATAGTCCACGGTCATTCTTGACAACACTTTGTATAGAGAACCCGGTACATACTAGGCTCCATGTGGGTGAGAAGACCGGGTTCTGCATTCCTCCTATATCCGCTTTCCTCCCTTCTTTTTTTCAAACCCTAGTTATTGACCTCTGTTCCACTTCCTGGACAGAAGGCCGCACACATTCTTTTTTAATTTTTACATAACAATTGTCATGAAATCTATTCACAACAACCCTCACGCATTTTCCTTACAATCATTGATCAATAGCTTGATGGTCTATTGCTTATTGACCACCGTGACTGCCCAAGCTCAAAACCATTTTGTCAATCAATTTCAGCCCACCAACATCGTCGGTGCACAAGGGGACAGCTACAATGTTGTCGCGACTTCCGATGGCGGATTCATCACGTTGAATAAGATCGACATCGCCTCGGGAAACCCTGGTCCTCATCAGGTGTTGACCAAGATGGATGCAAATGGAACGGTTTTGTGGAGCAAAGATCTCGTCAATGTTTTTCCAAACAGCAATTCTCAATTTGATCACTATTCCCATCTTTGTTTGGTGGGGGAAGGAGATATTGCCTTGGCTGGGATTGTGAGGAAAAGTCCTGCTTCTCAGGGTGCTCCTGCCTATCTGGCCTTGCTGGTCAGTAGATTAAGTCCTACTGGCGCGCCAATATGGTCAAAAGCTTATGATGTGGACTCTGATGATCCAGCGGCGTATCATATGTCAGCTACTGAGCAAGGACACTTATTGGTTTCCGGCACTTTCAGAGAGGGACCATGTCAAAGTTCTTCTAGCCAGGATACTTATTTGGATATCTTGCTGAAGCTTGATGGAAATGGTCAATTGACATGGAGGAGAACAGAGACATTGTCATGTGATACTGACGAAGGAGTAGGAGATTTGATCTTGCCAGCCAGCAATGGATCATATATTTACATCAGTCATCTCTACAAAGACACCAATACTGGAATGAGTCGATTAAATATTTCCTCTTATTCTCCTCAAGGAAATTTGAATTGGCAGAAGCGATTTGTAGGCCCACAAACGGATGACTATTGGCTGGATTATTTTGAACCCTATGACATCATCGAAACCACTAATGGAGAATTTGTTGTCGCATCAAATTATTCTCAGGATGGAGGTTTTAGCAAACTTGCGCTATTGAGATTCAATGCACAGGGCAATATGGTCTGGCAGCGGAGCTTCGATATTGATGAGCGTGTGCAAATCGAATTGACCAGCAATGATTTTATTGTGATGGCGACCCAATCTGGCAAGGTCTACAACTTGACTTCCTGGGGAACACTTCTCCAGGGACATACCTATCCAAATGTCAGCCTGACGGGAATCACCAAAGCCAGCAATGGGGATATCGTATTCAATGGCAAACATAATGGGAATGAGGAAGTCGACGCTTTCTTTACCTTAATCAGAGGAAATGATATGGGATACAATTCTTGTGCTGAAGCCAATGAACTTCCTCCTGAAGAGGAACTAGAATGGTCTTTTTATGATTCTGAGGAAATGTATACTGAAGCAATACCTGTGATTGGGTTGGATGTGACTACGCCTGACTTTGATATCAATGGTGGCTGGCGATGTATCACGGCCCCAGCCCGAAAAGCGGCAACAAGTATAAGTATTCAGGAGCCAAAACTCTATCCCAATCCAAGTCATGGCAAGAGTGTGTTGGAATTGGATGCTTTTACTCATTCTGTCAAAATGGTAAGAGTCTTCACGATTCAGGGGCAATTGATCTCTCAACAAGAAATGCCCTCCAGCCAGCATAGCCTCGATCTACAAGTTGGAAGTCCTGGTCTCTATCTCATTCAGATAGAGCTGGCAGGAGAGACATTTCAGAAAAAATGGATGGTGAAATAGTCCACGGTC
>JBCCGK010000268.1:0-2019 GCA_039029315.1 Bacteroidota bacterium | reverse complement strand
TCCTTGAAGACTTTATTCCTGAGGCGGCTCAGGTCCTTTTCTTCATTCCAACCATCTTTTGGACATCAAATTGACAATGCCAGCTCCAAATCAGAACCTCATCTTGTCACCCTTGATAAACCCGGAATGCCTCGTCGCATCATCCAATGCTTCGCTACCCAGGATCCATTCTTGAAGAATTTCTTCTTGAGACGGCTCAGGTCAATCTCTTTCGATCAACTTCTTGCCGGCAATGCCAGTGATAGTCAAAACTATAATATGTTGTCATCCACGAGAATTCTTGAATGTGTCTTCGCAGCATCATCTCTATGGCTCTCCGGAAGACTTTCCTCTTGAGAGGCAACTCAAATCATTTGCTGTTTATCAACTTCTGTCAGCCGCTGGCCCGACTTCCCTCCTGAGACGGCTCAGGTCATTTGCTTTCAACCACCTGGATAGTCAATACAAGCTGCAAATCAGACCCACATCTTGTCACCCATGAGAAATCTGGAATCATCCGAAGCTCTTCTTGCCCAGAAGCATACATCCTTGAAGACTTTCTTCCTGAGACAACCCAGGTCAATTTCTTTCAACCAACTTTGACGGCATTGCCAGTCTCACTCAAAGCCCTACCATGTCATCCATGAGAATTCTGGAATATCTCTCCCCAGCATCATCTCCATGGCTCTCTGGAAGACTTTCCTCCTGAGAGACAGCTCAAGTCATCTGCTGCTTATCAACTTCCGGACGCCAATGTCAGCCGCAGACCCGACTTCCCTCCTGAGATGGCTCATGTCAGTTTCTCCCAATCAACTTCTGGACGGTCAGTGCCAGTAACAAATCAGATCATGTTGTCACCCTGAAAAATACGGAATACCTGTTCGCATCATCCAAAGCTCTCCTGGCCAAGGGTCCATTCTTGAAAAACTTCTTCCTAAGGCGGCTCAGGTCAGTTTCCTTCAATCAATTTCTTGACGGCAATGCTTGTAACATTCAAAACTGTATCTTGTCATCACCAGGATATCTGGAATATCTCTCCCCAGCATCATCTCCATGGCTCTCTGGAAGACTTTCCTCCTGAGAGACAACTCAAATCACCTGCTGTTTGTCAACTTCCGGACGCCAAGGTCATTCACGGACCCGACTTTCCTCCTGAGACGGCTCAGGTTGCTTGCTTTCAACTGACTTCTAGACGGTAAATGCCAGCGGCAAATCAGTACCTGATCTTGCCATGTCACCCATGAGGAATCCAGATACCTCTTCGCATCATCCAAAGGTCTCCTGGCCCAGAAATACATTCTTGAAGACTTTCCTCCCGAGACGGCTCAGGTCAATTTTTCTCAATCAACTTCTTGACGGAATTGCCAGTCACATTCTAAACCGCGTAATTTTTGTCACCCATGGCCGAGAAACTGGAATATCTCTCCCCAGCATCATCTCCATAGCTCTCTGGAAGACTTCCTCCCGAGAGACAACTCAAATCATCTGCTGTCTATCAACTTCTGGACGTCAAAACCACATCTTGCCTCCTACAAGAAATGCGGAATGAACTTTCCAGAACCGACTCTAAGGCTCTCTTGACCCAGAAGTTTGCCTTGAAAACTTTCCTCCTGAGACGGCTCAGGCATTCTCTTTTGATGGACTTCTGGACAGCAATGTCAGCCGCAAAACTGCATTTTGTACATAGCAAGAAATCTCTCTGCGGGATCATCTCAAAAGCTCTCATACCCAACAATTCTCCTCCGAGACGGCTCTGGTCAATTTCTTTTGATCAGCTTCTAAACGGCAGAGTCGTCACAAACCCCATCAATGTATGGTCCACCTGGGAGAATCCTCGAGCATGTATTTGTAGAATCGCCCCTGAGCAGTACTTGACGCCAGTGTCACTCGATTGACCTGTTGAAGGGCCCTCCAACTGCAGTATCATCAATTTTCAATTTTTGGCTCTGGCAGGGAGGTGTCTCTAACATTTCAGGCCATTCCTTGGCAATGCTGAATATCGCGGAAGAACTGCATCAAGGTTCGATCTTGAGGACCACG
>JBCCGK010000267.1:0-2020 GCA_039029315.1 Bacteroidota bacterium | reverse complement strand
CGATCAAGGCAAGGCGATTATGCTGGTTTCAAGCGAGCTGGATGAAATCATGGCGCTGGCCGATCGGATTTTGGTGATGAATGAAGGCGAAATCACCGCCGAGCTGAACCGAGCGGAAGCCACGGAGGCCAAAATCGGCCTCCTGATGGCTGGCAAGCGAGCCGCTTGAAGCTTACGGGCGCAGCAATCTTACGCTGGCCACGGTCGGCAAGTGCCGACAAACATTAGGGCGCGGAGGTCTTCGCTTTGCCGCGGCTTGACCTTGTCTATAAAGCCCAGAGCTGGATTGATGGCAGGAAAAGAATGTGGGGGTGTGGGGGAAATCATTTCCCCCACGAAGAATCAAAATATATAAGAAGTCTTTATCATTCCTGCGTCGTTGCCGAACCATTATTTGATATGAATCGTTTCGTGATTGCCAGATCAATCAAACCGGAGATATTAGGATTCATGTTTTTCAATTTGATTTGCTGATGAAATCGAATTGGACCAATTTTTGCAAATAATTTGCCGAAAGCTTCATCAGCAAAACTGCTTGATATGATCCTGATTCCTTCAAAATCAATAGCAACTGGGCTACCTTCACTTTGTTCTAATATGCGAAGAATTTTGTTAAATGCAACTTTCCCATAATGGCGATTTGCGAAAGAAACTATGTCGGACTTTAAGTTGAAATGATACTCTCCTAAATCAGATTTAAAAAATTTACTATCAATATATCCAAATTGCGGCTCATGTATCTTACCACGGAACTTAAGTGCTTTGGCTATTAAGTCAGGATCCGAACAGTTTATTTTTGTGCTTACTGATGTTCCTTTATAAAATGAGTTACTTTCAGGTGTCAGCCATTGCTTATCATCAATTGATTTGGCGATTAGAGTTGCTTTTCCTGAAGTGATAGAAAAAATTCCACCGCTTTCTACAGCGATTTCAAAACTTCCAAATAAACCGTTACCCTGATTGTTATTTTTATCTCTGGTTCTATCTTCAAGAATACATTCTTCCAAAGCTTTTCGATGATCAGATATTCCAAGTGATTTTGCAACACCGATTCCTGCATCAGAGACAATAATCTCAACTTCCTGATTTTTTGAGTAAACCGAAGCCTGAATGATTCCTCCTGAAGGACATTCAGCATGGTTGAGAACATTTTCCGTAATTTCTTGAACACACCAATCAAGTGCACCTAAATCTTTCAACTCGATAGAATCTAACTGCCCCATCAACATATTAGTCACACTGTCTACAGCCTCTGATTGCTCTGTAAAATCATTAAATGCAATTGCAGGAACATGAATTCCCCCGCGATAGGTCGTCGGCTTATATAGCCGATCATTTAGAAGATATGACCAATTTGCGTTATGAAACAGTGATTGCAAATCTTTGCTTTCAGGGAGTTTAATCGTGAATTCAATATTATCAGACTTTCGCCTGTCACGGCATAATGCAATAAGTGGAAGCATAAAATTGGGAAACAAAGCTTTGCAATCTGAAAAATCCAATTCAACGTCTGTGAATCCTTTTTCATCAATCACAATATGCAGTGATTGTGAAGCGAACCGGGTATGTTGAAGTCCGGGCGTTCCATCAATAGCAATGATGTTACGTTCTCTTGCTTTTATATTTGCCATTTTATGATTCGTTCCGAACGAATTCTATACAATTTGCTTCACGAAAACCGGCCGGTTGGAGGTTGAAAGCTCACCATTCCAGCGATAGCCATCGGCGGCAAATGCGGTGCAATCTTCGGGGGCCTCAATCCGGTTTTCCAGCACAAAGCGGGCCATTTGGCCGCGGGCGCGCTTGGCCGCAAAGCCGGGGGATTTCAGCACCCCTTGCTTATCGTGCAAAAAGCGCGGCTCAACGATACGGATGCGCACCTTTTTCAATCCCTTCGCTACGGATTTGAAATATTCGTTTGAGGCCAGATTGAGGACCACTGGCTCACTATGATCTTGCAGCGCATCCAGAAGAGCATGGCTCAACCGTTCGCCCCAAAATTCATACAGGCTTTCGCCAT
>JBCCGK010000266.1:0-2035 GCA_039029315.1 Bacteroidota bacterium | reverse complement strand
TGCTGAAGGAGAGGGGGTTGCAAAAGGGCACAGTAGGCCAACATTCCGTTGGGCTTCCCACTTATTGTTAATTAAACTTCGTGTTGCTGGTGTTCTAATGACCCATTCATAATTATCCACTGCGTATTTCAGTAGAGCTATGACTTCATGAATGCTCTATTCCCGCAACCCAATGTTCAGGGTTGATGTTGGATTTCTGCCACATGCGCTGAAAAGTGCGATCCCATTCCTTCAACTCTGAGCAGTAAGTTGTGCTGGAGTTGAATCGGTAGAATGCTTGTTCAAGTGGCAAGCTGGGTGTGGAATCGGGCATGTCATCCACTTGGTGCGGGATAATGAATCCACCGGAATCATTATACATCCAGGTCATGTTCCACTGGTGGAAGATGTGTAAGAGTGACCGAAGATTTTCAAACCAATGAAAAGTAACAGATCGTGGATGAGCTGACCAGTGAGAGACAAGAGAAGGATTCTGTAGGACATTTCGCCATTGCATCAAGCGTTGGCCAAGTACAGAGTGAGGGAATCGTTGCTTCTCAAAGTTATTGCCTTTCACGTCCATGCAGGAAAACAAGGTCATCACAAACTGTGCAAGGGCCATGGCTTGGGCAGCACTCAGGCCATCTGTTGGCAATTGACATGAATGCGTGGAAAACTCGGGTAATGCTGCTACCAGCTGGTAGGGATGGAAAGCGCCTGGTGGCACAGTGCTTGGATCTGGAATATCAGAAGCAACTTGCCATCGGGAGAAGGAATGAATTGAATGTGCACGTTGGTAGGAGAACCAAGTGGTGTTGTAGGGTAGAAAATCTGTTCCTTGAATGGCTTGGGTCATACGCCAATAGAATGTGACCCATTCTCCAAATTCATCAATAGATGTAATTTTTGAGGCTGACAATGGCACCAACACATGCTGACGATATGGTTCTGATGGCATCCGTGCAAGAACTGTATCATTGGCTGCCGGAAGAGCAAGGAACCGGCACAGGGATTGGAAGTTCTTTGGACAAAGCTTACGAGCGGTTGGATTTGCAATGGTACAGGTAGCCACCGATTCAAACCGTTCCTTGTCTTCTTTGCTCAGTTTCGGTCCAGGATTTGGAGTTCCTTTGCCAGATGCGTGAGCAATGTTGAATAGAGTCCGTTGAGCAGTATGTGTTGCCGAAGGGATATTACCAACAAAGGCTCTTAATCCACCAGATGATGGTGGGGATGGGGAGGCCAGAGTGGTGGCAAGATTCGCGAACGGAATGCGACCTGAATGATCAGGGCATTGCGTTTTGTCCCGAGAAATCGCAGATTTCCCGTTGCCTTCGCAGAAGGGCTTTTCATCCCGAGAAATCATAGACTTCCCGGTGCCTTCATAGAAGGGCTTTTCATCCCGAGAAACAATAGGATTCTCGGTGCCTTCGTAGAAGGGCTTTTCATCCCGAGAAACAATAGGTTTCCCGGTGCCTTCGTAGAAGGGCTTTTTATTCCGAGAAATCATAGATTTCCCAGTGCCGTCGTAGGAGGGCTTTTTATTCCGAGAAATCATAGATTTCCCAGTGCCGTCGTAGGAGGGCTTTTGATTGAAGAGGGTAGCCGGAGCATGGGTAGATGCATGTGGCATAAAGGCACCTGATGTGTTCTCTCGAATAGAGGCAGGTGTACGGATGGTGGTTGGGGGTGGAGCGTAGCTCCTATTTGCAGTGTTTTGCAACTTGGCAGAGGATGTCTCATCTTTAGTCAGTAAGCGGCGCGGATCTGCATTTGAGGATATGGGAAACTGCACTTGTATAGGAGCAATTTCTGATACCCGCTTGCTCCGGATAGCTGCAGATAAGAACATTGCTAGCGGGTCAAAAGAATCCATAGGCCAGGTAGGTTGTACTGGGAAGAGGATGGCCATATTAGGGCAAATAGATGCATCACAAATAGGGGCCATAGGGGAGCCTAATGCTAGGCACTTGGAGGCAAAGGCAAGATAATCTTGCATGCATACCCGGCTCTCGGTGGATCCAGAGGATGACAAATACTGGTCAATCTGCAGGCG
>JBCCGK010000265.1:0-2098 GCA_039029315.1 Bacteroidota bacterium | reverse complement strand
GGCCAAAACAGTTACTCAAGAAGGTTTTCCAGATTGGTTGGACTGGGTGACAAGATGCAGTTTGGGTCTGCAGCTGATCTGGTTGTCCAGAAGTTGATAGACAGCAGATGATTTGAGCTGTCTCTCAGGAGGAAAGTCTTCCAGAGAGCCATGGAAATGATGCTGAGGAGATAATTATATTCCAAAATTCTCGTGGGTGACAAAATACGGTTTTGACTGTGAATGGCATTCGTCAAGAAGTTGATGAAAGAAATTGACCTGAGCCGTCTCAGGAAGAAACTCTTCAAGGATTTATTCCCGGAACAGGAGGGCTTTGGGTGATGAGCCGTCTCAGGAAGAAGGTCTTCAAGGATGTACTCTTGGACCAGGAGAGTTTGGGATGATGCGGAGAAGTATCCGAATTTCTCATGGATGACAAGATGTGGTTCTGACTTGCGGCTAACATTGACCGTCCAGAAGAGGGTTGAAAGCAAACGACCTGAGCCGTCTCAGGAGGAAATTCTGCAAGGCATATTTCTGGGCCAAGACAGTCTTAGAGACGTTTCTATGAAGAAGTATTCCTGATTTCTCCTAGCGACAAGTGATTCTGATTTGGGGCTGGCATTGGCTGTCAAGACGTTGATTCCTGAGTTGTTTCAGGAATAAACTCTTCAAGGATATTATGAGCCAGAAAAATTCGAATGATGGAAGAGGTATCAGGAGTTCTCATGTGTGACAAGATGAGTCTTTGATTTGAAGCTGGTGTGCTCTGAGCCGTCTCGGGAGGAAAGACTTCAGGATGTATTCCTCATGGCCAAGACAAATACTCAAAAGGGTATTCCAGATTTGTTGGTGGTGAAAATTGCAGTTTACGCCTGCAGCTGACCCTGTCATCTAGAAGTTGATAGACAGGAGGTGACTTGAGCTGTCTCTCAGGAGGAACGTCTTCCAGACAGCCGTGGAGATGATGCTGCGGAGAGACATTCCAGAATTGTCATGGATGACAAAATACGGCTTTGATTGGGACAAGTATTGCCGTCAAGAAGGTGATTGAAAGATGTTGGCCTGAGCCGTCTCAGGAAGAAAGTCTTCAAGGATGTATTTCTGGTAGAGGAGAGCTTTGGATGATGCGAAGAGGTATTCCAGATTTCTCATGGGTGACAAGAGAAGGTTCTGATTTGGAGCTGGCATTGACTGTCCAGAAGGTGGTTGAAAGCAAACGACCTGGCTGAGCCGTTTCAGGAGGAAATTCTTCAAGGTGTACTTCAGGGTCAAGTGAGGCATAGACATGATTCTGCGAAGAGGTATTCCAGAGTTCTCCGGTGTGACATAATGTGATTCTGATTTGGGGCTGGCATTGACTGTCAAGAGGTTGATTGGAAGAAATTGACTTAAATCATTTCAGGAAGAAACCTTTTTCTGGGGCCAGGAGAGCTTTGGATGACGCAAAAAGGTGTCCAGATTGCTCATGGGTGACAAGATAAGTTTCTGATTTGAAGCTGGTGTTGACATCCAGAAAGTGGTTGAGGAAATGCCATGGGCCGTCCCCGGAGGAAGGACTTCAAGATTTAATCTTCTTGGCCGAAGCAGTTACTCAAGAAGGTTTTCCAGATTGGTTGGAGGTGACAAGATGCAGCTTGGGTCTGCGGCTGACCTGGTTGTCCAGAAGTTGACAGACAGCAGATGATTTGAGGTGTCTCTCAGGAGGAAAGTCTTCCAGAGAACCATGGAGATGATGCTGCGAAGACATTACCGAGATCTATCGGCCATGGTTGACATAATACGGTTTGGAGTGTGACTGGCAATGTCATCATGAAGATGATAGAAGGAAACTGGCCTAAGCCGTCTCAGGAGGAAGTCTTCAAGGATTTACTTTTGGGCCAGGAGAGCTTCGGGTGATGCGAAGAGGTATTCCGGATTTCCCATGGGCGAGAACGTGCGGTTCTGACTTGCCTGGCATTGACCGTCCAGAAGTTGCTTGAAAGCAAATGACCTGAGCCGTCTCAGGAGGAAAGCCTTCAGGGCATACTTCAGGGCCATGACAGCCTAAGAGATGATTTTGAGAAGAGTTATTCCAGATTTCTCCCGGGTGACACAATGCGATTCTGATTTGGGGCTG
>JBCCGK010000264.1:0-2150 GCA_039029315.1 Bacteroidota bacterium | reverse complement strand
TTGAGTCGATCAGCAATCTGAGATAATTGCTCAGACTTTTCAATGTAATTGCCCATACCTGCGGATAGCTCCTCAGCAGAACTAGCAACTTCTCCTGTACCAGCAGCCGTCTGCTCTGCAATCACTACAATCGCTTCGGTAATAGCCACAACTTTACTGATTGCATCTGTCTGGGTCTTGGAAGCAGCTAGAATCTCTTCAGAAGAATTAAGCGTCAAAGATGAAGATTCATTGATCGCCGTAAAAACCTGAGAAGCGTCTCCTGAAGCCGATACTGCAAGTTTTACCTTCTCATCCATCAAGGCAGTGATCTGTGCCGTCGTCGTCGTGTCGGCCTTCATATCTCCAATCACTTTCTCTATCTCCTGAGCGGACTTGCGCGAGTCTTCTGCCAGCTTTCTAATCTCTTCTGCAACAATAGCAAAGCCTCGACCAGCTTCTCCTGCCTGAGCAGCCTCTATAGCAGCATTCAACGCCAACATGTTCGTTTGGGAAGCTATGTCTGTGATCACACCCAACACACGCGAAATCTCACCAGAACGATCAGTCAAGATCTTCATCGCCTCTGTGGTATCCGAAGAAAGATTAGCAATCTCCTCCATATTACGGGCTACCTGGTTAACCATATCAGCTCCCCTCGCACTATGCGTAGCTCCCTTTTTAGCCTGCTCATTGATCCTTTCCGACTTATTACCCATATCGACAAAAGACTGACGTATCTCTTCTACAAACTTCGAAGATTCATCCACTTTGCTAACCTGACTCTGTGCACCGTTACTCATCTCGCCCATCGAAGAAGCAATCTCTCGAGTATTGATATTCATCTCCTGACCACTGATCAACATCTCATTCGATGATTGGTCTATCGTATCGGTACTCAACGAAATGTCTTGCATCAGCTTGATCACTGTTTCTAACGCTGAATTGAAATTATCTGCCAACGCTCGGATCTCCCCATATGCCTCTACCTGGTAGCGCTCGGTCAAATCACCTTCAGCCATCGCATTGACAATACGATTCACTTCACTGATCGGAACCGCAAGCGATTGGATCAATGTATTGATAGACTCACTCAATTCTTGCCAGGCACCTTGATTACCCTCCATAACAATGCGCATGCTCAAGTTACCGTTTTCACTGGCCTCTTTAACCGCCTGATTGGTTTGACGAGTGACTTGTTGAAGTTTATCCTTCATGGAAAGCAGTGCTGAACCCAATACATCTTTCTTACCCAATAACTCATAAGACACACCCAGGTTGCCATTCTCAATCTCAGAAGCCAGC
This sequence comes from Bacteroidota bacterium, assembly GCA_039029315.1. Lineage (GTDB taxonomy): Bacteria > Bacteroidota > Bacteroidia > J057 > J057 > JBCCCJ01. The sequence goes on along the minus strand of JBCCGK010000264.1, from coordinate 866 downwards.
CGTCCAATAGCTTTCATGGCATTGGCAAGTTTGGCCAGTGAATGCATCATGTCATCGATCTCATCGAAAGAACCTCGAACATCTACTGACGGAATAGCCCCCTCTCCCATTTCATTGATCACGCCGTTGAGCTTTTGGACACGGCGCACAATTGAGCGAGTAACAAAAAAGGTGCCTAAGAAGCCAACCAATACAGCCATACATGTCAGCATGATCATGGCCAGTTCACCGTCATCATATGCCTTTCTTTTTATAGCATTCATACCCTCGACAGAATCACCCAAACGTTCATTCATACTTTGAAGACAAGTCGAAATACCAATCATTCGTGGTTCTATCTGTTCAAAATGAATTTTCTCAGCTGCGAATACAATAGTATCATTTTCATCGTCACCAATACTGTCAAGAGATTGTAAAATGGTTTGTTGATGATCTACCACCTGTTCTAATTGTTCCAATGACCAATCAAGACTGTCCAAAAAATTTTTAAAGTCTCCTAGTTGCTGCAGAACTTCAATGGCAGCCAACATTTCCGGATATTCCCTATCGTGAATCCTAATCAAGCTTCGTTTATCTTTTTGATCAGAATCATTCATCCAACTTTTAAGGTACAAATTAGATTTAACCAAAGCATTATCAAGGTTTTCTATTGTTCTAATCATCGGAATATACGCATCATTGGCCGCCTTATCAATTGTTCGACTTTCACGCAGTGTATAACTACCGTAGATACCACTTACGGCAGCAAATAAAAGGGCGATACCGTACCCAGTGCCAATTTTTTCTCTTATGCGAAATCGGTTCAGTAATCTTATTTTCATCACTTCTTTCAATATTTAGAAACACGTTTTTCTCTTTTCTTTTCG
>JBCCGK010000263.1:0-2195 GCA_039029315.1 Bacteroidota bacterium | reverse complement strand
CTATGTGGCACCCTGTCAGCTCGACGAGGGACCGTCGGCTACAGAAGAGCAAGGAAATGACGAACAGGACAAAGAACAGACCAAATTGCAAACACCCTCCCAAATTTCGCTCACGCCAACATTCGTCGTCCATTTGCATAGAAGAGGTTGACAACCCTAGCAGAACTGATAAAGATCCTTATCGTTATTTCACGGACGGATATTTTGATGATTCTAAACTACCTCCTCATCTTCAAGGGCTACCCATTTGCCCAGAAGAAATGGATATTCCCAAGGAAGAGATCTGTGATGCCATTGATTATGTCTTTGAAGGGTTCGAAAAGATCCTTACAAATCACAGATTTTGAAGCCTCTGTGGAAATTACTCCTGGACCACCCTGGCACGCTCGATTACGGCCTTGCCCTCCTGCAGATAAGGCTGTGATGAAAGAGGTCTTGGATAAATATCTTCGATTGGGAGTTATCCGACCGTCTACATCGCCCTTTGCAGCACCTTGCCTTCTAGTACGAAAGAGTTCAGGAAGACATCAAATCGCTGCTTGTCTGAATTCTTTGAACGCTAGAGCTATCAAGAACAGTTATCCTCTTCCGTTACTACGAGATAACCTGGATAGCCTTTCAGGAGCCCAGTATTTCTCAACGGCTGATGCCTGTGGAGCCTACCACAGTATTCCTATTGTGGAACGTGATCGTGAGAAATTTGCCTTCATCACACACCATGGTCTGTTCGAATATTGCCGTCTGCCATATGGGTTTGTCAATAGTGGGCCCATATTTTATGCAGCTATGGATCGGATGTTTGCAGAGCTCAAATGGAACATTCTTGTTCTATATGCAGATGATATTCTCATATTTTCTCGCACACGAGCGCAACATCTCAGAGACATACGGAAAGTATTCCAGAAAGTCAAGGGCTTTCGACTTTCGGTTCAGAAAATCGTTCTATTTGGCAAACAGATCGATTATTTGGGCTTTTCCATTTCGAAAGAAGGCATTCGACCCGGGAAGAAAAATGTGGAAAAAATCGTCAATTTGATCATTTCCACAGTAAAAGATGTCCGATCGTTTGTTGGAATGTGCAACTTCTTCCGAAGATTCATAGAGAACTTCGCTCAACACGCTCGTCCACTTGTTGAGATGACTGTGAAAAACTACCATTTCACAAAGGTTCTCACCCCGGAACAGCAAGCTGCGATCAAATATCTCAAGGACAAGTTATCTACCTTCCCTATTCTGAGACACCCCGATTTTGCAAGAAGGTTCTTTCTTCGCACTGACGGGAGTAAACAAGGCATTGGTGTCGTCTTGGAACAAAAGATCTCAGAAGATCGAAATCAACGTTATGTGATCGGATATGCTTCCCATCCATTCAAAGAAAAAGATATGCTCCAGCCACCCTGGTACCGTGAGGTTGCTGCTGCTTCCTATGGTATGAATTATTTCAGGCATTATCTTTTAGGCCGAGAATTCACTCTCTGCACTGATAATGAAATGATCAAATACCTCTTCTCCAAGAAAGCTCGGCAACGTCTCCGCAAATATATTGTTGAGACGCAGGAGTTTACGTTCACTGTCGAACATATTCCTGGAAGACTCCATTTTGGAGCTGATCTTCTATCTCGTGCCGGCGTCAAAGAAGGAGAGTGTGATCAAAAGACCAAAGATTATCAAAAGTCCAAATATCTGCATCTCCAAAGAACCTACGATGAAGAGGCAGATGACTCTCCAAGTGAAGATGCAGAGTTGGATGATTCTGATGAGTCCCCTTACAAGCTATCCGGTGAGACTCCCATTACCACGCCCCTTGGGGAAACAAAATTTTCGCCCTTTCCACCTGTCTTAAGTCATCAATGTTGGCTTGAATCGCAGCAGAAAGACGCGAAACTACGTGGTGTCCGTGAGATCTTGGAAGACCCAACGCAACAGCGGGACGATATCCGTCGAGTCTACTCCATCCAAGATAACCTTATTTGCTACAAACCGCCGAATTCTTCATTGCCTCCTCGAGTTGTTGTCACTAAGACAATGAGATATAAGATAACTCATAATGTCCACCTTCACTTGGGACATCCTTCGAAAGCCACGCAAGAGTATCTTATGGAACGGCGTTTCTACTGGCGCAAAATGAGAACGTACATTAAACGTTACTGTTCCGGTTGTGCCACCTGTCAGCGGAGATTGCGCAAACCCCCTAG
>JBCCGK010000262.1:0-2201 GCA_039029315.1 Bacteroidota bacterium | reverse complement strand
TTGAAATGCTGTCTATATGCTCCATTCTTCAAGCCGCCCATGTAATTGCTGATCGAGGAAGCCCAATCCCAGGAGTAAAATCCGTTTCTTCTGACCAAGATAGGGCTGCACATAGCCATTGTCTTTGATCTGTTTCAAGGCTTTTTGGGAGAGGATTTCAGGACTTTTGACTTGCTGTTGCCGGGCAAATTTGAACTCGATGATATAGATCTTGTCGGGGAATTCGAGCACAGCATCAATTCGTCCTTTATTTGTTTCTTTTTCGAGCAAGGCTTTGGCTCCTACAATGCGCAACATGAGATAGACCAGAGAATGATAATAAGCCTCTCTGGGAAGGTGAAGTCGGGCAGGAATATCAGACAAAAAACTTTCGAAATGCGCAACAAATCCTTGCACGTTCTCTTCTAGCAGGCTATCTCTCAGGGCGAGTGCTTCTGGTTGGATCTCAAATTGGTCTTTTTGTTTGAAGGCTGCTGCAATGAAGGTCAGGAAAGAGTGTCGGACTTCTTCATTGGGATAATTCAGGAAATAATAGGGGCGCACACCATCAAGTTCGGTTCGCTCGATGGTCAGATAGCCTGTCTGAAACAGCAAAGGGATCAGTGGTAGGTGCTTCAGTTGCATCGCACTGCCAGTCAGATCATTGACTTTGAGATGTTCGAAGGTCTCTGGTAATTGCTTCTTGGCCATGATCAGATCGAGCAAGAAGGTAGGGGTGCCTGTTGAGAACCAGTAATTGCGGAATTGTTTTTCGATCAACAGACTCAGGATGGAAAAAGGGTTGTACAATTTCTGTCCTCCATCGAAGGAAAAGCCATTGTACCACTCCTGAATGACAGCTAGGAGATCCTTAGCTGATTGCGAGAATTTCTGTCCCAGGGCATGCAGATGCTCCTGGAAATTGTCTTCCAGTTCTGCCTGGGTAAATCCCAGCATGGTGCTGTATGACTCATCCATGGAGATGTCCTGTAGATTGTTCATCCCGGAAAAAACGCCCACTTTGGTAAAGCGACTTACCCCTGTCAACATGACAAAGCGAAGCTGGTCGTCCAGACCTTTCATGGCCCCATAGAGTCCGCGCAGGATTTCCCTGTTTTCGTAAAATCGCTCTTCCTGCGCAAGCATGTCCACAAGGGGCTTGTCATATTCATCTACCAAGATGACAACTGCCTGGCCAAACTGGCGATGGAGTTTTCGGACGAATTCCTCCAACACAGTGGCGGGGTCTGTTTTGGTGAGCAAGATCCCATAAGATACAGCCAGAAGTTCCAGATGATCCAGGAAGGTTTGTCGAAATACCTGACGACCATCGCGATAATTGACGCGTGAATAATCAATGTGGATCACAGGGTACTCGGTCCAGGTCTGGATATGATCATGGAGATACAGGCCTTGAAAAAGTTGTCGCTTTCCCTGAAAAAAGGCTTTCAGGGTACTCAGTAGCAAAGACTTGCCAAATCTTCGGGGACGGGACAGAAAGTAATATTTGCCCTTGGTCACCATAGAATGCACAAAGACCGTTTTGTCCACATACACCATCTGCCGGGAGATGATCTCTTCAAATGTTTGTATGCTGATCGGCAACTCTTTCATTGCTGAAAGGTACATCTATTTTTTCAAATCTGAAGGAAGGATAAGACAGGCATATCTTCCAGACTCCTTAGACATAGCTCCAATGTCAAGATGCAATCAGGAATGCAGTCATTTATTCTCAAGACCGCCTTAATACCCTAAAGGGCTGTCGGTCCCGACAAGAGATGAACCAAGGAATGAAAACAGTGTTCTGGGGCGTCTTAATACCCCGCAGGGCTGTCGGTCCCGACAAGTGACAAGACGAATCCTCAACAAGTTGTCCACACAGATGAGGTCTTAATACCCCGCAGGGCTGTCGGTCCCGACAAGTTTCTATGGATAGAAAAACACCGTGGTGGCTCAAGCTGTCTTAATACCCCGCAGGGCTGTCGGTCCCGACAAGGGATTGGTTGACACACTGGGAGATTACTTCTTTGTACCAATCTTGTCTTAATACCCCGCAGGGCTGTCGGTCCAGACTAGAGTCTATAGAATTTACTGGGTATATTTGAAAATGTAGTCTTAATACCCCGCAGGGCTGTCGGTCCCGACAAGTGTCACTAACTGCGTTCGTCGACGGCAGGTAGCAAAGAGCTTACCAGAGCAGTGAACTACTAAGCCGGCGGACG
>JBCCGK010000261.1:0-2251 GCA_039029315.1 Bacteroidota bacterium | reverse complement strand
GTCGATGACAATGTAGTTGCTCCTTGCCTCTTTGACTTCCACGCCACAAGTGCTCCATCCACGAACACCAAATATCCAGTGACGCTTCGACGGCAGTCAGGATCGGTCGCAAAGTCGCTGTCAACAAAACTTTCAATGCGACAGTGCTCTTTGTCGCTGTCATCCACATTCATGACCAACCCCATGTCTCGAGTTTCGCCCAAATAGGAAATCAACCGAAGGAGTTGTTTCCATTGTGCCACGCCAGGATTGTCAAAATGCTGTGACAATTCACGAACTTGGTTGGAAATATCAGGTCGCGAAATCTTGTTGAGATAAAGCGCCTTTCCAACGAGACTCCGATACTTGGATGGCTCCATCGGACTCTTCTCATTCTTCTTCATTGGAACTGATGAAAGCGAAGGAGTGGTTGCTTCAAAACACTCAACCTGCGAAGTCATTGAATCAATTAGTTCCGTTTGCTTCACAGTAATCTTCTTCTTCTCCACATCAATTTCGTAGTCTCCGCCAGAGTATTTGTTCACTTGACCAAGGAACTTGTACTCTGAATCTTCGTCAAGGTCATCCAAGAAGGTCTCCACATTGTCTGACGGTCCATTCGCAATGCAGTCGTCGACATAGACAGTCGTCATCAGGAGATCAATCACATTGATTCGCTTGAAAAATAAACAAGGATCTGTCTTGCTTTTTGTGAACCCATGCTTTTTCATCAAAGCATCCTTCGTTGTCTTCCACGCTCTCGCAGCTTGGACAAGACCATACATTGATCTTCGAAGGATAACAATGGTTCCAGGAGGCGCTCCAAAACCTTCAGGGATCTCCAAAAACAGAAGTTCATCCAGAATTCCATTCAGGAAAGCCGCATCATGGTCGTAGAGAACCGAAATGTAGTTGCGCTTGACACCGTAGACCATGACAGTTCTCGTTGTCACGTCATTGACCACGGGGGCAAAGGATTCTGTGTAGTCAATTCCAATGACTTGGGTGAATCCCTTCGCCACGCATCTTGCTTTTGCCATTCGCTCTGTAGGAGAAGGATGTTTCCACTTGAATAGCCATTTCGCCTTGATGGCTTTCTTCCCATGGATCTTCATCAACTCCTTCACTCGCTTTTGACACTTGAATTCAAAGACACCAAGACGGCGGAATTGGTCCACTTCCTTCTTGATAGCCTTCTGCCATTCTTCTTTGTCTGGACCATTCACTGCCTCTTCGTAGGTTCTTGGAGTGTCATCATCCTCGTCTTTGTGGTGGACAGCCACATATGCCTTGTGAATCTTCTCAACCACATCCTGCATGTCCTCCCTGTTCGCCTCTTCATCGTGTTCACGCATGAACGCCGCAAACCGATTGTTGGCAAACATTGCTCTTTCCGAATCAGAACTCAAATTCAGCTCACTTTCAGTAGGGCTTGATAGATAGGGTCCTGGAGATGGAATGGAGTCTGGACTTGCAACCGCATCAAAGGCAGGGTTCAGGTTCTCTCCTTCAACTTGGGCTTCTTCAACTCGTGGCACTTCTTGAATCGGAGTTGCTCTTTTGTTGTCGTTGCCGGTAGGTTGATTTGTTGGAGTGCTTGGAGGCGAAGGACTTGGCGCTGCAGCCGGAGGGGTGTGGACTTTGGGTTGAAAATTTTCTTCATCCAACTGGATGATTTCATCTCCAATGCCAACTCCATCCTCATTGCCATCCTCCCCGCTCAAGTCATTCGTCTTCAACTTGATCTCACGGAAGGCCTCCATGTCGGTGGTGGGGTTATCAGATTGCTTGGAACCGTGCCAATCAGCCCACGAAACGTCCCTCGATTCAATGACAGAATTCGTCGAAGGGTTGTAGAGACGGTACGTGTCTCTCGCCGAAGTGAGTGCATATCCAACCATGATCATCTTGGTGGATCGACGTTCAAACTTCTTGATGTGTTTGCCACGTTTGGTGACGTAACCAACTTGTCCAAAGGGGTGCAGATACTTGTATCCTTTGGGTTGCTCTCCATAAAACACTTCATCAGGACATTTGCTGTCTTCGTTGGCACTGGTGGGGACGATGTTAGAGATGTAGGTGGCGGTGTTTACTGCTTCAGCCCACAGCTTGTCCTTCATCTTATCGGTGAGACCAGCTTTCTCCAACATGGCCATGGCTCGCATCTTGACAACTGCAAAGCCACGTTCAGCCACCCCATTCAACTGCGGTGTATACGGAGCAGTCAACTCAATTTCGATCCCATATTTTTCACACAATGGGATGACATGGG
>JBCCGK010000260.1:0-2260 GCA_039029315.1 Bacteroidota bacterium | reverse complement strand
TCCTTTCAGGTAACGTTTTAAAAGGAACGGTTACTGTTTCATGTTTTGCTGATATGCTTTGAAACTAATTAGCCGTACTTTAAAAAATGGTGGACGAACCCTTTAGCACTTTCCTTGCACTAGCTGTCTACGATCATATGTCTATAAATAACCTCCTGCCGAACGAACAGAAAGGTTGCAGGAAGAAATCACGAGGAACGAAAGACCAACTTATGATTGACAGAGCGATCCTACGTGAGGTGAAAGCTATGAAACGAAACCTGAACATGTGCTGGATAGATTACAAGAAAGCATATGATATGGTCCCTCATAGCTGGATCCTCGAAATGCTGGACATGGTGGGTATCGCCCAAAACGTGACTAATTTGGTCCGCTCTAGTATGGAAGATTGGCGAGTTGTGCTGACTGCGGGCGGTCAGACGCTCGGTGATGTTAACATCAACAGAGGTATCTTTCAGGGTGACTCCCTTTCACCCCTTATTTTTGTTATCTGTTTGACTCCTTTGAGTCTTCTTCTTCGTCGGGAAAAGCTTGGATACTCCTTTGGCGAATCCAAGGTCCAAGTGAACCATCTTCTCTTCATGGACGACCTGAAACTTTTTGGCAAGAACAGTAGGGAGATAGATGCGCTTATCGAAATCACCAGGATCTTTTCTAGAGATATCGGGATGTCTTTCGGTCTCGATAAGTGTGCTGTGATTGAGATAAAGCGCGGTGTGAAGGTAAGAAGTGAAGGGATTACACTGCCGACAGGGGAACAAATGAAAGAGGTGGATGATGAAGGATACAGGTACCTTGGGGTCCTCGAAGGTGCCCGAATAAAGAACAAGGAAATGAAGGAGAAGTTAGGAAGTGAGTACCTGAGGAGAGTGAAACTGTTGGCGAGATCGAAATTGTACAGTGGCAATCTAATCCGCGGTATTAATGCCTGGGCAGTTAGCGTGGTCCGTTATAGTGCGGGAATATTGGAATGGACGGACAAAGAATTGAAAAGGCTTGATACCAAAACTAGAAAGCTACTGGCAATGAATGGAGCATTCCATCGTAGTAGTAGTGTGGGGAGATTGTACATAGGTAGGAAAGAGGGTGGGAGAGGGCTCATTAGTGTCCAGGATTGTGTCAGACAGGAGGAACTAGGATTAGAGGAATATGTATTGGGGGTTGGTGAGCCAATGATGGAAGTGATTGCAGGCGATCTCGACTATTCAAAGGAATCCAAAGCCCATTATAAGCAGAGAAGGGACGAGGAAAGGAAGGAAGATCTGGCCAACAAACCTTTACACGGAAAGTTTTTCAGAGAGATGGACAGCCAGGCAACGGGAAGAAGCATCCAGTGGGTAATTGGAGGATTCTTAGCTAAGAGCACTGAAGCCTTTGTTTTTGCTGCCCAGGAGCAAGCGTTGAAAACCAGGCTAGCAGAGTCTAAATGGGATGCAGATAGTAATATTAGCCCATTGTGTCGTGTCTGTGGCGAGGAAGCCGAGTCAGTGTGGCATTTGACATCTGGCTGTAAAGTACTGGCCCAGAGAGAGTATCGGCGCAGACATGACAGGATGGGTCTGAGGGTGTATTGGGAGCTCTGTAGAAAGTATGGTTTAAAGAGTGCTGTTCGGTGGTTTGAGGAGGTCCCAGATAAAGTCAGGAAAAGTGAAGATGGGAGAATCGAGATCTGGTGGGATAGGTCGGTGGAAACGACACAACAAGTGGAAAGCAATCGTCCGGATGTTGTTGTCGTTGACCACCACCTCAAGAAATGGCTGATTGTAGACTTCGCTGTGCCGTCTGATCGAAATGTGTCAAATAAGGAGCAGGAAAAGATTGCAAAGTACTCTCCACTTGCACACCAGATTCGCAAACTGCATAGCGTATCTACCAGTATTGTCCCAATTGTTGTAGGGGCTCTCGGCGTGGTGACTAAGGGATTGGAAAATGGGTTAAAAGAACTGGACATCCCTGATGTTTTGGGGGGATTGCAAACATCTGCCATAATAGGGACCACCAATATTCTGCGCAAGGTGCTTAACCTTTAAAGCTACTGGGTCAGTAGCCGGGGTTAAGTGTATTCGCCCACCGGGTCTGATTGAGACCTCCCCGATTGGGCTGTCGTCCTGTTAACGAAATTTTGAATTATTATTGTGGACCTTATTGGATATTGTTATTTTTATTATGGACCTTAGTGGATATTGCAGTCCCTCAAGATCATTTTGTGCAAGGAAAAGAAAACGAGAAGATCGAAAAATACACAGATCTTGCAGGTAAC
>JBCCGK010000259.1:0-2273 GCA_039029315.1 Bacteroidota bacterium | reverse complement strand
GATGTGCTCCCGGACTTCCCTATATCATCCATCACTGCGGCAGTTTTTCTTCACTTGTGATGAAGAACGCCTGGAGGACGGACATGGATTTTGACGCTCTGAGTACCAGTAAGATTTTATTTTGGCTCACTCGCATGACTTGGTCACAGCTGATACTGGCTCTTTTTCTGCAGGCACTGCCTATATGGTAGAGAGGCTAAGCGATGAAGGCAGCGGGTTATGTTTGAGAGTGACCTACACGTCTCGCGATGGAAAGTGGGAATGCGAAATAGACAAGGCACCTTCAACGCACCGATCCTCTTCACAACTGCCTGAAGAACCATGGAAGGCAACAAAGCCAGGAATTTGGACTGCTGGATACGAAGCCACCGGAATTAGCACAGATCAGATAGATTGATCATCTCCTCATACTGGTTTAGATCCATCAGGTGTGGCCCCTCTGTCTATTATAGCAATTCCCCGGTAAGACAGGGTTTCTGTACGTCCCTCCAAGATTCATCATATTCCAGGCTGTGTTGTACATACCTCAGAAGACTAGTGTTCTAACTTATTCAGTCAAGATCATTTGAAGGTCACGTGCATGACAGGTGATTGGTCAAGAATCCGATATTTCCTGGAAAAGCTTTGGTGCATTCCAGGAATTACTACTGCCATGTCTTCGAGTGTTCTTGAAGGTCACGTGCATGACAGGTGATTGGTCGAGAGTCTGATATTTCCTGTAAAAGTTGTATTTCCGGGAATCGATGCCGTATTTGGAATAAGGTTTGGCGGGCTGTTCTCTGATTGGTCAAATCTCGGTACTTCTCTCGTTGCTGATTGGCTGTAACAGAAACTCGTCTCTGATTGGTCAATTATGATCTGGCATTTGGACGCTTAAGAACATCCTGTGACTATAAATACCCCTGCATCACCACCAGGTTATTCACTTGCCTTGTTCCCAGTGGTCAGAATCGTTTTGAATTTAAGTGCTCTTCATAATGGCGTCGTTGCGTGCTCCTGAAGGTGAAGACGTCGTGGACAGTCTTGGTTATAACCCATGGAAGAAACAGCCGTCTCTCTATGAACGACGGGCGAAGAAGAATCCGGATCTCCCTCCCAATCCACCCCGAGTCTACCGGCCCATCACCCAGTCGCCTTCATGGAAGCCTTGTCAGGATTCAAGCCCAAAGGAGGTTGTGATGGATGGGTTCGTCAGGAACATGCAGATTTCCTATCAGATGTCAAAGGAATCTTTCTTCAAGCCAACCTACAAACTGTTCTTTACCTCTGGAGCTGTGCCTGCCTGTGGCTCTACCGCAACTGCTCGTGCAGACGCTAATGGCGAGATTTTTTTGGATCTTAAGGAATCTGTGGACTTTATCATCGCCAATCTCGTCAAGACCTCCCCGCCGCTCCGGGATTCTCTACGGTCTGGTGAAGTTTCAAGAATCAAGGCCAACTTCTACCCATGTAAGTCTGGACCACCTCACTGCCGTGTATACTTAAACAAGCAAGTTCCGGCTGGCCTATTTGAAATAGATACTGAGCAAGATGTGGTCGTCTATCCCGGAGCCGTGTCCTACGACACTATGGAGAAAACATTGAAGGTCCGTCTCGTGGTTGCTCCATTTCACAAGGTGGAGAGCAGGTTTTTTGATCCTGACATCGATGACGCAGTTCAACTTTCCTCCACAGAACTGAATCAGCTGATTGAATGTTTCAAATCCCTGTACTGCCATGAACCTGTGAAGAACTTCTTGTAATCTCTAAATCTGCAGATTATCTAACATATTCAACCTCATCATCAAGCACGATTCCTCAGTAGTTATTGTGAACTTGCTCTCATATTCCGCCTGCTTCTACCCTTCATTGTTATCGATCAGACTGCATAAATCTCTCATCTTCATCCTTTGATACGCAACACTAATAATCAATATACAATGAATCAGTTGTCAGTAGTTACGCATGATTGCATAACATCTACGATTTTTCAATATGCAGAAAAGACCATTATACACAGTAAAATTCGTGAGTTGAATCGACAGCTGATAGCATGCAGAAAAGACCATTATACATAGTAAAATTCGTGAGATGAATCGACATTACATGCAGAAAGACCGTTACACACGGTACTAGTAGTTGTGAGATGAATCGACACTACATGCAGAAAAGAATATTGTACACGGTAGTCGGGAGATGAATCGACAGCTGATACCCATGCATTCGCCAGAATATCAATGAGATATGGGGGAAGACTCAGTTTGTCGCAATATCGGTGTGTCCATACGCAAGGG
>JBCCGK010000258.1:0-2291 GCA_039029315.1 Bacteroidota bacterium | reverse complement strand
GTGATAAGCCGTCGACATACGATGCTTAATCCCCAACAACCTCATCAACTCTTGCCAGAAATGTCCAGATAATTTCGGATCTCTGTCAGAAATTATCACTTCTGGAAGTCCATGATCTTGGAAAACGTGCTTCATAAACAACTCGGCCCATCCTTTGCCAGTAACCTCATCAGTCGTCGGACAAAATTTCACATATTTTGTCAACCGATCCACAAACACGATAATGGCATTCTTGCCTTTTGATTCAGGGAGCGCAGTCACCAAATCAGTGGTCACTTGTTCCCATTTAGCAGAAGGGATTGCCAAAGGTTTAAGCAAACCTTTCGGCTTCTGCGTATCTGACTTCATCCTTTGGCATACTGGACAGCTGCGTACATACGCTGCAATGTCCTCACGCATGCCTTTCCACTGATAATTCCGCTAAATCAATTCAATCGTTCGTGTCGTTCCAAGATGTCCCGCAGTAATATCATCATGATTCTCCTGCATGACTTCTTGTCTCAAGACATGAGGTACTACTAGCTTCTTCGGCTTCCTCGTCCGTGGTTGTTTATACCACACCAATCCTTCATCATCGATGGTGTATCCTTGCTTCCCAGCAGTTACGACCAAATCTTGCAATCGTTTGTCTGTTCTCGTGGCTTCCTTCCACCTTAACAGCACATCTGGTGCCAATGATGTCACCGTTATTGCCTTCAGTTCCTCCATTGGAACTATTTGCAAATCCTTCTCTCGCGTTCCCGGCAATGATCGCGATAATGCATCCGCAACAACATTTGCTTTTCCTCGAATATATTTGATAGTTGGATTGATCGACAGAAAGTATCCATTCTTCAACCATCTTGCTTGCATCCGAGTCAAATGACTCTGCTTCATGATAGTCTGCAATGGTTGATGGTCTGTAAAAACCTGTACACCTCCTGGTGCACCCTCTAAATAATGCCTCCACTCAGCTAACGCCCATGCAATTGCTCCGAACTCCCGTTCGTATGGGGAATATCTTGATTCTGCTGGCTTCAGTCTCCGAGACAGAAATGCCAAAGGCTGTAAACCTTTTCCTTGATCTTGTAAAAGCACCGCACCATATGCACTCAACAATGCATCTGTAATCACCGTGTATTCCAGAGTGGGATCTGGAATCCTCAATATTGGTGCTCTCGTCATCTTCTCCTTCAATTCTCTGAAGGCTTTCCGCTCATGAGGCCCCCACTGCCATGTGACAGTTTTCTTCACCAGATTATGAAGCGGTCCTGCTATGTGCGCAAATCCAGGTATGAATTTACGGTAATAGCTTACCATTCCAAGAAAACTTCTCACGTCATGTACATTTTCAGGAGTCTTCCACTCTTCAATAGCCTTGATTTTCGGCTTCAATGGCTCCACTCCATCCGATGTAATCCACAATCCCAGATATTCTGTTTCCGCCGTGGCGATTTCACATTTCTTTGCTTTGGCAAACAAAGAATATTGCCGCAATTTATCCAACACCACATCCAAGTGTTCCTGATGTTCTTCCAGACTTGAAGAATAGATCAGGATGTCATCCAAGAAGACAACCACGAATTTATCCAGATATTCCTCAAGAATATCGTTGACCATGTTCATGAATTGTGCTGGTGCATTCGTCAATCCGAATGGCAACACCAGACATTCATAATGCCCATAGCGTGTCCTAAACGCTGTCTTCGGGATATCCTCATCACGTATTGGCATTTGCCAATATCCACTCCGAAGATCCAATTTAGTGTAGACCTTCGCTCCACTGAGTCTATCCACCAATTCTTCTGGCAATGGCAATGGATAACGATTCTTGACCGTCCGACTATTAATCCACCGATAGTCAATACAGAATCGCAATCCGCCATCCTTCTTCGGTGCAAACAACACCGGACTCCCCCAAGGACTCTTGGATGGTTGGACCAAACCATGCTCCAACATATAGTCGGTCTGCTTTTTGGCTTCCTCCAACTCAGCAGGCGACATCTTGTAAATGGGTCGCTTTATTGGTTCCACATTAGGTTCCAATTCGACCTCAAATACATGTCCCTTTCGTACAGGTGGCTTCCCAGGTGGAAGATCCTGTAAGAACACATTCCGATGCTTCTTCACAACATCTCGAATCCCTTTATGTTGGACCTTATTATTTTCAAACAGAAAATCTATCTCATCCTTCATTCCCTCCGGAATTTTCCATTCCTCACACTTTTCTTCTTTAGCGTCTCGAATCAAAAAAAGATATTCTCCCTTACTCTGCTTTTTCCGAATTCCTTTCATAAAAGCTTCCTCACTGC
>JBCCGK010000257.1:0-2306 GCA_039029315.1 Bacteroidota bacterium | reverse complement strand
TTTGAATTCCCATTTTGGCCAAAGTCAAACTAAGAGACTGTTTTAAAATCTGTCGCTAATTTTTTGTATGCGTCTTTTTTCCTCATCCTTCAGCTTTTTTTGTTCTCGTAGCACCACTATGAGAACAAAAAAGAGCCTTGTCTGAGAAAAAAATACTCCATAAACATTCTCAGGCCAGATCTCCAAACAGTCTCTCATCTATGGAAATACAGACAGTTTCTGATCTCTAGGGAAAATAGCACATTCACCTAACTAAATGTAGGTTATGAATCGCAACATCAAGCTCTCCATTGACTCCCCCTGTTCAGAAAACTTCAGTGAATTCCAGCAGACCAAAACCGGAGGATTTTGTCAATCCTGTCAGAAGGAAGTGATCGATTTCACCAAGATGACCGATCGTGAACTGTTGCAGTTTTTCATCGACAAACCCACGAATACCTGTGGGCGCTTCCAGCAGTCTCAGCTCAAGATTTATTCAGAAATTATTCCACCTAAGAAGAAATGGCCACTGAATGGTGTGGCAGCAGGTTTGCTCGGAGTTACGCTTGCCACGGCTTTCCCTACCAACAATGCTCAGGCACAACCCTCTCAATCTTCTGTTGTCCAGACAGACCCTGAGCAAGAGAAAACTAAAACGGAACAGACACAATCCTCATCTGCTGAAAGGGACCATATCGTAAACGGAATTGTCCAGGATTCAGAGCAGACACCCATGATTGGTGCAAGTGTATTGATCAAGGGAACTACGATAGGAACACTCACAGATGAAGAGGGCAAGTTCTCTCTTGCAGAATTAAAAGCTGGAGATGTATTGATTATCAGTTATGTAGGATTTGCCACCCAAGAATATAAAATTCCCCAACAGGCACCAGCTGTTGTGAATGTTGTCCTGGAGTTCGAGCCCCTCATTCTGGGGGGAGTCGGAGTATTAATGGGGGAAGTAGCCACGAATCAGCCTTTCTCCTCCAAACGCTCCTTCTGGCAAAGGCTGAAAGGAGTATTCCAGTGAGAAGAATAATCTGTCTTTGCTTGCTTCTGCATACGACAATAGGTCATGCCCAAACAGCATACTCAGGTCAGATTGATTTTCAACTGGCCGATAGTATTGCTGCTCTATATAAGGGAGAAAAGCTGACACATTTACCACTTCTTTCCCAACAACTCACCTCCTCTTTGCCTTCAGAGGTGGAGCAGTTTCGTGCGATCTATACCTGGGTGTGCACCAATATTGAGAATGACTACGGTGAATATTGGAAAAACAAGAAAAAACAAGAGCAGCTAGCACATGATAGTCTGGCTCTTGCAAGCTGGAGTGCCAGTTTTGGAGCCAGGATGTATCAGAAACTATTAAAAAGACAAAAAACCATTTGTACGGGTTATGCCTATCTGATTGCAGAACTGGCAAAGCTGGCAGGAATCGAGTGCATAATCATAGACGGCTATGGGCGCACCGGGAATGCCAATACTGGGGAACCGGGAATGCCCAATCATTCCTGGAATGCAGTGAGACTAGACGACTCCTGGTATCTCTGCGATGCGACCTGGTCAAGTGGACATACCAACCTTCCTGAGCAAATCTTTATTCCTGACTACAATGATGGGTATTTCCTTGCTGATCCGGAATTGTTTGCGATGAATCACTACCCAATGGAACCGGAATGGCTGCTCATGGATCATGTGCCTGATTTTACTGACTTTTTATATGGTCCATTGGTCTACAAACATGCCTTCAAACATCGGATCATCCCACTGGAACCCGCTCGTATGGATATTCATTTCAAGAAAAATGAAACAGTCCGATTTCTCCTGCAAGCACCCAAAACAACCGATCTGTCCAGCATCCATCTGGAACTTGCCTCCCGAACAAATACATATTCTGTCACGCCTAAGATGCGATGGACAGAGAAAGGATTGTTGGAACTGACTCATCGCTTAGACAGGAGAATTCATTATGACGTTCACATCAAAATAGGCGAGCAGCATATCGCCACATACACTGCCAGAACAAAGAGAAATTAGAAAAACAGTTTGCTGTTAAGAGACTGTTTGAACATCTATCACTTATTTTTTGTATGCGTCTTTTTTCCTCACCCTACAGCTTTTTTTGTTCTCATAGCACCACTATGAGGACAAAAAAGAGCCTTGTCTGAGAAAAAAATACCCCCTAAAAATTCTGGTTCTGTGACAAATTCCACGGGAATGTTACCTTGGCTTTATGGAAGCTCAGGAATTCTATGAACAACTTTTGGACCTATCGCACTTGAAAGTGGACGATGTGGAAGTTAAGCAAAGTCGGATCAATATTT
>JBCCGK010000256.1:0-2316 GCA_039029315.1 Bacteroidota bacterium | reverse complement strand
GGTATATACAGGGAGATCATCCACTTCAACATGAAATATATAGAATTGTTTCCGATCTAGCTGACAAACAGCTGAATTCTATAGCTGCTAAGGGCCCTACCAAGTCAGGAAATTGGGATGCAGATGCAAGTAAGCATCTCTTTGATGGTTTTGAAGTGGATGAGGATTTTCAGAAAGTTTTAGACACCATTAAGGATCCAGATATCAAGGCAGTTCTTTGGAAGTTTAGGGATAGATTCCCCCAGGACTTGCCATCTGGACTACCACCATCACGTGGTGATTTTGATATGAAGATCAAACTAGAACAGGATTACAAACCAAAGCGACAAGGTCTGTTTAGATATAGTCCAAAGGAGTTGACTGAAATGCGTGATCAGATCAGCTACCTTTTGGATAAGCAATGGATAAGGCCTTCCCATAGCCCCTTTGGTAGTCCAGTGTTGTTTGCCCCAAAGCCTGGAGGCAAACTTAGGATGTGCATTGATTACAGATCAATTAACAAAGGCACAATTAAGTCTTCCTACCCCCTCCCTAGGGTGGAAGAAATGTTTGATCAAGTGGTGGGTAGCCAGTTTTTCTCAAAAATCGATCTTAGATCAGGTTACTGGCAAATCAGGATGGAGGAATCTTCTATTCCCTCCACCTGTTTTAAGACACGCTATGGCAGCTTTGAGTGGCTTGTTATGCCATTCGGGTTGTCCACGGCACCCTCTTGCTTCCAACACCTAGTCAATTCAATGCTAGGTGAGTTTCTGGATAAGCATGCCATTGTGTTTATAGACGATATCCTAGTCTATTCAAAGGATAAGGTCTCGCATGCTCAGCACATTGCCTCTGTGCTTAGGAAGTTAAGACAATATGGGTTATTCGCCAAGTTTTCCAAATGCGAATGGTTTAAGACTGTGATCAGTTTCTTGGGACATGTATTGGATCGTAAAGGACTCAGGCCCATGCAGGAGAAGACTGCTGTAATTGCAGCATGGCCTGAGCCGCAAAATGTTAGTGAGGTGAGGAGTTTCTTAGGACTCACTGGGTATTATCGCAAATTTGTGAATGCGTATGCTCAGCTATGTTCACCCCTCACAGATTTGACTAAACAGGGTGTTAGATTCCACTGGAGTAGTGATTGTGCTGAGGCTTTTAGAAGATTGAAGCAGGCACTCATTACAGAACCTTTGCTTAGGCATCCAGAGCCAAATAGGCTCTACCACGTCTACACAGATAGTAGCGCACGGGCTATAGGTGGGGTTGTTGCTCAAGAATTCGAAGATGGTGAGCACCCCATTCAATTTGAATCCAGGCTTATGACAGGTGCGGAATTGAATTATCAAGTTCATGAGCAAGAATTGCTTGCTCTTGTCTATTGTTTAGGCAAGTTTAGGCATCTACTGGAAGGGGTTCACTTTAAGGTTTTTACAGATAACCGATCCCTGTTGTTTTTAAGCACTCAAAAGGACCTAAGTAGGAGACAGGCTCGCTGGCAAGAGCTCCTAGGAAGGTATAGTTTTGAACTTCAACACATTGCTGGCGTTAAGAATGTAGTTGCCGATGCTTTGAGTAGAATGGCAACTAGAGGTTTTGAATCTCTGCCACCTTGTGAGGGGTCTACATCTAGCACAGAATGTGCTAGGGAGTGCAAGGGTTTAGGGGACTGGAACCTTGACATGGACGTAAGTGGATCAATCAGGGAGAGCACCCCAGTAGCCAAGGAAACGTGTGGCAGTGTCAGTTCAGGTGTGAAGGAATTGGGAGTGATAAGACAGTTAGCCACAGGAGAACCCCTTAGTGAGGCGTCCACAGGCATAGAGTCCACATTCTTACATTTGGTGACCCAGGCTCAGGGTTCAGATGAATTTTGTAGGAAGTGGAGGGAGGCCTTAGGGGCGGACATTAAGGATGGTCACCGCCGAGGCTTTACACTTCAAAATGGAATCCTTTTTAAGGGTAAGATTCCAGATTTACAGCTGTATGTTCCAACAAAACAGCTCCAGGAAAAGGCTATTGCCATGTGTCATGATAGCCCATGCTCAGGACATTTAGGTCTTACAAAAACCACTGACTTAGTTCTTAGGCATTTTTATTGGAAGTCCGTTAAGGACATGGTAGGGCGATACATTAGATCCTGCCCAGTGTGCCAAGAATCTAAACCAGGGGGAGGTGGATCAGGCTTACTGGTCCCCTTGCAGGAACCAAAGGGTAGATGGACCTCTGTGTCCACTGATATGATGACGCATCTACCAACCACTGATTCAGGTTATGATGCCATCATAGTTTTCATAGACCGCTTTTCCAAGCAAGGAACTATGTGGATTTGCT
>JBCCGK010000255.1:0-2317 GCA_039029315.1 Bacteroidota bacterium | reverse complement strand
TTATGAGCTCGGTGCCACCGATTTCCATGTATTTTGAGTGAATAAACTTATTCACTTGTGCAGTCTTCATTCCTGCATGCAAGCTTCTATTTCACTCATCACTTCACTCAAGATTGGATGATATATGCGATGCCAACGGCCTCAAGATGTCTCACTAGTAAGCCTTTGATATCATCTAAATCATCTTCTCATTCCATATGTAAATCCATTCACTGTTCACTGTCTTAATCACTGTCTCACTGGTTAGCTCCATGGCTCATTGATACCAGTGTGATTCACTCACCAAATCAGTCCTGAATCACTCCTGGAACGTGGTTTCTTTCAACTCTCCTTGATTCAATACTGGTTTGTTGTTTGGGAATAAAACTCCTCTCAACAATTCATAGAACCTTAAAGGGCTCAATGGTTTGGTGAGAATATCTGCTAAATTGAGTTCACTCCTGATATGTCCAATTCTGACAATCCCTGCAGAGACAGCTTCCCTCACTTTGTGGTATGCTACTGCATTGTGTTTCTTCTTCAAGGAACTAGTGGGGAATTGAGCATTGATTACAACACTCATGTTGTCACACAAGATGGTGGTCACTGGGTTGAACTTGATTCCCATCATTCGCAGTTTGTAGCGCAATTCAAGTGCCATTTCTACTGCAATCCTGAGAGCCACCAACTCTGATCCATATGTGGAAGATTCCACAGTGTGTTGCCTCTTGCAATAAGTCTTGATGACTGTCCTACCAAGTAGTGCTACAATTCCTGTGGTGCTCCTCCTGGTCACATCACAATCTGCATGACTTGCATCCACTATGATGCAAAGTTCTAAGATGAAATCATTGTAGGTAATTAAGATAACATCTGGGATGTGTTCCATTGCAAAAGGGTAAAGATCAGTCCAATCATGTTCTTCAAATTTGACTTGATCATAATTCAATGGTCTTGGATCAAAGACCATCCTCCCTTTTGATTTGTGCTTCAAGTAACCAAATATCTTAATGGTTCTCTTTTTATGTCCTTCTCTAGGTGCAGTTGCATACCTAGCCAATGTGTTTGTGGCATATTGTATGTCAAATCTTCCTAAGGTCACTGCCCATTGGGCACAACCAATTAACATCTGATAAATGGTAATCTCTCCTCCAGGTAATAAATCTGATTCATCATTTTCTGGATGATCTCCTGTGGTCATAGGACTACCATAGTTCTTTAGTTTGATTTCAAGCAATTTTTCAATCTTGCTGCACACATTTCCAATAAATGTCTTGGCAGAAATCACTGGGAATCCTTCTTCAGTGAAACTAAAGTCTGCTCCATTATAATATTCTGGTGTTCCAACTCCCTTGAAGATGTAACCATAATCCTTCTTCATGGTGTTGAGAATGCTCATTGCATCTCTGCTGAATATTAATAAGTCATCAACAATGATTGCAATGTATTCATGATGGTCTCCCTTGTCTCTGATCCAAAAGTCATGGTCTGCTTGACAGGGCTTGAATCCCATCTCTCTCATGTTGTCTGCTAACTTCCTGTGCCACATTGCTCCACTTGATTTCAATCCATAGAGAGCTTTTTCTACAATGAGCACAGTGCCTTCCATCCCTAAAACTTCCCATTCAGGTCCTGCAATGGTGTAAATCTTTTCCATTGTGAAGGCTTGAATGTAGGCAGATCCTATGTCTGCTGCCACAATCCTCAAGGATGTAAGGATTGCTGCAACAAGTGCAATTCTGACAGTTTCTAGGTCCACAACTCCAGAGTAAATGTCAAATTCCAAATCTTCAGTTACATGACCTCCTGCTACACATCTGGCTCTGTGTCGAAGATCAAACTTGACTGCAAAAGCCCACAGCAAAGGCACATATTTGTAACCACTGGGGATTTCAGACTTGGACTTCAAAGCTTTGAAACATTTGTTGTCTTCATAGAGTGCTCTGAGTTCTGTTTCAATGGCATCCTTCCATTTAGTGTTGCCATTTGCTTTGTCGAGTAGCATTGCTTCTCTGATGCTTCTTGGGATCCTAACTCCAAAGTTAAATTTGATTAGGTTGGATTTCTTCTTGTACAGGTGGACTTGTTTTAACATCCTAGAGAACTTCTTGTCTCTCCTTAGATAGGTGTTTGCCCAGCTCCACCTTGAATGTTTCAATAATCCTTTCTTCTTTGCATATGCTGCTAAGGAAACTGGATCATCTTTCCTGATGTTTTCTTTTGGTTCCCAAGTTGGTTCAACATAGCCTTTCCATTTGAGTAGGATGTCAATCTTGCCTCTCCTCTTGGGATCAGGACTCCATCTGTGATCTAGGATTTCTTCAAAGTCCCATAGATC
>JBCCGK010000254.1:0-2334 GCA_039029315.1 Bacteroidota bacterium | reverse complement strand
CCACATCGGGTATGAAAGGAAACGAGATTGCAAATTTGTCAAAGGATGAAGAAGATGAATTCCTGTATGAAGTGGCATGGAGAAGAGGAGTGCACCCATCGAGTGGAATGGGGAATAGTAGGGCATCGAGTAGAATAGAGAACAGCAGGGCCCATGGAGTGGAACGAAGAACGGGAGAACTAGAACATGGACTCGGAATAAGAACGCACAAATGAAGTAGGACGTGAAAAAATGGAGTGAATCGTGTGGCGTGGAGAACAGCAGCGTGTCGAATGGGATGGAGGAAGGAAATGCACACACGAAGTAGGAAGACAAATAGGGGTGCATCGAGTGGTATTGAGAACAGAAATGTGTTCGATTGGGATAGGTAAGAGGAATGGTTACACGGAGGGTATCGAAGAACGAGAGTGCACGTATCAAGTGAGATGGAGAGCAGGGGCGCACACAGGGATTTGAAAAAAGAACATAAATGCATCGACTGGGGTAGAGAATGAGAGTGCATGAAGTCGGAGGAAGAAGAGGATTGCAATCAGAGGGATTTAGAAGAGTAATGACTGTGCACATCATATGGGACGAAGAACAGGAATACAGACGCGAGGTTTGACGTAGCACAGGAGCGCATCCAGTGGGTTGGAGAACTGGAGTGCACAAAACAGTGCGATGGAGTGCGAGAATATGCACGCATCGATGGGATGGAGAACAGGATCGTAGTGATGTGGCATGAGAAAAAGAGTGCCTCTAGTGAGTTATAGAACAGGTAGTCATTCAGTGTGATAACGAACAGTGGTGCAGCGAGTGAAATGACAAAAGCGGAAGGCACTAACTTGGATGAAGGACAGAAGGGTATCGAGTGGGATGAAGAACAGAAGTTCAGAAATTCAGGAGGTGGAAAAAAGACCAGAAATGTTTGGATTTGGAAGGAGGACATGGTGTTTCGAGTGGATGAAGAAGAGCGGTGCTTTCAGTGAAATGAAGGACAGAAAATCATGGATAGGAACGAAGGCATCGTGTCGGATAGAGGAGAGCTAGGGAGGAACCGAGCGGAACAGAACGGAATAATGCACGGAATTTGACGAAATGGGAACGAGGAATTCATCATTGGTTTGGCGACCAGAACAATATGGGATGGGATTGAGAACAGGAAGAACTACATGCATTGTGATGAAGAAAAGGTCGCAGTGCTAGAAGTGGAATCGACGACAGGAATGAATCGAGTTCCATGGGAAACCGGGGGGGACTCAGTTGGATGGACAATAGTAAGGTGTCAAGTGGGTTGAAGACGAGGAAGGGGTTTTGGTGGAATAAAAAACAGGATTGTATTGAGTCAGATATGCAAGATTTGGTTTGAGAAAAGTATAAATATGGCGATGGGGTCGTGAAGTATCGAGAGTATTCAAGTTGGATTGCGGGTTTTATCCAGTTGCGTGAGTGGGATGAAGTATAGACAGTTTTCTAGTTAGATGGCGGGTTGGATCCAGTAGCATGGAGTGGGATGACGACGGGGAAATCAATGACTTGTGTGGAGTACAGGAAAGCAAGGAGTAGGATGGAGAGCAGAAAGGCATGGAGTGCGATGGAGAAATGGAAGGTTTCGAGTCGCATAAAGAGCAGGAATACATGGTGAAGGATGATATGAGGTTGGCGTCGAATGGAAAAGACAAGGCATGGATGGAGAACAGAATGCATTGGTTGGCATGGAGATCAAAAATGCACCGAGTGTGTGAGGTAGGGTAGCAGAGTGTGTTAGAGAAGAGCAATTCACCGAGTTGGATAAGAGAAAGGTCGGCATCGAGTAGGATTGGAGAAAGGTCTATTTCGAGTTGGATTGGAAAAAGGTGTGTGTCGAGTTGGATTGGAGAAAGATCTGTGTCAAGTTGGATGGGAATAGCAAATACAAGGCTGCATCGAGTGGTATGGAGAACAAGAAAGGACCGAAGGTGAATTGAATTGAATTCCATGAATTCAAGTGATCGCCAGGAAAGCGTAGAATGGGATAAAAAACCGAGAAGCTTGGAGAGAAATGGGTGAAGAAGATGAGCAGCAGGAATGCATGAAGCTAGTGGGATAAGATGCGGAAAGACATGGTTTGGGACGGAGAACAGCACTCCCTGGTGTGCGATGGAGAGAAGGAACGCAGTGAGTGGGGTTGAAGACGGAAGTGCATGGAATTGGAATTACCAACAGAGATACTGGGGGTGTGAGGGGGAGGATATAAAAAACGTGCATATTGCTTCGGGTATAGAAGAGAGATGCGTCGAGTGGTATCACAAGAACAACCAACCCTCATGAGAGATTGGGAAAAAGGAAATGAAAAAGCCATGACAACAGGTTTTT
>JBCCGK010000253.1:0-2342 GCA_039029315.1 Bacteroidota bacterium | reverse complement strand
GGGAGAAATATCTGGACTCGAAGCAAACACCCAATATACCCTGACTGTTCGGGCCATTGATAAATTGGGCAATAGCTATACACATAAACAGGAGTTTGGGACGAGGTAGGGGAATCGGCTAGGCTACCTGAATGGAGAATTTTGAATGAGGGTTGTTCATTCAATTGTTTGAAATATAAACCTGACTCTGAGAAGACGTAAGACGTCAGAGTGTGCAAAAACCTCTTAGGTCCTCAAAAATCGTTCTTTGAGGCTTGATTTGGATGGATTTCAGGGTGCATGTCCATCGACTTAGGCTTTGTTTTGTTACTTTTCTCCCCTCGTATCTAGCTTTAGCAAAGGCTATTAAGGGTCTGATTGCTTGATATTTGAAAGGGTCCTGTTTTTGCCCCTCTTTGATCTTTTCGATCAGTTGTTTGACCCCCAGGATAGAGATGGCTCTTTTGAGATTATAGGTCAGGAAGATCAAGGCGAAGTCTGCTTCGACCTTAGAGATCGTCTTCATAAGAGAGTGTGTGTATCCCCACTGGCGTTTGATAGTCCCAAATGGATGCTCGACCATGGCTTGCCTTTGTTTGTAATAGTCTCTGTTTTGCTTGACCCTTCTTTGATTGTTCTCCAGAGCGGTTTCATACTCAGCCCTTTCGATCAATTTGGCCTTTTTGTTTTGGATCATCTTTTCTGTGAGGCATTGGGTCTTAAGTGGACACTCCATACAGATTTGACTGGGGAGTTTGTATGTTTTCACCCGATAGGGTTTGACCAGTTCTTTGGCATTTTTGACCCGCCATGTGCCGCTACTGCTCAGTGCTTGTCCATTGGGACAGATATATTGATCCTCCTCTCTCTGATAGACAAAGGCATCTTTGTCGTAGAGGCCCTTAGCGGACACTCGGCTTTTGGGAGCGACAAAGGTACGAATGCCTGCCTCAGCACAAGCTTGCAGCTCCACCCCTGTATGGTAGCCTTGGTCGGCCAGGGCGTCTATCTCTTCTACTTCCAAAATCTCTTTACTTTCCTTGCACATCCGGGTGAGGGCATGGTGGTCGGTTTGATTGCTAACCTCAAAATGGGCCACCATACAATGTTTCGAATCAACCGAGGATTGGACATTGTAGCCCACAGTGCCTCCCTGACCTGAAGTGGCCAATAAACGCGCATCAGGATCAGTCGTGGAGACTTGCTTCTCACAACTGGCTTTCAACTCCTCTTTAAGCCCTTCATACTTCTCTTCTCGCTCTTGGACCTGTGCCAACTTCTGCTCGATCTTTGAGCGAGACTCAGCCGCTTCAAGGGCCGATTCGGCCTCCGATTCTTGCTCATCAAGCGCGTTGAGTTGGGCCAAATATGAATCTGCCTTTTCTGATAGATAGCTCAAATGTTGATCCAGCTTCTTCGAGCTATAGTTGTTCTTCTTTGAATTTTGCCCGCCAAACTTACTCCCATCTACCGCAATCCGTTCCCCTCCATACAAATCCAGGCCCAGGCAAAACTTGCTGAAGGCAACAAAGAGACTTTTGAGGGCCGAGCTATGGAGCTTGCGAAAATCGGCTATGGTCTTGTACTTGGGACGAAGTTCTTCCAGCAGCCACCAGAGTTCTATGTTCCGCTCACATTCGGTGGCTAAGCCACGAGAAGAGCGAATCCGATTGTGATAGCCATACAGATAAAGCTTCAACAAGACAGAACAACCATAAGCAGGGCGACCATCTTCCTGTTGGCCTTTCTCTTCAAAGCCCAGAGAAGGAAGGTCCAAACTAGATACGTACGCATCAAGCACTCGAACGGGGTTGTCAGCACTGATCAGCGTTTCTAAACTCAACAGTTGAAGTTGATTGCGGTTGCTTCCGGAAAGTTGGGGCATAGTCGAATACTTCTTGATTCAATATAATGAAAATTCAGAAGAAATGAAATATGCGCAAGAGGTTTTTGCACACTCTGACGCGTTACGTCTTCATAAGAATCCTCACTCTGCATAAAACACATCCGCCTCAGCAGCGATATACCCAAAGGCAGACCAATAGTCTGATGCCAATACTTGCCGAAAAATCTCAAATGCTTGTTCTTTATCGCCATTGGAGTAAAACCAATTCCCAACTCCATACCCTTGAGTAACCACATTGATTCGATCGTCCTCGGCAGGGTTCTCAAAATCCAGCAAGTCTGTGGGCTGCTTCAGACCTTTGTACATGAGGAGCCTGTTGTGATAGGAATGATTTTCAATGATCTCCATATCAGGCGTGATGGCCTCTAACAGCTTTTCTGCCTTTACAGTTTCTCCCAACCTCCGATAGCTCATGTATAACCAATCCGTTGTTGCACAAAGGAGATCTGGATTGGTG
>JBCCGK010000252.1:0-2413 GCA_039029315.1 Bacteroidota bacterium | reverse complement strand
TGTCAAGCGACGAATCAGGCAGCGAAGGCATTGAAGATGAGTGATTTCGGCCTTGAAAGATAATAAAGAACATTCAGCAAAATGGAGAGTTGCTTCACATATCCTAAACTATTCATATTTGGGCAAAACAAATTATATCATCATAAACTTCGACATGTGTACTTTCAAACCAAATGTAAAAAATTGGCGAGGGTAAGCAGACTGTTTTTGATGAGCCCTGTTCTGGCAGTTGTGAACGAGTGAAATATTGCTGATATAAGGAACCAGATTGAAGAACATCACAAAATCATCTCCCGTCGCCAAATAATTCAAAGTGCAGAGGTCCGCAGCCAAAGTGTTCTGGGATGCGAAAGGTGTGACTCTTCTAGACATTCCGCCTACGAGGTATAATTCGTTGGAAAAGATCCAGTCTCTTGAGAAAGGGTGTTGTGATTCAGCACGATAATGCCACCCCACACGCAGGACCCACTGATGAAACTGGTACAATAACATCATGAAAACCTACCCAAACGCTGCTTAATCCATAAACTTGCCAGCAACAGAGGTAATGAGCCGGATGTTTTAAACAAAACCTGGAGGGAGGATCCACTGACGTGGCGAGGTTCACAACAAAACACCATGCTGTCCAGGTACTAAAAGAAAGGAAACACCAGTGGAAAGAACACAAAAGAGCTGGAAAAGTGATTGCGGAGCTGGATAAGCCATACATAGACAAGAGCAGATCTCTCAGCTGACTAAAGAAAGGGAAGTTGGGCTTTGATGGTGAAAAAAATGATTGTTGGAGCACAAGACCAAGGTTTGCTGACAAATGGAGTCAAATCCATGGCAGGAATCTGTGACAACAAATGCTGGCTCCGCCATGTATCAGTTGAGAGGGTGGGCCATCTGATGTCAGCCTCCCCAAATCTTATGGCTGATGGCCAGTAAACAGTTAAACATAACAAGGTATGCACATATCTACACTGGACCATCTGCCAGCACTACAAGATCAAGACAGACGTGGTGTGGAAATATGAGCCGGAAATTACGACTGCCGGTCAGAATGTCACAATATTATGTGACAAGCAACTCCACACTGGCAGATTTATTGAAGAGGTGCCACCAAACCAGACATTGTCATCTGGAACAAGCAAGATAGAAAAGCACATATCATTGAAGTAACTGTTCCACATGGCTCCCGTCTGAACAGCGCTGAGAGAGAAAGAGAGAAACTGACGAAATACCAGGACCTCAAGCACGACCTGAAAACAACATGGAACCTCACAGACGTTGAGATAATACCGGTGGTTGTGGGTGCCACAGATATGATGAAGAAAAGCCTACCAACATACCTCCTGTCGATACCTAGTAACCCATCTCCATAGGAAGTACAGCTATGTGCTGTGAAAGGAACGTTCACGATCCTGAAGCGTGCCCTTGGATTCAAAGCTGGATGAAAAACCAAGAAAAAATACTGTAGCGCTAAGCCTCGGGATGAGTGCCGCTTATAGTGAAATCTCAATTGAAGAAAATTGAAAGCCAAACGAGTCTCTGGGCACAACTAAATCACTAAGACTATGCGGATGACCTAGCTCCTTTATCCAACACCCACGAAAATGTGCAAACCTAAACAACAAAACTTGACATAGTACCAAAGCATCCACCCAGCAAAAGCAAAGATCTTTTACGTGCAAACGTCCAGCAAAGAGAATGTGCATCTTCAAGACCCTATTGAGCAAAATGGTTCCTACAAAATGGGAAGCATGCTTGACATAAGGGGTGGACAGAAATTGACATTAAAGCAAGGCTAGGAAAAGAACAAGCAACCTTTGCATTACTCGGAAATGTATGGAAGAATATTAAGATCTCACTCGAAAGTAAACTAGTACTATTAATTTTTGGTTTAAACGTTGCATCAGTACTACTTTATGGATGTGAGACATGGAACGCCTCTCACTCCCAGAGTAACCCTGGAACGATCAAGACCTTTATCAACAAATGTCTGAAGAGACTCCGGAGAATCATCTGGGTAATCAAGTGAGAAATATAGAAACGTGGAACAGAACAAGACAAGTCCCGATGGAAAACGATATCAGACACAGAAGATGGCGCTGGATAGGACACACCTTGAAGAAGGATAACAACCCGCAGGGATCAAGAAAAAGGGGAAGGTCTCGAGAAACCTGGCGAATAATATTTTCAGATGATGAAGTGGAAAGGAAAAGGAAAACATTGGAATGGAGTGAAAAAGATGAAGATGGCAAAGGATAGAGCTGGATGGTGATGATGACGACGACGACGACGACGATGAGAATGATGATTATGATGATGATGATGATGATGATGATGATGATGATGATGATGATGATGATGATGATGATGATGATGATGATGATGATGATGATGATGATGATGATGATGATGATGATGATGA
>JBCCGK010000251.1:0-2440 GCA_039029315.1 Bacteroidota bacterium | reverse complement strand
GACATGAACGATGGAATTGGAGTGGACATATTCTCTAGTCGTACTGCTCTTGGGTTTCCTCGCCACCATCGCCGCATCAGGGATTCTGTCGAGTATGCACGGCCCATTCGGACTGGCGATGCGAGGTCGCGAGGGCCTTATTGCCCTCCTGAGTAACAAGACTTGGGTGGACCATATACCAGAGGGTCCGTTTGGCACGGTCAAGCGGGTATGCCAGTGGGTCAACACCCACGTACTTGGGGAAGACCGGGAATGGGTACGAGAGGGTGCGGAATGCATCATCTGTGTCTCGTTTTGGGTTGGCATGATGTCAGCCAGTTTTGTATCTATTGAGCTGGGATTGAGTCTAGCAGTCTGTCGGAGAACTCCCACCTCGATAAAAATCATGCATGAACTCCTAGAAAGACAAGAAAAAGTGCATGAATATTAGGTATGAAAATGTGATTATAGCGATTCGTAAAGTTGAATTTTACATAAAAATCAAAATAAACTGAATACCCTCCGAATGTAGCTGAATTTTCCTGATTGTGGGCGCGCACAACCAAGGCGATAGAAATCTACCAAAGAATTTGATGCAGCCGCTTGAGGTTATAGGCCAAACAGACCAAGGTCCATTCACCAGCGGCATTCGCCATCCCTCTCAGGGAAAATTGACGAAAGCCCATCACCTCTTTGATAATGCCAAAGACGGGTTCAACCGTAAATTTGCGACGACGATAAATCTTTTTGCCCTCACCCGTCTTGAGCTTATAAGCCATCTTGACTTTGGCAGATGCATCCTTACCTGGGGACTCTGGCGACGACAGGAATCGCTCTTGCCAAGAAATATGATGCGGTTCACGTCCTGTGGCTATATATGCCTCAATCCCGCGCTTCCCGATTTCTGCTACGTTTTCTTCGCTCCAGTAGCCATTATCAAATGCGACATTCTTTGGTTGCCCTATTTCCGATGAAATGGCATCCAATAGTGGGATTGCCAATCGCTTATCATTTGGTTTATCTGACAATAACTCTCCAACAATCAATAAACTATCTTGGTCTACAACTACCTGTGCGTTATATGATTGCTCATATCCATCATGATTGCCCTCTGGCATAATTCTTGACTCTGGGTCGGTAAAGTTATATTGGTCTTTCCCTCGTGGCCCTGTTGGCTTTGGTTCCTCTGGCTTCGGTCCACTTATCTTCTTGCCTGTCTCTTTCTCCTCTGCCGCTCTTTCAGCCATTCTCTCTTTATATGCTGCCACTTCGTCCTCATATCTCTCCTCTGCGCGTCGCTCCAATTCTTTTTCCGCTTCACACAGTCTACTTATTTTCAGATTTCGGAGTCCGATTTCATCTGCTCGATTCATTCCGGCTGGTATTTCCTCCTCTTCCAATGCCGTCAGTTCTTCTACTTCTTTTTCCAACATTTTCTTGCGCTCCATGATTCTTTCATAGCTCATCGCCTTACTCTTTGATGCATTTGCGTGTATCTTCGACCCGTCTCCGCTTACATTCTCCATCTTCACGATTCCCATCTCTATCGCTTTCTTCACTACTTGTTCAAATATACCATCTATTTGACGTTTGAATCTTTCTCTGAAGCTATTGATTGTATCATGGTCTGGATGATGACCCCCTGCCAACCACATCCACGCTATATCTCTTTTCGTCGCTTCTTCTATCTTTCTGCTGCTTTCTATTCCTGTTATGTACCCATATATGATTAGACTCAATAACAACTCTGGCGCATATGCTACTCCTCCGCTTTCCCCATATTCTGCATACACTTCTCTCAGGTCTAAATCCCTCACTGTTTTTGCCACAAATCTTACTAGATGTCTTGCTGGCAGCATCTCTCCTATTTTTATCTCTCTCTTCTCCATTTCTTCGTAATCTGCCTCTCTCCATTTTCTTCCCATCTTCTTGCCTCCTCTTCATCTACTTCGCTCGGGAAAGAAATTTCTTTCCCGAGCTTTTTTACATAATACTTCTTAGTTTACTTTTTTTCTCCCCTTTCGTCAATTTCTCCTCTCGATAGCTTTAGTGTGTCTTTTTAAGCTTTATAAAGCTATATACATGCTGTGATATATATGCTCTCCGACAGACTGCTAGCAAATACATTCCTAATAATCCCATTGCAATAAGCTCATTAGCATTAGCAGCTTTACGAAGCCATGTCTCCCCACTTTGAAGATTTTGAGACACGCCATTCCCTGCCAATAAACGAGCCCCTAAATTTGTCATAGATTCTAGATTACCAGCATTTGCTGATTTACGTAGCCACTGTACCCCTTTTTTAGAATTTTTTGTGATGGTCTCACAAAAAATTCTAAAAAAGGGGTACAGTGGCTACGTAAATCAGCAAATGCTGGTAATCTAGAATCTATGACAAATTTAGGGGCTCGTTTATTGGCAGGGAATGGCGTGTCTCAAAATCTTCATAGTGGGGAGACAT
>JBCCGK010000250.1:0-2443 GCA_039029315.1 Bacteroidota bacterium | reverse complement strand
TAGCAGTGCAAGTAAATGGTGGCTTAGCACTGCTGCACGATGACCTGATCGCTCCTTGTCCATCCATTGTGTTTCCTTGGAGAGACCTGTGACCATGTAATTGTCCACCCACCGATTCAGATGCCCAACTGCCCACCTCAAGTGTACTGGAATTCTACGCCTGCCCACAGACGGAATCCAAACGAATGTCCTTCTCTACCAACTGTCATTGTTGTGGACCACCATTGCGTGTTCCATCACACAGTGTCTGACTCAGACAAAAAGTATGTCTAGGAAACTGTTCCACCAGGACACTCAGGTCGTATTCTTGTGATCAACCTTCGGGCATCATGTCAGTCATGCAAATATCACAACCAATTCAATCTTGCTGCCAATGGGAAATCAGCAATATTTCTTTGGCGCATCCTGCCTCTTTTGGCCCTGGGGCCAATTATTGAAAATTGTTCCTGCTGAGCCGAATAACGTCAATTTCCACCGACCAATCTCTTCATATGAATTTTAGGATCTTGAAGACTTCCCGGACACCAATTCAAGTCGTAAATCACATCCTTATCTTGCTACCACCATGGAGACATCTGGAATGATCTGGAATGTCTCTCCGTAGAATTGTCAATCTGACAGCCTGAAGCCTTTCAGACTGAGGCGGCTCAGTTCATGCTCTTCCATGAAACACCTGGATGGCAATATCAGCCACAAAATCACATCATTTATTGCCACAAGGAAACATGTGAGTTTTTACTTCCAGCCCAGAAGCAGGACTTGAAGACTTTCCTGCTGAGGAGGCTCAGCTCATATTTCTGTAGTAAATCTCTTGATTGTCTTCAAGAGCCAAAAATCACATCGGACGCCTTGCCACCATGGTGTAATCTGGAATATTTCTTCGCAGTGAGTTCAATTCCTCCGGCTCAGAAGTACATATTGAAACGCTCCAGCTGAGATGGCTCAGATTACACTCGTTTGATCAACTTCTGGATGCCAATGCCAGATACCCATCAAGTTTCTATCTTGTCTCTCGGAGAGGAAACCGAATGAATCTCTCCAGAATTGTTTCTCTTTTTCCCAAGGTGCACATCTTGAAGACATTTCTCCCGAGTTGGCTTGGGCCATATTCCTGCATTCAACTCCCGGAATCAATGTCGGCCAGAAATTCCACTCACATCTTGCCATCAACAAGGAATGCGGAATGCACTTCGCAAAATTATCTCTTTCACCGAGAGGCACATCTTTGAAGCCTCTGCCGCTGAGACGGCTCATGCAGGTTCATATTACCCTCCCATCAAACTCCGGGAAGGCAATATCAGTCACAAGTCACATCATTTATTGCCACAAGGAGAAATCTTAGTTCTCTGAGAACTTCTCTTCCATTCCAGAAAAAGGACTTGAGAATTCCTTGCGAAGACGGCTTGGTTCATATATATGATTCCTGCAGGCATCTTCTTGATCGTCTTCATCAGGCAAAAAACATCACATCCATGCCTTGCCACCATTGCAAGATTGGGAAGATCTCTTTGCAAAGCTGTCTCCCTCTCTGCCTAGAAGTATTTCCTGAATTCTTTCCAGCTGACACGGCTCAGATTATATTCTTTCGATCCTTTGCTGGACATCAATGCCAGCTACGCATCCACTATCTATCTTGTCTCTCGGTGAGAGCGGTAACATCACCATCCAGAAATGTGTCTCTTCCTGTCCTGCACATCTGGAAGGCTTTGTGCTGAGACGGCCGGCTCAGTTCTTATTCTTGAAGTCATTTTTCTGGCCATCAACGTCAGTTGGAAATGGCGCGCTTGGGTTGCCTCCGGGAAAAAAATGCCCTCCCACCGGGTCATTCCTCTTTTGGCATGGAACCATACTACCAGCTTTGAAGATATTCCCGCTGCATGCGACGGCTCAGGTGATTGAACTTCAAAATGCCAATATAGGCCAAAATTTCTGTCCGCATCTTGCCCACTACGAGGAATCTGAAATGCCTTGTGGCAGAATCTTCTCCCTTTTGGCGAGAAGAATAACTTGAAGCCTTGCTGGCAGGGACGGCCGGTTCATTATCTCCGGCACATCAAACTCCTGGACGGCAATATCAGCCACAAATCACATCATTTATTGCCAGAAGGAGGAATCAGAGTTCTCTCTCTCATTCCAGAATAAGGACTTGCAGACTTTCCTACTGAGGCAGCTCAGCTCACCATACTTTGCCGTCAACTTCTTGATGTCTTTTTCAGCCAAGATCACATCAACATCCTGCTGCGTACCACGGAGAAATCAGGAATACTTCCTCGCTGAATTGACTCCCTTTCGGCCCAGAACTTAGTACCCCTCGAAAACTTTCCATCTGAGGAGGCTCAGATGATATTGTTTCAATCTTTCGCTGGACGCCAATGTCAGCTACAAATCATGTTCCTCTCTTGTCTCTCACAGAGAAATGTGACATCTCCATCCAGAATTGCAT
>JBCCGK010000249.1:0-2535 GCA_039029315.1 Bacteroidota bacterium | reverse complement strand
ACCTTGATCTACTAGTTTGGAACTTGTTTCCTGTTTCTGTCAGTTTCTGTCTGCTGGGAGTGCGTGTGGGAGGGAATTCAAACACCTGCAGTTTGTCCACATCGGGTGTTAGACTCGTGATTGCAGTCCCGACGCCCAGGGACACCAGTGGGCAAGTCCCCGTAGGGGGGGCGAGGCCGAGGAATTGCCTCGGTCGACCGATCAAAGATCTTAGGGGAGGGATTCTTAGGGAAAAAACAGTGGATTCCCTTCGGTGGCAGGGTGCATTGAGGCTGTGGCAGGGTAAAAAGAGCCCTCACCAGTGACAGGGACCTAAGCCCTTGGGGCGACCGTGCCTGGATCTGGTGTTGTGGAGGACTGCCACAGCTGGGTACCACCACCTTGGGGTTAGAGGCTTTGACTGCCTGGGTGTTGTGTTGTTGTGTGGGCCCCTAGGGCCTACTTTTTCTTGTGACTTAGGTTGTTTTTATTTATTGGTGGTGGCAGGTTAGTCTTAGATACTTAGTTTTGATTGGTTTTGATTTAGGAGGAGACAGGGAGACATTGGTGGAGAGTGGAAGGGGAGATTGGCATTGGCTTGGAGGGAATTGGCATTGAATCATGGAGGGTAACTTTGATGCTCGACAGTTGGTGCATCTAAAGCAGGACTGGCACCTGCAATTGGATCAGTCATATCCTAGCCAATTTTACAATGCTAGGATTGTGGATTTATTCAAGCTCTTGGACACTTTAGTTCAGGATGTGGGGAGTAAAATTTGCAGCCGGATCGAACATATCACTGTGACAGGAGATAAGGTGGTTTGGGATGCTCAAGATCAGTTCAAGTGGGTGGATCAGAATATCCATACCCTGGCAGCGGGGTTGCGGGCCTTGGAAGAGGAGTTCCAGAAGGAGCGGGCCAATTGGGAGCAGGAATTTCACAAGCTGCGGCTGTCATTTGCAGCCATACAAACATCCATGGACAGGGATTCAACGGATTTCGAGAAGAGAATTCGAGCCTTGGAGGTGGCCTCTGCAAAGGAGACTCGATTGGCTGGAAGGTTGGCATCAGCAGAGGATAAGATTGACAAGGCCCCCTCTAGGGCTGCATTTGAGACCTTGCATAACACGGTATCGACCATGGATGCAGACCTAAAGACCCTTATGGAGGATTTGAAAGGAAAATCTGGGCAGGGGTTGTTGGCACCAGGACCCCTAACTGAGGGAGTGAAAGAGGAGGATCAGGAATCTGATGGTCTAACATCCCCGGAGGTATCTCCCAGAAGGAAACCAGAGCAGTTGGAAATGCCCATGGGACCACATACTGCTGGGCAGCGGGCTCGAGTGGCAATGGAGAGTATTCGTAGGGGTGAAGCTCAGGAAGGCTCCATGATGAGTGATGTGAGATATGATGAACATCCTAGAGAGGACCTTGCTACTCATTTGAATGCCATTCCTGAGGAGGAAGGGAACCCAGAGTGGAATCATGAGGGAGGACACATGGATGCTGATGGAGTGGACCATCGAGGTGCGAGTGGCTTTGGAGGAAATGGATTCAATGGTGCCCCTTATGCCCATGCTGAGATGCCAAGGCACAGCAATCCTCTTTTTGAACAGAATAGGAATCCTAAGATCAAACTGCCTTTACCTGAGAAGTTCAGTGGGAAAAAGGTAGGGCAGAATGTCGCTTTATGGCTGCGCCAAGTGCAGAGGTATTGCACAGCCATGAACTTTAGACCCATGGAGACCTTGGAATTTGCGGTGGGGAGTTTGATTGATTCAGCTGCTGTTTGGGCTGACAGCAAGCATGGTATGATTATGGAACGTGGGTGGATGTTTTTTGAGCAAGGATTGATCTCCCAATTTCAGATCCTTGATGTGGAGACAGTAACTAGGGATAAGATGGAATCCCTGTCTTTTGAAGCTGGTGGGGACATTGTAAAATTTATTCAGTCCTTTCGTGAACATCAACTGCAAATCCCTGATATGTCTGATAGGGAGGCTTTGCAGTATTTCCAGAGGGCAATGCCTCCTGATATTCGACAGTTCTTGCGATTAAATATGGCTGATGCACCCCTTGACGCAGTATTTAACAAACTCCAGACACTTGCCTCTTTGCAAGCTTCCATTGGCAGTGTGTCTGGGTCCACTGTTCCAAGTCTTGTTCCCCACAACAGAACCGCCTATGTGGGAGGCAGTGGATCAGGTATTGGTGATTCAAAGGGAAACAAGAACTTTAATTCCCACAAAGGAAAAGGGAAAGGAAAGGGATTTAACAGGAATTCAGGGTCTGGATATCAAAAACAGAGAAGAGGGGGTGGATTTCAAAAGAAGCAAACAAGCAGCCCACACACAATGGATGCTGCAACACATAAATCACCCAGGAAATCGGAGGGATCGGGTCGAAAGACCTGTTATGCGTGTGGTGCCGAAGACCACCAACTCAGCAAATGCCCATTGTGGGCTAAAATGAGGGAGCAGCTAAAAGGCTGACCCCACCACTGTGTGCACCAGTGAGTGGGGGTACTCCCACAGCTGCACCGTGCTCCCGGAGGT
>JBCCGK010000248.1:0-2538 GCA_039029315.1 Bacteroidota bacterium | reverse complement strand
TGTTGATCGATGCTCTACCTTTGTAAAGCGATATGGGTCTGTATAAACTTGTAAGATGTGACAAGCCCTTATAACCTTTGCTATTTTAGGATTGTGAGACCGATGACACCGGTGCAGATTAGGTTCCATGACTTAAACTGCCAGGTGTCAATTCCATCTCATTTCTACTGCTTATGTAGGGCTCTACATGAACCAAGACTAAAACTGCCAGGTGTCATGGTTCCATACTGTTCTTTTAGCTATGTGGCGCCATTTCCTTGTTTTTGACATGTGGCATTGCCACTTGTCACTTCATTGCCACCTGTAAGCTTATCATTCAATACCACAGTTTCACTGATCTATTCACTGGTTTGCACAGAAAATTAGTGTGAGCGCTTGCTTCTTTTTGTTACTCTCCTCAAACCATTAATGGTTCTGTGAAATGGGAAACATAACATGCTTCAATAGTTCATAGTGCTGTTTTGGTCCCAGTGCTTTGGTGAGAATGTCTGCAAGATTGTGTTCACTCCGAATGTGTCCAATCCTGATAATTCCTGCAGCTACTGCTTCTCTTACTTTGTGATATGCCACTGCATTGTGTTTTTTCTTTAAGTTGCTTGTTGGGAATTGAGTATTGATTACCACACTCATATTATCACATAGGACATTGGTTACTGGTTCAAATTTGATTCCCATCATTCTGAGCTTGTATCTGATTTCAAGAGCTAATTCCACACCTACCCTGAGTGCTACTATTTCAGCTCCATATGTGGAAGTTTCCACAGTGTGTTGTCTCTTGCAATGTGTTTTGATCACTGTGCTGCCCAAGATGGCAATCACTGAGACATTGCTCCTTTTGGTCAAATTGCATGATGCAAAACTTGAATCAATGAGAACAGTGAATGATAGAGCATAATCATTGTTGTAAGTTTTTAACATAATCTTTGGGATGTGTTCTTCTGCAAAAGGATAGAGATCAGTCCAGTCATGTTGTTCAAACTTGATAGACTCTAGATTCAATGGTCTGGGATCACAAATTGTTCGAGCTTTAGGATGGTGTCTAAGATATCCAAACATCCTGATTGCTCTCTTTTTGTGTCCTTCTCTTGGCAATGCTGCAAACCTTGCTAAAGTGTTTGTTGCATATTGGATGTCATATCTTCCTAAGGTGACTGCCCATTGAGCACATCCTATGAGCATTTGATAGATGGTGATCTCTCCTGAAGGTAAGAAATCTGATTCATCATCTTCTGGATGATCTCCTACTTCCATAGGTGATCCATGAT
This sequence comes from Bacteroidota bacterium, assembly GCA_039029315.1. Taxonomy (GTDB): domain Bacteria; phylum Bacteroidota; class Bacteroidia; order J057; family J057; genus JBCCCJ01. Next base: position 1,273 of record JBCCGK010000248.1, on the reverse strand, counting down.
ATTTCAACTTGATGTTCAAGAGTTTTTCAATTTTATCACACACATTTGTGATGTAGGTTTTACAATGCATGATTGGAAATCCTTCCCTGGAGAATGAAAAATCAGCTCCATTGTAATATTCTGGTTTCCCAACTCCTTTGAATATGTACTTGTATTTTTCTTTCATGTGATTGAGAATCTTGTATGGTTCTTTGCTGAAGATTAAAAGATCATCCACAATTACTCCTAGATATTCATAATGAGTGCCTTTGTCCTTGATCCAAAAATCATGATCAGCTGTGCAAGGCTTGAATCCCATTTCTCGAAGATTGTCTGCCAATTTCCTGTGCCACATAGCTCCACTGGCCTTTAAACCATAGAGTGCTTTTCTGACAATCAATGCTGATCCTTCAATTCCTAGCAAAGCCCATTCTGGACCTGCTATGGTGTAGATCTTTTCAGTTGTGAAAGCTTGTATGTAGGCAGATCCTATGTCTGCTGCAATGATTTGCAATTGAGTCAAGATTGCTGCAACAAGAGCAATTCTTATGGTCTCCAAATCAACAACTCCTGAATAGATGTCAAATTCTAGATCTTCTGTGACATGACCTCCTGCTACACATCTTGCTCTGTGTCTAAGATCAAATTTCACAGCGAAAACCCATAGTAATGGCACATACTGGAAATCTCTGGGTATATCATTCTTGGAGTTCACTTTCTTGAAGCATTTGTGTTCTTCATATAAAGCCCTCAATTCTGTTTCAATGGCATCAGACCATTTCTTGTTGCCATTCAGTTTGTCCAACATCATTGCTTCCTTAATTCCTTTGGGAATCCTCACTCCAAAGTTGTACTTGATTGTGTTGGTCTTCTTTTTGTAAAGATGAACTTGTTTGAGCATTCTAGCAAATCTTTTTTCTCTCTTGAGATAGCTGTTTGCCCATTTCCATTTGGATTGATTGGTCAAATTCATGTCTTGTGCATATTTGGCTAATGAAATTGGATCATCTTTCTTGATGTTTTCCAATGGTTCCCATGTTGGTTCTTCATAACCTGCCCATTTTAATAGCACATCAATCTTTCCTTTCCTAGTTGGATCATCACTCCATCTGTGATTGATTATCTTTTCAAAATCCCAGAGTTCTACTCCTTCTTCATCAGGCTTATTGATCATGTTGATCAGATCTTCATATTCATAAGTCCTGTGTTTTCCATTGGGATATGTCACTTGATAAAGATTGTCTTGTAACTTTTCTCTCACTTGTCCTCTCATGGTGGATTTCTTGCCATTCCT
>JBCCGK010000247.1:0-2583 GCA_039029315.1 Bacteroidota bacterium | reverse complement strand
ATCTCCCGCTCTGGCTCTCGCGGACCGTACGGGACGACCGATTCACAACGCAGAGCGACGACCGATTCTGATCTCCACAACGCAGAGCGACGTTTCTGGCTCTCCATCTCCTGGACGATCTCCACATCTCCATCTCCCGGACGACCGATTCTGTTGACAATGGCCACCATCTGTGCTGACTGCTATGCAGATTTGCAACCCCTCCAGCAGGTACAACTCAAGCCATGCAAGCATCGGTTGTGCCTATACTGCATGATTGATTTCCTGCACCAGAAGAGACAAGAGAAGATCGTTCAGTGCCCCTGCTGCACTAGAAACGTGGACAATTCCTCTTACGAAAGGATCCCTCCTCCCCCCGATCGCCGTGGGCGGAAGAGGACTCGAGATGAAGATGATAGTCCAGATGAGGATATCGATCCAATTACCAAGGAACAGGAATACCAGAGATTGGAATTGAAGGAGAACTTTGATGACCTGAGGAAAATAATGGCCAATTTGGTGGACTTGAGAGAGAAGGGACGCAAAATGGCGGGAGGTCCTGATTACTCCTTACTAAAAGATGCAATGGGAAACGAGGGAGTCCTTGTGACTCTGCAATATTCCATCCATATTATCTGGAAGACCCAGAATGATACCTTCTCCTTTATGGTCAAACCAATTTGCCACTCCCAAATAAAATCCAATGCGGGAGAAGAGGAAGCCCATGGTTCTGGATTGGTGTCTATGTTTGCTGCTCTTAGTAATCCCATCCTGCTAGCCTCAGCTCAAGACAAGGATACCATGCCTGAGGAAGTTGTGCCCGCCACCCGATTGTGCGATTACATCGAGAAAGATGGCAGGTTACTTCCTCTCTGTATCCATGCTCTTGCTACCGGCAATGATAGCCTTAATTGGGTGGAAAAAACATTATCCAAAAAAGGATCCCTTGATACCTATGACAGGAGCCTTGTCTGTGCACCGTATCTGGCTGCTGACATGATTGAGCGAGTTTCGAATCCATCCAAGATCATCGGAGTAGCTTGCCGTTCAGTATCGGAATTGGCTGACACCATGGAAAACCATCAATTCCTTGATTTTTTGTCCAGTCCCTTTCGAGTTATCACTCAAACCAACACCAGAAGAAGAGGCAGGGCCGCAGCTTTTGTGAACATGTCCATGAGACAGCAGGAGCTGGATCCAAGATGCCTTGTGATTGCAATGACGGACAACGTTGAGAATAAGGTCGTTGATGGACCTGATGCCGGTACCTTTGAATCGAACACGTTGGTTGCTTATGCGACCATTCCGTCATCTACTTTGCTAGAAGATGGTATACTCAACGATGACGATCCATCCGCAAGGTTGTCTCGGGTATCAAAGAGTTGGAAACAACTGGTTGCAGCAGGACTGAGCATGCCCCCAAGTGGCTCGTGCACTCCCATGGAAATGGTATTGGACCAGTATCTTCGTCCAACCGATAGCGACAATCAGGAACTTGGATCCCTAGTGTTGTTGCACATAGCTGCTGCCTTGCAGGCAAAGGCCAAGGGATGGTTGCCTGGTGAGATGCCAACGGCAGATACCGTCCCCAACGATGGATCAATCAAGCTCCCAATCACGGAACGGTTGTTTTTGGAGTCACAGCTAGTGGATGTTTTTACGGCTGCTACTATTAGTGAGGAGCGTCCCCCTGTCAACACTGCAACGCATGAGGAACTGAAAACCTTGTGGACCAAGAATCACATACAGTCTAGCTATGCACTTGACCTTCCCTTTAGTGCCAATTCCACACAAGTGGAAATACTTGAGATGGATTTGAGGATTTTGTTGAGGCAGCTTTGTGATTACTATCATATCAACAACCCATTTGACGAAGCAATGCCAGAGGACACAAGTGATACCGTCCTGGAACAAGACGATGAGGAGGAAGAATGTACTGGGTTGCGTCCACTGACGCAGGGGGAACTAGACTCTATCTGGAAACTAATAGAAGACCAGGTCAAGGAAGACGATAAGGATCCACCTCCCTCCTATACCTTGTTCCTAAACGCTTGTGATGGATCGCCTGTGGGAAAGATCTACAGACTCAAGTACTCTGATGAAAAGGGTAGGTGGAAGAAACAACAACCCATTATTGGTGGCTTTCATTTCTTTATGGAGACGTTCAAGTGTTCCAATAGCTTGCACACGGAGGATGCTTCGTTCTTGGTTGGCTCTTTTATTGGCAAGAAAGGCAAGGAGGCAACACCAGAGAACATCAAGTGCTTCCTTAACTTTGGAGATCCCACAATGTGTGAGAAGCAAATGGGGGCCATCTTGTGTGCCATCTATAGTTACGTTGCAAGACAAATGAAGGTTGATCAAAACGGAGCAACAGCAATTGATGTTTACTCCTACATGGTTGAGCGTGCCAAGCAGTCTTCAATATACCCATGTCTCTTGGAGATTGCTTGGCACGCTCAACCATGTAGGAGTAAACATCAATCGCTGTTGCTCCGTTTTGATCAACCTTCATTTGTCTTGCAACGTAACTATAGATGGCACACTAGATGGCCCCCATTTGCTTCTCATATATTGTGGGATCTCCAAAGTTAAGGAAGTACT
>JBCCGK010000246.1:0-2614 GCA_039029315.1 Bacteroidota bacterium | reverse complement strand
CCTGCCTTCATTGTCGATGGCGTGAATTCGAGCAGAACTTGCCTGAATGACATCAAACGGGAGTTCAGAGATAGATTCGTCAGCAATGGTATAGGTCAGAATTACCCTGCTTAAATCTGTTAATTTCTTGGCCTCGAGAACAGCTGTTGTATTGTTTACTGCCATTATAGAAATCTCTGAATAGCCATGAAATCGCAATTCGGTTGCTGGGGTCCCATCTTGATAAAATCGACAAGCATACAAGCTTTCATCTTGTTCAAACCAGCCAAAAATATCTCCTTCATCGTTGATATGACTGGCGAAAGTGCTTCTGTAGCTTGAATCATGAAGGTTCTCATATCCAGTCCCATCAGCCTTGATGACAAAAGCATAGGTGGGCAGAATTTCGTATTCAGCATTCTCGGTGTATTTCGTTGGCAAATACCCACCAACGACCATGTCAGATTCATTGATATCATAAGGCCAGGAACAAAAAGCATCTGATGGGGAGAGATTGACATATCGGGAACCGCTTATATGTATGGCAAAGCCAGAAGAGGGATTCTCTATGCCAATCTCTCGGGGGCCATTGGACTCTGATGGCCATCCAATGACCATTCCATTGTCATTGATGTCTATGCCAGTTGGGAAACCGTATTCGCCCAGTCCATCTGTATCTGGAATGTCGAGCACGGAATCGAAATTGTCAATGGGAGTGTCTTGTCTGCAAGAAGTAATTGACAAGAAGGTCATGAGCATGACCAGCAGGAAGTATGAGGTGTGAATCGTTTTCATAATAAGTTGATTTTTTACAAAGCTATCCCTACCTCGGCTTCAATCGAAAAGGTTTTGTATCATGGAGTCGGTAAGAATTATGGGATTCTCTCTAAGGTTCATCTATAAGGAGAATGGGTATTGAGATGGAGGAAAAATCTCAACGGGCTTCAACTTTTTGGGATTTTTTGCAAATACCTTTGAAGAAGAAAATGTCTTTTTGCAAAAATGTGAAGAGATTGACCAAGCAGATGAATGACATGAATCCATTCAAAAAAATGTTCGTTTTTGAGGGTGTGTCAGGATCTAATTGTGAGTGCCGGTTTTTTGCACTTCGAGACAATGAGAGATGGAGCAACACATCCCTACATCCAGGCAATGACAAGCCCTATGATGCCAATTCCCAGACACAAAGGCGCATAATATTTGGTGTCTCGTTGACCAAAAGGAGTATTCCGAACCTTCTTGAAAAAGCCGACATATCTGAATTCTCCTATGGCCCGTAACAAGAAAATCCCAGGCACAATCCAGCTACCAATTCTCCATACCCAGGAAGGAAGATTGATGGGAACAATTCCGCTATGCAGCAGATACAGACTTCCAAAGGCGAACAATCCCAGGCCGACAATTGCACTGTCGATCTTTCTGGGATTCATGATTCGTTCTCCACTTTCTTTGGTAGGCAAAGCTGCCTCGAAGCCCCATTTTCCTCCTCCAACCCAATAGCAGTGAAGGAGGCTAAGAAGGTAAAAAATGGTGGCAAGCAATAAGGATAAAAAGACTTCCATGATTTCACATGATTAATTTGCTACCATTTCTTTGGCAGGTCTTGAGGCGTGGATACTGTCCATCTCAAAGCTACCCTGATATTCGTACAGGTCAGGATTGATGATGATGCCCTTCCAGGCCAAGCCTTCTCCTCCGAATCGTACAGGACCCGGACTTCCGCCTGTATCCACCCAGGCAGAGCCTCCGGTAAATGTTTGCTTGAGAGACAAGACCCGATCTTTTCCCAAGGCCGCTGTGATATAACTGCCCATGTAGCCAGAATCTTCATAAATGATGCTGTGCAGGTTACCAGTGAGGATGACCATCATAGACGCAGGCGCCTCCTTGGCAGTTTGGATAATGCGCGCTGCCATGGCTATGTCCCGATTGTCAGATGAGGGATGGTCAATCAGGAGAATATCTATTTCTCCACCAACAGTACGAAACTGCCTGAGTGTTTCCAATAGGTCAAACATCGCCTGACTCGTCCTGCCATCCTGATACTCTTTGGCCCAGAAGGGCAATTGTAGAATGTTGAGTTGGTCAGCCTCACTCCCTTCAGATTGAAGAAAGGCGCGAACCACAGATTCTTCTTCTCTCGGAAGCTCCAATCCCACGATGACTGGGATCTGTTTTCGGAGCATATGACAAGCCATCTGGCCTACATAGGCAGGTGCTTCCTGTGTCCCGTGAATCTCTCCCAACAGGATGATTCGCCCCGGTCGCAATAAGGAATCCAATCCATGAATGGTAGAGCAGGGAAGCTTATCCTGAACAGGCCCATTTGCTCCACACCCCATTCCAGCCGTCACCAACGCAAATCCGGTGAGCAGAAGGGGGAAAATGGAATTGAAGGCATGTCGCATAACAAGACCCTGGTCAATTGGTATGCTCAAGATACAGATCTTTCAAGCCTTCCAAAAGCTTAGAGACTGTTTGGGAATCTGTGCTGAGAATTTTGGTTCTTTGACAATAATCACGGGGTAGCTAAAAGGTCGTTGCCAGGACTCTGATTCTCAAATGTTCAAAATTGGGAATAGCGAAAGAAATTCTTTTGAGATATCTGATCAAATTATTGAGTCCTTCGGTTGCT
>JBCCGK010000245.1:0-2671 GCA_039029315.1 Bacteroidota bacterium | reverse complement strand
TCAATCTCCTGGCTGGAATCTGTGCATATGATTTTATCGACCACAAGCCAAGCATTGGATGGACTACCAAATTTTTCCCAGACAATCAGATTATCAAAATCTAATCCAAATTGTCGTAATACAACAAAGAACTCACGTTATCCTAATAATAATTTACAACTCAGAATCTCCTATTTTCGCAGGAGAATTTTTTTACTGATTTGGGCTGTCTCGCTTGACATGACAACATGATAGAGTCCATCTGCCCAACTGCTCTCTCCTACCTGAATTTGTGAACTGCCCCCCAGATGTGTGTGAACCTGGCTGGACATCACCCTTCCAACTGCGTCCACCACCCGAATGTCAAGCTTCTCCCGATGATCCAGAGAAATGTTCACCTGTGTCGAGGAGGAAAATGGATTCGGTGCGATTGTTACTGCTTCCTCCAGCTCATTGTCCTCAATCCCCACAGCATATCTTGCCAAATGAATATCATCCAGATAGAACCAGTGGCCTCTATCACCAATGTACTCGAATTTGAAGACGACTTTCTCTCCGATAAATTTGTTCAACTCTATGCGATGTTTGGTCCACTGATCTGCATTGGGGTAGAGATTATTCCCGGAAACAACCGTTGTGTTTGCCAGATCTGCGCCAGCTCGATTGAACTCCTCCTCCCATGTTTCCCCACAGTCTATAGAGGAAGATACAATCAGTCGATCCATGGCAGAGTCTTTTTGTGCATAAGCCATTGAAAACTCCAATGCTCCCCCTACACTGCTACTCATGTCCACCTGATCAAGGATGAATCCACCTTTCCAACCAGGAACATAACTCCTGAAATTGACAGAGGTATTGCTCTCTCCGAAGGCACCTCCTTTGGAGCCAGGATTTAAGATTGCAACTGCCGCTGAGTCATATAACCAGCCATCCATGTCCCGATCAAACAACCAATTGAGGCCAATTGGCCAGTTAGGGGGATTCTCAAATACTTCAAATCCAACCTTGATGGGCTCATCTCTCTGGTTGATGCTATTGAACATGGTCATCTGGAATGGATCGGTTTGTCTCCCTTCTTTGATCCCGTTGGGAAGAGAAGTGATTTCTGCATCAAGGCGATTGAATTGATTGGGTAGGGAGATAGGCGGAGTCTGAATGATAGCGGTGTCATTGACGCCCAACTCCTGTGTATAAGGCCAATTGTAGACGATTTCCCCATCGAGGCTTAGCTGAATCAGAAACTGGCTCAAGGATTCAGGGCCATGATTGACGACCATAAAGACCGGATCATAGAGGGTGTCGCACCAGTTTTTGTTTGGATCGCTGATGAGTTCCAACTCCGTATCTGCCACACCTGTCAGAATGGAATCTGGTTCTGTTTTCTCTGCCTGGTAGACATATTTGTCTTCGTCATCCTGGATGAAGGCGACGGCTGAGATCTGATGGTAATCCAGGACCACATCAGGAAGGGGGCGATGAAAATCAAATGTTTCTTCTTGCCCGGGAAGCCAGGTATTGTCCAAAATTGTTCCATTGGCGGATGGGTACATATCCCGCATCACCCATTTGAACTCAGTTTCACCATTGCTTCCGGGCGCTTCTTTGTAGTGCAATTCCTCTTCAGTCAATGCGACTCTTAATTTAAGAGAAAAAGGCGCTTGAGATCGGACGGTATCCAAACTTTCGTTTTTGATCGTTACAGAGATCAAAATAGAGTCAAGTGTGACATTCACTGCATGAGACATCTCTATGCTAAATGGCGTCATCGTACCATTATAGGTCTGGTTGAGTAGAGTTTGAGAGAAATTACCCGGATTCCCTTTATATTCTCCATTGATCACATACTGAGGAACAGCAGAAAGCGAATAATAGTCATTGCGTATGCTTCCAGGGAGAGGATTCAAGCCATGAATATGATCGATGTATTGATATTTAAGGGTGACTACCTTGGAATCATTGGCTTCAATAATGGCGTCAAAATTAGGGTTATGCACCGCGCATGGCCCGCACCAGGAACCAGTAACTTCTTCTATGAAGACCTTTTGTTGGACTTCCTGAGCTTGGAGACTGAGGCATAGGATCAGCAAAAGAGCTGTGTAAATAAATGTAGGCATCTTAAGTGGACTTATTGGATACATGAGAAAATGAGTTGATTCAGCCAGGTGAGTTGTATGTCTCAACTGTGGCAAAGAAGTGAAAAAGAGGAGCTGGGGGACTATCCAATTCTGCCCTTTTTTCGATCATTTTTGACCATTTTCGTGGAATAAGCCTTATTTAGGCTAAAATGAGAAGGGAATGTGCAAGGGAGAGAGGGATGTTGCCAGGATTCAGATGAGGAAAATAAAAAAAAGAAAACAGGACCAACTCCTGTCCAGAATCGATCTGAAAGGATGTTGATATACAGTGCACATCTGCCTTTTTACCTCGAAAAATTCTTGCTTGATTATGAGAGCTGAGAGACTGTTTGGAAATCTGTTACTTATTTTTTGTACGCGAATTTTTTCCTCATTCTGCGGCTTTTTTTGTTCCCATAGCACCACTATGAGAACAAAAAAGAGCCTTGTTTGAGAAAAAAATACCCCATAAAAATTCTCAGCACAGATTCCAAAACAGTCTCTGAGTTTGACTTTGGCCAAAATGGAAATTCAAATTTCTTTACCGTACACTTTTACCAGTTTAGGCGAGCTGGCCC
>JBCCGK010000244.1:0-2793 GCA_039029315.1 Bacteroidota bacterium | reverse complement strand
TTGAAATTGAGGGATTGACAGTGCATCTCTAAAGGGGTGCGATGATAATTGTAAGTAGTGGGATCATTTTAATGCAACTTTGGTATATTACATCATTGTCGTGTGCCCCGAAAAACGATGAAGTGTCCCCTAGTTCAATATGTCCTAATGAATGTCCATGAAGTAATGCCCGAAGGGATCAAAAACCAAATCATGAGAATTAGCCACAAGAGGATGAAAAAACCCAAAGGAATCAAAGAACCATATCATCATGTCCCATACTATGATCAAACTCTAAGGCCGAAGCATCAAGAAAACCGTAAGCTTGCTGCCGATGAAGAATGATGGAGATACGTTGCCAAAAGCGGTCCACAAGAATACCCCTAGGGGTAGGATCTCGAAAGGCTTGGAAGTCTCCAAATGATCTGACCAAATCTCGCGACGACTCCGAGGCCCCACCAAAACTCTCAAGGCCAAAAACCAAAAAACCAACTCCAGCTGTACGACAACGATCAGCATTGGCTTGTTTCCGAAGTTCTCCTTTGCGAAGACCAACACCAGAATGATGACGAGCTTGAGATAGCAAATCCGATCTGAGAGGATGAGTGACAGTGACATCCACAGCACATGAGTGACCACCATGCCACGAGGGAATGTAAATATCAGCCGGGCGTGATGAACTGGCATCAACAGAAACCTCCATGGAAGGAGACAAACCAGAGCTCCTCGCAATGTGGAAAAGGCAATCCCGAATAGCATTGTGACGATGAATCCGCAATCCAGAACGAGCACAAGAAACAACATGATCCCCAAAAGCATCAAGAGAGGAACCACAATGACGACATGGAAGATCGGCCCGAATCATGGGCAAGCCAAGACGCCAAGCAATGCAAACCGAAAACTCTGGCCCGGACAAATTACCTCCCAAGTTCCGATTAGGAAGAGATGTCAAAAATGCTCCGCTATGTGGAAGTGATAAGCTCCGTAGACGACCACAATCCCTCCAAGCATGCTGCCCCGCAAAATCCTCTAGAAGAGACTCAAAACGAGCTTGACCCATAACAGTGCTCAAAGAGCGTTGACTGCCAACTGTCTCTCCTTCTGGTCCCCGGGCGAACCACTCATCAAAGGAACGATCTGCAGCGGGCGGAAGAAGGGAGTCGAGTTGCCCAGCAGCAGTAGTCCAAATGGCATGAGTGGTATCAAAAGGTAAGGAGGTGAGAAGAGGAAGATCATGACGAGCCGCGAAAAGCGAAGCAAAATAAGCCAAAGGATGAAGCTCCGCAGAACAAGGCAACCCCAATCCTCCCAAACGGATGGGGAGACAAGCTTGGCGCCAAGCCATATCGGGAATGGACAAAGAAGAGCATGACTCAAAAGTGAGTCGTATCTCAGCATCAATGGATTGCAGAATGGGACCCACTGCAGGATATAAGAGAGGAGGTGTACATCGCATGAAATGGATGAGACGCCCAGGACCAAGACAAAGGCGTAAAAGGCAATAAGCAACCTGAGGATCTCCAAGTGAGGGTAGACGTTGCAAAAGAGAAATCAGACGATTCTTCTTGGATGTAACATACCGAAGGGCAAAATCCTCTGCTCCCAGCACAGATCCCAACAGCTCCACCCCAGCTCCAGGGCCGAAAGATCGTGGCATCTCCTGAGGGAAAGGGTCAAAATCCGGAATGCGAGGCCAGAATAACTCGCATTTGTTAAGGCTCAAATGAAGGCCAAAGGAGGGTCCGAGAAGTTGAATTGCCTGAAAAAAGGCTGAAACCACCGATATGTCGCCAATGAAAAACCCATCATCAAGATACCAGAGGTCATGCAGCTCGCCAGCTTATTGGCAGAAATTCTGGGCGAATTCGTGCCAATAAGCGATCCAAAACCAGAGTAAACAGGAAAGGACCAAGCGGATCACCTTGTTGAACCCCAGAGGAACTCAAAATACCAGAAGTCCCACAATACAAAGGCGTGGGAGAACCGTAACAGGCGTGAACCCAAGCCGAAAGCCCAGGAAAATGGGTGCGAGTCTCCTCAAGAAAAACCTCGCGAGAGACCATATTAAATGCATTCCGAAAATCCACTTTGAGCATGACCTTTGTCGAAGAATGACCATGTTCTGCTATCAGATGACGAGCAGAATGAACCACTGACTCCACCCCCCGAGGATAGGCAACTCCCAGCTGATGAGGGGCAAGAAACTCCCGCATATCAGAACGGAAATGGAAGCAAAGGCATTTGCTTACCAATCTCCGAAAAACATCTCCGATGGCGATGGGGCGCACACCTGGATCCTTCTTCCGCAGAGGAATGAGTGTCGCAGCACAAATGAAACTCATCAGGGAAGCGGATAACGAGCCACTCACAAGTAAATTAACCATTTGAGTGACGACCGTCAAAACTCGAGCTCCAAGATTAGGAGATCCACAATTAATAGCCTCAAGCAAGTGCTCCACCCGAAGTGCAGAGGGGCCAGGAGCCGATAGAGTGGCAAAACGCCGCAATTGGCCCAAGACCGACTCACTAGAGAAAGTGACAGCCGGAGGGAGGGAAGGAGGGATAGATACCGAAGGCCCAGCAGGATGTTTGTCACGAAGGATGTCCAAAACATGAGGAGTCGAAGGATGAAGTCCTTGTGAAGATAATGCCCGACAAGCTCGTGAGAACTGTCCCTCGCGTGCGAAGGAAAGTGCACGACGAGAGGCAGAAAATGGAGTGGTGGAAGGGGTCTTTGTCGAAGCGAGAAAGGTCGCCCAAAGGGAGGCAACCTCGCCAGAAGTCCATTGTTGACAAGCATGAAGGATGGCATCG
>JBCCGK010000243.1:0-2795 GCA_039029315.1 Bacteroidota bacterium | reverse complement strand
GCGGTAAGGAGAGAGGGAAGAATAGAATAGCTTCTATGAAGAACAGATGTGTTAAATTTCAGAGTTGTGATGTAGTTAAAGTGGGAGCTCGTACGGATTTGACAGGGAATAAAGTGGAGAACGAACAAATTGACACTGAGTGTAAAGATAGAGAATTATCTTGTGTGAAGGACCAAATGCATGTAGACCTTCAACCCACCCTGAGTAAGGTGAAGGTACGCGACCCAGTGGGTGGTGATCGCGAAATTGATATGCCAAAAGACATGTGTCCCATGCTGAACTATGAAGAGTCAGTAGGTGCTTCAGTGAATATCACTATTAATGGCAGAAAGGTATCTGCTTACATGGACACAGGCGCCACAGCGAATTATATTCACCATGAACTGGCACCAGAACTCGGGTTTACCTGGGATTCTTCTAACACTCACACAGTGGTTATGGGTAATCAAAATGCTACCCAACCATCACAGGGATTCATCCCTGGTGTGAAGTTTTCTATGGATGAATATGAGCTGTGTGCTGATATGAATGTCTTTCGTGACTTGTCACACCCAGTGGTTATTGGATTACCATGGATGTGCAGTCATGGATGCATCATTGATTTGGGCGAAATGTCCATTTCTTTTCCCAAGATAGGGACAGGATTAAAACTTCCATGCAATAAATCTTGGTCACGGTTATCATTGATGTCAGCCAAGAAGGCTACAAAATATTTGGCTAAGGGCCAGGCATATCTTATGATGATAAATCCCATTGAGAAACCGAAAGATGAAGTGAAAGACTTGCAAGATATGGTGTCAAATCCGGAGTTGAAAAAGATTCTAGAGGAATTTAAGGATGTTTTCCCCAAAGATTTACCCCCAGGAGTTCCAGAGGTCAGAAAGGGCCATGAATTCAAGATAGAACTTGAAGAAGGAACTCAACCGATCCACAGACCTATATATAAGATGAGTCCAGCTGAGCTGGAAGAAGTCAGAAAACATGTGGAGGAACTATTGGGAAAAGGCCATATTAGACCATCAAAATCACCTTTTGGGGCACCGGTCTTATTTGTTCCCAAGAAGGATAACACCTTGAGAATGTGTGTGGACTACAGATGGTTGAACAGTAAAACCATTAAGAACAGATATCCATTGCCTTTGCCTGAGGAACTTATTGAGAAGTTTGCTAAGGCAAAATACTATACTAAAATTGATCTAAGGTCTGGATATTTTCAGATGAAAGTTCGTGAAGGTGATGTGGAGAAGACAGCTTTCAGATCCAGATATGGCCATTACGAATATTTGGTGATGCCTTTTGGCCTCACTAATGCACCTGCTCAGTTTATGGATATGCTTAATGACATTTTTCGACCTTATTTGGACGATTTCATGGTGGTATTTCTTGATGATATCATGATTTACTCTACCACTTTGGAAGAGCATGTTGAACATGTTCGAAAGGTCCTGGAAAAACTCAGAAAGTACAAACTTTATGCAAAGGCATCGAAATGTGAAGTGGCAAAAACTGAGGTGGAATTCTTAGGTCACTGGATAAGCCCGAAAGGTCTTAGCCCATTGGAGGTCAAGGTTAAAGCTATCAGGGAATGGAAACCCCTCGAAGACGTATCTGATGTACGTTCTTTCTTGGGATTAGTTTCTTATTATCGGAAATTTATTCCACATTTTGCCAGGATAGCTGGACCACTTCATGATCTTACAAAGAAGGACACACCATTCGTGTTTGGTGACAAGGAACAGAAGGCTTTTGAGGAATTGAAAACTAAGATCACTCAGGCTCCAGTACTGATCATGCCTGATACAGAAAAGCCCTATGTCATCGTTTCAGATGCCAGCAAAATAGCTCTTGGTGCTGCTCTTCTGCAGGATCATGGAAAGGGACTCCAGCCCATAGCTTTTCTCTCCAGGAAATTATCACCTGCTGAGCAAAAATATGGTGCTTATGAGAGGGAGTTAGGGGCTATTGCTGAAGCTCTGAAACAATGGAGACATTTTGTAGAGGGTTGCCTGGGTGGAATAACAGTGTATACTGATCATGAACCAGTGAAAAATTTCATGAAGCAGGCTCACCTGAGTCGTACTCAGGCAAGATACATGAAATTGGGTTTCTTTGAAAGCATCCGGCCTGAAATTAAGTACATTCCAGGTAAACAGAATATTGTGGGAGATGCTATATCCAGAAGTGTCCCAACTGAAAAGTTGAGTGCCATGTCGAGGGTGAAGATTCCCCCGAAGTTACATGGACAATGGACTAACCAACTTCAGCATGGTAGCACAAAGGATATGTATGAAAAAGGAAAGGAAGCCAGTAATGGGTTCACAGTGGATGATCAGGGATTACTGTGGAAATATACAAGAGGTAGAAACAGGCTGGTGGTACCTGAACCTCAAAGACAATATGTTCTAGGCCAATGTCATGATACAGTTATGACAGGTCACATGGGTATAGCCAGATCAGGTGAAATTTTGGCAAGGCAATATTGGTGGCCTGGTTGTCAGCAAGACTTGGAGGAATATGTAAAAACATGCCCTATCTGTCAGGTGATGAAATCTGATCTCACTGGCAAGAAAGGAATGCTGCAACCATTGCCTATTCCACAAGCAAAATTTGAGCACATTACCACTGATTTGGTCACAGATCTGCCACCATCAGATGGGTACACAGCTGTAGCTATATTTGTGGATCGATTGACAAAAGCTGTGAGATTTGCTCCATGTGACAAAACTATTGATGCTGTGGGATATGCAAAGTTATTTTTCCATCATGTATTCAGGCATTGGGGTATGCCTAAGGTT
>JBCCGK010000242.1:0-2828 GCA_039029315.1 Bacteroidota bacterium | reverse complement strand
TGAAACGGTTGCCCAATTCCCGGATGAATTAACTCATGCTGCATTCGAATCCAAAAATTCTCAACATCTTCCCCCTGATATTGATGAGTTCTGGAAACTGGAGAGCATCGGTATAAGCGACAATCCGATCGAAAATGATGATGAAAAGGCCCTTGAATCCTTTCGGCAATCGGTGCGGTTCCAGGATGGCCGGTATCATGTTAGTTGGCCATGGATTGAAGAAAATCGGAAGCGTCTCCCCACGAATTATGACCTTGCATATCGTCGTTTCGAAACTCTAACAACGCGGTTGAAATCTGATCCATCTTTGTTGAAAGCATACCAAAACACTATCGACGAACAGACCAAACGCGGATTCGTCGAAACAGTGCCACAAAATGAGCTCAATCCCAATCATACGGTCCATTATCTTCCCCATCATCCAGTCTTCAAACCCTCGAGTGCAACAACCAAAGTGCGCATTGTCTATGACGCTTCAGCCAAACAATCCAAAAATAGCGTTTCTTTGAATGAATGTCTGGTGCGTGGTCCAGTTATCATGCCAGATCTGTGTCTGATGCTCATTCGGTTTCGGTGTGGTCGAACAGTAGTCACATCTGATATTGAAAAAGCCTACCTCCATGTCGCTCTGCATCTCGAAGATCGCGACGTCACAAGATTTTTTTGGTACCGGGATGATAAAAACCCTTTAACGGATCCGGCAAATATTGTCATCAAACGGTTTGCCCGGGTACCTTTCGGAATCATATGTAGTGCCTTCCTGTTAGCGGTTTCCATTTTGCATCACTTAGAAAATGAGGGTTCCGATTTTGCAAAATCTTTGGCGCAGGATATTTATGTGGACAATGTCATATCCTCGGTCCCAGAGAATCAATCTGTCATGGAATATTATGAAAATTCCCGGAAAATCTTTGCCCAAGCCGGTATGAATTTGCGCGAGTTTTGTTCCAATTCTCAGGAATTTATGGACTCCATCCCAGCTGAAAATCGAGTCAAAGAAAGGGACACTCACGTCTTAGGCATGCAGTGGGATAGCGGTGGAGACGATTCCTTGAGGGTTGTGCGGTCTCCCAAGTGGGGTAAAGATAAGAGAAAATTGACAAAACGAGGCATCCTTCAAACGGTGGCATCCATTTTTGATCCCCTAGGATTGTCTCAACCGGTTATGTTGCCAGCAACATTGCTCCTCCGAGATATCTGGAAAATCGGTAAATCATGGGACGCAACTTTGGGTGCGAATATAGCGGATCAGTGGTTCTCCATTCAACAATCTTTAGACGGCATCCATGGGTTCCGGATTCCAAGGTTCCTCGGTGAGATCAATTCGAACTGTTCTATTGCGGCATTTGGTGATGCCTCCAAACAGGCATATGGGGTAGCAGTTTATATCCGGGTTGCATCTTCGAATAGCAAATTCTCATCGCATTTGATTTTCTCCAAATCTCGGTTAGCCCCAGCTTGCAAGAGCGGTTCCCAGAAAAATAATGTCACGGTCACCTTACCTCGTCTCGAACTTCTTGGAGCCACTATTGCAGCAAGGGCGTCAAATTTTTGCCGTGAATCATTCCCAAAAACCAAACTCCATATTCATCTTTTCTCGGACTCTGAATGCGTTTTACATTGGCTTAACAGCAAAAAAGACCTCAGGCGGTTTGTCGACAGTCGCGTCACAGCAATACGAAGCATAAATGATTGTTCGTTCCACTATGTGGGCACGAATGATAACCCAGCGGATATGCTTACACGAGGCAAAGCGATCGCAGAACTCAATGATGAACGGTTGTGGTGGAACGGACCAGCATGGCTTTCCCTTCCAGAAAGCGAATGGCCTCAGACCAATCTCCCAAAAATGTCAAGCGATGCACTGCGTGAGGTGAAGGACAATAAATCGGTGGAACTCACTTTTGCGAATGTTGCAGATGCTTCTTGGAAAGGACCTTTCGGTATCGAATTCGGTCACTTTTCCAACCTTCAAAAGCTGATTCGTGTTGTTTGGTGCATTTTGAAATTCTTGCGATTGAAAATTTTCGAAAAACTCTCAAATGAATCCAAGGAAAAATGGCAAGCGAATGGTTTGATACTCTCAAAGATTGACAAGGGTGCTATTAATGAAAACGGGTATGAGGCTACCTTGCAATTTTTGGTCCGATTTGTCCAAAAATCTGAATTTGGCAAAGATATCTCTTCTCTCAAAAACGGCACGAAAACCCCACTAATCAACCAATTGAACCTCCAAATCGATTCGGAAAATCTAATTCGGATTTGCAGTCGGTATCGCCATGCGGATCTCCCTGAAACTGCCCGATGCCCGGTTTTGTTGCCAAAGAACCATTCCTTCTCAGAACTGGTCGTGGAAGATATCCACAGTAAGAATAAGCATGTGGGTCCTGCTCAAACACTCAGCGAATTGCGTCGGTTGTATTGGATCCCAAATGGTAGAGCTTATGTCCAAAAGGTATTGCGGCAATGTATTCCCTGTCGGATTTACAAAACGTCTCCAACGTTCAAGCTCCCGGAAATGCCTCCCTGGCCTAAGGAACGGGTCAGTAGGTCAGCACCATTTCAATTTGTGGGTATCGATTATTTTGGTCCCATGTCAGTGAAAATCGGTAGCGGTACCTCAAAAATGTGGGCATGCCTATTCACGTGTTTAGCCACACGCGGTGTTCATTTGGAACCGGTTTCGGATTGCACAACGGTGGAATTTTTCAATGCACTTTTGCGGTTCATGGCCCGACGCGGTTACCCATCCCAAATCATTTCTGATAATGCGGCTCAATTCCATTTAACCCATATTCTTGCGGATAAAGCGTGGAAAAAGGTACCAG
>JBCCGK010000241.1:0-2852 GCA_039029315.1 Bacteroidota bacterium | reverse complement strand
GCGCCTATGCGCAGCGCAATCCGCTCAATGAATATAAGCAGGAAGCCTTTACCCTGTTCGAGACTATGCTGGCAACCTTGCGGATCAATGTCACAAGAATTCTGGCCCATGTTGAATTGCGCACCCCAGAAATGGAAGCAAACCGTCTTGCGGCCAACCGCCAGGCTGAACAGAGCCAGGGGCAGTTTCAGGAAAATCAGGGTGATACCACAGCAGCAGAGACCGTGCCCAAAGTTGGCCGCAATGCGCCCTGCCCTTGCGGTTCCGGCAAGAAATACAAACATTGCCATGGCAGGTTGGCTGCGTGAGATATAAATGCTATTTGACAAGCAGCGCTGACCAATTGCCAGTTTTTCCAAGATACTGTGACCCTTCTCTTGAAAGATGCTGCCCCTTGCCAAATATAATAATGTCACCGAAACTGGCTTCGCATAAATTTCCCTGACACAGAACCTGGCGCAAATCATCAATTTCAGCGCGGTATTTCAACGCAATACCCTGCAATCAGAAGGGGTAAATTCATCTGCGAAATTAAATTGTGCTGCGGCAATATAATCAAGCAATCAAATGACTTGATTAAGAAACTTTGCCATGTTCAAAAAAATTGCAATCATATCGCGGCAATGTTTGCATTGAAGATACGAAATCGCTTGCTACAATATCACGATAATTCAAATCAAATGAATAAACAACATTGAATTGATTCAAAATACGAACTGTATTTTGATTATAAGAAAAAGGTCGTCCGTAAGGATGGCAATAATTCTTGACATCAATGAGGTCAAATTGGTCAAGTATTGCGAATGATAACTCAATCTCTCTTACCTGTTCATCAAAATTAAGCTTGCTCATAAGGCGATGCGAATTTCCATGCGAGCCAATAATCATACCTGAACGTTTCATTTCCTGCAACTGGTCGATTGAGGCATAATAATCATTGGATGTAAATTGATAATCAAGTTTTTCTGCGATAGCGTCAATCACAGCTTCGCGGTTTTTGTAATCAACAAAATAGTTAAGTAATCGCTTAAATTCAACACCTTGATTGTAGTTATTTTGCCAGCGATACGATTCATTTTTGAATTCTTCGTTCTTTGTGCCAGGAATCATATCACTATGAATCAATTGTAAACTAACTTCCAGTAATTTCTTGCCATCAAAGGCACCGGAAAGAAGGTGGATTCGATGGACATCAAGTATCTTTCCATTGCAATATGGTAATGTTGGTACATAAAAAATTCCCCATTGCTTCCTTTTTACTAATTCAGGGAACACGTAATGATAATGGCAGCATAGCGAATCATCAAAAGTTAAAACGACTTTGCTGTTCTTTTTGGGCATAGTTCCTGTTTGTGTGAATTCCAACCATTCTTCTTTTTCTACAAACCCAAACTGAGCTTCAAAAAAATCAAGCTGCTTACGGAAATTATTAATATCCAGGAAGCGGAAATGTGGATGCGAATTTTGATATTCGCGTACATAATGATACATAACTACTTTCATCACACTGCTGACAAGCCAGAGTTGCATACAATATATGGCAAATTTATTGAGTTCCTTGCACGAAGGTAATTCGATATCATCCCATTTTGAAAATTATGATAAAGTGTACTGCAGGCTTTGCTATCAAAATGCTTTCTTAAATAAAGTATATTTTTACCTTTCGGTTGATTTTCTTCAGCAAGATTGTCAAAGGAGCAAATAATATGGCAGTAGATTTCTGCCATTTTTTTGATCAACCGGTTGCCAATCGAATGTGGACCATCGCCCAGAAAAATATCGGCACGAATTTGGTGGATAATTGCTCCTGTATCAATGCCCGCATCAATATGCATGAATGTTGCGCCAACCATATGCGGCTCATCATTGATTAATGGCCAAATATTGGTACCACTGCCACGGTAATAGGGTGATAGGCCTAAATGAACGTTGAGGAACCTACCTTTAAATCTGTCAAGAAGGGACGATTTGATCAAGGAAGCGCCATAGCAAATCAGCAAATCAGGCTGCAAGGCACAAATTGCAGAGCTGATGTCCTCAGAGTTGATTGCTCCCTTTTTAATTTTTCTGGGATTAGAATAATCAGGCATCGCAAAAATAGCATCACCAAAGAAGTCTTCTTCTGATTGCATGCGCGCATCAATATGGTGTTTTTCAAGTATGCTGGAATTTTGATCCTGATCGATACGATTCTTCAAGCTTCTCTCAGCGCTTTCGCAATATGTTCTTAAAACGTTAATGCCGGAATGTGATGCGATTTTTTTGCGAACATACTCATGGCGTATTTCATCACCAGTTAAAATAACAATATCCATAATAGCTAACCTTTACAAACATCGCATATGCGATACATAGAATCAGTGCATCATCGCAATTTAGTTTGTGAATATTTACGCATTCAGATAGCCAAGGGAAAGCGATAGAAATGCACCAATATGGACAATCATAATGGCCTTGTCTTTCCACATAGAGCCAACCGCAAACCACGACCCTATTCCAGCAAAAAACAGATCGATATTCCAGGGCGCAAGATTTAAGCTTTTCAACCCATAGCCGATCAGCTGAATAACGGTCGCAGCCCATTTGACCATATCCACCATCGCGATCCGACCTGTTATCATGGCAACGATCTCCCTTATTCCCATTCGATGGTGGCAGGCGGTTTTCCGGTCAAATCATAGACAACCCGGTTGATGCCGGGCACTTCATTAACCAGGCGGGTGGCAAGTTTTTGCAAAAACACCATATCGAACGGGTAGCTTTCGGCTGTCATGCCATCTGATGCCTGCACAGCACGCAAGGCGCATACCCGGCTATAGGTGCGCCCATCGCCCATCACGCCTACTGTCTTG
>JBCCGK010000240.1:0-2883 GCA_039029315.1 Bacteroidota bacterium | reverse complement strand
GAAATGCTTCTCTCGAACAGTTCATTTCCGTATACATTAAGCCTTTTGGTTTGGGTTAAGCTGTTCGGTTCCCCCAACTTTTTGAGCGCATTCGCAAAAAGTTGCGTAAAAACCGCCAATCGGATGGTCCGGTGCGCTGCCGAATTTTGGGGGCCAGCTCGCCTAAACTGGTAAAAGTGTACGGTAAAGAAATTTGAATTCCCATTTTGGCCAAAGTCAAACTAAGCTGAACGTTTCAAATAACTCAGCCTAGCTTATCGATGAGGGTATTTGTTAGCATTCGTCTCTAATTCTTTTTTAACAGCCTTCAACAGGCTTTCCACTCTGTTCAATTTTATTGCTCGAAGATTAGCGCCATACCAAGTGATCTGAGTTTTGATCGTTTCTATGAATTTTTGGTCATTCAGTTTCTTTTCAATCAGCAAAGGATCAAATAAGCGTGCTGTGTCAATGGGAATGTCATCAAGGGTTATCAAAAGATGATCTTCTACATAATTCTTATGATTTTCGGAAATCTCTTTGGAATATGCGTAGCCCTGTTCATAGTATTTAACAAGATTATAGCGAAGGGTATCATTAGAAATCAAACTCAAATCACCTCCAAATTTCAGCGTGCTATATTCCGTATTGAAATCATAATGGACATATTCGTGAGCCAAATAGAAGTGTAATGAATCCAAATTGCTTCTATCCCTATCATAGACTATCGCTTTAAGCTTCTGTCGTTTCTTTTGGAAAGTATGTTTGTATTGCTTAAGAAATCTTTTTTCTGTTTCCAGATCCGACAATAGTCTATGTAAGGATCTTATTTCAGCATCCTTGATCTTCTTATTCTCATTGTAGTTGTTCAATTGAAAGGCAATGAAAATACCAATAACAACTATCGTGAGTTCGCGAAAAAAATAAAGCAATTTATTTGTAGCTTTTTTTGGGTTCATTTGACTGTTGTGTTATTGATGCTACGGTTTGGCTATGAATGTCATAGCTTTTGTTGCAGGTGGGATCTTTTTTTCGGTAAAATAGTCCATAGCATAATGCCTGAAATCAGTCCTTGCACAATTAAGATTATTCCGTCATCAATGATGAACCATCGCTTATCTGTATGATTCAAAAATTCGGCACCTACTATCAACCAGATAGAACCTATTAAGGCAGAGCAAACAAGTCCAATATCCATTTTTTTCTATGGCAATCCATTTTCCCTGTTTAATTGCGGAGAACAAGTCAAATGAAAATTCGAACATCCTTCAGAGCACAGCTAGGCTTCCTCAATTCATTCGTTCTCAATATCCAAAAAATCCAACGGACAGCAAACTTTGAGCCTGGGGCTAACTCTTCAGACATTTGACAAGGGTAAGGATCTTTTGTCATCCTGGAAATGGACCAATGTACGAAATCAATGTGTACCATCACTACCAAAGCAATGGATATTTGCAGACTTTGGCTAGCAGGGAGTATGAATTTTCTATCTGCGATAGCTAGACCAGAAGAGAGATGGTCTGCCGATCAGCTCTACGCTTGGTATTTGTTCGAAAAGCAACCCTCTCCTACCAGGGGCCGGATTGCTTTACCTGATAAAAGCGCTTTCCATCAAACCGATAGAGTCCCTGACCAGTTCCCCACCACATATTTCCTGCCCGATCCTGATACATGCTTTGCACACAACAATTCAGGCCGTCTGCTTCTGTGAAGACCCGAAAGGCGTTGGGATCTGAGGCGGCAAGGGCGGGATCAAATCTGGTCGTGCTTCCTCTGGCCGTAATCCAGATGATTCCCGACTCCTCTATATACAGGCCCCAAAATTCTGTTCCACCGAGTCCGTCTTTGGCTGTATAAGAGCTAATGTTTTTGCCATCATATCGGCCAATGCCATCCTTCATCAAAAACCAGATATTTCCCGTTTTGTCCTGTGCCATGCCTCCCGAATAGTTGTCTCCCAAGCCTTCTATTTCTGTCATATTGTGAATCCTTTGTCCATCATAGCGAAAGACCCCTTTCTCTTCTGTAGCAAACCAGATATGTCCGGTATCGTCTTCCATGATGCCTTTCAGCTGGATCGGAGGGAGCAAATCAAATAGAGAGAAACACGGACCACCTGCGCGATCTGCCGAGGGGATATATCTGAATACACCTCCCTGTGTGCCAATCCAGACTGTCCCAGACTTGTCTACGAGAATACATTTGCGACCAACTCTGATGTTCGTCAGTCCATCTTTTTCGGTATAACTTCTAAAGGATTTGCCATCATAGGTAACCACTCCGCGATCCGTCCCAAACCAAATATGTGCATTCGTATCTTCTGCAATCGCATGGACACTGTTCCACTCATCCTGGTTCACATAAGGATTTCCCTGAAAAAACGCCATTCTGCTGTAGTATTCTAATGTATCCCCACCATATCTGGCGACGCTTTGACCCGCAGGACCAAACCAATAGTTCCCTCTGGAATCCTGATAAATGCTTCTGATATACTGGCTGACTAGATTAGAGTCATTGTATGGATTGTGATTAGGAACCAATGGGGGCGGGGTTCCGATAACTGTTGGACTCGGTTTGGAGGTGGTAGACTCTTCTTTTGAGCTTGTTTTCATCTGACCATTACAGGCATTT
Organism: Bacteroidota bacterium; assembly: GCA_039029315.1. GTDB lineage: Bacteria > Bacteroidota > Bacteroidia > J057 > J057 > JBCCCJ01. Next base: position 273 of record JBCCGK010000240.1, on the reverse strand, counting down.
ATACAGCATCCTCCCAAGAGCAACAGGTAAAGGAGATGGCGAAATACATATTTTGTCATTTTGGTCTTGTTTTGTCAATAAAAAAAGAGCCTTGTTTGAGAAAAAAATACATCATAAAAATTCTCAGCACAAATTTCAAAACAGTCTCTTAGTTTGACTTTGTCCATTTTTATAGGAGAAAAATCCTCCCATATGCTCTGGAAACCGTCTTTTTGAATTAATGAACTTCGCTGTTTTTGGGTGATGTTGATTAATTCTCATTGAAAATTTATT
>JBCCGK010000239.1:0-2903 GCA_039029315.1 Bacteroidota bacterium | reverse complement strand
TGCACACATCGATGGGATGGAACAGGATCGTAGTGATGTGACATGAGAAAGAGAGTGCCTCTAGTGAGTTATAGAACAGGTAGTCATTCAGTGTGATAACAAACAGTGGTGCAGCGAGTGAGATGACAAAAGAGGAAGGCATTGACTTGGATGAAGGACAGAAAGGTATCGAGTGGAATGAAGAACAGAAGTATATGGCGTGGGATGAAGAACAGGATTGCAGGCATCATATGAGATTGAGTGTACACATGTAGTGGGGTGGAGCATAGAAGGGCGCCGAGTTCAAGGGAGTCCACACTTCGAGTGGCATGAAGAACTGGAGTGCATCGATCGAAATTAGAACAAGAGGGGAGGGCTTGAGTTCGATGGAGAAAGGGAATACATCGAGTGGGAAATGGAGGAGCATTGATAGGAATTGGAAAGAAGAACGTATTGAATCAAATTTAAAACAGGACTTCGAGTGAATGGAGAAAAGAATTGCATGGAAGTAGATGGATAACATGGAGACATCGAGTGGGGAGGAGAACGGAAAAAGACATCCGTGTTAAGATGGAGAGCAGGGCTATCTGGAGTAGCATTGGAAAAAGAAGAGCGTCAGTGGGATAAAAGACATAAGTGCATGGAGTGGGTCGGCGAGCAGAAAAACAAATATGGAGCAAAACGGTGAAGAGGATGGCATTGTGTAGGATGGTAAGCAAGAGTGCGTGGAGTAGGATAAAGAACAGGAATGTCTTGGGAAAGAAGAAGAATGGATGTACAATTAGTGGGATGCAAAGAAGGAAGCAAGTAGGGGGATGCAAAAGAAGAAAGCATGGAGTGGGATGCAAAAGAAGAAAGCATGGAGTGGGAAGGAGAGAAGAAGATATCATCGTAGCGATGAAGAAGAGGATCGCATCTTGACGGATGGAGAACAAGAGTGCATGTCCATTTAGATCAGGATTGCAGTGGGATGGAAAACCTGAAATAAATTCGATACCGGGAAAGATAAGAGGAATGCATCGAGTGTGATATAATCAGGAAGTCATCTAGTAGGGTGGGAAGAGGGAGAGAAATTCAGGACGTGGAATACAGACCAGGAATGTATGGATTTGGGGTGGAGGACATGATGTTTCGAGTGGATGAACTTGAAGAAGAGCGGTCCTTAGTGAATTGAAGGACGTGAAATCATTGATAGGAACGAATGCATCGTGTTGGATGGAGGAAAGCTAGGGAGGAACCGAGCAGAACAGATCGGAATAATGCACGGAGTTCGATGGAACTGAAGAATTGAAAAGAGGAATGCATCATTGGTTTGGAGAACAGAATGATATGGGAAGGGATTGAGAACAGGAATGAACGACTGCTTGCATTGGGATGAAAAAGAGGTCGCAGAGCTAGAAGTGGAATCGATGACCGGAATTGAGTTCCAAGGGAAGCGGGCGGGGGGGGGACATGTATCAAGTAAGTTGTAGGAGAGGAAGAGGTGCATGAGGTGAAATGAAAAACATGAATGCATGGAGTGGGATAAAGAAGACTGCATCAAATACAATGAAGAACAAGAACCTATCAAGTGGCACCAATAACTGGATTGTATTGAGTCGGATGGAGAAGGGCTATGCATTATTTGGTTTGAGAACACTATGGCGATAACGAGCATGAGGTATTCTTTCTAGTTAGATGGCTGGTTGGATCAGGTGGCATGGGGTGGAGAAGAGGAATTCATTGACTCATGTGAAGCACAGGAAAGCCAGGAGTAGGATGGAGAGCAGAAAGGCAGGGAGTGCAATGGAGAAATGGAAGACATAGAGTCACGTATAGAACGGGAATGCATGGAGTGGGATAATTGGGAGGTTGGCGTCGAATGGAATAGAAAAAAGGCGGAGAAGAGAGAGATGGATGGAGAACAGAATGCAAGGTTGGCATTGAGATCAAAAACGTACCGAGGGCGTGTAGTAGGGTAGCAGAGAGCGTTGGAGAAGAGCAGTTCACCGAGTTGGATTGGAGAAAGGTCGGCATCGAGTTGGATTGGAAAAAGGTCTGTATCGAGTTGAATGGGAGAAAGGTCTGCATCGAGTTGGATTGGAGAAAGGTCTGTATCGAGTTGGATGGGAGCAAGGTCTGTATCGAGTTGGATGGGAGCAAGGTCTGTATGGAGTTGGATGGGAGAAAGGTCTGTATGGAGTTGGATTGGATAAAGGTCTGTATGGAGGTGGATGGGAGAAAGGTCTGTATCGAGTTGGATGGGAATATCAAATACAAGGCTGCATCTAGTGGTAAGGAGAACAAGAAAGGATCGAAGGTGGATTGAAAACATATGGTCCCATGAATTCAAATGAACGACAGGAAAGCGTAGAATGGGATAGAAAACCGAGAAGCGTGGAGTGAAATGGGTTAAGGAGATGAGGAATAGGAATGTATGAAGCTAGTGGGATAGGATGCGGAAAGACATGGTTTGGGACGGAGAACAACACTCCTTGATGTGCGATGGAGAGAAGGAACGCACTGAGTGCATGGGGTTGAAGACGGAAGTGCATGGAATTGGAATTACCAACAGAGATACTGAGGGTGTGATGGGGAGGATATAATAAGACGTGCTCATTGCTTCGGATAAAGAAGAGAGATGCGTCGAGTGGTATCACAACAACAACCAACCCGCATGAGAGATTTGGAAGAAGGAAATGAAAAAGCCATGACAACAGTTTTTTTTACTTACAGAAGGCAGGAGCATTTTACGGCCATGCCGCTCAGCAAAGGCCATTTGTACCTTCAGCTGCGGCCAGATGCTGAAAGTTCTGGGTCAGGTTCACTTGAACGGACCCGACACCATCGGGACCATCGACACGACCACGGGCGCGGTCACCCTGGCCGCCAATGCCTGTGGCTGTGGCGGCACCTCGGTCGTCGAAGGCCAGGCCGACCGAGGT
>JBCCGK010000238.1:0-2939 GCA_039029315.1 Bacteroidota bacterium | reverse complement strand
TGAAGACATTGACATTGAGGTAGTTGACGAGGAAGTTGATGTCGTCAACCTGCTAGAAGAGGCCAATGGTAATCAATTGGAAGAGTGCCCTTTTTAGCAGGCCATGGAAGGATCTGAAGACATTGAAGGACAAAAGGTCTTCGATCCAGGGGGGATATACTATGCTTTTGAATCCCAAACCCCACAAGACGTCGAAACGGATCAGTATTTCTTTGATCCTGATGCAAAGGAAAAGGAACACACATACGTAGAGCTTGATTTTAACTATGAATGTTATGCTCCTGATTGTGAAGTAGCTCGTTTTCTATGCCACCTAGATTACGACGTACTGTTAGGTAAAGATCGCGAATTCGATGCACTGGCATACGCGATACAATCCAACCGTGCTTACAGAATGGAAACTCGAATGGAATCAGGACTCAAAATACCTGATAACCTAGTAGAGAAGAGAGATTCTGACAGTGTAGAAACTGTAAAGACTTCTAATAAGTCTGATAGGCCAGAGAGGAAAGCTGGTGGTAAGGTGAATGAAGCTGGTAGTCAACTATTTGACATGAAAGAAGGCCAGGCTTCGGAACCTCCAGATCCAGGGGAGATCATTGAGGAATCGACTCCACGGATAGAAAAGGAGGAGACAATTCCACCAAAGGATCCACAAGGAAGCGAGGAAACGGGTACAACGACGATTCAGCCATGCGATGGTGAATTCCCGAATGAGATGGAGGAACAGGTTTCGCCACCTACTCTGCAAAAGCTAGTTAAGGCAACCCTAGATACTTCCAATCCGGAAACTTTACGTCCGTATCTAGCATACATGCCGATTAGAGTAGTGAAGGAAACACTGAGTCGAACGACACAACTAGCAAAGACAATGATGTCGTTTCCATTGATGAAACACGTTAAGTCACGCTTTGCATGGATGAATCGCTTCAGACTCAATGAAAAGGTGTCCACAGATACCATCTTTGCTAACTGCAGATCTGTAGGAGGGAGCACCTGTGCGCAAGTTTACTATGGAATGACTAGCCAGGTGATAACGGTACATGGAATGAGATCAGAAGCAGAGTTTCCTAATTCTTATAGTGACTTCTTACGATCTGAAGGGATTCCCACTATTTTGCGTCGCGATTTTGGTTCTGCCCAACGTAGTCGTGCTGTCCAGGACATTCAACGTCGGTACACTATAGGCGACGAGTTCTCAGAACCACATCACCAGCAGCAGAATCCAGTAGAGCGTAATGCAATTAGGTGGTTGAAGATCCACTCCAAGAGCTTACTTGACTTGACTGGAGCTCCTGAGTATCTATGGCTGCAAGCTATGAGGTACCTAGCTGATGTGCATAATCACACAGCAAAGGAGAATCTTAGATGGGCTATTCCCCTCACAGTTAGACACGGGGATACTAGAGACATCTCTTCCTTGTTGGCTTTCAGGTTCTACGAGCCAGTATACTACTTAGATTATGAGTCATTTCCCTCTACATCTGAGAAGCTAGGACATTGGATAGGAGTAGCTCGTAATGTAGGAGATGCATTGACCTACGAGATCTACTCACCTGAAACCGGTAGGATACTGAATCGCAGCACCGTTAGACCGGCTAAGCCAAATCCGAACTTCCGTTTAGGAAAGCTACCCAAGGGTCCACAGCCAGTGAAAATGGATGCACCAAAAGATGGTCCAACAAGCTCAATGCTCGATGAGCAGGACATCTCTGGGACCGCTTCGGGTGCAAGGAAAAGTGACCTGGGAAAACTGATGTTTGCTAAGGAGAAAATTCCGATCACTATAAAGCATTCACTGGACACCAATAGGAAAAAGGCGCCAGTGAAGGGGGGGATCCAAGATACAATTTCATCCGGTAATTTTAGTAAGGATGATCTCGGTTCCGTGGAAGTGCACGACAAGGGGAGATCTGTTAGAAGAAGCGCAAGGAACATTGCAACTGTGAAAGGCATGTTCTCTTCTTTCTATACCCTTAGCACGTATTTCACTAATGTCTTAGAAATACCCAGGTGCAAAAATGAGACTCCTATCTTCAGCTTGTACGAGATAGCAGACTTAGACGAATCACATCTAGATCTGGATAAATTAGAAGAGATCGAAGAAGAGATAGAGTCTGCTCGTGCGATCGAGGGGAGCAAGATGGTGAGTCTGAACTCCATGAACAGGAAGCAGATGGAAAACTTCCGTTATGCCAATATGTGCGAATCATTCAGCCCAAACCCAGAAAGGGAGATTGACAAGATGTGGACGCCTGTAAGGATAGTAGGACAGGTCCTTAGGAGAAGAGATCCGAAGGATATCCACATTCGGTTGAAGATCCTATGGTTGAATGGCGAAACCTCATGGGTAAGGATGGAGGACTTCCAAATGGAGCACCCAGACATGATAGTCAACTATGCTTTTGACAACGATCTGTCTGAGTTTAAGTCGTTTAGATGGACTAAGTTATACAAGTCTATTCGAGATGGAGACTCTAGAACTTCGTTGTTTGCCAACACCTATGAGGCAAGAGCTATGGTAGCATCTAGGTACGATCCACAGGGCAAGTATAAATTTGGAGTAGAAGTACCACTCAATGTCCGACATGCAATAAAATTGGACTTATTGAATGGAGACTCCAAATGGAAGGAAGCCATTGCCAAGGAACTAACTGAAATCAATCATCATAAGACTTTTAGATTAGTTGATTCTACTGATGATATGTCTACATTTCAGCGAATTCCATACCACATCGTGTTTGACGTCAAGTTTGATGGACGTAGGAAGGCACGACTAGTATGTGGTGGTAACTTCACGAGTCCGCCCAAGGAGGATACATATTCTGGTGTAGTCGGAATAGGAACGGTTCATCTAGCGTTTCAACTGGCACTACTGAATGGTTTGCAAGTTTGTGCAGCAGATGTAGGAACGGCCTTTCTCTATGGAAAGACTCGAG
>JBCCGK010000237.1:0-3182 GCA_039029315.1 Bacteroidota bacterium | reverse complement strand
TTTTGTCGTATTTAGGATCAGCATGGCTTAGGGATTTATTTGTTTCGAACAAATGAAGTTTCAACCCCAAGGTCATGCTTTTGTGTTTCAGTCGCAACCAATTGCGTTGATAGACAGCTCCTTCGACTAAGAACTCACGTTTTCTAATAAGTGGCAGAACGGTACACATATCAGTAAACCAAAAAGGGCTAGGGGAAAGATCCTGCTTTACAGAGAGTTTCAGGCTGTTCTCTCTGCTCCATTTTGGGGACTCGTCAGCTTCATTCTTCCCCGGAACCTGATGCAGATTTGAGTTTTCTTATCAGTTCTTGATCTTTTTTTTTGAAGGATTGCGCGTCAATGGGTGTTAGCAACACATTCAAAACATGAAATTATGAACTTCCGATTTCAAATTTGCACCCTTATCCTTGCGGCTTTTGTTTTATTTGCCATCAGTTCTTGCAAGAAAGATCCAGATACGCCTGAACCCGAACCCGATATGCCGCCAATAGAGGTTGGTACAACTGCTGCTGAATACTTCCAGACTCTTCCGAGTTGGGAGGCATTTGCACAAAATCAATCTGTATCCGGACCTATGCCCACAGGGGGAGCTCCTACTGAAGTCTCAGAAACCCTGGATGTACCCCAGATCCAGGAAGATGGCAGCATCGATACCCTGTATAATGTAACCTATACCTGTCAGCAAACGCCCTACACCCTGACTGATAATCCTGAACAAATTGTCATGTACAGTCCCGATGTAGAAATCCTATGGCCGGGGGCATTGATTCAGGGCAAAAGCCATAAAAATCCCATTGGGTCCTTGACAGGCCTGGTAATCAAGGAGCGCGATTCTATCAATGTGTCTATTCCCAGTTTGGCGACAGGAGATAACTTCCGACGGGTCAAGCCCAATCAAGCGGTCGTTGGATCTGCCATTGGCGAAATGATAGGCAATGCAACGGCAGATGGTTTGTCAACACCCAGTACCATTACATTTACGATGGAATCTTATCATTCCGAAAAACAAATGGCTTTGAGTATGGGGATTTCAGGCAAATATCTAGGCTTCTCAGGCTCAGCTTCCGGGAATTTTGACAGAAACCAATCAGAAACTACCGTTACAGTCCAGTTTTATCAAAAAATGTTTGAGGTGGTGGTCGAACCGCCCCAATCTCCCGGAGCATTTTTTAACGAAGACTTTACCCCTGCCAAATTGGAAGAGCAAGTCAATTTGGGAAGAATGGGGCCAGATAACCTGCCCGTGTATGTGTCCAATGTCGTTTATGGACGAATGATGATGTTTTCGCTTACCTCTACAGCCAGTGAAACGGATATTCGAGCCATGCTGAATGCAGCCTATGATGGCATCGGAGGCAATGTGAAAGCCAATATGTCAGCCAAACACAAATCCATTCTGGAGAAGGGTAAGTTGGCAGTCACCTCTCTGGGCGGAGATGCAGAGGCGACAATCGGTATGATCCAAAGTGGAAATTGGAAAGATTATTTCACCAATTCAGCACCATTGTCTAGTGCTGCGCCCTTGTCTTATACCTTCCGCAACTTGGGCGATGGGAGTATTGCGAATATTACTGAAACGGACGAATACAGCATTTCTGAGTGCACAGAGAAAATTGGGGTTCCCGGAGTATTTGATTTTTTTCCTGCTTCGACCTACAGCTTAGGGGATATTTCCTTTCCCGTAGAAACCTTTACCGCTGATTTCAATAATGATGGAAGGGAAGATATCATGCTGAACCACAAAAATGGCACGCAGAATCAGATCAAAATTGGCTATGGTACAATGGAAGGTGGATTTGATTTTCAAGCTGCAATCGTGAGTTCAGAGTCTCCTTCTGATTCCTGGCAAAGCTATACGACCCATATTGGAGATGTGAATGGCGACCAACAGCCAGATATCGTATGGAGTTCTCTCACCGCTGATGCCAATAAGACCTATTTCGCTTTGAATACCGGAAGCAACCAATTTGATTTTTCTGCCCTTGCCCAAGCTTCTCAAGTCGGATGGACTGACTATGTATTGAAGCTAGGCGACATCGATGCAGATGGAGCAGATGAGTTGGTTTGGAATACCTTACTGTCATCCCAGAATCGATTTTATACAGGGAAATTGAATTCCGATGGATCTGGCATTGATCAAGTGGGCGCGCAAAACTATGGAGGGGCTGGTTGGTCGGAATATGAATTCTTTATCGGGAATGTAAATGGCGGGGGAGCAGATCTGATATTCAATGAATTGTATTCCTATAATCATACCTACGTCGCCTTGTCAAACGGGGACGCGACCTTTGAGCCAAGATCTCTAAGCAAACATCCAGTACCTGGACCGGGCTGGACAAATTATACGGCCCATACCGCTTTTGCTGATAACAACACCAACACAGATATCGTTCTCACTTATCCCTCCCCAGATAACAATTACATCTATGTGAATCTGAGCAATAACGATGGATCTTTCACTCATCTTCCCCTCCAAACACATCCTGCCTCTCAGGATTGGAGCGATTATCACTCCTTTGTGGGAGATGTAGATGGAGATGGCATTGATGACCTTGTATGGACGAATCTTGCTTCTGGCACAACCGTGAGTCATGTCTACACAGCTCTGGGAACCAACTCAGGAGAATATGACTTTTCTCCTGTCCGACAAAGCAATCCCTATCAAACGAGCTGGTCGCAGTATGCTGTTCAGGTTCTGGACATCAATGGTGATGACAAGAAAGATTTGCTTTGGTTGAAACCAGGTAGCACGACAGAGACCTATGTCGCCCTGGCAAAATAAGATCGATCATTACTAGCTGTTTTGTGTATGAATTATCAGTAGGGGCAGATGGCAATCTGCCCCTAGCTATATGATTGACATCCCTCAATTCTTTAACAGTTTGTCATCATGAGGAAAAAAGTATTCTTCTCTTCTCTCTTCGAACCCTTTGAAGGGTTCATCAGACGAAAGGGATGTTTCCACCTGCAAGAGGCAGCTAATGAGGTGCGCAAAAAAAAATTGGAAGACATGTTCACCTTTTCCCTTCCTCCTCCATACACTAAGAGACTGTTTAGGAATCTGTGCTGAGAATTTTTATGGTGTATTTTTTTCTCAGGCAAGGCTCTTTTTTGTTCTCATAGTGGTGCTATGAGAACAAAAAAAGCCGCAGAATGAGGAAAAAAGACGCATACAAAAAATA
>JBCCGK010000236.1:0-3255 GCA_039029315.1 Bacteroidota bacterium | reverse complement strand
TCAGCACAGATTCCAAAACAGTCTCTTAGTTTTCGTTCTTGTTTGATCAGCCTAAATTATCCTCTGTTTATGAAGTTGTTTTTACCTTTTCTTACTGGTATATGTTTATTCGCTCATATAGGATTCGTACAAGCTAAGATCACAGGATTTCATCTTATTGGGAACGCAAAGTCTGTCAAAATTCCAGTGGAAATTCAGCACAATGTGGTTTTGATTCCTGTTCGGATCAATGGCTCTGCCGAATTGAATTTTATCCTTGATACAGGGGTGAAAACGACCATTCTCACAGAGCCGATCATGACACAAGTCCTCTCCCTTGATTCCATCTCCAAAATCAAAGTAAGAGGATTGGGAACAGGAGATGCCATAGATGCAGGATTGGCGCGAGATGTGAATATGTCTTTGCCAGGGGTGAAAGGGAAGGGCATCAATTTGATTGTCCTACCAGAAGGAGTGATCTCCTATTCCGGAATGTTTGGAAAGCCCGTTTTTGGAATTTTGGGATATGAACTGTTTGGCCAATTTACCATCGAGGTAAATTATCAACAGAAATACATCAGGATATCCGATCCATTTCGATTTCGTCCAGGTAGAAAATGGGATTCAATTCCGATAGACATTCGTGCCTCCAAGCCGTATGTCCGCGCTACCTTGACTGATTATCGAGGAGAAAAAATCAAAGCCGATTGGCTCCTGGATACCGGAGCGAGTTTGGCGATTTCCCTGTTTGATGAAAAATTGCCAATTCCAGATCCCTCCGTACAGGCGTTTTTGGGGCAAGGGCTGAGTGGCGGGGTGTATGGGCGTCTAGGACGGTCTATGAGCCTGAATTTTGGCGGATATATGTTTGAAGACATCGTGACAGGCTATCCGGATTCTGCTTCACTGAATTTATTGCCTGCCAAAAGCCAGTGGTATGGAAATATAGGCGCAGAAGTAATATCCCGCTTCCGGGTCATATTTGACTATCCCAATGAGCGACTCCTCATCAGGAAGACATTCGATTTTCGCAAACCCTTTGACTACAATGTAAGTGGATTAGAAGTCCTGTCAATTGGAGAAGATTTTGATCGCTTTGTCATCAGTTATGTCCGCCCACAATCGCCAGCCTACCATGCAGGGATCAAGGTGGGTGATCAAATCCTGGGGATCAATGGAATGATGGTAGATGGTGCCAAAATAGATGATCTGTATGGTAGCATTTTACGAAAAACAGGCAAAGCCCTTTCCCTGAAAATTCGACGTAATGGAAAGGTGATGCGCATTCGATTCCGTTTGGAGTCAGAAATTTAGGAAAGCCTTGATCTGATTCGAGATGATGTGTTTCTTGCATCATCTTGAAAACGACTACCCATTTCAAAGGAATCATTGCTGCCGGACATAGAGAAACTGCCCGCGCAGGTCACGCTATTCTTGAACAAGGGGGCAACGCATTTGATGCCGCAGTAGCCGCTGTCCTGGCTTCCTTTGTCTGTGAACCCTCTCTAACTTCCCTTGGAGGAGGAGGATTCATGAATGCTGTGCAGGCTGATGGCACAAGTCGGATTTTTGATTTTTTTGTCCAAACCCCACAAAAGCGAAAACCTGTAGAAGAGGTTGAGTTTGTGGAATCCTTGATCAATTTCGGGACGACTGTTCAACCACAATTCATCGGGAAAGGGTCTGCGGCGGTCTATGGATGTCCCGCAGGGATATGGGACATTCACCAACAATTGGGATCTCTTCCCTTGTCCGTCCTGGCTGAACCAGCCTTGAACTTATGTCGGGAAGGCGTTGAGATTACCCCCTATCAGGCATATACGATTAGCATTCTTGAACCTGTGCTGTTATTTGGGACAGAATCTCGGGAGACATTTGGGAAGGAAGGCCGTTTGATTCGAAAGGGAGAAACACTATTTCGCCCTCGCCTGGCCGATACGATTGATGCCTTTGTTCGGGAAGGAAAACAGCTATTTTATGAGGGAGATATCGCTCGGAGATATGCAGAAGACAATGAGCAGAATGGAGGCAGTGTATCCATCGCTGATCTGCGAGCATATCGAATGATCGAGCGAGAACCAGTGAGATTGGCCTACCCTCCCTACGAAGTCCTGACGAACTCTCCACCAAGTGCAGGTGGGAGCATGATCGTGCATGGCTTGTCCATATTGAAAGACAAAAAGATTACAAAAGTGGATGGGGCAGAACATCTCTCTCTTCTTGCTTCTGTGATGCGAGAGATGGAGGTATTTCGGTCTGACAAGTTGGATCTCATGGGGAATACCACCCAGGTCAGTGTCTTGGATAGTAAAGGGAACGCAGCCTCCATCACCTCCACCCTTGGAGGGGCGTCTGGCTGTAATATTCCCGGAACAGGCGTCCCAACCAACAATATGTTAGGAGAGACGGATTTGCACCCAGGGGGGCTGTACCAATGGATAGGCAATCAGAGAGTGACCTCTATGATGTCGCCTACGATCGTGTTGAAACACGGCAAGCCAGCCATTGTAACCGGGAGTGGAGGATCTAGTAGAATCAGAACAGCCATCCTCCAGGTTTTGTTCAATCTGATGCACCACGGAATGAGTGTGGAGGAAGCAGTCCAGCATCCCCGCCTGCATTGGGAATCAGGAGTCATGAATCTGGAACCGGGTTTGCTCTCCGCTGGAGAGGAATTTCAGTTGGCGGATACCCACTTGATCCCCTGGGAAAGCAAAAGCATGTTTTTTGGTGGGGTTCATACCGTTTGCCTAAATGAGGATGGAATCCCTGATGGATTGGCAGATCCAAGGAGAGATGGAAGTGTTCTGTTGGCTTAGAGACTGTTTGAACATCTGTCGCTAACTTTTTGTATGCGTCTTTTTTCCTCATCCTACAGCTTTTTTTGTCCTCATAGCCCCACTATGAGAACAAAAAAGAGCCTTGTTTGAGAAAAAAATACCCCCTAAAAATTCTCAGCACAAAATTCAAAACAGTCTCTTAGTTTGACTTTGTCCATTTTGAAAACAGAATTATCCTTCATTTCAGCCTGTAGCTAGCTTTTTTGAATATATGAACTTCGCCATTTTAGGGTGATGTTGATTCATTCATTCTAAGTAAGTCGACACATGTATATTTGGCAATCATCTTCCACCCTCTCGCTCTCCCGCCAGCGGGAGACATCAGCCCACAAGGCCAGGAATCAACGATTTCTCCCTTTGGAAGGGCCTGGGGGAGGAATAGAATAAGCATATGTACATATGGCCACCTACTTCATTGAAAATTGGCAGGTGAGGT
>JBCCGK010000235.1:0-3339 GCA_039029315.1 Bacteroidota bacterium | reverse complement strand
CTGCGGGGTATTAAGACGTCCTTGGAACTCGAGCCTAATTCCTCCACTTCCTCCCTGGGCTTGTCGGGACCGACAACCCTGCGGGGTATTAAGACATAGTTAAGACTTCTAGCAGGTCTATCGGATTTTCTCACTTGTCGGGACCGACAGCCCTGCGGGGTATTAAGACAATAAACGATCCGGGAAAACACACTGGACTATATCACTACTTGTCGGGACCGACAGCCCTGCGGGGTATTAAGACCGAGAACTTTCCCTGGAAGGAAAAGTCGTTAATCCAAACTTGTCGGGACCGACAGCCCTGTGGGGTATTAAGACGAAACCTTAGGAACATAACTGGTATTCCCTGGACCCAAAACTTGTCGGGACCGACAGCCCTGTGGGGTATTAAGACGCTGCACGATCATCTTCATAAGAGATCATAATAAAGACCAACAGCCCTGCGGGGGATTCAGACAACATCCCTTCCTGGGTATGTGGGTGCATCTCTGCTCCTCAGCAAGATCCTCAATCATTCGAAATTTCAATATTTGCCAGCTGTTCAGATTTGAAAAAATAGATGTACCTTTCATCCATGAAAGAGTTGCCGATCAGCATACAGACATTTGAAGAGATCATCTCTCGACAGATGGTATATGTGGACAAAACGGCCTTTGTGCATGCTCTGATAAGCAAAGGAAAATATTACTTTCTGTCCCGTCCCCGAAGATTTGGCAAATCTTTGTTATTGACGACGATAAAAGCCTATTTTCATGGTAAGAAATCCCTGTTTGAAGGCTTGTATCTCTATGACAAGGTCGACGAATGGTTCATACATCCAGTAATACACATTGATTACTCCCTGGTGGATTACCGTTCCGGCCTGGCGACATTTAAGGAATCTCTTCGCAACCATTTGCTTCTTCAGGCGGCTCAATATCAGGTGGAACTCACATCCCGTTCTCCTTCTGATGTATTGGTAGAACTGGTCCAGAAACTGCAGGCCCAAAGCCAACAAGCAGTTGTCATCTTGGTCGATGAATATGACAAGCCCCTTGTGGACATGCTTGCGCAGGAAGAACGATTCTATGAAAACAGGGAAATCCTGCGCGGATTCTATGGAGCAATGAAAGGGCTGGACGACCAGCTTCGCTTTGTCATGTTGACAGGGGTAAGCCGCTTCACCAAAGTGGGCGTTTTTTCCGGGATGAACAATCTACAGGACATCTCCGTGGATGAGTCATACAGTACCTTGCTGGGATTTACCCAGCAGGAACTGGAAGACAATTTTCAGGAGCATCTGCATGCCCTGGGGCAGAAATTCTCTCAAGCAGCGAGCGATCTCCTGCCTGTCATCCAGGAGTGGTACAATGGCTTTTCCTTCGATGGAAGACAGAAATTGTACAACCCCTTCTCCATCCTGAGTTTGTTGATCGAAAAACAATTTCGCAACTACTGGTTCTCAACAGGTACCCCAAGCTTCTTGCTCGATCTGATCATGGCCAAGAAGCAATTGCCAGAGACCTTCGAACATCTCAAAGTCAATGATCTGACTGGCAGTGCGATGCAAGTCAGCCAACTCCCACTCATCCCCTTGCTATTCCAGACTGGCTACCTCACCATCGAAGAGGCAGGTCTTGACGGATTTGAACCATATTATTACCTCAACTATCCCAATCGGGAAGTACGCCATTCTTTTCTGGTCTATATCGCAGCTGCTTTCAAACAAAAGGACCAATTCGACATTCAACCCGAAGCGCTGGCCCTGAGAGATGCCCTGATCGAAGAAGACATAGACTGGTTTGTACAGCGCCTGGAGAGTTTTTTGGCCGATATCCCGGCACGTCTACATCTTCCCAGAGAAGCTTACTACCATTCTCTCACCTATCTGATGCTGCGAATTGTAGGTGCCAGACCTTTACTAGAAAAAGAAACCAGCAAAGGTCGGATAGATGCTGTACTTGAATTTCCTGACAAGCTATACATCATCGAATTCAAATTTGCCCGGAAAAAACAGGTCAAAAACCCAAGCACCCTTTCCCAAAAAGCCTTGAAGCAAATCAAAGACAATGGCTATGTACAGCCTTATCTGGGACAGGGCAAACGGATCCTTCTCTTAGGTTTGGGCTTCCTAAATCAGCATATCCATGCCCGATTAGAAAAATGGCCTGAATCTTGATATTTTCTTTATAAATATATGATAATCAACAAATTACATCCCTCATCTTTGTTGAAAAATCCTGCGAAAGTAGAATTTTAAGATTAAAACCCTCATATTCAACAACTTATCTTAAATCGGCCTATTTTCAAGTCGATTTTTTTTTACCTTCTACTTTCGCACATGCCATTTTTGACCCTTCATCAGCAAGCTTTTGCGAAAGTAGGCCATTTTTGTCCCTCCTAAGTCCCTGATAATCAGCACCCATTTTTTATCTAAGTTCGCAACATCTCAACTTTCGAATTTTTTTTGAAGATGTTGCGAAAGTCCAATCAATAATAATCCACTAATTATCAACCCATTAACTTTTTCAAAGCTCCCGTCACGGCAGTTTGGCATTATGCATTCCAGACTTGTTGCGAAGGTAGAGGCATAAGTTTGTGAATCTCAGGGGCTTTGCGTAGATTTATGCCCCCTGACAGGCTAGCGCAAACATCTTAAATTACTGAGGATGAATGCCTTGTCGGGACCGACAGCCCTGCGGGGTATTAAGACATTTCTTCAAAATTTACTTTTGCAATGCTTCACGAAGTCTTGTCGGGACCGACAGCCCTGCGGGGTATTAAGACAGTCAAGCCAGCTTCCACCAAGGCGATACCAAACAAGGTCTTGTCGGGACCGACAGCCCTGCGGGGTATTAAGACACTAATGTGATAAGTTCATCCATTGAAATTGTTACCGCTTGTCGGGACTGACAGCCCTGCGGGGTATTAAGACAGCTTGTTTGGGTACTCACCAATGATGAACTCATAACTCTTGTCGGGACTGACAGCCCTGCGGGGTATTAAGACATTGTACCCCCCTGAGCAATAATATCGCCAATATAGTCTTGTCGGGACCGACAGCCCTGCGGGGTATTAAGACGGAGGTGCGGACACTAACTTCACCAGCTGTGAACATGCTTGTCGGGACCGACAGCCCTGCGGGGTATTAAGACGGTGTCGGTCAGTTAACGACATTCTTGTTGGTAACCTTGTCGGGACCGACAGCCCTGCGGGGTATTAAGTAAGTGATCAAAAATTAGTTGGTACAAGTTCTTTATCTTATGAGGAAAACTCTGCTATGCGTTTTATCACCTTGTCAGAAGTTGAAGAGCATCGTTTGCGTGAACTTCACAAAGCCCATGGTCAACATCGAGTCCG
>JBCCGK010000234.1:0-3585 GCA_039029315.1 Bacteroidota bacterium | reverse complement strand
GTCCATGTTTTATTGCTCATGATGGTATTGTTTGATTTTTTTGACAACTGATTTCCAAACAGCGAAGTTCATTAATTCAAAAAGACGGTTTCCAGAGCATATGGGAGGATTTTTCTCCTATAAAAAATGGACAAAGTCAAACTTAGAGACTGTTTGGAAATCAGTTGTCAAAAAAATCAAACAATACCATCATGAGCAATAAAACATGGACTATAGAAAATATTCCTGACCTCAGCGGGAAGGTCATCATCGTAACCGGCGGCAATAGCGGCCTTGGATATGAATCCGTCAAAGCATTTGCCCGGAAAGGAGCAGAGGTGATCCTGGCTTGCCGGAACACAGACAAAGGCCACACAGCCAAAGCTGAGATTGGCCAGACAAAAGGAAATATTCAGGTCATGGAGCTGGATTTGATGGATTTTGCCTCTATCAAGGCCTTTTCTGATACCTTTAAGAAACGATACAAGAAACTAGATGTGCTGCTCAACAATGCAGGCATCATGACTACGCCATATTTTCTGACCAAGGATGGCCTGGAGGCTCAGAATGGAACCAACCACTTTGGACATTTTGCATTAACAGCTCATTTGTCCGACACCTTGAAAGACAGCTCGGGATCAAGAGTAGTCAATGTCAGCAGCCTGGCTCATAAAAAC
Source organism: Bacteroidota bacterium (assembly GCA_039029315.1). Lineage (GTDB taxonomy): Bacteria > Bacteroidota > Bacteroidia > J057 > J057 > JBCCCJ01. The sequence goes on along the minus strand of JBCCGK010000234.1, from coordinate 2,929 downwards.
GGCAACATGGACTTTGACAATCTCTTGTTTGAGGAAGGAAAAGATTATAGCCCATTGAAATCATATGGACGTTCCAAACTCGCCAACCTCTTATTTACTTATGAACTACAGAGACAATTCGAAGCGAATAATGTGAATAGCATTGCGGTAGCTGCCCATCCAGGAGCTTCCCAAACCAATCTTGCCAGACATCTGGAAAAGAAATGGTGGTTCATGTTTGTGCGGCCCCTCTTCATGTTGATGACACAAAGCCAGGAACGAGGCGCATTGCCGCAGATCAGAGCATCTGTTGACCCAGCAGTCAAAGGCGCAGACTATTATGGCCCCGGTGGTATGGGAGAAATGCGTGGTGATCCTGTCAAAGTAAAATCAACTGATGCAGCACGCAGTCAGGAAGATGCTGCGACATTGTGGAAAGTCTCAGAGGAGCTAACACATACCCAGTTTCAATTTTGATCAAGATGGATTTCCCACAATACGCCTTAGCTGATGCAAAACTGAAATCTTTGAAGGTCGTCTGATCTTGCGACCATCGTGATTGCGTTTGTCCAATTTATCCTGTAAACCAACTCTCTACTACCTATGTATATTACCAAAAACATTTCATTCCGACGCGTAATCCGGGTTTCAGGAGGCCATATCGCATGGTTGACCCTGTGGAGTACTTCTGTCGCCTTGTTATTCAAATTCGGCAATCTGGAATGGCTATCCATTCCCTGGTTGCCTATCTCTCTGATCGGCACAGCTGTCGCCTTCTATATCGGATTCAAAACCAATAGTGCTTACGGACGCTTGTGGGAAGCGCGGAAAATCTGGGGAGCTATTGTGAACAGTAGTCGTGCATGGGGCAGCACTGTCAAGGGATTTGTAAGCAATCAATTTACAGACCTGCCACTTTCCCGAGAAGAGTTACACCATCTGAAACAGACTCTGATCTATCGGCACATCGCCTGGTTATATGCCTTGAGAAGCCAATTGCTCATCCCAACCCCTTGGGAGCATGTTAGTCAGGGAGGGCATATCGGAAGAACGGCAGCAAAATACAGGAAATATTTTGGCGTGGGGCTTGTCGATGATGACGTTACGGAGAAATCCCTCAGAGAATTTATTCCAGAGAAAGAGTATGAGCGTCTGATTGGCTACAAGAATACCGCCACCCAACTCATTGATCAACAATCACAAGATTTGGCCGACCTTAGATCCAATGGCCTGATAGATGATTTTCGACATATGGAACTCCAGAAGATTCTGTATGATTTCTATGTTCATCAGGGAAAATGTGAGCGAATCAAAAAATTCCCCCTCCCTCGACAATATGGGAGTATGAGTTTCATTTTTGTCGGAATCTTTATCTTCCTGCTTCCTTTTGGGATGGTCTCTGAATTTGCCAATTTTGACGAGACCTTTGGGATATGGTTGTCAATTCCATTTACCGTATTGGTCGCTTGGGTCTATTTGATGATGGAACTGGTAGGGGATTATTCAGAAAATCCATTTCAGGGCATGGCCAATGATATCCCCATGTTGTCCCTCTGTCGGGTTATTGAAATAGATCTGAGAGAGATGTTGGGCGAAACCGAATTGCCAGCGAATATCGAAGCGAAACAAGGAATATTGATGTAGAAAAATTCCTTTGTAATTGGCAAAATAGTAAGTTTGACTATGTATTACCCTGCACCACACTTGCTTAACAGAGAAGTCTCATGAAACGAAAACTACTACTATTTGGTCTGCTCGCTCTAGTGGCCATAAGCGGATGGAGTTACTACTTTTTTCACTCTGAAGAAGTCGTAGAAAAAAGAATAGAAGCCAATCGTCCGCCGGAACGGACCTACCCACATGCGGATGTTACTTTTGAAGATTTTGCGAAAGAAGCAGATGGGTATTGGTTGTTTGAACCACATTCCCCTCAGCCAGATACCGCCCCAGTGATCGTTTTTATTCATGGATTTAGTGCCTACAATCCCATGGTGTATGGTCAGTGGATCAGGCATTTGGTCCAGAACGGGAACATTGTCATCTTTCCTCGTTATCAGGAGAATATGGTATCCACTCCTCCCTCAGAATTTGTTCAGAATACAGTAACGGCAATCAAAGACGCTCTTGCCAAGCAAGCTGAAGAGGGGAGGGTGCACCCCAAAGCGCATGAACTCATCATGGTCGGTCATTCATTCGGAGGAGCCATCATCGGGAATTTGTTGGCAACTTATGATCAATTTGATTTACCTGAGTGCAAGGGGGCCATGTTGGTGTCAGCAGGTACTGGCCCGATAGAAGGCTTTGTGCTGGATAGCTATGCCTCCATTCCTTCCTATACCTACATGCTGATGATGGTCTCAGAGAATGATCTGGTAGTCGGAGATGTCTTTGCCCAAAAGGTATTTGAAACCGCAGTGAATACCCCTAACCGTAATTTGGTCCGGCAACTTGCTGATGAACATGGAGAAGAAAAAGTTACTGCGACACATCTCGAAGTCTATGAATTGGATGCCACTTTTGACAATGGCATCCATGGTTATTCCTATATGCGCGCCCAATCAAGTCGGCTAGATCAGGTGGATTTGATGTATTGGCGAATGTTGGATGCCTTGATTGATTGTGTGCGAAATGGTGCTTCTTGTGATCAGGCTTTCGGCAATACGCCAGGACAGCGAAACATGGGGACATGGTCAGATGGAACGCCCGTAAAAGAATTGGAGGTTCTTGTGCCCTAGGGACTGTTTTGAGCACAAAGTTGGTAAGAGGGAATTCATCATGAATAGTATTCTTTGTCTTAGTTTGACTTTGGCCAAAATGGAAATTCAAATTTCTTTACCATACACTTTTACCAGTTTAGGCGAGCTGGCCCCCAAAATTCGGCAGCGCACCGGACCATCCGATTGGCAGCGCACCAGACCAACCGGTCAGCGGTTTTTACGCAACTTTTTGC
>JBCCGK010000233.1:0-3618 GCA_039029315.1 Bacteroidota bacterium | reverse complement strand
GCGGACATTCCAGCTCTTCGGCATGGACTAGAGTTATCCTCGGATTGGTTAGGATTCCGCAGATCATTGGACTCACTCTTCCTTCTCTTCTGCTGGTTAGTTCAGTTCTTTAGGCAAGCCTTCGGCTTGCTAAAACGCTTTAGCCAGCTCTGCTGGCTTGGGCCTTTTTGGCCGCGGAAATGCAAAAAGGCCTATGACTCGTAGAATTAGATCGTTCGTTCGTTGGCCACTCACTTAATTGACTCTGGGCTGGACTCTTTGAACCGCCCTATACAGTCCGCCTCTTCTTCCCACTTCAATCTTTCCGGGCTCTTATATCTCTCATGTGAACCGGAAGTAGAATGGCCCTGCGGTTGAGTGCATTCCTGCATATGAAAGACAGCAGGTTTATGGGTTCGCCGCATTTTGGCAATCCCCTTCTCGAAGGTTCTGCACAGATCCTCATAATCCCAGGCCTTCACGGCGTAAATATCTAAACCTTCACCATTATTCTCGCTGTAGAAGCCCTCCAAAAGGGCGGATATGGAGCCCTTGGTGGTCTGATATTTGGTGGGCACCGAAATGCCGTATCCATCATCCAATACGATGAAGGCAATAGGTACCTGCATCACTCCGGCCGCATTGACGGTTTCGAAGAACACTCCCTCAGAAGTCGCGGCATCACCAATTGTGCAAAAGCATACTTCATTGCCGTCCGAGGAAAATTGCTTCATTGGCTTCAAAGACTCATTCTCCCGGTAGGCTTTGGATGCAAGTGCCAAACCAATGGCATGAGTGAAATTTCCGGCAACCGGAGACATGCACGAAATGACATTGTATTGATCCTGCAAATTGCGCCATTCTCCATTTTCATCGACCAATGGAGTCACATAGCTGTTGCTCATCTGTCGCCCTCCCGCATGCGGATCATTGGCAGCATCTCCGTATAAGGTCGTAAAAAAGTCTCTTGCCGAGGCCACTCCTTTGATGAAGCTGATGGTCTGATCCCGATAATATCCCGCCCAAAAATCTCCTTTCTGAAAGGTATGGGCCGCAGCGATAAAAGGAAGTTCTTTCCCTGCATTGCCTGTGCCAAATTTGGCTTTTCCGGTCAGCACTTCTTTGCGAAGCAATAAGCTGAGCTCGCGGCTAAGGCAAGCGTGATGTAAGTCCTTAAGGACCTTTTCTCTTTGAAAATCGATTGAGCCATTTTCTTTAGTCTTAGGATTGGAAGATCTCACAGTCATATGATTTGCCCCCTTTTTTCCGAAAATTAAGAAATCGGGAAATTTCGGCCCAGCCGTAGTTTGGGTTAATTCCGAAGCCCAAAGGGCCGGTCATTGCTTGTATGAAGTGGCCAAAATTGCATTGACTTATAAATTTACCAGGAACTCGTGAACCTCTCTATTGCTCCTAAGGACATAAACAGGTTTTTCCAAAGCAGCCTTTTCTAACTTGCCCATTAAAGCGGGCCTGCTGCAATCGTTGTAGAAAAAAATGTATTTCAATAAGGGCCAGTTAAATCTTTCTTTACATCCCGCAGCCATATCCGGCCGGGTTCTCGCAAAATACCGTATACTCCGGATGATTGTTCTATATAAGCATATCCACCGCGAACGATCCAAAAAGACAATTGTATCTGCCCTATCCAGGCGGATGTCCATGGTTCCTGCATAGTTGCCGTCGAGAATCCATTCAGCTTTCGCCGCTACTTTTTCTACGACGTCAATCCATTCCGTGGTTGCAGGGCGATGATAATTGGGAAGCCAATAAAGCTGATCCAAATAGATTAACTCGATGCCTGTCTTTTGATGCAGTGCCCTGGCCAGGGTAGATTTCCCTGCACCACAACAACCGATGATCATTATTCTTTTCATAAGGTGTGCAGACGATCTTACTCTACGGCTCCCTGTCTAATTATCATCTCGGAAAGTTCATTGGCCATCAGTTCCAAATCGATGCCCAGTTTTTCCCGATTGGTAGCCAGGACCGGAGATTTGAGATCTTCCGGAATTTTGTCAAAACCATGATAAGCACCTAAGATGGCTCCGGTGACCGCAGCCACGGTATCGTTGTCCCTACCGTAATTGACGACGAACTCCAATCCCTTGCGAAAATCAAAATCCGAAAATAACAAGGCAACCAGGTTAATGAGGTGAATCTCCCCGGCATGAAAAGGAAAATCCTGAATTTTCTGGTCCAACAATTCATACGCCCGATGTACTTGTGCCAGATATAAAGTATCCTGACGATCAGCCGTTATTCGGAAATTTACCTGCTGATAGCCGCTGACAGCCTTGGCCTGATCGACGATGGACAGGGCATCCCGGAAAATTCGATATGTGCTGCGTCCCACAAGCCGACTCTTAAAGTAGCCCTGTGGATCGATAGAGCGAAGCACGCTCAAAACTTGCAATGTTGACGCCTCGTAGGGCAGAGCCGCAGCTACCAGAGCCGAAGTCAGAGCGGTAACATCCCGGGCATACCCAAGATCAAAGATGGCCAGATCAAAGGCACTTTGATAGGCCAGGTCGGGTGCTCCCGGATATGGAATGCCAATCATGGGGGCGTACAGCATCCCCGCGCAAACCATTTCTCCTCCGTAAAACCGGTGTAGGGCATCCATGTAACCCGTCAGATCCCTTTCCGAATATGGTTTGGCCACTACAGCCCACTCCTGTAACCAGCTCAGACGCCGCATCTGGGCTTCAAAGGGCTCCGGGTCGAAAGCTTCGGTTCTCTTTAAGGCATCAATCTCTTCTTGATAGCGATCAACCAGAAAGGTCGCGAATTCGAAAGGGTCAGGTCCTTTTTCACGGTATAATTCATTTGCATGATTAGCCATAAAATTGGTTAGTAAAACCTTCCATCGGGTATCGTCGGTAGTACCTCCCGCAGCCAGGTTGTGATCCCAGGTACCTTCGGGTGAAGGTTCCCTGATCATATCGTCCATGCTGTCAACAAAGCCGTATTCCAGCTTTATCTGTTGACGGGACCACATTTCGGTCGGTGCCCCCATTGCATCTCCAATCGCCGACCCCACCAGTGTTCCAAGCACTTTGTTGTAAAGACTGTCCTTTGAAATTTTCAGGAATGGAAGATCTGAAAGCTGTTCCTCATCCTCACGGACTTCCATAATCGGATCAGGAGTCTCCGGAGGTGGGGTGCAGGCATTCGAGAAGAAGAGGGTTAGCCCCAAGAGAAAGGTAATTTTCAAAAAATCTGACATGACAATTCGGTTTTGGAAAATTAATCTTCCATGATCCACTTTGCTGCTTTGACCATAAGTTCCTGCTTCTGCTCCAAGCCCAGGACTAGTGGCAATTGTGCTACCCCAAGCAAGCGTCTCAATATCTCCGTACCTGCAAAACCCCTCATTAACCGTTCGTCAAAATTTGCGCCGGCAGCGTAGCGTTCTAATAACTCTGAGGTCACTTCTTCTCCCTGACTGGCCAGAGCCATATGAGCAGCGAATACTCCAAGGTCAAACTCCGCATAACCCCGGAATGAAAATTCCGCATCAATAACTTTCAGGCCATTTTCGGTCCGTAACCAGCTGCCTGGATAAAAATCTCCGTGAATTAGAACAGGCCCCTCACTCAGATAAAGCTTTCCAAGTCCGGTAATGGCCGCCTTTAG
>JBCCGK010000232.1:0-3913 GCA_039029315.1 Bacteroidota bacterium | reverse complement strand
CCCTCAGAGACTGTTTGAACATCTGTCCCTTATTTTTTGTTTGAGTCTTTAGAGACTGTTTGAAAATCTGTCACTTATTTTTTGTATGCGTATTTTTTCCTCATTCTGCGGCTTTTTTTGTTCTCATAGCACCACTATGAGAACAAAAAAGGGCCTTGGCTGAGAAAAAAACACACCCTAAAAATTCTCAGCACAGATTCCAAAACAGTCTCTTAGGTAACAGCAATGATATGATGGTGTATTTCATACCGGGTTTGGGATTCGATCACCGAATGTTTGCGCAGCTATCATTCCCTGGTCTCTCCCTTACCTTCATCGACTGGATTCCTCCAATGGGACAAGAGTCAATCGCTTCATATGCCCACCGTTTGGCAAGCATCATTCCCCAAGATGGAGGCAGTGTGCTTGTTGGCCACTCTTTCGGAGGTGTGCTTTGTCAAGAAATTGCATCCCAGAAAGACATCCGGAAAATCATCCTTTTATCCAGCATCCAATCCAGAGAAGAGCTGCCCTTCCATTTCAAAATTGTAGCTCCTCTCAGATTAGAAAAATTGTTCACGAAAGAGCTGACGATTCGGACCATCAAATATTGGGGAAAAGCACATGACTATGCGAAAGGGGAAGAGCAAGATCTGGTAAAAGAGATGGTGGGCAAGTATTCGAATCATTATCTGCAATGGGCCTTGCGTACCTTATCCTCCTGGAAAGGGGCAGCTGTACCAGCGTCAACCGCTCTGGTGCATATTCATGGCGAGCAAGACTCCACGCTCCCCATTGCATTGATCAAGCAGGTCGATTATCGCATCAAAGAGGCTGGTCATTTTATGATCTACAAACGGGCAAAAGAACTCTCTCCATTGATTCTTCAGGAAATTAAGAGGATTTCATAAACAATACTCCCTGTCTCATGGCAATTCCGATTCATGATTCTCAGACGATTTTGAATCGGGAACATTTTTCTGGCGGGACATACCTTATTTCGCTTCTTGTAAGGATCGACATGCTATCGAGATAAAGCTTGTATTTGCATAGTCATTCACGAACAGGAAGACGCACTCATATAAGTTGAACAACCTGTACACCAGCAGCCTGCTTTGCTGCTTGCAGCTGTGCCTGGTATAGGACAAGCTGTAACACAACTCAATGAAGAGAAAGTTTCCTCACAAGCGCTGGCCCCTCCTTGGTCTATCCCCCAAAAAAACATAACTTGGCCTAAGTTTCACTCAATAGATGTCCCTCCATGCTGAAAGCTGTACTCGTAGAAGACGAAAAGAATAGTCAGGAATTGATCAAAGACCTCATCAATGAATATTGTGAAGGCATAGAAGTAGTCGGGATTGGTGGCAGTGTGGCAGAAGGCCTGTCTGTCATTGCCGAGCACAAACCTGATATTCTTTTTTTGGACATTGAGTTACCTGATGGAGACGGATTTCAGATTCTTGAGCAAACGGAGTACAAAGATTTTGAAGTGATCTTCACGACTGCCTATGATCAATATGCGATGAAGGCATTCAAGTTCTCAGCTACTGACTATTTGCTCAAGCCTGTCGATATCGATGAACTTCAATCGGCCGTAGAGCGTGTCAAAACCAAAGCCAATAACGAACCAGAGTCTGACCAATCAGAAAAACTGTCTGTGCTGATCCAGAATATCAGGCAAATCAACCAACCCCTCAAGCGGATTGTATTGCCAACCTCAAATGGCTTTACAGTTGTGAACCCGGAGGACATCATTCGCTGTGAATCTGATCGGAATTACACATTCATTTTCCTCAAGGACAAGCGCAGAATTCTTGTATCCCGGACAATCAAGGAATACGATGAAATGCTGACAGACTACAATTTCTTTCGCATTCACCAATCCCATCTGATCAATCTTCATTACCTAAAAAATTATACACGAGGTCGAGGCGGATATGTAGAATTGACAGATGGCACTACCCTGGATGTTTCTGCCAGAAGGAAATCTGAGTTTTTAAAGCGTATGGCTGCTGGAGATTGATAGCCATAAGCATGATCCCTTTGAGTGGAGAATTCGATGCTGTCTGATTGGAGCAACTGACATATTTCCATTCCTTCAGTCATTTCTGGACATAAACCTGAAGTAAATATGGCCCCCCATCGCGATCAATTCAAATTGTTGGACAAAATCGTTATCGGTACGACCACTTTTAGTCCTCCCTTCAAGGCCAGCTCTGTTTTACATGATGAAGCGCGATTCATCCATGTTGTCCACGGAAATTCTCGTTTGTATGTTCCCAACCATCAACTGAGCATACAGGCTTCAGACAGTTTCATGATGAAGTGCGAAAGCTTTGTCAACAATTGGTTTGAGAACGAAGACGGAAGCCAAAATGAAGTCCTGATTGTTCACTTCTATCCGGATGTACTCAACTATGTATATGACGAGAGGATTCCGGCCATCTTCACAGAAAAGAAGGAAGTCAACCCCAAAGCTGTAGAACGGATACCGTTGAATGTCATGATCGAGAATTACATACAGGGACTCCGGTTTTATTTCAACAACAAAGCGTTTGTAACGGATGAATTCATCAAAATCAAAATCAAGGAACTCATCCTTATTCTCCTGAATTCGGATAAAACCGGACGAATTCGAGCCATTCTGAGTGATTTGTTTCAATCCAATGAGTATGAATTCAAAGAAATAATCCATTCTCATTTGTATGAAGATCTGAGCATTCAGGATCTCGCATTCTTCTCTGGGCTTAGCCTGTCTTCCTTCAAGCGAAAGTTCAAATCTGTGTTTGATACCAGCCCTACCCAATACATCAAGACCAAGCGACTGGAAAAAGCCAAAACCCTTCTGGCCACTACCAATCTAAGAATCTCCGACATCGCTTATGATTGCGGCTTCAATGACATTGGCTATTTCTCCAAAACCTTCCATGCAGCCTTCGATTGCGCGCCCTCTGACTATCGAAAAGCGCATGTGAGCTAAATCTCCCAATGTTTGAGCTTTTTTTCCCAAGGATCTCTCCTCAGATCCCTGACCTTTGTGTTGTTCAGTTGAACACGATCATTTGTCAACACTTAATCAGAAGAACAATGAAGTCGATCACAACAATTGGAATTCTCATTTTCGCCTTGATAGCCAGTACCAGTGTTTTTGCCCAAAAGAAGTCTCAATCATTTACAGTAAGCCGTGTCATCAAGGCTTCAGCAGATAAAGTATGGGCTGTAGTAGGAGAAGATTATGGAGCCATCGCCAACTCACATCCTCTGATCATCAGCTCGGAATATCTCGATGGATCACTGGAAGGAGGAGAAGGTGTAGAACGGGTATGCAATATGAACGAATCAGGCACCAAATATACCCACGAAAAGCAGGTCAACTTTGATCCAGATAATTATACCTTCAGAGCACAGATATTTCATGCAGAAGGCATTCCGATGGTGCCAGAGGCTTCCTTCATGGACTATAAGGTAGTGTCGATAGATGCCAACACATCCAAATTGGTGATGACCATGAATTTCCGAACCAAACCGGCATTTATGGGAGCCATGGCCAAAGGAAGAATGCAAAAAACCATTGAAGGGTATGCGCTTGCTGTGGAGCATCATATTCTGACAGGAGAAACGGTCAACAAAGACAATTTCAAGGGAATCAGTAAGCAGTATAAAAGCTAGACGGATCTTGAGGGATGGTCTCCTTCGCCAACCGAAACAAAGAGAAGGACCTTTTTCGTTGAAATAACTTAGTTTGACTTTGGCCATTTTTTACAGGAGAAAAATCCTCCCATATGCTCTGGAAACCGTCTTTCTGAATTAATGAACTTCGCTGTTTTTGGGTGATGTTGATTAATTCTCATTGAAAATTTATTCACAACTGTACACTTTTTCTTTTCCTTTGTTTTTAGATTTCTTTGCAACTTTTTGGCGGCAAAAAGTGAAT
>JBCCGK010000231.1:0-4013 GCA_039029315.1 Bacteroidota bacterium | reverse complement strand
TTGTACCTCTATTTCAAGTTCCGTAGCATTTTAGAAAGACCATCCATACTGTTACATGAAAGGTTCATCGACGATGGCTTCGTCCTTACATCCAGTGAGGTAGAAGCAGAGACCATTATCAACCAACTTATCAACTGTACGAATCTTAATCTCACGTATGAGATCAACAACAACCATGCCATATTTCTCGACCTAGAAATATTCAAAGGCAATAGATTCGATACAGAACGTCGATTGGACCTACGCACTTACTTTAAGCCAACCAATAGGCTTCTATATCTTCCCATGGTAAGCAATCATCCACCATCGATGAAAGCAGGAATAATCAAAGGAGAGGCTATCAGGACCCTTCGAAATTCAACCAGCAAGGTAGAATGGCTCAAAGCCCTTTCGTTCATCTTCAAGGGACTGATGGCACGCGGATACCCTCCTAACTTTATCAAAAAAGCATGGAAGAAGGTGCGCTGGGAGGAAAGAGAATTCTACATCACCTGTAGAACAAGCAAGACCTCCCCACAAGGAACCCTGGTATTCACCAGGTACAATCCGGAAACTAACTCCCAATGGAAACATATCAACGCCAAGTTTCCTTTCGAAAACATTTTCCCCAAGAGGCTGTTCAAATGGAATAAGAAACAGCTCTCAATCATCAACAAATGGCCACCCACCATTGTTTGGTCAGACTTTCGCAAAATTGGCCGATACACCATTTCGGCCAAGCAGCAGTGGCATTATCCAACGCTGAAAAGAAAGATATCAAAAACTGGGACAGAAACTGGGACAGGAGCAAGCGCGAAGAAAAAACTTCGCCAAGAATGAAGCCGGGTGACTCCCTCAATCTACTCCCAAAATCTCGATTGCCTACCAGCTCAGAACCTGGGCACGTCACGAAGACAAGTAACCCGGGGATGAATAGTCGTGAAACGCCTGTTTGCGAACTCTAATCGTCAACAGGTCCGAAGACCCTCATGAAATGGTGGAGTTCCGGCTCATCACCGTCACGTCTAGACTAGACAACCACGAACGCTGAGACTGGCTGCCATAAAGGCATTTATGTCCACACACTTGGGGGACAGCACGAGTAGGAGAGATACAAGAGTAAGTCAACCCGACTCAAGGAGAGAAGAAAAAATTCAAAAAGCAAGACGACCAGAGGTGTTTATATAGACTCACGAACACCTGATTTTGGTCAAAAATTGGAAATTTTTCATTGTGCCAGCAATGACATCGGAGCTCCCCGAACCTTCCAGATCGAAAACTCTGGAAGCTTCTGGATCCCACTAGAAATTTCGGGATAGATCCACATCATCCCAGATAGAAGTCGCCCGAATACTCTAGAAGCTTCTAGACGCGTCTCGAGGTCTCTCTAGAATGTTCGAGAATGACCTCCAGAAACTTCTAGATATACGTCTAGACACAAGCTGGGACATTCAAATGATCACATCCTATTGGTCAAATAGTCCCTTACACACCTTCTTCTTTCTTACATAATAGCTATAGCATGTAACAATGCTGTAACTTTTGTGTAACTTCTGCCCACTCAAAGCTATATTTATAGCTGACTTTGAGAGCGATTCAACACCAAGTTTGAACTCAAATCAACTCTCATCCGACAACGAGAACCACACTCACCGTCGACGATTTCAGGGCTGACGAAGAAGTCTAATAAACTTCGAAACGTTCCCTCAACCCTTCTGTGTACTGACCCCCAATAGTCAGCGCTCTCAACAATCCCTTCTGCTCAACTTCCCCGTTCTCAGCAGCTATAGGATTCTCATCCAGAGATTCTATTACCTGGGTTCTACTCTCCCCTAACGTGTAGTCCCCTAATATCCCCTAATATCCCCTAACTTCCCCTAATTCCCCTATTCCCCTAACTCTCCCCTAAACCACTCGATTCGTCATCAGAAACCACTTATTTCAAAGCTACCGACGCGCTCAGCAACCATAGGAGAACCTGCTTCCCCTAACCCGTAATTTCCCCTAATACTTTTTGAAGCCAGTATGCCGTCACCAGTACCGAAATCTAAGATCAAAGTGCCAAAAGTAGCACAAGAAGATCTATTGGCGATACCCATCTGGGCTCGTTCCAATTTCACGGAAAGCTATCAACTTTACAATCAGCTAACCACCCAAATTGTTAAACTGGAAAAAGCAATAGCCGACATGGAATCTATGGAACTGAAGCAAGAATGTCCGCGGTCACTTCAAATTAAAATAGAAGTAAAAGTCAAAGATGCTCAACAACAAGCAATGGACACCGCGCTCTTTGCAGCGAAAAAGGCTTTTGAGAAATCAGTGCTAACAGCATTGATCACTGCTAGAAAGTCAGAATTGTCCGAAATTAAGAACAGCCGTTCTAAAATTCATACTGACCTCAACAAATTCATAATGGATACCCTAGAAAATCTCATCAGCCATAACATTCAAATCGAAGAACAGAACGATAGAGATATCCAATCAACCGTTCAATATGTTCACAATCTATTCAGCAAAAACTGCGAAGCAGCCGAGCAAGCAATCAAAACCCAACACTTGTTCGACGTAATAGATGAAACTCGTCGAAAACAAAGACGAGAAGAAGAAGCTCAAGAACGTAGAATCAATGAAGAACTACAAGACAAATCTGTCAAGGAACTTCAGAACCGTATTCAAAGACTAGAAGATACCGTTCAAAAGGCTTCAAGAAATGGGAGAAAAAGGAAACAACAAATCTCGAGAAAATCAGACCAGAAAAATCAACGGTCCACACCACAAAGTCCTAATGGTCAAAGGAGTAAGTCCCATTTTCAGGACCGCCCAAAATCCAAGAAGAAGAAAAAAGGAAACTCCGGATCAACAAAAAATCAGCCAATAGGAAGAAAACAAAACCAAGGTCAAGAAAGAGGAAACCCAAGACACCGTCGCCGCTACACAAACACAATGACCCGATCGGTATCCCTACCTCCAAATTCTCGAAGGAAGCAAAACTAGTGCTCCGAATAGGACACAAGTTTGCTATGTCAGCCAGTCTTAGGAGATCACTATATCTAATAGTGAGACAACTAGATGACAAGATTGGTAGTCGAATTACAAAGCTTTCTCCAGTGGAAGCAAACAACTGGAAGAAATGGAAACTATCCGTCATCAAACATATAGTCAGAATCAAGGGAAAGCCTAAACCCTTAGATCTCCTCCTTACAAAAGGAATAGAACAACTAAAATCAATGAACATTGTTATCAAACAGGCAGACAAGAACCTTGGATTAGTACCTATCCGAGGAGATATCTATACTGCAATGGTAAGAAAATGGACAGCACCTCCAGCGTTCAGAAGAGAAATCCTATTCCCACATGCTGACATCATTAGTAGAATGTCAAATATCATCCGTCACAATAAGGCTATCAACGAAGAGAAAAAGGAAAAATGGTTGCAATATGCACAAAACGCTACTGAACCATGTCCCTTCTATGCAATCCCAAAGATTCATAAGGGTGATCTCCTAGCCTCTCGACCAATCAGTGCTCAACATTCATACATTCTGGCCCCACTAAGCCAAGAACTTTCCTCTGTACTCCTTGCGGCACAGAAAACTTGCACTGGAATCACAACTGACACAGTTTCGTTCATCAACAGAATTGAATCAACAAGGTTTCAATCATCATTCGTCATGATGACCTACGATGTAGAAGCGTGCTATCCAAGCATTGATATCAATGACGCTATCAAAACCTTACACGATAACATCCCAGTTATGCGAAAAAATAATTCATTCTGGACGAAAATTCTACAGCTCATCATGTACAACAACTACGTCACTACAAATGGACAATTGTACCGACAAATGGAAGGAACAGCTACCGGAACACAAGTAGCTCCCCAATTCGCCAACTTGTACCTCTATTTCAAGTTCCGTAGCATTTTAGAAAGACCATCCATACTGTTACATGAAAGGTTCATCGACGATGGCTTCGTCCTTACATCCAGTGAGGTAGAAGCAGAGACCATTATCAACCAACTTATCAACTGTACG
>JBCCGK010000230.1:0-4020 GCA_039029315.1 Bacteroidota bacterium | reverse complement strand
TTTTGGCGGCAAAAAGTTGCGTAAAAACCGCCAAAATTCTAAGCCCAACTCACAAATCCACCCCAGTTTACCGAATTTTGGGGGCCAGCTCGCCTAAACTGGTAAAAGTGTACGGTAAAGAGATTTGAATTTCCATTTTGGCCAAAGTCAAACTTAGAGACTGTTTGGATATCTGTGCTGAGAATTTTTATGGTGTATTTTTTTCTCAGACAAGGCTCTTTTTTGTTCTCATAGCTCCACTATGAGAACAAAAAAAGACGCATACAAAACATAAGTGATAGATGTTCAAACAGTCTCTTACACCATTTCCGACAACTCCAACCATCGGTCAGTCTTCTCTTCCAATTCCGTTGACACCCGCTCCAGCTCTTTGGCCAACTCCTGCAAGGCTTCAAAATCAGATCCGCCAGCATTCATTTGGGATTCCAATGCTGCTTTTTTCTCTTCCAATTCTTCGATCTGAGGCTCCAGCATATCGAACTCCCTTTGGTCTTTATATGAGAGTTTTTTGCTTGAATTCTTTTTTTCTGGGCGAGGAGAAACAGTTGATTCGCGTTGTGTGGATGATTTGTCTTTGGCTTTTTCCTGAGAAATGGTCTCTTGTTCTTGCTGTTGCTTCCACTCCCGATATTGTGAATAACTCCCTGGATAATCCTTGATCTTACCCTCCCCCTGAAAGACAAATAAATGATCAACCAGGCGATCCATGAAGAAGCGATCATGCGTTACCACCATCAGGCAGCCATCAAAATGGAACAGGAATTCTTCCAATCGCCGAAGTGTAACCAGATCCAGATCATTGGTTGGCTCATCCAGAACGAGAAAATTGGGATTGGCCATCAACACGCGAAGTAGATGAAGGCGTCGTTTTTCACCACCACTTAAGGTCGAAACCAAGTGAGAATGCATGCGCCTTGGAAACAAAAAATGCTCCAGCAACTGGGAGGCAGAAATGCTTTGTCGCTTGCTCATCTCTACTTCCTCAGCAATCTCGGTCACAGAATCCAGCACTCTTGCATTGTCTTTGAACTTCAGACCAGATTGGCTGTAATATCCAAAAACAATGGTCTCTCCTACCCGAATCTTGCCAGAATCAGCTGCCTCTTCTTCTAGCAACAGCCGAAGAAAGGTGGTTTTTCCGACTCCATTTGGACCGATGATGCCCACGCGATCTCGTCTGCCAAAGGTATAGGTAAAATTGTCCAGGATATTGAGCTCACCATAAGACTTTCGAAGGTGCTTGATCTCCATCGTTTTGCCTCCAATCCGTCTTCCTTTGACCTGAAGGTTGACCGGGAGGTTGGGCGGACGATATCGTGCCTTTTCTTCCAAATCTTTGGCTGCATCAATTCGATACTTGGCTTTGGTGCCTCTGGCTTTGGGGGAGCGACGAAGCCATTCCAGTTCCCGGGAATAGAGGTTCCGCGCTTTTTCCTGGTCCAGGAGTTGTTGTGATTCTCTCTCGTCTTTTTTCTCCAGGAAATAGGCGTAGTTTCCTTTGTATTTGAACAATTTTCCCTGATCCAACTCAAAGATCTCATTGGTAATACTGTCCAGGAAGTAGCGGTCATGGGTTACGACCAGGATGCTTTGTTTGCTGGTGGACAAAAACTTCTCCAGCCACTCGATACTCTCGAGGTCAAGATGGTTGGTGGGTTCGTCCATGATCAACAGATCGGGATTTCCGATCAGGGCCTGAGCCAGAGCTACGCGTTTTTTTTGGCCACCGGAAAGCTCAGAAATGTGTCTGTCCAGAAAATCAACGCCTAATCTACTGAGGATCTGCTGAATTTTGACTTCATATTCCCAGGCATCCTGTGCTTCTATTTCAGCCGTAAGCCGATCAATGCGATCCTGTAGTTCCGCTTGTTCGCCGACTTGCAACAGGAGTTGCTCATATTCTGCCAGCAGTTGGATGGCTGTCAGGTCAGACGCAAATACAACATCTCGCACAGTAAGTTCTGAGGGCATATCTGGTTCCTGTGGGAGAAAAGCCAGGCGCACACCTTTGCGCACAGTTACTTTTCCGTCGTCTGGCGCATCCAATCCTGCCAGAATTTTGAACAAGCTGGATTTGCCACAGCCATTGACCCCGATCAAGGCAATTTTTTGGCCTTGATCAATCCCAAAGCTGATCCCGTCAAACAAGACCTTGTCCCCGTAAGCCCGACTCAGATTTTCTGCTGAAAGATAATTCATGTTGATGTTCCGTCTTATGTGTGCCGAGTAGAGTTACATTCAGGATCGATCCGTGCAAGATGCACTGCCCGGTACTCGGAACTTTCTGCCTACAAATTTGGGCAGAGATGTCTGATTGAGAAAATTTTTTCCGATTTTTCAGCTATGAAAGCCTTCCTAGATGACAATTTCCTGCTCCAGACCTCTACAGCAGAGCGTCTGTATCACCAATATGCCAAAGATCAACCCATCATCGACTATCACTGTCACTTGTCTCCTGCCGACATTGCTAATAATCGACAGTTTGAGAACCTGACCCAGATTTGGCTGGAAGGAGATCACTATAAATGGCGTGCCATGCGGACCAATGGGATTTCAGAACGCTATTGCACTGGAGATGCTGAAGATTTTGAAAAATTTGAAAAATGGGCTGAAACTGTTCCTTATACCGTAAGGAATCCACTTTATCACTGGACGCATATGGAGTTGAAGCGCCCCTTCGGCATATCTACAATCCTTAAGCCAGAAACGTCCAGAGAGATCTATGATAGCTGTACGAATATGCTACAAAGAGAAGCATTCTCGACTCAGGGGATTTTGACTCAGATGAAGGTAGAAGTTGTTTGTACCACCGATGATCCCATAGATTCTCTGGAGCATCATCAAGCATTTGCGGCATCCGGGAGTCCTCTGAAAATGCTTCCTGCTTTTCGACCGGATAAGTCTCTGGGCGTGCATGATCCAGCGAGTTTCAATATCTATATGGATCGTCTTGCCTCCCGAACAGGCTCAAACATAGAACACTATATCGATCTTCTCAATGCCCTTCAACAACGGGTCGACTTCTTCCACGAGCAAGGATGCCGTTTATCCGATCATGGGATCGAGCGCTTGTATGCAACGGAATTTACAGATTCCCTCGTCAACCGCATCTTCCATAAAGTACGCCTCGGGCATCAATTGACTCCTGATGAGATCGAACAATATCGATCTTCCTTGTTGATTCACTTGGGGGAAATGTATCATGAAAAAGGCTGGACCCAACAGTTTCACTTGGGGGCCTTGCGCAACAACAGCAGCCGAATGGTTCGCTTGTTGGGACCGGATACGGGATTTGATTCGATTGGAGATTATCCGCAAGCAGGGCCGCTTGCTCGCTATCTGGACCAATTGGACAATAAAGACAAACTTGCCAAAACCATTCTCTACAACCTCAATCCTTCCGACAATGAGTTGATGGCTACCATGATCGGCAATTTCAATGACGGATCAGTAGCCGGAAAAATTCAATGGGGTTCTGGTTGGTGGTTTCTGGATCAGAAGGATGGTATGGAAAAACAGCTGAATACCTTATCCAATATGGGCCTACTGAGTCGTTTTGTGGGGATGTTAACTGATTCTCGCAGTTTTCTTTCCTATCCACGCCATGAGTATTTCAGACGTATTCTGTGCAATCTACTTGGCAATGATGTGGAAAATGGAGAACTCCCCAATGATCTCGCCTGGTTGGGAGAAGTCGTGGCAAATATTTGTTATGGAAATGCCAGATCCTATTTTGGATTTTATGAAGACAACTAAGTTTGACTTTGTCCATTTTTATAGGAGAAAAATCCTCCCATATGCTCTGGAAACCGTCTTTTTGAATTTATGAACTTCGCTGTTTTTAGGTGATGTTGATTAATTCTCATTGAAAATTTATTCACAACTGACACTTTTTATTTTCCTTTGTTTTTAGATTTCTTTGCAACTTTTTGGCGGCAAAAAGTGAATGCGCTCAAAAAGTTGGGGGAACCGAACAGCTTAACCCAAACCAAAAGGCTTAATGTATACGGAAATGAACTG
>JBCCGK010000229.1:0-4112 GCA_039029315.1 Bacteroidota bacterium | reverse complement strand
GGCGTGCCGAGCTTTCGAAAGGCGCGTTTGTCGGCTTTCTCACCCGTTTGGAGAAAGTGTGCCTGGCCAGAGGAGATGATTACTTCTCCTGTGCTAGCCAGGGGAACTCCCTGATAAGTCGGCACGAGATTGCGACTCTCCCATTGGCGGGCATAGGTATAGTCCTCGATGAAGGACAGGCCAGATTGGCTGTAGAGCTGAGCAAGGTTGGTCAGTATGCCCAGCAATAGCAGGAGCATACCAGATATATATCTGTTCATGGTTGTCAAAAATTATTGATTAGTTAGGCAGCTAAACATATGTAAAGTTTTTGCTTGTCTATACAGAGATGTCCTGTAAATTGATCTGCAAGCTTCAGGAATTTCTGGATACAGCAGTTTTTCACTGCTGTGTCCACTAAAATTGATTAGAAGCTCTATCATTTTTCAGTACTTTTGAAGCAGAACCTATCGATTTACTTTTGGTCTAATCTCTTCATTTGCATCATATTCATACAGAATATAGATGATAACGGTAGTACCCATTGTTATTTTAGATACAACACCAGCCGCAGAATGGACCGTGCCAGCTTTCGTTGATAATTTTGCAGCTTTAGCTCCTGTTTTTACAACATCATTTGTGGCAGGAACAGCTTTAATTTCCTCCTCTCCAAATAGGTTCATGATGAGTTTCCCGGCGGGATATATCACTGTCATTTTTGATAATAAAATACCACCATGGTAGAAAGCCCAGTGAAAGGCGTCAATCCCATTTTGCAACTGGATGTCTTTTGCCATTCTTTCTAAATATTGATGGCCCTCTAATGAATGAACTTTTACTGGAGTAATTCCATTCTCAGTTGGGATATAAACATAAAAGACACCATTCTTCTTAAAAAACGTTCCAGGTCTTGTTTGATTTGGGTTTGGAAATCCATCTCCTGCATCAAATATTTTGTCTGAATTTAGAATATCTTCAAAGTAAGGATGATAATAGGTATAATACCCACCTTCAAAATATCTAAAATTCGGATCCTCATACCCAATGATAGGTAAATCCATGATATCTGGATCCTCAATAGTTGTATCAAGGAGAAGGTAGACATGATTATCGCCATCAAATGGATTATGTTTAATGATTCTTCCATCTGGGCCAATGATTGTTGATGTGATTTTTTGACCGATAAGGCCTGTTGGATCACTGAAGTTGAATGGATTATTAAAGGCAAAATGGTAGGGAGATTCAATCGGTTGAAATTCGGCTATTGGATCTTTGGAATTCCATTTACCTATTGATGGATCGTACATTCTTGCTCCAAAATCTAGCCAACCTATCGATAGTTCATCCTGTTGTTCTTTTCCATTGAAAAGATATTGATTTGAGTGTGGAGAAATTATGGTCTGTTCTGAAGCCATTCGCATACCAAATGGATAGAAGTGATTGACTTGGAGAACCTCTCCATTGATTGGGTCAGGATCCACCCAATGATCGTCATTCAGATCAGCAAAAACAATCCTGTTGTTTCCTAGATGGTCCCGCAAAAATCCCTCATAGATGATACCTGTCCCATCTATTCTTATTCTTCCTTCAGTATGGGAGATCATAGCGATCTTTGAGTTACTGTTGGGCGTTGCAAAGTCATGTTCGTATTGGATGCCATTGAGGTAATCTGTTCTTTTGCTCAAGAGGTTCGAAGATGAAAAGACATTTTGGCGCAATTTGGTTCCATCTGCTGAGTACTGATACTGTAGCCACGTGCCATCGTCTTTGATGACTTTGGTGGGTTTGTGGAATTGATTATACTCGATCAAATTTATTCCTTTGTTGGCATCAGAGGTGAGATTGCCACTATAGTCATAGGTATATTCTGTAATTTGACTGGCACCATCTACAAATTGTTCAATACCAGGCATATCTGTTTGGATAGCAGCGTCTGAAACAAATTCTAGCCTATTACTATTTCCTCGACTATCCACATTGGATCGCATTTCGTAGAAATAATCTAGTTGGTCGATCAGTCCAAAGGAATTTGTTCCTGTTTTTCCATAGCGGTTTAGGGTCAGGATATTTCCTCCAAGGGTATAGCTAAGATTGTCAACAGTATATCGGTTGAGGTTGGTGATATAGCTTCCATTATCCTCCTCATACCTGGCTTCTGTCAGGCGATTCATGGGATCATAGCTAAGGCTGTAACGCTGAATGAGATGCGAAGGGTCTGCTCCCAATACCTGCCAATCTATCGAAGCGATATTTCCATTGTATTGGGGATCAATCCAGCCATTATAGGTGAATTTCATGGCAAAGAGGTCTACATGTGGATCGACTTGAGCATTTAGAGAAGGATTGTTGATTCTCGTGAGCCAACCACGAACATTGCGTTCATAATCGATTTCCTGTAGGAATCTACTACCGCCATTGTACAAGATTTCTTTTTTCAGTTCTTGTCCCAATGGATCATAGGTATGGGCAGCAATACTGATAAATTCTCCTCCAGAAGACTGATCTTCAGTTTTTTGCTCTTCTAGTAGTAAACTGCTTATGTGGTCGTATCGGAATGCTTTGGAAATGCTCACACTTCGTTCAAAATTCTGCCCTGGGCCTACAAGATGATCGAAACCTTCATGTATCATCTTGCTAAACAATAATTCACCTGCATAATTGTAGCTAAATGTAGAGAGGTCTTTCCCTCCAAGATGATTGCTGGCTTGGGTCTGCATTACTCTGCCAAAATCATCATAAAAGGTAACAGTTTCCAACCAGTCAGGCATATTGGTATTATCAGCAAGTACAGTGATTTTGACACCTGTGATCATGCCCTTGGTACGATCTGAGGGAATATTGGCTGGGAAATCCTCCAGATTAACTTGATAGGTGTGATCTGGGTTCCCATCTCTGTCAAAATCATAATCATCGTAATAAGTAATCGACTGAATTTCTGTATCAGTTGGATCTGTTGGAAAACTTTGGTTTGAGTATCCATGTAATCCAGTTGAACGAACCTCAAACAGATGAGTCTGATTACCGACATCGCTGATCAATTGGATGTTGCCTATGTTCTGATTGTCTATGAAAATACCAGTGATAATAGGTCTTCCCAAAGCATCATATTTAGTGAAAGACCATTCCTGTGGAGATTTCTGCCGTTGATTAGGATCTTGGGTCAAAACAAGTTGATTCAGATCATTGTAAACCATGTAGGTCCACCCATGTTGATTATTGGAAGGCATCCATTTTTTGATCAATCTGCCTCGTGAATCATATTTATAGTTATAGCCAAAATGGTCTCTCTGATTATTTGATAAATGCGGAAAGCCTTCATCAGTTAACATCTCAATTCCTTCTGGCGAAACGATTAAGTAGGGCCGTTCAAATTTGTCATATACATACATTGTTTGGGCAAATTTTCCATTTCCAGCTTCTGTAGATTGGTAGATCAATTGTCCATTCTTGTTAAACGCCATTTCTCTCATGTCTCCATTTTCGTTATGTGTCCTTGTGATGGATAATTCTCCAGGAGCATATTCTACAAGATTTTTTCCAAAAGGTTCTATTGGATGAAGGGCCTTCACCGCTTTGTCATTGACTTTATATTCAGTCAAAACTGTATGTTCATTTGGACTATGGAGGCCTTGGGAAAACGGATTTGAATTTGGCTGCCACTGGACTCCATAAGCTCCTTTTTCCAGAACCCTTGCTAAAGGAGAATTTTCAAGAATATATTCTTGATAAAGTGCAGTAAGGTCTCCTCCATAATGAGCATAATTATTTTGGTAGAAACTCTCTTGCAATAAATTCGGAAGGACTCCGGGTGCATCCTCTCTATAACTACCAGGAACTCCGGCGTTCAAAAAAGGCAATCGGATTTTCCTTTCTTGTCCTAAAAGATCATACTGATGATAGCTGATCAAATCCTGCCCACAGTTAGTTCCGCCTTGTACAGCTACCTCTTGTATAGGACGGCCAAGCCCATCAAAGTAAGCGATATTCACCCATTTGTCTCCGCCATTGGAGAGCAAGTCCACGCTGGCCTGATCCTGTGCGGGAACTCTGACGGTGGTGCTGATGATGCGGTTGAAGTTGGGATCATCGACGACGATCTGATCTGCACATCTGACACAAGGCAAGCTGGGATC
>JBCCGK010000228.1:0-4137 GCA_039029315.1 Bacteroidota bacterium | reverse complement strand
ATTGACACGACCGCCCTGGGGAAGAACCATCCAAGGGTAGCCACTTGCTACAATAACCTGGGCAGTGCCTATAAATCGAAAGGGGAATATGACCGAGCCATCACCTATTACCAGTTGGCTCTGTCCATTGACACGACCGCTCTGAGGAAGAACCATCCAAAGGTAGCCATAAACTACAATAACCTGGGCAGTGCCTATGACTCGAAAGGGGACTATGACCGAGCCATCACCTATTACCAGTCGGCCCTGGCCATTGACACGACCGCCCTGGAGAAGAACCATCCTTTGGTAGCCATTCGCTACGTTAACCTGGGCACTGCCTATTCCCATAAAGGGGAACATGACCGAGCCATCACCTATTTCCAGTCGGCTCTGTCCATTTTTCAGAAGGTCTATGGAGCATCTCACCCTCATATAGCAGTTAGCTACCATAACCTGGGCAGGGCCTATCAATCGAAAGGGAAATATGACCGAGCCATTACCTATTACCAGTCAACCCTGGCCATTGACACGACCGCCCTGGGGAAGAACCATCCTTTGGTAGCCACAGGCTACAATAATCTGGGCAGTGTCTATGCCAAGAAAGGGGACTATGACCGAGCCATCACCTATTACCAGTCGGCTCTGTCCATTTATAAAGCCTTTTTAGCTCCTAATCATCCTACTATTTTTGGAGTGAAACAAAGTTTAGGTAGAAGTTTCAATGGATATGGGATGGGTTTTTATCGGGCAAGCTTGTTTGTGAAGGCGAATCGGCAGTTTTTGCTTGCTTATCAAATCAGTGCGGAGATTGGGGACTCTTCCTCTTTGCTTATATGTGCGAAGAATCTGGGGGCGAGCTTTAAGCATTTGGGGAAGCCGGATTCGGGATTGGTGTATTTGGAGGCGGGTATTGAGATTGCGAAAACGCTTGATGAGAAGATGTATGAGGAGGTCGAAGCCTTAGCGGATAGTATGCGTCAGCCGCCTGATTTCCCGGCATCTGTTGTGCGGCAATATACGGATGAGGAAATTTTGCAAAGGCTTGAGTTTCATCAAGCCGGTTGTTTGAAGCGGCTAAAAAAGAAAAAAGAGGCGAAGGAGATATTTAAGCGCTTATTCATTCAGGCCAAGAAGGAAAAGAATCAGGCTTTTATAAAGGAAATAAAGGCGGAAATGAAATAACTGTTTGTGTATCATTTGAGTCCGCTTTATTTGGACTAGCGGGAGCATTTGCGTCAAAAGTTAAGATCTTGAGGTATATCAACAATGCGTACAACATTTGCCGTAGTGATTTGACCCAGACTTCCCAATTCTGGGTCAAAATCTTCAATACCTACCCCCTTCAAATCGCTCAGAATCAAGTTTCTTTTTGCAATTTCTTCCTAAATTGACGCAGTTGTTATACACTACTGTGTCAAGAGCGCAAAACAACCCCCTTAAGCAAAAAGGAGTTTTGGGATCAACTCAGGCAAAAATTGCAATAGGATGAGGTATGAAATGGTCATAGATCCTTTAGCTCAGGAAGAATGATTTAAGTCTATTTGACTGAGACTGTCTATGCCCATTGACTGATTAATTATTCTTCTACATCTACCACAATTCTCCCTCACCCTAGTCCATACTCCGAGGCCTCCCGCTCATACCAAGGCAAATAGCCCAAAACAATCTCCAACTTCGGAATCCCTTTTTCAGCCAGGACAGCAGCGATGCCCACACTTGTATTGTCCTCATGAACCCACACCTTATTTTCTCTGAGTTCAATATGATAAAGGACTGAATGGGTATATCTTTTTTTATCCCAGCCCAGCAATAACAAAATAAACTCAGTTTGTGTCTGATTGACGATCAGATGTTTCTTCAGGTCAGGTGCATCGGCAATAGGATTCTGGGCCCTTTTTGTGAGCTCTGCAAGAATGATTGGAGGATAGTGAATGATCATGCTACATCTTTCTTAAAGTTCATCCCGACCCTCCACTTCCCGTGCATACCAGGGCAAAAAGCCAAGAACAATGTCAGATTTGGGGATGCCTTTATCTGCAAATACCTCCGCAATGTCAGCGTCTGTATTGTCTTGATGTATCCAGATCTTATTATCCTTGATTTCTACATGGAAAACAACTGCATGACGATATCGCTTTTGAAACCAACCTACCGTCAATAAGACAAACTCTGTTTGGTCCGCATTCACAATCAGATGCCGTTTGAGGTCTGGTGCACCAGCCAGCCGACTCTTTGCCCGCCGGGTTAGCGCATTGAGAATGATTTGCTTATATAAATCTATCATGCCCATTGTTTGATGATTTGATTACCAATATCTATGATGAGGAGGTTCAAGCCAAATGTTTCAATTTGTTCAAGCAAAAGCGGAATATTGGATAGTTTTTCAAATTTTTCTTCGCCTACAGCAAGATACAGAATTCTATCTTCTCCTATTTTCCTCATCGCAGCCTGATAATCCAGGTATTGCCCAAGAGCAGTATGAAAGCTATTGAGTACAGAACGAGCAGCAAAACTTTTTACTTCTACAGCGATCCTTTCTGAGCTTTTCTCAGCTACAATAAATCTTTCAGCAGCAAGGTCGATTTCGTATTCCGAGTCTATGCCTTCAATTGGAATGTACAATGGATCATCCGTAATCGTCCATCCATCATTTTCCAAAGCTGTTCGTACAGAGTCGTGAATCAAGTCTCGCCTAGACATAATAATATTGTCGAGTGAATATCAAACATATGTCTTGTAAGTCTTGTACTCAAAGATATATAGAATTCACATGAAAACCTAGATTAGGCCCAAGTACTCAATCAGATGAATAAGCATTGGGGTTGATCTTCATTGACAAGTAAGTGTTTTTTCAGCTCAGGTGAATCATCAATTGAGAGACTGATTCTTCAGGAGGGCTCAGCAAGAATGGCAGGAGAAAAGTAAATGCCCACAAAGGCCTATATTTCTCCCTTGCTCCCTACAAAAAGCCGAGTTAATTTGCCTGTATGACAGTCTGAGATAGAAGTTTTGTTTGTTTTTCAATCTTGACCTTAATCCCAAACATAAGATGAAGAAGTATTTCATTATTTTATTTGTCCTTCTATCAATCCTGCCGCTTGCTTGCAGAGATACGGATATGCCGACAGCCGTTTCTCCAGTTGAAGATATCTGGATGCACGACCTCGCCAATGATGAAAATGCAAGTGATCTTCAGGTGCTATTCGTTCTGTCAGAGGTATACGCATCCAAGGGATTGCGAGTCATCATCGCTAAAGAATCGCCCCAAACGCCGATTAGCAGTGAACATCTGGAAACCCTTGAATCGGGCTCGTATACGATTGTGAACACCAGCAATGACCTTTCCTACAAAATTCGTCTGAATCAAAATCAGCTGGATTCAGATGGTGAGCCACTCGCACATGATGTTTCCTATATGGCCTACGTATATTCGGCAGAATCTGGCGCATTTTCATACACAGCGGAGGCATTGGCATTCAGTGACAATCATATCTATCAAGGGAAGTATAAAGGGGATTGGAGCGATAATCTATTTTCAGGGATTGCCATTTCTTGCTCTATTGAAGGGAAGGGAAACGCATTGTTCAGAGGGCCAGTATACATTAGTGGCAATTTTACGCCTGCTTTTGGAGCTACCAATGACAATGGAGAAATCAAAATGGAGATTGCCGATGATGTGATCAGTAGCTTTGAATTTAACCAACATGCACCTGATTATATGGGAGGCTGTCCGGGGCTTTATACGGGATCAGGAATAGTGGATGATAATTTTAATTTGATTATCAATTTTACTGGGGACGATTGCGATGGTCATCACACAGATGGCATCATGAATTTTTATAGAGTCTGGAAAGAATAAACGAGTTATGGGGCCATACAGCTTCTCTGTCGAATCCTGAGATAAATGGGGGTGTTCGGATTTTTTCCTGCACCCCTTTCTCTTAGTTTGACTTTGTCCATTTTTAAAACAGAATTATCCTTCATTCCAGCCTGTAGGCAGCTTTTTTGAATACATGAACTTCGCCATTTTAGGGTGATGTTGATTTATTCTAACTAAGTGACACATGTATATTTGGGCATCCTCTTCCACCCTCTCGCTCTCCCGCCAGCGGGAGACATCAGCCCACAAGGCCAGGAATCAACGATTTCCCCCTT
>JBCCGK010000227.1:0-4226 GCA_039029315.1 Bacteroidota bacterium | reverse complement strand
CAAGTTCAAGGGGTATGAATCTTCTTTTGATATTTACACTTTTCAACGCGACTTCGAGAAGCTACATATCAAATCAACACCATCATCATTGCTTCCAGATTTATTGAAAAACAATTATTTGGAGGGTCCTGCGTTAACTTTAGTCAAGGGAGTTGATGATATTCAAGAAATTTGGCGACGATTGAAGGCATCATATGGAGATGCTAAGCTTTTGTTATCAAAGAAGTTAGCACAATTATCCTCAACCAATAAGATGTGGAGAACAAGAGACCCTGAAAAGCAGATTGAGACAATCAGCAAAATTCTCAATTTCATGAAAGATGTAATGAAGTTAGCAGCTCAACATGGTATCGAGCAACGACTTTACTATAGTGATGCCATCGAGAAAGTGTATGCCCTGGTTGATGATGTTCGACTCACCAAGTGGTTTGCTTTATTAGATGATAAAGATTTAGATGAACCGTCTACATGGAAAGAATTTACAACGTTTTTGGAGAAGGAGCTTTCAATTCAACAACTCAAGCTGCTACATTGTTCGTCATCTGAACCAAGTTCATCAAAACGTTCTCAACAATCTCATCATACAAATTTTGAAGATCATTGCAGCAACAAGCCAGTAAACAATCGTGATAGATGCTTTATCTGTGGTGAGATAGGGCACATCAAAACAAATGGACCTAACGGATCAAAACTCATTCAATACTTCTCGTGTGATCAATTTGTACAGATGACACCGTCACAGCGCTTCAAGCTTCTACAACAAAAGGGTTTTTGCAGCCAATGTTTGTTCCCTGGAGCTTATCAATCACGCGGTAAACATCAGGAAGGGCACTGCCAGCATGATTTTATTTGTCCCCATCCTTCTCACAACAACTTTAATGTCAAGAAGCATGTCTTGGTATGTCAAGATCACGCAACAACACCTGAAAATCAACAAGTTCTTCAAAACTACAAAGAACGATGCATCCTTCGACAAACTCAATTACCATCATTCTCCAAAGAAATTAAGTTATCATTTCACACGTCAATTCAATCTACTTTTACATCAAAGACAGAAGTAACTGCCAACACCATGGAACCAGCTATCAACAATAATGCTATCTACATCCTTCAGTCAATTTGTGTCGATAATCAGAAATATACTATCTTCTTCGATCTTGGATGTAGTGACATGGTCATCACAGAAAAAGCTGTTAAGAGGCTACAACATCGAGCATCACTTGAGTTCAAAGGAGATATTCCCATCAAAGGTGTTGGTCAACTGAAAACAATCAGCTCTGGTGTGTACAGAATACGTCTTCCATTGCACAACGGTCATGAAGCACAACTATCTGGTGTATGTCTTCCGCAAATAACATCAATCTTCCCAGTCTACAAACTCAAAGAGGTGGAGCAAGATATTATCAGTGCGTACTGTAAAAGTGGTGGAGATCCTTCAAATCTTCCAAAATTACCATCATCTGTGGGAGGCGAAATTGACATTATGCTGGGGATCAAGTACATGCGATATCACCCAAAGGAAGTATTTCAACTTGCATCTGGACTTACTATATTTCAATCGATGTTTCAAAATGTGAATGGAGGTCAAGGTGTTGTGGGCGGTCCACACAGAGCATTCAACAATATCAACAATCATCATGTCACAACTAAACAGATGCAATCATTCTTCACATCTCATCAACAATGGTCTCAGGAGCAATCACTTATCAACCCAGATTCTAGTCTGATTAATCTCAAAGTCAACAAAGATGTTCAACAAAATCTGATGTACAATCTTCCAGATGAACCATCAATTCTCATCACAAGAAATCAAAAGCTCTTCGATCAAGCTGAAAGTGCAGGAAGCGAGATTACTTATAGATGTGTGACCTGTCGTGAATGTAAAGATTGCAAAATTGGTGAAGCTACTCATTCGATCAGCCTAAAAGAGGAAGTGGAACAGCATCTTATCAATAAGTCGGTTACCGTTGATATAAAAAACCGAATTTCCATTGCAAGTCTTCCATTGCTTCACAACCCAGAAGTTAAACTGGCCAACAACAAACATAAAGCTTTGAAAGTATATTATCAGCAACTTAAGAAATTGGATAAAGAAACATCTGACAAAGCTGATGTGATATCTTCAGAAAGAAAACTTCAAGAAATGGGATTTGTCGACTATGTTCAAAACTTGACAGCACAACAACAACAGATGTTGAATAATGCAAAGATTGTCAACTTCATTCCGTGGAGAGCAGTTTGGAAGCCAAATTCTATTTCCACTCCGTGCCGAATTGTCTTTGATGCGTCTCAACCAACTGATACCGGATTCAGCCTTAACGACATTCTAGCAAAAGGTACCAACAACATGAATCGTCTTGTAGAGATCTTGATACGTTGGACAATGCATCATACTGCTTTTCACACTGACGTACGCAAGATGTACAATTCTGTAAAACTCCATGAAAGTCACTGGTGTCTTCAAAGATACATATGGGACGAACACTTGGACAAAACGAAGATTCCCAAAGAAAAGGTCATCAAGACGTTGATTTATGGAGTCAAATCATCGGGCAACCAATCAGAAAGAGCCTTGCGAGAAACAGCACGATTATCAAAGGATGAATATCCGAACGTGTTCAATGTTGTCACAAAAGATATCTATGTTGATGACTGTTTGTCAGGCAATCAATCAAATGCTTTAGCAATCAAAGATGCCGATGCACTCGAAATCGTTGTCAACAGAGGTGGCTTCTCACTCAAGGGTGTCACATTCTCCAACCAAAAGCCAAAAGAAGAATTGACAGTTGATGGCCAAAGTATCAGTGTTGCAGGCATGAAATGGTATCCTGAAGAAGACAAGGTATCATTAGATATCAGTGAGTTAAATTTTGCCAAGAAAGTCAGAGGAAAGAAACCTACGTCATCAAAAGAAATTCCAATCAAATTAACAAGAAGACATTGCGTATCAAAAGTGGCTGAACTCTATGATATTACCGGTAAAATTACTCCAATTACAGCAGCAATGAAACTTGATCTTCATCAACTGGTGGGTCGAGGTCTTGACTGGGACGATTCCATACCTGATGATCTCAGACCAATTTGGAAGTCACACTTTGCAATGATGGAAGAAATTTCAAACGTCAAATACAGACGTGCAATAATCCCAGTAGATGCAATTAATCTTGATATTGATACCATAGACGCTGGTGATGCATCTAAAGATATTGCCTGTGTAGCCATCTATGCACGATTCCAACGAAAATCGGGAGGATCTTCATGTCAACTAGTCTTCGCAAGATCACGCCTTATACCTAATGGTACAACTCAACCACGAGCAGAACTAATTGCAGCTACTCTCAACGCACACACTGGCGAAATAGTTAGAAGAGCATTCCAAAATCATCACAAATCATCACTGAAGCTAACTGACAGCCAAATTGTGTTATTTTGGATTAATGGTAATGACAAACAACTGAAGCCTTGGGTCAGAAATAGAGTAGCAGAAATTCAGCGCTTCACTAATGTTAATTCATGGAAATTTGTCAACAGTCAGAACATGATCGCTGATATTGGAACAAGAAAAGGAGCTAGTTTAGCTGATGTCTCTGAGGATTCAACATGGTTCAACGGTTTTCAATGGATGTCAGAATCGAAAAGCGCCTTTCCAGTGAAATCTGTCAACGACATCAAATTGACCAACGATGAAATGAAAAGTGTCAACAAAGAGCAGATTATTTCAACTATGGATTCCTCAAACTTGTTACCAATTGACCCTCCAATTGAAAAACCATCAATGTATCTATCAAGTATAACTGAACGTTATCGCTTTTCTCAATATATTGTTGATCCTAATAAGTATGGCTGGTCACGTGCTATCCGAGCTCTTGAATATGTTTACCAATTCATCGTAAATTCTAGAAAAATATTCAACAACTCAGCCATCAATTTCAACGACAAAGCAAAACAGTATTTCTTTGTCAAAGCAACAGAGGAAATCAAAGCATTTACACCTGAGAAGAAGTTCTCCAAGATTTCAAAGACAAAGGATGGTATTCTACATTATACTGGACAAATTCTGCCAACAAACAATGTAACATCTACAGGAAAGATGACAAATATCATGCTTGATCTTAGTGGATCATCATTCTTTGTACCGTTAATTGACAGATACTCACCGATAGCATTCAGTATAGTAAATCACATTCATTGGTACCATCCAGTTGCAGAACATACCGGTATACTGT
>JBCCGK010000226.1:0-4542 GCA_039029315.1 Bacteroidota bacterium | reverse complement strand
TTGTCTGAAGAAAGCAGGATTTTTGGGTTCTGAGAAGGAATTTTTTTGAGGAATACCGAGGTATTTCGAGAAAAAATGACGCACTCAGGTTCCAAAAAGCCAAATTTCCTGAGGGAAAAGAGAAATCAAGACAGTTTCTTAGTTTGAGGTCTTCACTTCTTCCCTCAAGCCTGCTATTGCGGCTCTTTTTGGGGCATTTTCCTTTCTCTGTGGCAAGAAAAGGAAAGCTTGACCACTTATGAAGTCGATGACACAGCCACGGATCTGCATGTTCTTATCTGATCAAATTCCCGATCTTCAGCGGCTTTCCCAAGCAGATCCACTTATCCCGACAGAGATGACAAAAAAGGTGGTCTGATGACCACCTTTTTTATAAATTAGTTCTCAATCTTCTTGACAAATAGAACAATCAAGCCAGATCAAATCGATCAAGATTCATCACCTTGTTCCAGGCAGCGGCGAAATCCTGGACAAACTGCGCTTGTCCATCATCACATCCATAGACTTCAGCGATTGCCCGAAGCTCCGAATTCGACCCAATGATGAGATCAACACGGGTTCCGGTCCATGTGAGCTCGCCTGTCATTCGGTCTCGACCTTCAAAGACATCTTTGGCTTCAGATGTGGCCTTCCAACTCGTACGCAAATCGAGCAGATTGACAAAAAAGTCGTTCGAGAGTGTCTCGATTTTATGGGTAAAGGCCCCATGTTGAGACTGACCAAAGTTTGTTCCAAGTACACGCATCCCTCCGAGAAGAACTGTCATCTCAGGAGCAGTCAAGGTCAACAGTTGTGCCTTGTCAATCAACATCTCTTCTGCAGTTATGGCATATTGAGATCTCAGGTAGTTGCGGAAACCATCTGCTGCGGGTTCCAGAACAGCAAATGATTGCTCATCTGTTTGCTCCTGAGAGGCATCGGTACGTCCCGGTGTGAAGGGAACAGTAAGCTCATGGCCTGCATTCTTTGCAGCCTGTTCGACACCGGCACATCCTCCCAGAACAATCATGTCGGCGAGAGAAACTCTTTTGCCGGCAGACTGAGCCTGATTGAAGGCGTCTTGCAGACCTGTCAATGTCTCCAGAACTGTTGCCAGTTGAGTGGGATGATTGACAGCCCAATCTTTCTGTGGGGCCAATCGAATTCGTGCGCCATTGGCTCCTCCGCGCTTGTCAGAGCCACGGAAGGTGGAGGCGGATGCCCAGGCGGCAGACACCAACTGAGACACAGTCAGGCCAGAAGCAAGAATATCCGCTTTCAAGGAAGCAATGTCCTGATCGTCGATCAAGTCATGTGTTCTTGCTGGAACAGGGTCCTGCCAGATCAATTCCTCAGCGGGCACTTCTGGTCCAAGGTAGCGGACCCGTGGTCCCATATCTCTATGAGTCAATTTGAACCAGGCACGAGCGAAAGCATCTGCGAATTGGTCAGGATTCTCATGAAAGCGTTTGGAGATCGGTCCATAGATCGGGTCCATCCGCAAGGCTAGATCCGTTGTGAACATCATCGGGGCGTGTCGCCTCGATGAATCGTGTGCATCAGGCACACTCCCGGCACCTGCACCGCCAGTAGGTCTCCATTGCTGCGCTCCGCCGGGACTTTTTGTCAGTTCCCATTCAAATCCAAACAAGTTATTGAAGAAGTCATTGCTCCACTTAGTCGGAGTTGTACTCCATGCTCCTTCCAGTCCACTGGTGATCGTATCTACCCCATACCCACTTCCAAAGTTGTTTTTCCAACCCTGACTTTGCTCTTCTATTGTTGCTCCGGCTGGTTCCCGTCCTACGTATTGATCATCGCTGGCTGCTCCATGCGCCTTTCCGAAGGTGTGCCCACCAGCAATCAGGGCAACGGTCTCCTCATCATTCATCGCCATTCGGCCAAATGTCTCCCGGATGTCTCGTGCAGCTGCCAGAGGATCAGGATTCCCATTGGGGCCTTGTGGGTTCACATATATCAGTCCCATCTGAACAGCTCCGAGCGGATTCTCCAGCTCTCGATCTCCCGTATATCGCTTGTCTCCCAACCACTCACTTTCAGACCCCCAATAGACGTCTTCTTCTGGTTCCCAAACATCTTCACGCCCACCTGCAAACCCAAAAGTCTTGAATCCCATCGATTCCAGGGCACAATTGCCCGTGAGGATCATCAGGTCTGCCCAGGAGAGTTTTCGCCCATATTTCTGTTTGATTGGCCAGAGTAGCAATCGAGCCTTGTCAAGATTGGCATTGTCAGGCCAGCTGTTGAGTGGGGCAAATCGCAGGGTGCCTGCTCCTGCACCACCACGGCCGTCTCCAATTCGATAAGTCCCTGCACTATGCCAGGCCATTCGGATGAAAAAGGGCCCATAATGACCATAGTCTGCTGGCCACCAGTCCTGTGAGTTGGTCATCAATTCATAGAGATCATTCTTTACAGCTGCCAGATCAAGGGTGTTGAATTCTTCTGCATAGTTAAACTCTTCTCCCATTGGATTGGACAAGGAAGAATGTTGACGCAGGATGTTTAATTTCAACTGATTGGGCCACCAGTCTCGATTCGACACGCCGCCACCAGCGCTCTTCTTTCGAAGGCCACCAGTAAATGGGCATTTGCTTGCACCATTACCATTGGAATTTGAAGTACCGTTTGATGTATCCATACTTTTTTGTTTTCACTAAAGTGATTGATTGGTATTCAAATATAAAGGGAAAATTCCCAGTATTTTTATTGAAATAACCTATCCCATTATTGATAAAATCTATAGAGCAATATCGACTGTCAGAGAGGGAGAAAAGGCGGGCGTCAATTGCGCAGACTGCTCCCTCTACATGGTGTCCAAACATTTCTCTGAGAAGGAAATAGGCCATCATTCGCGATCTTGAAGATTATATATATCCCCTCTGACACTATTCACACTTATCTGATATCTTTGCCTCAGGAATCACAATCAAAAGATCTACTGTTCTCCCCCTTTGAATAGAGTTTGACACTTAATAGATGACAACAAGATGAAAACACCAACATTATTTTTCTTCTCATGTTTATTGGCGCTCCACGCTTATTCCCAAATTTCCTTCGAAAGCGGGTATTTTGCTAATCTGTCCGGGGATACGGTTGAGTGTCTGATCAAAAACATGGACTGGAAAAACAACCCAATAGATTTTGAATACAAATTATCAGAAACTAGCGAAGTAGCGATAGGCGAACTCCAGTCTGTCAAAGAATTCGGGATACACAATATTTCAAAATATGTCAGGGCTATTGTAAAAATAGATCGATCGAGCGATAATATCAGCAAGATGAGCAAGGAAATGAATCCGATCTTTCATGAAGAGCAACTGTTTTTAGAGGTCCTGATTGAGGGAAAAGCAACGCTCTATTTGTATGAAGAAGGAAACCTAAGAAGATACTTCTACAAGAAAGAAAGCGGGGATATTGAACAATTGGTATATAAGAGCTACAAAATTTCCGAGAATCAAGTAGGCCATAATCATTTGTACCAACAGCAATTATGGAATGAGTTGAAGTGTTCCGGGATTAGCATGGATAAGATTGAGGAGTTGACTTATAAAAAAAACAGCTTAGTCGCATTTTTCGTCACGTATAATAACTGCAGCAATTCATCCTTCATCAATTATCAAGGGAAGCAAAAAAGAAAGGTTTTTTCTCTAACCATAAGGCCCCGCATCAATAGTTCTTCTTTATCGATCCGAAATTCTTCTTCTGATTTGAGAAACACACAATTTGGGAATAAGTCAGGAATTGGCATCGGAATCGAAGCGGAATTTGTCTTGCCTTACAATAAAAACAAATGGTCCCTGTTCATAGAACCAACTTATCAACGATTCTCATCGGAAACAAGTGCGCAAGTGAACAATGTATCCGGTGGCGAACTGATCACTGAGGTGGCGTACCAATCGGTTGAAATTCCTCTGGGCATAAGGCATTATTTTTTCCTGAGCCAACAGTCCAAACTCTTTCTCAATGCCGCGGTAATTGTGGATCTCAGTTCAGGTTCTGTTATTGAGTTCAAGAGAGCCGATGCTTCCACGATTAATTCTCTCGATATAGTCCCTCAGAATAATTTCACATTTGGGGCGGGTTACAAGCTCAAAGACAAATTTGGTCTGGAAATAAGGTACCAAACAGGCAGAGAACTTTTGAGTGATTATTCTTTTTGGAGTTCTGATTATAGAACCCTATCCATAATTCTTGGGTATTCCATCTTGTAGATCATTCGTCATTTAGTCCATCATGTCCGATCTTAGGAAGATTCACCTCGGATAGATTTGCCAAACGATCAATATTTTTATACATAAATAAGTAAGTAGGGAGACAATTTTGAATGAAGAATTATGAATGCTGAATGGGCTGTCAGACAGTGAGTTATCAGATTTATTTTATGTTTAATTTTGTCCGACCACTTACTTACCCCCTCAGAGACTGTTTGAACATCTGTCCCTTATTTTTTGTTTGAGTCTTTAGAGACTGTTTGAAAATCTGTCACTTATTTTTTGTATGCGTATTTTTTCCTCATTCTGCGGCTTTTTTTGTTCTCAT
>JBCCGK010000225.1:0-4549 GCA_039029315.1 Bacteroidota bacterium | reverse complement strand
GAAGATTTTTCTCCTGTAAAAAATGGACAAAGTCAAACTAAGAGACTGTTTGAGTTTTGTTTATGGAATTTGTTATAGGTCATTTTTTTGACCTTCAAGGCGGAAAAACCGGAATGTAGCAGAGCTAGATGAGGATTTTTTCAACGCAGAAGGGCGAAAAAAGGGGCATAACAAAACCATAGGATAATATTCAAACAGTCTCTAATTCAAGAATGCCTAACAAGATGAGATTATCCTCCGATAGAATTTGGAAAAATAGTGTCCTCTCTTTTATCAAAATCAAAAAATGATTCCCCTGATCAGACTCATTTCCGTAGAACAACTAAGCTTCTCGGCTGTATTCTCTATCTGGATGCCGCTGATAGCTCATTCGATACGGATAACATAGAACAGAAAATGAAACTGATATATGAGAAAGAACAAGGGATTCGGTTTTACAAACTTGGCGAGGAATATATCTTGTCAGTACTCACAGCTTCCCATGCCACAAGGACCATAGAGATTCTCTTGTTCGAAGCGGAAAAAATGAATTATCTGAAGATCGGAAATTCATACATTGATGAGCTGGCTGGTAGGATGAGCAAGTTCCCAAGAGAATATGAATCCAGGCAATTGCCAAAGGGACATGCCTTTTACAAAAAATCTCAAGCAAGCAACAAACCCAAACTAGTCAATACCCTATTCGAGATATTCGATCAGTATGCCTATCATGATCCGAAAAGCAATGCCTCCTCCCTGGATACATACCTGAGAGCCTTATGCAAATGTATGCATGACCATTCGGAAAAAGACTTGTCCTATGAGCTACTCGAAAGAATATTTACTGAAGTAGAAACCTATGATCTCATCGAGTATACCTCTGAGTGGGAAGACCTACAACCCGTGGATATCGATAGGTATCCTGAAAAAGAATCTACCCTCGAAACGGCAATGATTACCATCAAAGGCTTGATTGGGGAATTAAGACACAAACGCAAAGCCTATGCCCTTCAACATCAGCAGCTAAGAGATCAACTGGAGAAGGCTGGATTAAGCGGGATTCCTTTTTATCAATATCAAGGGAAGTTTGCCCATTGGAACAATTTCGATCTAGCAAGCATTCTGGGCTGTTTAGAAGATTATGTCTTCGCTTCTCATGATAGAAAAAGTGTTCAAATTCCCTTCGATGAATCAGATCTTGAATGGAATATCATTCCCGACTGGTTGATTATTGGGATTATGTACGAATGAAGGCTGGAAATCTTTGAGGGAAACAACAAAGGAGAGGGAAACTTCTTGCGTCTGCATAAAGCACAGACAACAGGCGAAATCAACTGCCTAAGCCTCCTTTCACTTCTCAGCCATGTCTTTAGTCGACATCGGATACACCCATAAACAACATACAAAAGATGAAATCCAGACAGCTCACCTTCGTCCTGATAGCATTGAGTTCGATATGCTTTGAGGTAATAGGACAAATGTCAGCCGAACACTTGTCTTCAGTTGATCAATTGTTTGCGAATTGGGATGGCCAAAGCCCTGGATGTGCTGTTGGGATCATCTATCAAGATCAATTGATTTATGAAAAAGGATGGGGAATGGAAGATGTAGAAAACAAAGTCAAGATTCACTCTGAGTCTGGATTCCACATTGCATCCATGAGCAAGCAATTTATTGCCGCAGGGATCGGTTTATTGATCATAGAGGGAAAACTTAACCTGACAGACCCCATTTCGACCTACCTGCCAGAATTATCTCAAGTCTACCAATCCATTACCATTGAACAGTTGATCCATCAAACAAGTGGCATTAAGGATTACTCACATTTGCTGTTATTCAAAGGCAATAAAACAGATGATTTTATCCCCATAGAGACGGGCATTGAATTATTGGCAAAGCTTCACACCTTAAATTTTGAACCCGGCAGTTCTCACTCCTATTCAAATTCAAATTACTTGTTGCTGTCTGCCATCGTGAGCAGGGTGAGTAAGATGGATTTTCGTACGTATATCCACCAGGAAATCTTCTTACCACTCCAAATGAGTGACACGTATTTTATCAATCACGGGATGAGTGGAGATAAGCAGATAGCCAAAGATTATCAACAAGATAGAGAAAAGAAGTACCGAGAATATAGAGACAATCTGATGGCTGCCGAAGATCAAATTGTTACGACAATTCGGGATTTGTATGCCTGGAATCGGAATTTCACCACCAAAGAAGTTGGTGGAGCAGACTTACAGAATATTCTTTTGACAAAAGGGAAATTAAGCACGGGAAAAGAAATACCTTATGCAGCGGGACTCTACATCAACACCTACAAAGGACTCACAACCATATCTCACTCAGGCGATATGGGGGGCTATCATAGTCAATATCTTCAGTTTCCCGAGGAAGAGGTGAGCATAATCATCCTGGCGAATGCGTCAGATGTGAATGCTTATGGCATGAGCTATCAAGTGGCAGATATCGTATTGGAGGATCAATTTCATGTGAATGATGAGCAGATGGCCCATAAGCAGTCTCCTACGATTCAGCTGTCCAACAAAGAATTGAAAAAGTATCGCGGGGCTTATTGGAATGCACGTGCCAATCGTCCCCGAATTATCTATTTACGAGATGACACCTTAAGATATAATCGTCCTGATATCTATGAGAGTCCGATCGTACCCATTGGAGACAATCAGTTTCGATTGTTAAATCAGAATCAGAAACAATCCGCTTCCATTGAGTTTGTGTTCGAAGGGAATGATCTCAAAAGGATGGTGTTCCAATCTGTAGGGGATGAACCGATTTCTATGCAAAAATATGTATATCCAACGGTAAAGGGGAAACAGCTCCACCCATATACTGGCCGATATTACTCTGAAGAATTAGACATCACCTATGAGCTGAAACAAGACAAAACAAATGTAGCGATTTGGGTCAAGGGTGAAAAAGTATCTACACTCGTGGTATTGAAGGCTGATGTGTTTAAAGATGGCTATCTGGGGGATTTTCGTTTTGTTCGAAATGATGAACATCAAATAATTGGGCTTTATCTGGACAGGCAAAGAGCAAGGGATATGTACTTTAAGAAAGTGGGGAATGAGTAAGATTGCCTCTCCCTTGTCGGATGTTAGTATCCAGGATCGCAGGAATCCAGCTGCGCTGGAAAATAGGAGCGACTTTGGTGGAGTGTCATTGTCAATTCCTCACATTCCATAGGCAAGAACATCAGCTCCCTGCATTGGTTTATCTCCCATGAATTCTGTAATTTGATTAGAAAATAAAGAACCTTCCTCTAACCTGCTTTCCAATTAAAAGAAAACTATGAGCCTGAATCTGTCAAAATTATCCATCCTTGGGTTCATCTTTTTTGCATGTATCATGTTTGCGTGTACTCCAGAAGAAGAGGAACCTGCCCCCCAAACCCCGGACCCAACCCAGACCACGGATGATGACGATGATGATGACGATCAGAACAATCCCCCGCTTAATAGCACACAGCAATATACGGTAGGTGATTTGAACATAGAGGTTCAACTCCCAAGCGATTATGTAGAAGGGAATCGATATCCTACCCTTTACTTCAATGATGGCGAATTATATGCAGACATATTTGGCAGTCTGAGCAGTTTGGAGGCTGAATCCTTCATTATGGTGGGGGTATGGGATGGCAATAACAGGGCAGCCAGATTTTCAGCATATCAGGATGAGGCCTTAACCGCTACTTATGGAGAATATACCCCCAGTGCGGAGGCCTATACCAAGACGCTGGTTGAAGAAGTGATTCCCTTTGTAGAAGCCAAGCACAAAAGTAGCAAGCGGGCCCTTTTCGGAATATCCCTGGGCGGCTTGCATGCAAGCTGGACAGGAATCAAATACCCCGGCGCATTTATCTTCACTGGGGCCTTATCCCCTTCCTATTGGGTGGGAGACGGTGCCCTCTTCCAGGAATCGCTAGAAGCCCTCCGTCCAATGGGGCCTTCTGCTCCAAAAATCTTTTATTTCGATCGTGGTACTGCCGAGTGGAGAAATGTCATGCCCTTGGTAGAAAACCTGAAAAAAGTGGAACTCACCTATGGCACCAATATCTTCTATTATGAAGACATCGGTGCAGATCATGACTCCCCCTCCTGGCTATCGAGAATAGAAGTTCCTTTTCGTCTGTTCTTGGAAGGCACGGCCGATCTCACGGATCTGGAAGTCAGCGGATATTGTGCCGACAACCTGGATATACCTGGCAGCAAACAAGCCAGGATCAATCCCATTGTGACCTATAGCAATGGAATCAAATTTTCAGTGATGACAGAAGCTGAATTTCAAGTAGTGTCGGGGAGTGGAACAGTGGAAGCAGATGGCAGCTATACCATCAACTCCGGCAATAGTATGACTGTGAGTTGTTCCTACATGGGATTGACGAAGCAAATTTCGGTTAACCAGTGTAATTAGTACAGCGTAACAAAATTTTTTTGTGATTCCTTCAAGAACCCCTTCACACTGGCCCATCCCCTCCCAAGGGGATTTCCCGCAAAGCCTTTTCTGTTGAAAATCAGGATTATCTTTGCCAGTTCCCCTTTTTTAAGGG
>JBCCGK010000224.1:0-4738 GCA_039029315.1 Bacteroidota bacterium | reverse complement strand
ATGACATAATTGATCAATTATATACTAGCATAATTTAAATTACTTGTATGAAATAAATTAAAATTGTAAAAATGAATAAATTAACCTGAAATGTCTAAATTGCAGACCAAACACAGAAAACACTGAAAAATGTAAACAAACCACTGAAAACCCAAATGATATCAGGGAATGTATATTGAAGGAGTGTCTCAAAACCTAAGCACATGAAATAGAAATTTAAATGCCTTTACACTCCCCCAACAGAAATGAGAACTCACAGAAAAATTTTAAAATATTAACCTAAGAAGTTCATATTTTTAAATTGTATAATTCAGTATTGATATCAATTTCATCCACACCGTGTATGAGCACCAATGATCGAACGGACCTTGAAGTTTCGCGTTTGACATTCTCGGATGAATTCTGATATGACAAATAACTTTTCGAACTTTATCATTTCTACCACGATCAATCGACTTGACCATTCCATATTGATAAACAGAATTCTTGTTTAACGAATAAGACAACATCTCCAGGTTTGATATCTCGATCAGAGTCAAACCACTTCGGCTGATACATTAAACAGGGTACATGAGCTGTCAGCCAACATTCAAACCATGTATCAAATATCTTCTTATTTGAGCGTAACATCTTGTCGTAATCATTAGTGACTTTGACACTTTGTGTAGGACATCTATCGTTGTTTCTTCCCATTAGAAGACGATTGGGAGTAATCAAATCCAATACCTCAAAATCTCCTTTGAAATTTCTGATGGCCAGAGGAAGGTTATTTATTGAATTCGCAATTGAGGAAGCCAATGTCTCCCAATGTAGAATTGATAAACGTTGATTTTGAACTGACTTCTCGATTGACAGGCGTATTTCACGAATCTTCCTTTCCACTCGACCGTGCATGTTATGGCCTCCAACTGGGCAGGTGTTGAAATCTACTTTCATATCTCTGTACAAACTGTGCTTCAAATCCATGAAATTTAGTCGCATTGATTCACAGCCTTAGACCAACTGACTACCTTCGTCTGCTAGTAACTTCTTTGGAAATCCAACTTCACATAATAACCTTGTGAATGCCAATATAAAGGACGTAGAACTATAATCCTCCATCACCTTTATCTTGGTTGCTGTTGTTGTAGTGCAACAAAAGACAATTAACCAGATCTTTACTGTTGTTCTCCTATGATGCTGTGAAAAGGCTTGAAAAGGTCCAGCAAGATCAACTTGAGAGCAAAAGAAGGCTGGGGCGATTGTGAAGTTGTCTTGTGATAACGGTCCCATTGATACATTGAATTGTTGCTTCATGAGGTAACGACATCGACTGCATGATGATCGAATCATTTTCACCAAGGATCTGCCTTCAATGACATACACCTTTTGTAGAACGTAGCGCCAAGTTGTTTCTACTCCACTGTGTTTAGCAGTCGGATGGTTCCAATGAATGTCACTGATGATGCTATATGCTAATGGTGAATTTTTATCAACAAGTGGAACATAAAATGAAAGTGAACTCAGATCTTTCATGATGTTGGTTGCCTTTCCAATTATAGAAACTTCATCTGTAGGAAGAATTCTCCCAGTGTAATAAAGAATACCTTCCCTTTCATGCGATATTTTCTTGTACTTGGCATGAGACGTGAACATCTTGATTTCTTGAGTTGCCTTTTGATAGAAATATGCTTCTGCTTTCTGAATATCTTCATCTGATAGTGTAGCTCTGGTTGAATTCTTGTGTATGGCTTCAACAGGTCTTCGACAGTTGTTAATGAAGATCATCACGTATGCCATAATTCGTACAACAGTTTGGAAGCATCTATAATTAGGATCAATCAGATAATTTGAGCACTTGTAGAATTTTGATACTTCTTCAGGAACTTTTTGTATGGAAGAATTGATGAAGCAAAGATTTTCATCAGGGATTGGTTCCTTTGACTCTTTCCTGATGTGTTGAATATCTTGAGCATTGAGAGATATATCATCAGTTGATTGAGCAGGAAAATCTGAGCAGTCTCCTTGCATCCAATGAAAACCATTTATCCATACAGAATCGTTTTTGACAGTGTCGATTGAGGTGCATCTGCGAGTACCGAGATCAGCAATCATATCTTGTGACTTTACGTAACTCCATTGATCTTTATTTGTGAAGCGGAGAATTTCTGTGACACGATTTCTGGTCCACTGCTTTAAGTTAAGACTTGTGTTGCAAATCCAGTACAAACATATTTGAGAATCTGTAAACTTACGTGATTCAGTGATTCTTTGTCCAAAGGCTCTCTTTATAATTTCACCTGTATGAGTGTTGACTACAGCAGCAAATAATTCAGCTCTGGGTTGGCTGTATCCATCAGGTACAATTCTGGATCTTGCGAAGATGAGCTGACATGAGTAAGAATCATCTCTTCTTTTGAATCTGATGTAGATAGCTGCACAAACAAGTACTTGGCTGGCATCACCGAAGTC
The DNA here is from genome assembly GCA_039029315.1 of Bacteroidota bacterium. Taxonomy (GTDB): domain Bacteria; phylum Bacteroidota; class Bacteroidia; order J057; family J057; genus JBCCCJ01. The sequence goes on along the minus strand of JBCCGK010000224.1, from coordinate 2,287 downwards.
CAAGGTTTCACCATTTAAATTTGCAGCATCTGTAGGAATGACAGCACGCTTGTAGTGAATGTTCTTTATTTCAGTCATCATTTCGAAGTGTGATACCCAGATGCTTCTTAAGTTCTCAGGAAGAATGTCGTCCCAATCCATTTTACGTTTGACCAACTCGTGGAGATCTATTTTCAATGTTGCAATAATTGGTGTGATGAGACCGGTGATGTCGTAGAGTTCTGCAACCTTTGAAACACATTGACGTCTTGTTAAGTTGACAGGAACAGAAGTTATTGATACTGGCTTTCTTCCACGATACTTCTTTGCGAATTTAGGTCTTGCACATCTAGTAATATGATGTCTTCTTCTGATTTCCATTTTAAACCAGCAACAGATACTGATTCACCGTCACTTGACAGAGTTTGTTGTGGTTGTTTGCCGGAAAAGGTGAATCCTTTAAGTGTGTATCCTCCTTCATTGACGACCAATTCTAACTGATCTGCAGTTGAGTGCGCTTCAATAGTTGTTGAACTACCTGATAGGCAATCATCTACATAGATATCCTTTGTGATTATTTGATGGATTGCGGGATATTGATCTTTAAGTAGCCTGGCAGTTTCTCGTAAACCTCTTTCCGCCTGGTTCCCACTTGATTTGACACCATATATAAGTGTCTTGATGACTTTCTCTTCTGGAGGTTGAGACGGGTCTAATGATTCTTGCCAGAGATATCTTTGCAATCCCCAATGTGTTGGATGAAGTCGGACAGAATTATACATCTTTTGCACATCGGTATGAAATGCTACTTTATGTGCCCTCCACCGGACAAAAATGTCAACCAATCTGTTCATATTATTTCGTCCTTTAGCCAGCAAATCATTCAATGAGTATCCACTTTTGGTAGGCATAGAAGCGTCGAAGACAACTCTGCACGGGGTAGAAAGAGAATTCTCCTTCCACACAGCCCTCCATGGAATTAAGTTGTTGAATGGATCTGTTCTCAGCATTTGTTGTTGATCTTCAGGTAAGTCTTTGATGTAGGCAACATAACCCAATAATTGGAGCTTCTTCTCGGACTTGAGAATATCATCTTTCTCACTCAAATTCTTTGATAATCTGTTGATTTGCTGATTGTATAAAGCAATATCTCGATTTGGTACTAGTCGAACTGTTGGGTCGTACATCAGTGGAAGCGTTGCAATTGAGATGTGATTATCAATATCGACTGTAACTGATTTATTGATCAACTCCTGTTCAGTTTCTTCTCTGATGCTCATGATGTCACTTGATTGGTTCAAGCAGGTGGTGCATCCTCTGCAGTCTACGCAGCGATATAGAATCTCACTGCCGGCTCGTTCAACTTCATTGAAAACATTAATGGCTTGAATTGTTGCATCCTTACCACTAGAGAACTGGGAAGAATCAGAAATTACATCACCAAATTGATCAGTGTAACCGAGCATTCTCAAATCAGGATTAACGTGATATCCATGATGAAAAAGTTGAAGTTGATCGAAGATGAAGTTTGTTGACTGAGTTTGCTTGATGCTGTTGAAAATTCTGTGTGGCCCACCGATTACTCCACACGAACCATCAGAGTTGAAGAAATGAGATTCATAGATGGTTAATCCAGATGGCATCTGAAAAACAGCTTTTGGAAAGTATCTAAGATATTTGATACCTACCATAAAATCAACGTGCCCACCAACAGTTTCTGGAACAGTCGGAAGATTGCTTGAATTGAATCCCTCATTCTGATAATGTTGTCGGATATCTTGGATGACTTCACCGTTGAGTGGATAATGTGGAAATTCTTGTGTGATCTGATCCAGACAGGGTCCTGTCATGATTGCATCATTCCCGTTGCGTAGTGGGATTGAAACTTTGTAAATTCCATGGTGCGACTCACTAATTGTACAACCAACTCCTCCCATCTTTATCGTACCAGCAAATTGTTGAGTTGCTCTTGAACCTAGTCGTTGAATGGCTTCATGACGACTGATAAATCCACAGCAGCCATCATCGTAGAAGATTGTATAGCTTTGTTTGTTGATGGTGATTCCTTGAAGCATGAAGACAGCTTCATCAGATTGGTCTTCACCTTGTTGATTACTTGAAGTGGGTGGACGTCTTGAGGTGTAAGTACTGTGGTAGATTTTGATGCCTTTCGAATACTGTGGCAGAGGTTGCTTCACAATGCATCTTGCTTTGTAATGCTCTAGTATATCCTTGTTCTGTTGCTCATTCTTATGTTCGTCGCAAACCAAAACATGCTTCTTTGTAGGACCAGAATGCGAGAGATGCT
>JBCCGK010000223.1:0-4746 GCA_039029315.1 Bacteroidota bacterium | reverse complement strand
ATCGAGACTCAATACTACCACTGCCAGTTTTCATTGTAACTAGGGCTGCGACATCTGAGTATACACATTTCGTTTTTGACTGCTACAACAGCAACTAGCCCCCCCACACCAAGACAACAATACCTCCTCTTCTCCAGAGAAAGACTTGATGCGTTTGCGGGCGGGAAAGCAGGAAAGCGACATTCCCCAAACCTTAACAGATTCCCTCCCCCACCAAGCCAACAATACCTCTTCTTCTCCAGAGAAAGACTTGATGCGTTTGCGTGCTGGAAAGCGGGAGGAAAAACGCATTAAGTCTAAAAGAAAAACCAACACCCAAAAAGCCCACCATCCCCTACCCCATTTGCCTTCGCACCCATTCCACCTCCTCTTCACAATCCATCACCTCAGCCACTCCCTCCAATTTTTGCAGCAAAGCAGCCAAAAATCTCTGATGGCCCTCACTATGCGGCTGACGTGGTCGATGTTGGAGATCCCTGCGAATCTGTTCCCAGCGCTTCAGCAAGAGTTGTGAATCAGCATCTACATGAGTCCTCACAAAAGACTCCCAAATATAGGTTTCTGCAAAATGCGAAGGATGGATCATGTCCTCTTTATAAAATCGGTAATCCCGCAGATCATCCATCATCAATTCAAAAGAAGGAAAATAGAACACCTGCCCAAAAGAATTAGACAACTGATGACAGAGAAGTCGCAAACTCGCCTTGCTGGCCGAATTGAGCTGAAGACTATCCTTGATATGCCGAACAGGACTAAGCGTAAGCAAAACCTGAAGAGCGGGAAAAGCCGAAAATAATTGACTCAAAACCTGAGACACCTCTGCGACCAACATAGACAGCTCAAGCAGTTCCCGATCGAACAAAGAGGCAGGAAATCGATGGCAATTATTCACGAGCTGCCCAGTATCTTTTCGCCGGAATCCAATCGCAGTCCCGAATGTCAGGATCAATACATCAGTTTGTTGGAGCCATCTTTGCGCCTTTGTTATTGCTGAATGAATGCCTCTCTCGAACTCCTCTCTGCTGGGCTGATTGAAGCGACTGTGAAAATCAAATGATTGCCAGATATCCTCCTTATCCGAAAAGATGGCCGGAGAGAGTTCTTTTTCTCCAATCAACACCTGAAGCAAATGGCCCAGGGATATCGGATTGTAGGCAATGCCGAGAGGATTGACGAGGGTACGAAATTTCGCCTGAGTCAGCTTATCGCCCATCCGATCTGCAAAACAGGACCCCATGCTCAACATACGATGACTATAACCGATTTGCAGAGGAGATCGAGCGGGGACTAACTCAGTTCGAAAATTCATGAGGCTTAATGGAGAACTTGAAAAATAATGACTGTTTCAGAGACTGTTTTGGATTCTGGACTGAGAATGTTTAGGGTGTATTTTTTTCTCAGACAAGGCTCTATTTTGTTCTCATAGTGGTGCTATGGGAACAAAAAAAGCCACCGGATGAGAAAAAGAAAACAGACAAGAGAGGTTGAACCCTTACTCCTCACAAGGTCAACTCCTCATTCGGGTCCCAATACACCTCTTTAAAGTTCTGAATTTGATCTTCTTCGACCAAAACACCTTCTGCCCGGAGTTGCTCGTCCATCGGACGGTCAGGCGGAAAGTGATGCCTGCCCGTCAGCAAGCCATTGCGGTTGACCACACGGTGGGCGGGCACCCCCTGCTCTGCAAAACTGCTATTCATAGCATATCCAACCATACGAGAGCTACGTTTGGCCCCCAGATAGCGTGCGATAGCACCATAAGAAGTGACACGACCTTTAGGAATCAGCCGTACTACATCATAGACATCCTGAAAAAAGGACTCACGAGATTCGTATTTTCTGGGCTCTTTCATGCCATATATCGGATTTGTGAATGACCACCAGACACAACCAAAACATCGACCCAATCTTATCCACTTCGATCATTTCATTGAGAAGGCTATGAATCAGAATGGTCGCAAGACTGAATAAAGCCAAAAATACAATACTTTTGCGGGTCGGGTCCTCTACCTGATAAGCCAGATAAATGCCTTTCAACACCATCAAGAAGACCAGGCCTGCAAACAATAAGCCACCAGGGAACCCCTGTTCGGCAAAGGTCATCAAGAAATAGTTATGAGTCGTAGATTGCTCCGGATTGTCACTCACATAGGTCCGGAAGGCGTCATCGGCATAACGCTTATAGACTTGATTGAAGGTACTCGGACCAGATCCTACAAAGGGCATATCCGCCACCATATTTTTGGCAGCTACCCAACGATAAAAGCGTTCAATGCCAGAGATCTCTGTCCCCTGAAAGGTCGCTTCCAGATGGGCAGTAAAATCATCTCCATGCCAGACAGTCGATTGATAATTGGGGGCAAAAATGTAAAAATTGTTGTTATTCACGAGCCAGCTAACGCCTAATACCACGAAGATCAATCCGGCATAGATCAGCTTGTCCAGCACCTTTCTGTTGATCAGCAACCACATGACAGGCAGCATCAAGGTAGTAACATAGGCTCCCCTTTTGTAGGAAAAAAAGATCCCGATCAGCAGAATTCCCATCCCAATATTCAGGATGTACCATTCCAGACTTTTGGGGGTGTACCAGGAACGGGCAAACCATACCCAGGGGAGAAACAAGACAAGCGTTGCAGAATAAATCACACCATTGGCGTAGAGCGGAAAGGCAATTCCATTGGATTCTCCATAGGAGAAGCCCGTCAGTGCATGGCGAATTGTTATCCCAATCACCACCAACATCATGGAACTAAAGAAAGCCCAGAACATATACTTGACATCTTTCGGTGTCTGTATGATCCGATCAGCCATATAGACAAATGTGGCCAGATACCACAGTTTGGCCAAAAAGAACTTGAATGACCGCCCAATGAATTCCGAATTCAAGGTGGTAAACATCGTCCAGAACAAAATCAGAAAAATGAGGATGTGAAAAGGATAGATTTTTCTGTTGCGGGAGAATTGCTTGCCAGAGAAGAGATTGAGCAGAAATATGGCCAGGAACACCAGCATCAATGGCTCGGTGAAAACATCCATGGCAAAACTTTCCGTTAAGTTGATCTGCATGGAAAAAGGAATGCAGAAAATAAGGAAGAAGAATACTGGCTTATAGTTGTAGACCACCTGTAATCCCAATGCCAAAGCAATCGGAACACCAAACAACAAATTCATCCGCATACGAATGGCGGCTCCAATCGATCCAATGATGGCCAATGCCAAGAGACTGAAGAGAAGGACTCTCCAGGTCTTCATCGGGATTTTTTCCAACCATTGAGTAAGCATGCAGAAGAAAATTGTCAGGCTTTGCGTTTGGCGAGAATAGCAAGAATATTGTCCAGGAGTACTGCCCCAATGACACTGACCAGACTCGCAATCAAGACTGTCGCGACCAGGATGATCCAACGTACGGGTCGTGCTTTTTTGTCCATTGCTTCAGCTTTTTCATGCACCAGCAAGGTGGAATAATGAGTTAGATCCATCGTACGAAGAAACTGCTGTTTTTCAATGGTGTTCTCAATATCCTTGGCAATCCATTCACAGACATCTTCCAGATTTTTGACTTGGTCCATGCCTTCCTGAAAGCTTTCCATGGTCAATCTGGAACCACTGCTTTTCAGAGTCATGGCATCTACCTTGGCTTTGCCGGCTCGCATGTCGAGTTGATCTGAATAGTTTTTGGTAGAACTGTAACGCGCTTTTGCAGCAGCATATTCACCTTGGGCAATCAGAATTTGTTCAGCCATCACCTCACTTTGTGTGAGGGATCGAAAGACAGCATGTTCGCTCCGAACTCGCCTCAGACTATCCGTCAAGACAGCCAGTTCAGAGGAGAGTTGTTTCAATCCTTTGCTATACAAGTCCAGCATGCGAGCTTTGTTCTGGTTGAGCATGTCCTTGTTTTTGATATCCAGTTGCTCAATCACCAGATTCACAATATCAGCAGCTCGTTGGGGATCAGTATCATAGGCCTCAATCCGCAAGCCATTGCCTGCAATACGAGTTGTGGTGACATTCCCGGCATAATTGGACAGGACATAAAACTTGGGAGAAGATCCGGCATCGTCCTTGTTTATCCCATACACTGACCACAAATCCAGCGCATTGATCACATGCATGCGCACAGATTCGGAATTGGCAATATTGTCCAGCTTTTCCACCTCCTTCGCCCCTCCATAGAGGTACATATTGGGCTCTTCATGAAAAAGGTTGATCACATCAAATCGCTCTGCACTGGTCGGATATACCACAGCGGACGCCAGATACTCCGGCGGATAAAAGAATGGCATGGTGAGGATAACAGCCAGGAGAGCAGAGAGTCCAACAACCAATGCAATATACCAGAGATATTTCTTAGCAACCTCATAGATATAGAGGAGGCTGAACTCTGAACGGTGTGTCGATTCTGACATAGTGTATGAGGTTTTTTTTTCTCGGGCCAAAGATAAGGATTCCTATCAAGTATCGCAGGGTAATTATGAAGGAACACTCCAGCTGTGAGGGGAAGACAAAATGGCAATGGCCTTCGTCAAGCTAGTTTTGTCGTGTTAACATGTTCAATATCAAATGTAGAAGATAAAGAGCAGCTGGATTCTCCTTGTTTATACCCACTTTCCGACCCTAAGAAGTGTCAAGATATATTTTTTGGAAAGTAGGCCCTAGGAGTTGGAGGATTTGTTTGTGTAAAGGTTTGAGGTTGAGGCACAAACGCTGTGGCTGCTGTCGATTTTGGTGGATGTATAGGAT
>JBCCGK010000222.1:0-4843 GCA_039029315.1 Bacteroidota bacterium | reverse complement strand
TTGGACTGTCTCTTGCTCCAGATCCAGGTCACCATCGGTTCCGTTGCCAGCCAAGTAGGGTAGGTAGATGGCTGCGGTGGCATCTTCTGGACTCATGCCAGCTTCGACGAGCAGAAGCTGGCTTTGGGCCAGACCAGCCGCGATGACGCTGCCGTTACCGATCTGCACTTCGTAGTGGGGGGCCAACGTAATAGACAGTGCTGCCGTTGTTGTTTCACTTTTTGGTGCGCTAGCCGTCTTGGTGGTGGAAATATTGAGAAGTGGCCGATTGATAGATAACAATACTGTGAATATAAAAAGGAGGATGAAGCACATGTGCTCCATCCTCCTTTTTGCTCGTGACCAAAGTTGCTATGGTGGTTCGAAAAGATGTGAGACTAAATTAACAACTACTCGCTCATAAATTAATTGTCGAATCTAACTTGCTTTCTATAGCACCAACCCCAAATAAGCCATCATATGGTAAATTCTCAGTCTCTTGTGAACTGCATAGAATTTCTCGCAAAGGTTGGGTGTGGTTTGGCTCATTAGGGTCATATTCAATTATGAATCCTTTTGTAGGGTCTACTACGTCAACTCGGGCAAAACGAGGAACGGGCCATTCTGCGCGTTTGAAGGCTCGGTTGCTTTCTAAAACTATCCAGCGCCCTTGCTTAAAACCTTTAGCGCTAAACCATGCGATTAGCGATGATTTCGACGCGCTTAAGTCCTTAAGATCAGATGACTTAGGTAAGTCATCGAATCTGTCCAAGAAGAAATAACCAAGTCTGATATTTGACTGTCCCCCAGTAATGATACCTATCGCGTATCCACCAGATTTAAGTGGGATTGCAAACCATGTTCCAGTAGTAAAATTTTTATTTGGATGGTTCTTCGACATAATTTATTCTCCTGAAGGTATCCTAGCGAACGTAGGATACCTTCAAATATCACGGTTGGCTGATGTTTGTGTGAGCCTCAATCGAGTAACCGTCCAGCGTCAAGATAATCGTCTCGTCTTGGATTATTCGGACTAATGGGGTTAATGCGATTGAGCGGTGGATCAAACAACTCATGTATGATTTGCTCACGCCCTCTTTGAGCTGCGTAGTCATCTGTGCGTCTGTCTACTTCGAAAATCAGAGCACCTAAATCATCATCGTTTGCATGTTCGTTCTGTCTTCTCTCCAGATCATTTGTCCGTTCCGTTCGCATAACCCGTCCAGTATTCGGATCGCGTAAAAGATATGTACCGCCCTGTGGACGTTCTGATGCATAAACATTATCGCCAATCTGCGGTTGCTCCGGCAGCGGGAAAATCTCTCTTTCTACCGGAATCTGTGGCTAGGGACGAAAGCCAGCCATAGAGGAAGAAATGAGCAAGTTGTGAAGCCAATTGTGGTGATAGACAAAGCCATTGAGACGGTGAGCGCGAGATTGAAAATTGTCCTTATGAGGCTGAGCTCTGGGACAAAAAGGGCGGAAATTGCGAATGAGAGCCCAAGCGAGAATGCGATATTCAGCGCTCATGAGATGGCCATGAAAAAAGTGACCAGCGAAAAGATAACGGTCCATGGCTCCCATATGTCTGTCAACCATATTGCTGGTGCGGTGTGCAGAAGGGTGAGAATAAGCTTCGGCAAAGGACTCATACTTGAGACAAAGTTTGATGACGGCTTCGAGAGCGGGTCCATCGGGAAGATGCTCAAGGGCCCAGATGGCAAGGTCAGCCATTTTGGGATGGAACTCATCCTCAGTAGCACAATGATAGACCTCCCAAACTTTGGTACAGAGTTCAAAGTAGGTATGGCCCAGTCTTTTGCCACAACTGCGGATCTTGATGAAAGAATGGAGGAAGCAAAGAATCATAGCGACAGAAGGGAAGAGGGCTAACCAGGTATTGATAGTGGCGGTCCAACCGTCGGTATTGACACTATCGGGCTGATACGCTGAGTCTACATTAAGGGCTTCGCTCTTGAATTGACCATAGGCTTGAGTCAAATCCTTCTCCCCTGCACTAGGACTCATGGCTGCACCCAGAACGCATTCGTCTCCAACCGTTGTGGCAATATAGGTCTTCTCTCCATTGATCGTGGTGTGCTTCTCATCTGGCACTAAGTCTTTTGGCAATTTGTCTGCCGTTCGCACTGTCGTTCCGACCAAACTATTGCGACCAAAGCTCACTTCTAGTCTTTGCCAATACATATCATCTTTGCCACAGACATGAGTGACCAACCAATAGGGGATACCAAAATTGAGTAACAAAAGTCCATTTTCTACATCATCTGTATATCCTGCCATATAGGGCAGAACGCACGATGGACGGATTGTATAGACTTCATCGTTTGCACTTAGCTTGATTCGACGTAATCGGATCTCTGGCAGTTTCTTTGACTCAGGCAGTTTGTCATGCAATTTGTATCCCCCATCCATCTCTTGAGGAAATAGCTCTGGATGTTTTCCATAGATATCATCTACCCACTTCCGATACAACCATGCTTCATCTACTATCTCTTTATACTCTGACTCGCCAACCGGGATGCATATCGTTTTGTGACCCCTTGGTTGCCTTGTTAATGGCTTGCGCTCTCCATCTGCCTTTCTTGACCTTGTCTCTTGATTCTCTTCTGCCATCATTGATATCCTCACAGAAAAATAAGCAGTATATCAATGATGGCAGATTTCCGTCTATTTTTACTTAACCACAGATTCCGGTAGAAAGAGCAAAACAAAACCCAATCAGACCGTAACTTTTCAAGTTATAATCTGGCTGGGTTATGAAATTATTGGCTTTTGGCGGATTTCAGCGAAGTAGACTGCGCCAACGGGATTCTTTATTGAGAAACGAAATTAGAGAATTCCTTCTCCGCTATGATCTATTAAGTATTAGATTTTTGGAGTAGTTTTCGATTGTAGAAAGCAACCGTACTCCAACCAAGCTCGTTCACAAAAAATACTAATGAAGAAAATCCATCCGCCTTCTCTGGTTCTTTTGAATTGATCCATGTCACATATACCTTCTCATTAATCATGTGTTCAATATTTTCAAGTCTAGCATTTATCTCAAACTGATTTTTACAAAGTGACAAAAGTTCAAGCCATCTCCCGCAAGGCTGATCATATATATTTTGTAGAACAGATTCATTCTTCTTTTGGGATAAAATGTTAGTGACTAATTCTTCCACTTCATAACGAATGCCCTCAATATCATTAGTTTCTACCCACTCTGTCACATTATCTTCGGTCATTTGAAGATCTCCTGGAATTGTGTAAAGGCATCCTCGGTAATTGGCGTACTCTCTCCGTTCCTCACCAAATTTTGATGTACCCGATTAGTACGGTTATTGATACTGTTACTAACTCACCATCTAACTCGAATATATGTTCCCGACCATTACGACCTCGTACTACATATCTTCCATCAGGCTGTGTATATACATCGGATTTTCGAGCTCTTTGTGCATCACCAAAAGCTGTGTTTGTGCGTCTTTCTTGTGAGCCCCTATCTTGAACATGTTGGCTCTTCTTTTTGTTCCCGCCAGTCATGGCGTTATAAACCTGCCCCAACTGCTGCCCAACACCAACAGCCCCCGCAGTAGCCTTCGTTCCACCATGAACAATCAGACCTGTACCGGCAGCAATAGCGGGCGCACCCACGATACAACCAACACCGGTAATACACATCGCTCCATATTAAACTTTCTGATTCTGGCGAAAAAAATCGCCATTCTTATTTTAGAAAATGGCGATTTAGGGAAACCTCTTCATATTCGATCAATCTCTAAGTGCTACTGCTCTTCATAGTTATCCTTTAGAAGACGAATTGAGCGACTTGAACTCGTAATATAACTGAATCAAAGCTTCTAACGACTTATCCTGATAGCTTTCTTGTAGAACATTGAACTCATCAGCAATAGACACATTCATTTTTTTTGATAACCAAGTACAGAAAGTTATCCAAATTGTTTCCCTCATCTCTGGTTGTATCTTGGCGATGCCGCTGTAGTAACCTTTTAGAAACGCAACTACTTCACCATAGGTTCCATTGACTGTGTACATTTTGGGGCGAACGAAAGCTGCTTCAATTAAGTTGGTAACAGGCTGCTTCTTTGTCATTATGACCTCTCTTTATTCTAGGTTCAAAATATCTTCAGGAGATATTTTTTCTCCATTTCTGTAAAATGTAGTTTTATCTCTTAGATCGGGATCATCCCAGATTGTACGTAACTCCCAGTTTGTACTACCTGGGATATTATCTTCGGCGGAACCTGTGAGAACACCATTTGGACCTGTAAGTTGGCGCATACCTGTGATAGTGAAATCGATATGATTGGCATTTTTCATGGCCTCTAAAAGTTGATCTGGAAAATCCTTCGCGTCCGGATCCAGGCCAAGATCCCTATAATTCTTTGATTCCGGTGCAACAATTTTAAGAGCAGGTAAATAATCCTTCATTCCAAAGGCCACTTTCTCAGCTCTTTCAATAGCGTCATCACACTCTGGACACTCCCCACCGAGCGTAAACCCTTGTTTGACTGATTCGGAAACCTGTTCTTCTAGATCTGAAATCTGCTGTTGAGCGGTATTGATAGCATTGCACGTTGCTGACGCCATACCATTACACGGATTTGCACCATACCACCAAAGCTGAACCTGCTCAACGAAGTTGGTCCACCACTGTGGAGGCCATGCTGAATGTCCAGTCGGGTCGGTGTATCGCAGAGGATTCCCGAGCGTGTACATGTACCTGTTGTACGCAAGTAAATTTGCAGGGTCGGGAACAATCGTATCCGGTGAGATGAAGGCCCCTATCTCTGGATCATAATACCTAGCATTATAATACATCAAGCCCGTGGTATCCAGC
>JBCCGK010000221.1:0-5024 GCA_039029315.1 Bacteroidota bacterium | reverse complement strand
TGCTTCGGTTTTGGTATGAATAATATCCGCATCCCCAAGATCCACCATCCGCACCGAGGCATCCAGATAGGTTGCATCATCTTCGTGATCATAGGCCCCGCCATGGCCAAAGCTGAACAGGGTTGAGGCCTCGCGCACCGCACGGGGGCCAAAGCGCGCCCCGGCACGCCACTGGGTGCCAAAATCAAAGGGTGCACCAAGGATCGCAACATCGGCCTGGATCGCGTCCCAATCTTCTATGTAAGGCGATTTGGCAAAGGTAGAAATGCCTACAAAAGGCAGGTTCAGCCTGCCCGTGCTATATCCATGTGCGCTCATTTGCAAATGTTCCTCTTGATCCTGTTTGCAGCAATTCTACTATAGAAGAATGGTAAAGCACAAGCCAGGCTGGCCTGGACTTTAAGTGTATCGAAGGTATGCTTTCCTGCTGCAGGGCGGAGCAACCCGGTAGCCCGGCCAAGTTCAAACCTGAAGGTCGTAGGTTCAAATCCTACCCCCGCAACCAAATTATCTACCTATACGTTCAAAGAAAATTGCATGACCGTGGCCGATGGCAATGGTCAAAGCAGTTCATACTGTGTAAAATAGCATTGATGCATAATCTGGTGAATGCCCTACCCTCCCGCAAAGAATAAGCAAGAAAGACTTAAGGATGGACAAACTGAAACTGCATAGCCCTAACCTTTCACAGGACAATATTGCGAAAATTCGGGATTTATTCCCAGGATGCGTCACCGAAGCATCTGACAAAGACGGGAAAGTGCAAATGGCTGTAGATTTTGATCAGCTTAGGCAGGAGCTGAGCGACCATATCGTTGAGGGACCACAGGAACGCTATCGACTGGATTGGCCAGGAAAGCGTGAGGCTTTAGTTACCGCAAATGCACCCATCACAAAAACGCTTCGACCTTCTCGTGAAGACAGCCCGAATTTTGATGAAACCAGAAACCTGTTTATTGAAGGCGATAATCTTGATGCCATAAAATTGCTGCAAGAATCATATCTTGGTCAGGTTGATGTAATTTATATTGATCCACCCTACAACACAGGAAGTGACCTCATTTACAACGATCAATTTGCCGTAAGCTCTGAGGATTTTTTCCTTATATCTTCGCAAATCGATTGTAACGGCTCTGCTCTAGTTTCAAACAAAGAGACTAATGGACGTTTTCATTCTGATTGGTTGAAAATGATTTATCCACGCTTGAAATTAGCTCGAAATTTTCTTTCTGATAGAGGTGCAATTTTTATTAGCATAGGTGAAAACGAGGTTGAGAATCTCAAAAAAATTGCAGGAGAAATATTTGGCTATGAAAACTTTGTTTCACAGGTGACAAGAGTAGCAAAGAGAACATCAGACAAAGGTACTCACTTTCGACCAACTAAAGATTATATTCTTGTTTATGCAAAGAATATAATAGAATTGCCCGAATTCGGTATACCAAAAGATCGAGATGAAAATGACTATAAATTCACCGATGAAGATGGCCGGAAGTACAAACAAAGCGGCGCATCTTTATATCAACCATCGCTAAGCTCACGATCAAACCAGCGCTACTACATTAAGGCTCCGGATGGAAGCCTTATCATACCTCCTGGAAACGTCTTTCCAGTAATAAAGGAAGATGCAGAGAAAATTAAACCAAAATCAGACGCAGACAAGGTCTGGAGATGGTCTGTAGATTCTTATTTGAAGCAAAAGCACCTGCTTATGTTTACAGAGGGATCAAGTAAAAACCCTTTGCTTGATCAGTTCGGCAATCAATCGAAATGGAATATTTATCCGAAAGTATTTTTTGATAAAGATATTAAATCGACCTTGCATCCTGAAGATATTATTTATCCTTTCCCTAACTCACAGGGTACAAAAGAACTAAAATTACTTTCTATTCCCTTCAGCTTTGCTAAGCCAGTAAATTTAATAAAATTTCTGATTAAACTGAGTAATGAAAAAAATATACTCGTAATGGACTTTTTTGCAGGTTCAGCAACCACTGCACATGCAGTTATGCAGCTTAACGCTGATGACGGTGGCAACAGAAACTTTATCATGATTCAATGGCCAGAACCTTGTGAAAAAAATTCGGAAGCTCGACAAGCAGGTTACGAAACCATTGCCGATCTGTCCCAAGAACGCATACGACGTGCTGGCAGAAAAATTCTTGAAGGTGACTGTCACCCAAACTGGAACAAAGATGTCGGTTTTCGTGTCCTGAAGATCGACAGTTCAAACATGCAGGATGTCTATTACCGTCCTGATGAAGTCAAACAAACCGACCTGATCACTACTGTTGACAATGTCAAACCTGACCGGACAGAGGAAGATCTGCTCTTCCAAGTATTGGTAGATTGGGGCGTTGACCTGACACTGACTATCCACCGCAAAATTGTGCAAGGCAAAACCATATTCTTCGTGGACAATAACACACTGGTTGCCTGTTTTGATACAGGCATAACCGAAGAGCTTGTCAAGGAACTTGCAAAACACAAACCAGCCAAGGTTGTTTTCCGGGATAGTAGCTTCGTCTCCGATGCGGTGAAGATCAATGTCGAGCAGATTTTCCGCCAACTTTCGCCAGCCACCGAAATCAAATCAATCTAAAGGTGCTGGAGAATACATATGAAGCTGAAATTTAAGGTTCAACCCTATCAGACCAATGCAGTCGAGGCCGTTGTAAATTGTTTTGCCGGCCAGCCCAATGTCGAAGGCATCACCTATCGGGTTAACACCAGCCGCAAAACGGAGATGAGTAGTTGGGAAGAACGACTTAAGAACGCCGATATTGTACTTTCTGATCTTCGAGTGCTGGCTAATATCAAGGAGATACAGCGCCGACAGAACCTGTCCATGTCAGATGTGCTAATATCCAGCGCCGGGTGCAAATTCAACCTCGATATTGAGATGGAAACCGGCACAGGAAAGACCTATTGCTATATCAAAACCATGTTCGAGATGAACAAACAGTATGGCTGGTCAAAGTTCATCTTCATGGTTCCCAGCATCGCAATCCGCGAGGGGGTATATAAATCCCTTCAGATCACCGCCGACCATTTCGCTGAAGCTTATGGTAAAAAAGCGCGATTCTTCATTTATAACTCCAGACGCCTGCACAATCTGAATAGTTTTTCGTCGAGTACTGGCATTAATGTGATGGTAATAAACATCCAGGCATTTGCTTCTCGTGGGGCCGACAACCGACGCATTTACGAAGAGCTGGATGATTTCCAGTCCCATCGCCCCATCGACATGATCGCGAACAACCGCCCGATCCTCATTCTGGACGAACCACAAAAGATGGAAGGCAAGGCCACCATGGAGGCTTTGCCGAAGTTTAAGCCGCTTATGATTCTGCGCTACTCGGCTACCCACAAAACCCAACACAACAAAATCCACCAGCTTGATGCGCTGGATGCCTATAATCAAAAGCTGGTCAAGAAAATCACGGTGCGCGGCATCCATATACGTGGCTCGGCGGGCACAAACGCCTACCTTTATCTTGAAGGTATCGACATCTCGAATAAAAAACCTGTAGCGCGGATTGAGCTAGAGGTGAAGCTGAGGTCCGGCGAGATCAAGCGCCAGCTTCGGCGGCTGGAGTGTCGAGATAACCTGTTTGTAAAATCCGGTCAGCTGGACCAATATCATAACGGCTTCACCATCTCGCAAATCGACTATAATGAGGATACCGTTGAATTTATCAATGGTGTATTACTGAAAGCTGGTGAAGCAATTGGTGATGTTTCCGAGCAGGATATTCGACGTATCCAAATTCGTGAAACAATCAAAGCACATCTAGATAAGGAGAAGCAACTCTTTGCTCAGGGCATTAAGGTGCTATCTCTGTTCTTCATCGACAAGGTAATCAAATATCGCGACTATAATCAGACTGACGAAAAGGGTGAATATGCACGAACCTTTGAGGAAGAATACGAACTATTGAAGGATGAGTATCTTTCCGAACTAGCAATCGACAACGAATCTTACCGTAAATATCTTGCCGGAATTGATGTTGATAAAACCCATAACGGATACTTCTCTATCGACAAGAAAACAAACCATCTGAAAGACCCAGATGTCAAAAAACGGGCAGTCGATTCCGATGACATAGACGCCTACGACCTGATCTTGAAGAACAAGGAGCGTTTGCTAGATCTTGACGAGCCAACTCGATTCATTTTTTCCCATTCCGCTCTCAGGGAAGGCTGGGATAACCCCAATATCTTTGCAATGTGCATGCTCAAGCACAGCGACAATAGTATCTCACGTCACCAGGAAGTGGGACGCGGCCTTCGCCTTTGTGTTGATCAGCATGGTGACCGTATAGATCACCCCACCATTGTGCATGACATAAATGTCCTGACTGTAGTAGCAAGCGAGAGCTACAAAGGTTTTGTCAGTGGCTTGCAAAAAGAAATCTCGGACACGCTTTCGACACGCCCACGTCAGGCAACAGAAGCCTATTTCACAGGCAAGATCATTACCACCAAAGCTGGTCCTGTCCAAGTCACATCTGCCATGGCGAAACAAATTTATAGGTACTTGATTAAAAACGACTACACCGATGATGCAGACCAGATTACCTCAATCTATCATGAGGCTAGGGAAACCAAAACACTTGCCGATCTGCCCGAGGATCTTAAACCTTATGCAGCGCAGATATTCCAGCTTATTGATGCTGTCTTCAGTGATGATCAGCTGCCGAAATTTGAGGACGGCCGAAAACCAAAAACAAATCCGCTGAACGAAAATTTTGAAAAGAAAGAGTTCAAAGAGCTTTGGACCCGGATCAATCAGAAGGCCGTTTATCAGGTCGAGTTTGATTCAACCGAGCTTGTTCGGAAATGCATTAGCACCGTCAATAAACAACTTCGCGTTACCCCTTTGCAGTACACCGTACAAATCGGTATTCAGCAGGATAATCTAACTTATGATCAAGTCAAGACTGGTGACAGCTTTAAATCAACCGGCACATCAACAGAACCAGGTAGTTCAGCACATTCACTGGTCAGATACGATCTGGTCG
>JBCCGK010000220.1:0-5033 GCA_039029315.1 Bacteroidota bacterium | reverse complement strand
TAAGAGACTGTTTGAAAATCTGTCACTTATTTTTTGTATGCGTCTTTTTTCCTCATCCTACAGCTTTTTTTGTTCTCATAGCCCTACTATGAGAACAAAAAAGAGCCTTGTTTGAGAAAAAAATACATCATAAAAATTCTCAGCACAAATTGCAAAACAGTCTCTAACTTATCTCATAATTTTTTTGAACATGAAGAAACTGCTCTCTGTAATTCTGTTTGGCTGGGTCACATTGCTCTTCTTACCGAGCTTACTTGCTCAGGAAGTCCCACAAGGTATCCGTTATCAGGCCATCATCCGAAATGGTAACCAATTGATGATCAATACCCCTGTCACAGTCGAATTCTCAATCGTCCAGACCGGACAGGCTGTCTATCAGGAAACCCAATCCCTTACGACCAATGGCTATGGATTGTTGCTAGCTACGGTTGGAAATGGAAACGCGGTAGTGGGACAATTCGGTTTAATCAACTGGGTAGCCAACCCAACGGAACTGAAAGTCAGAATAGACATGGGAAATGGCCTCGTAGATATGGGCACTGAACGGTTACTCACTGTGCCTTATGCTTTCTATGCCGATCGAGCAAGAACGGCAGAAAAGATGTCCATATTTGATCTGGTTGAAGTCAATGGAACGCCCCCGATGAATGGACAAATTCTTGCCTGGAATGGAACAGAATGGGTTAGTCAGGATCTCATTGCCTACTCTGGAGGCGCCGGGATCAATATCAGCAATGGGATCGTGAGCAATACTGGCGATACCGATGCAACTGATGATATCACCAATACGACAGCTGCAGGCGGCGATCTCAGTGGCACCTACCCTTCTCCAGTGGTATCCAAATTGGCTGGCCATGCGCTTTCTTCCACTCCTCCGGCTTCAGGACAAGTCCTCAAATGGACCGGGAACCAGTGGACACCGGCCACCGACAGTGTGGTCCCATCACCCTGGCAGACTGTGGGGAACAATATCCACTATCAAGCAGGAGATGTGAGCATCGGTACCAGCAATGCCGGTGGATATCGCTTTAGAGTAGATGGCGGAGGCGTACGCATCAACAATCCTCAAAGTGGATCTGAGGATGGCGTATTTATTTCTGCTAACTCTACAGATACAGATTATGCAGCCTTGTATGCCACCAACAATGGCGCAGGGGCAGCAGGATACTTCACCAGCACTTCTGGCTTGGCGCTCTTTGCCAATGGAAGTGTCGGATTTGGAACGACCACTCCTGCCACTTCTTTTGAACTCCAAACCAATTCGAATTCTATCACAGATGGTCTTCGCATCCACAACGTTGGAAGCGGAGATGCCATTGCCAAGTTTGCGGTTGGAGGCAGTGACAGAATCAGTTTTGGAGTCGACAACAGTGATGCCGACAGATTCAAAATCGGGATAGGGGGAAGCCTTACGGCCAATACAGCTTTGACCATTATGTCCAATAGCCAGATCGGCATAGGCGTCAACAATCCCCCTACTCAACTGGCTGTGGATGGAAGTTTCAGTGGCGTGAATGCGAGTGGATCAATCAGATATTATGCCGATGTTCTGACCAATGGTGCAGGGACACTCCAAACCAGAGGGGCCAACGGCATAGACAATGTCAGGATCAGCACCTCCAGTTCAGGGGCAAACAATGGCAAGGTAACTGTTCTGAATGCGAGTGGAACCGAGAAAGCAGGTATCATCATCAATGCTTCAGGTCAAGGGGAGGTGTTCGGGGATACGAAGAACTTTCGCATGCGACACCCAAGTCAAGCAGACAAGGAAATCTGGTATGCCAGTCTTGAGGGCCCCGAAGCAGCAGCTTACCTCAGAGGAAGCAGTACATTGATCAATGGAAGGGCACAAATCGAATTTCCCGAACACTTTCGCTTGATTGCCAATGCAGAGACAATGACGATTATTCTTACACCTTTGTCTCTGTCCAGCAAGGGATTAGCTGCTGTTCAGAAAAGTGAGAAAGGATTTCTCGTGGGCGAACTGGCAGATGGCAAAGGCAATTATTCCTTTGATTGGGAAGTCAAGTGTGTCCGAAAAGGGTATGAATCCTATGAAGTGATTCGACGGCGGCTAGACGAATGAAAAAAATCACTATCTTCCGTTAGATATTCTCTTCGTAATAGGGAAGCACTTCATCATTTCTGGTAGAAAATCAGACAGTTTCTGTTGAATGTCAAATAAAGAAAGAATGTCAAGCCTTGAACTTTTCTCTGCAAATGAGTCCTGTTTTCATTCTAAATTTGGTCATCAACAGGCATCATTCGATCTGATCATCACTTTTCAGTCAGGCCACAGCCAGCTGCTAACTTATTCCTTCTTTTCTATTTGATCCTAACCATCCTCCATCATGCCTCATGTTATCGGAATTCTCATATTTCTCTGTCTCAGTCTCCAAATGGTGATGGGACAACTGACCATTGAACGACAGGTAATTGCCAGTTATGGTCATCAGGTCTCCAGTGGAACCATTGATCTATCAGCAACTGCCGGAGAGACGGCAACAGCAACCCTGATCAACGGCAGCCTTGTTTTGACGCAAGGGTTCCAACAATCCAATCTGGGAATGGTTGGAATTGAAGATGAATTGCTGGAGCAGACAGTTGATTATTCCATTTATCCCAATCCAACTTCCGACCTATTGACTGTCGAACTCACCTCAGATATTCCTGTGAATTTGGAGGTGAGGCTGTATGATCTTCGCGGAAGAGCCTTACCGGATTTGACAAAAGTATTACAAGGATCAGGATTCCTGACATATCAGTTCAATCTCTCTGAATTAGCTTCAGGAAGATATTTGCTGATGATAAAGGACCGCAATGGGAAAGGGCAGATTTCCCATAAGATTGAAAAAAGATAAAGAAAAAAAAGAAAGCAAGAGGCTGGCTGTTGGTTCTGGCCCTTCCTTATCTTCCCCTGACCACTTAGTCGCAGCAAGCTGGATAATGTTCTGATTTACAGACCTTCCACCTCGCTGCGACAGCTCTTATTCACCCCATATCCCCCTCCTTTCCTTACGACTCATGGCAGGATGGGACGATCCTACGAAATTTGGGTAAATCCTAAATAGTTGCTACCTTACTCACAGCATCTCCTTTGCTATTTTTCCCACATTTTTTCTTCTACTCTCTTCCCAATTAGAGAGACAGATTTCTGCTATGTACCCTGTTAGAATCAACTTTTTAACCAAATCATACCATGCGGAAATTGTACTTAGCGCTTTTATTTTTTTTTACTTCATTTTCCTTTCTCTATAGCCAAACCCCATATGGAATATCCTATCAGGCCATCGTAAGAGATGGCAATGCCTTGTGGACGAACTCTTTCGTCAAGGCAACGTTTCAAATCCTTCAATCAGATACCCTCAAGTTCGAAGAGTTTCACAATGTAACCACCAACGATTATGGCTTGTTTACGGTCATCATTGGTGAAGGGACTTCGGTTCAGGGGAGTTTGTCTGCGCTGGATTGGTCCCATGGAAACTATGATCTCCAGGTGTTTTTTAGCATTGGTGGCAATTCTATGGATATGGGAAGCAGCCGGTTGGTCAGCGTCCCCTATAGCCTGTTTGCTGATAAGGCCAGAACGGTAGACAGTTTGTCCATTACAGACTTGATCGATGTAGATCCCAATGCAGCCAATGCAGGGCAAATCCTTCAATGGAATGGATCAAACTGGGAGGCGACTGATCCTACGATTTATCAGGCAGGCCAGGGAATCTCTATTAATGGATCAAGTATCCAGAATACTGGAGACATTGACGCTTCTGATGATATTACCAATGTCACCGCCGCTACTGGTGATTTGAGTGGTACGTATCCCTCACCAGAAGTAAGCGGGCTTGGGGGCATGGATCTCGCCCCATTCCTCAACACAGCAGCGAATGGACAGGTGCTAAAATGGGATAGCATGAATCAACATTGGGAACCAGCCAATGACAACGGAGAGATCTATACAGCCGGAACCGGAATTTCTATACAGGGCAACAATATTGCGAATACACTTCCTGACCAGCCTGTCTCTATTTTGGGAACTGGTGCTATCTCTGTGACAGGAACCTATCCCAACTTTGCCCTCTTCTCCACCACCAACTTCGACGATGCCGATGCCAACCCCGCCAATGAATTGCAGAATTTGAGTTTTTTTGGCGACTCATTAGGGATCAGTAATGGAAACAAAGTGCATATTCCTCCTCCGATTGTCTACACAGAAGGGAATGGCATCGATATCAATGGGACGACCATCTCCAACTCGGATCCGGATCAGACGGTTTCTCTGATTGGTAACGGAAGCACCGCCATTACTGGCAACTATCCCAACTTCACCATCAGCTCTACAGACAATGTCGAGGATGCTGATGCCAACCCCACCAATGAATTGCAAAATTTGAGCTTTGTGGGCGACTCATTAGGGATCAGTAATGGAAACAAAGTGCATATTCCTCCTCCGATTGCCTACACAGAAGGGAATGGCATCGATATCAATGGGACGACCATCTCCAACTCGGATCCGGATCAGACGGTTTCTCTGATTGGTAACGGAAGCACCGTCATTACTGGCACCTATCCCAACTTCACCATCAGCTCTACAGACAATGTCGAGGATGCTGATGCCAATCCTACCAATGAATTGCAAATGCTCTCTCTGGTGGGCGATTCTCTCGAGATTTCCAATGGCAATAAGGTCGCCCTGCCAGCCGGAATCAACTATACTGGCGGAACAGCCATCACGGTCAATGCCGGAGTGATCAGCAATGACTTGCCAGACAAAGTTGTCTCTCTCACGCCCGGAGGTGCAACTAGCATTACTGGCACCTATCCCAATTTCACCATTAGCTCTACAGATCTTGTCGAGGATGCCGACGCCAATCCTACCAATGAATTGCAAATGCTCTCTCTGGTGGGCGATTCTCTCGAGATTTCCAATGGCAACAAGGTCGCCCTGCCAGCCGGGATCAACTATACTGGCGGAACAGCCATCACGGTCAATGCCGGAGTGATCAGCAATGACTTGCCAGACAAAGTTGTCTCTC
>JBCCGK010000219.1:0-5202 GCA_039029315.1 Bacteroidota bacterium | reverse complement strand
CAAGAAATGCTTCTCTCGAACAGTTCATTTCCGTATACATTAAGCCTTTTGGTTTGGGTTAAGCTGTTCGGTTCCCTCAACTTTTTGAGCGCATTCGCAAAAAGTTGCGTAAAAACCGCCAAAATTCTAAGCCCAACTCACAAATCCACCCCAGTTTACCGATCGGTTGGTCTGGTGCGCTGCCGAATTTTGGGGGCCAGCTCGCCTAAACTTGTAATAGTGTATGGTAAAGAAATTTGAATTCCCATTTTGGCTAAAGTCAAACTGAGAGGGATAAATATTTTTTTTTCGCAGAGTGAAACCTTTTATCAGAACTTTCAGTATAAATTGAAAGATATGAAAATTTAATACACTTTCTTTTTACCTATAAAGACTTTCACTCATGACACTCACAATGATCACTTACCTGCTTTACATCAACATCAGCATCGCGTTGACCATTGGTGTGGGGTGGATTTTGTTCCGAAACGGGAGAGCCTTCTTGCTGGATATTTTTCCGAACAATGAGACACTTGCAGACAGTATCAATCGATTGTTATTGACTGGTTTTTATCTGCTGAACATAGGCTATATCAGCTTAACCATGAACATAGGCATGAGTATCCAGAACTCAGAACACATGCTCGAAAAGCTCAGTTATAAGCTGGGTATCATCATGATCGTTCTGGCCGCCATTCACTTCACCAATTTGATCGTTCTGAGTAAGATGCGAAAGCAATCTACAGAGGATCGATCTAGGAGCATGTTTGCCAAAGCTTCATAAGAACATTGTAACTTGTCCGATCACGGGTGGATATCTGTCAATCAGGTATCCACTTCTGCTTTTGGGAGGAAGGATCAGGCCGAAAACTGGTTAGTCGATATCTGTATTGGTAAGAATTCTTCTGCATTCACACATTCCACTTCCAAATGGACCTTGACTCAGAATGCTATAGATCCAGCCTTCACTGGCATGGAGATCTCCTTTTACGCTCAAAGAATCTCTATTTTTGACATGAACGCTGAATATAGAAGGTTCAGGAATTGCTTCGGTTCCAGGACATGATTCGTATAAACCGACATTGCCAATATGCCATATATCCCAAAGCGTCTGAGACATCCCCGCTAACAGCAGACTACTATCCCTGACATGTGCACTGTCCCTGACTACCCATAGATCATAGTCAGAGTCATTTTGCAGGACCCGGGAATACTCTACTGCAGGATCGCAACCCGAAATAATAAGACTGAATATGGGAATCAGAACTGAGAAGTATATCGGTCTCATATGTTAAGAGAATGAATGGTACATCCACTTAACGAACAAATAGGATTCTCGTTCGCTCTTGTATAGACAGATCTGTAAAAGGGATTCTTTTTTGCATATGATTTTTCTGATAGAGCCCTTCTACTCTGATGATGATGGGAATCACCTTCCCGTTTTCGCTGGGAGCTAACTCATAGGTAGCCAGAGAGAGCTGGACAGGTTCCAGCCAGGCATTTTCAGAGCCATTTTCCACTTTCACAATTTCCTGTGTGCCTGTCCCCTGCATTCTTACTTCTATGGAGTTGATGCCATAATTCGCATCTTCTTCATACATCTGCTGGAATTCGATATTGGGGATTACGCGCACTTCGACAATACTGCCTCTAGAGACAGGCACTTCCCCTTCATAGGCTTCTCCATTGACCAATAATTCGATCCGTGGCTTAGGTGGAGTGACCACCTGAACGGGGATGGAAGAAATGAGGGATTTTCTGCCGTTGTAGAAGGAGGAAACGCGTAACTCTGCCTGATTTCCAACTGGATAAATGCGGAAGAGCCCTGGGTCATTCTGGCTAGGAGTAACTTGCGCTTGGGTAGCAGATATGGAGAGATTGTTGACTTCCTGCAATTCCGGAATCTCTATGCGAATATCATTGGCACAATAGCGGTATAGGAAATAGCCTTTTCTCGGTTGGATGGTGGCGACAGGAGTTCTGACCGGGAATTCATTCTCAATGTCGAGATATTCATGTCCACCCCCCAGTTTAGGGATTTTTATGGTAGCAGAATAAGTCTGACTACCCTCTTTTTGGCCAAAAGGAATGGCGGAACTGTTGGGAACAACGGTCAGGATGGCAGTAGACACGGACGCTTCATCCAGGGTGATATTGCCGCTTGGACTGGAGAAGGTGGGAGGTACTGCATCAGTGGTGGCCATAAATCCGAGACGGATTTCATATGGCATGCCCACAAGTGCTGATTCCGATTTGGGCATCGCCCAGGGAATGAGTCGATTCGCCTGATAGTCCGATACGCCTAGCCGCTGGTTGTACAGATCGAGTAACTGACGTTCTGCTTGCAGGACTTCCAGTTTGATTCCCTGAATCAAGGCGATATTGGCAGCTACTGGTCCCTCCAGCGGGAGCTGTTGCCAATGGCTAAAATCAGCGATTTCTTCCTGACTTTCACTTTTGGTAAGAGTTGTCACGTAATTTCCAAAGTCTCCCAGCAATGATTCCAGGTTTGGGCGATGAGTATCCCAATATGCGATATTCGCTCCTGCCTCGGCAGGACGCTGATATTCGAGCGTACCCGGAATTCTGCCTCCAATACTGTCCAACTGATGCAAATGCACATTGAGACGTGCAAGCACCGCTTCGACTTCTTGCCCAACAAGCTGAAGCGTATCCAACAAGCCTGCATGTTGTTTGTTGGTGTCGGCAGCAATCTGCTCACGCATTGCTATTTTCAGCAGTTGCGATTGTTTGTCAACAGATTTCACGCTTCCTTCTACATGCGCTTGATTTCTAAGAAACAATTCGACCAACTGATCTCCTGTCTCATCTGCGCGCAACCAGAAGAATCCGACTGCGACTAATAGTCCCAACCACCCGAAAACGAGGCCAGTACTGATCTTGAATGTCCGTTTTTTTGCCATGGGAATAAATCAATGTGTATTTGCACAGGATTGATAAAAGAAAAAACGTGAATCGTGCTAGATGTAGGCAGAATCAAGGGAAGTCCTTCCTCAATAAGGTGGCGATCAAGGAGTGAACGGCAAAGATTCCAAACAAAAGACCCAGCGAAGATTCATAATGTTCCACAGTATTGAGATAAAGATTTGAAAAATACCCGAAGGGATGTAATTTTGCGCAGATTATTTGGACCATTTACCTTAAAAATAATGAAACTCCACGAATATCAAGCCAAAGAGCTCATCAAATCTTATGGTGTGCCTATTCAGGAAGGCATCGTCGCTGAAACAGTTGAAGATGCTGTTGCCGCTGCAACTACTTTATATGAGGATGGCCCTGATGGGAAATTCTTTGTTGTAAAAGCGCAAATTCATGCTGGTGGACGTGGAAAAGGGACTGTCAAGGAGACTGGTGCTCACGGGGTGATCGTGGCCAAAGGCGTAAATGGTGTCAAAGAAGCAGCAGAAAGTATTTTGGGAGGAACGCTTGTGACCATCCAGAATGCAGCTACTGGAGGCAATACCGTCAACAAAGTTTTGATTGCCCAGGATATGTATTATCCAGGAGAAAGTGAGCGTAAAGAGTTCTATCTGAGCATGATGCTGGATCGGGAAACCGGAAAGGATGTCATCATTGCTTCCAGTGAAGGGGGAGTAAACATTGAGGAGGTAGCTGAAAAAACACCCGAAAAAATCATCAAGGAGTGGATAGACCCTGCTGTTGGCTTGCAGGGCTTCCAACTTCGCAAGATTGCCTATGGCTTGGGCTTGTCTGGACTCGCATTCAAGAATGGAACCAAATTTATCGGCAAACTCTATGCTGCATACAAAGGGTTGGATGCAGATATGCTTGAAATCAATCCGCTGTTCAAATCTGCAGATGACAAAGTATTGGCTGTCGATTGTAAAATGAGTATTGATAGCAACGCACTTTATCGCCACAAGGATATCGCTGCGATGCGCGACACCGCTGAGGAAGATCCATTAGAGGTAGAAGCTTCAGAATATCATCTCAACTATATCAAGTTGGATGGGAATGTCGGCTGTATGGTCAATGGTGCTGGTCTGGCGATGGCTACGATGGACATGATCAAGCTTTCTGGAGGAGATCCTGCCAACTTTCTTGATGTCGGTGGGGGAGCCAATGCCGTAACTGTTGAAAAAGGATTCCGAATCATCCTCAAAGACCCCAATGTCAAAGCGATCCTTGTCAACATCTTTGGTGGGATTGTTCGCTGTGATCGCGTAGCGAATGGGGTAGTGGAGGCTTATAAAAATATTGGAGAAATTCCTGTGCCAATCATCGTCCGACTTCAGGGAACCAATGCAGAACTGGGAGCCAAGATCATCGATGAGTCTGGCCTGAAAGTTACCTCAGCCATTACTCTGGAAGATGCTGCTGCGCGGGTGAAGGAGGTGTTGGGTTAGGGAGTTTTTTCATTGATTTTAGGTCTTCATTGCCACTTTTCCTTGATGAAAAGTGGCGCAAAAATCAAGAAAATCCCAACCAAGGCCTACGCACGACCTATCCACCACACGGATTTTCGGTCCGGCCCACCTGTTTGGAATAAAGGGATAGATTCAATATGATATTCTTGGTTTCAGGAATCTGCGAATCATTTGCTTTGGAAAAGATTGTTGTCTGCCCAAAATGTGCTCATGTGAAGCCTTGTATCCGTCAATACATTATATGGTTTTTAGGGCTCATCCAACTGATTTGCGTTTGTAAGTTTTACAAATGAGTAGTTGGAAAACTAATATGGGTTACCTAACTTCACTTCACAGCAAAAAAAAAATTACATACTAAACATTATCACGAATGATTTTGTACAAGGGTCAACATTACAAGCCATTGGCTTTATAGGCGGTTTTCGCAAAAACCGCCAAGGACCTTTATGAAATCATTCGTGATAATCAGTACTGTCGACCTCTTCCATAGAGGGACGTTTTTTATTTTTTGATGAACAGAATCGAATGCGCTCAAAAATCTGAGGTATTTTTCATGTAAGCTTTTTCTAAACTTATGGCCAAACTTTGGATTTGATATTGTTTATTGTTTCTGTCGATGATGTATTGAAAGAAGTCCATCTGTAGTTTTCTGGCCGTTTGTTCTAGGGAAAGAAATGCGTCTCTGATCCTGGTTCCTCTCTTGGACCATGTGTGAAAAGAGATATCTCTTTTTCTGACAATTCTCCTAGCCCCTCTTTCGGCCATATTATTGTGTAAGGGGAATAAGGGATAATCCAGAAAAGCGAGCAGGTAT
>JBCCGK010000218.1:0-5236 GCA_039029315.1 Bacteroidota bacterium | reverse complement strand
CCTTCCTGGGAGCTACACTATATCTGGATAGAGAATTCAGGGTATAGGCAATGTCAAATCTGCCTAGAGTTAGAATCCAGTTTGCACACCCAATGAGTGATTGGTATTTTGTGATTTCTTCCTTTGGACATAGGGAGGAATCATCTAGTTCGGGATGGTACTCTGGGTCCATAGGAGTTTTCCGTTTGGGCAACTGGTCCATTCCAACTGTTTTCAGGATTTTGGGGATACAATTCTGAATGTATGTGGTTGCTGCAAATGCTTGGGAAATTCCATCCTTTTTCCAATGTTCATTCAGATCCAAGATGTCTCCCCCTAAGTAGTACTGGGGAGTGCCCACCCCCTTCATGACATAATCCTTCTGGAGTTCATTCATGATCTTCATAGGGTCCTTTGCAAATGCAATAATATCATCCACATACCTGGCTATGTACTCATATTGTCCGTTATGGAACCTGTACCATAGATCCGGGTCTGCATAAGAAGGTTTGAATCCCTGCTTAGTTAGGATTATGCTACAGTGCTCATGATATCGGGCAGCCGAGGAGGCTAGTCCGTACAATGATTTCACTATTAGCAATCGCTTTCCAGCTAGATTGGGTCCGAATTCGGGCCCCGCGACTATATAGACCTTTTCGCGGGTAGTCCCGTATAGGAACGCGTTTCCTACGTCACCTGCACATACTAGTAGACCATTTAGCATTGCAAGGACGAATCCAATCCTCACACCATCCATAGTCACTACACCAGAGAACCGATCTTCCTTTCGGACTAGGGGAGCTCGGTGTCCGCCTGCGACCAGGCGACTTTTCCTGCGACCATCAAATTTGACGTCATGGATGATATGATAGGGAATCCTTTTATAACCTTCTGGAGTTGGGTCCTTGTCTTCCAAAACTTTAAAGACATTGTACCCCATGATTTGGGATAGCTCTAATTTGATAGACTCATCCCACAGAGTGTTTCCATTCTGCTTATCTAACTCCAATGCATGTTTAGGGTTTCTTGGAACTTCAACCCCAAACTTGATTTTGATTTTTTGTTTGTTTGTTTCTGCTGCAACTTTTAAAACTGTCCTTACTTCTTCATCCTTGGATAAAAACTGGTCAACCCATTCAAACCCTGGCAGGTGTTTTAGGTTTTGGCTTTCTGCATAGCCAATTACCATGTAAGGATCCTCCAATCTTAGTTGATCCATAGAAAACCACTGCTTTCCACTGTCGACGTATTGTACTTTGAAAAAGTTGCTAACGGCTCCATTAGGAAGTGGTTTATGAGAGTGTTTCTCTATTTTCTGAATCATCCAACGTTGATCCTCGGGTTGGGGATTTATTACCTGGTTCCAACGATCAAGAACGGCATGATAAGATCGTAGCTTTTCCAATTTGGTAGAGGTAGTTTCGATTTTTATTTCTGAATCGTGGTGTGGAAACAGATAAGCGGTATTGTTGTATGTTCTCATACCATTGGTGGGCTCTGCCTGGATTGAATTAGGTAGGAACATTGTGTTGAACAGTTGTGGCAGTAACTGAATTTGGGAGTGGAAACTGGGTTTCCATCTCGTGTGCTGACGTCGCACTCGTTTATTGGCGGTGTCAGGAGCCACCGGATGGACACGTGGAACTGCGTCGGGTGCAGGATTCGTGTCATGGGGTCGTTGGTTGTTCAGTTTACGACGAGTTTGACTCCGAGTCGTGCGTGTGACTGGATGCGTGTCTGGGAAAATAGGTGTGTGTTTTCCCTGTTTCTTGACTTCTCTTGGAGGCTGCTTTCGCACGGTTTCAGGGGTGGAAATAGCCGGTTCCAACTCCATAGGAGTGTCGCCAAACCTTAGCAAGGATGGGCCGTCATATGTGTCGGGCGCCAATAGGGGAACGAATGCGGGAAATTGAGTCGGCCCGGAATCCGTAAATCCCCCTGGTTTGGGGACATTTGGGGAACCCTGGATGTCAGGTGGGGAGACAGGGTGCGGTGCAGGTGAAGGTTCCTGGTCATCATAAATATCCATGATGTTTTGGAGGCCATTCGTCACCGCAGAGCTTCCTGGGTGTGGTTCACTAACGGCAGTATGCCTATCCTTGTGATTGGAAAGATGTGGATCCCATTGGACGCGCTTATTGATCGAAGCAGGACGTACCACACTTCGAGCATACACACGCTTGGTTTGGTCATCTAAAATCCAATAGGTTAAGCAATCTCCGATATTGTGGGCCACGCCAACCCATCGTCCGGGGCGTTCTTTAGTAGCTGGCCATGGTTCCTCATGGTCGAGATAAAGGACTGGATCCCAGAACCCATGTTGTAGGAATGCAGAGATATCCGGGATGGTCCCATGCCGTTTTTGGTGTGGGGTCATGCCCAGACTAGGGTCAAAAGTCACATTATGGATGTCTGCCAAATACTTGAGGGCAAAATACCATGCAGTGTCTGGGGCTCCTGTTTTGTCCAAAAGTGAGTGGGAAGTTTGCTTAAGCCATTTGATGGCTCCCCCTTCAACAGGATTTTGCTGTTGATTGTTTACTTCCGAGAATTCATCACGGATAGCAAATTTGCGTTGAATAGAGTTGACCTCTTCACTCATTTCTTCCTTAGCATTATCACGGCGCAGTGCGCTAGGGGCCCCCTGGTACCTAAGAAAATCCTGGTAGGAGGAAGGAAATTGGCTCTTTTTGGAAAAACCATACACATCTATATGGTGTGATTTCAAACCATAGAAGATAAAAGATCCTTTGTACTTGTGAAAGATGCTGAGACAGTTTGCAGTGATGGGATCTGTTGAAACAGTTTCGGCTAACCGATGTACATTCGCAAATGGATTTCGAGATTTATAGTGCTGTCTCAAGGGGTAGCGGATGTTGCTAGTAGCAAGCTGGGTAGTATGCTTCAAGGTTTGCTGAATTATTTCATTAGGTCTCCATCCAAGGAACCTTTTCAACTTTGAGGGGTGCAAACTTTCATATAGTACACGGTGCCACGGACGGACTTCCAGCGGGTAGACGCGCGCGATCACGTCATGGGTGAACGGGTCCGGTAGCTCTTGGAGGTTTTTCGGGTGAACCAACTCGAGGTACGAAAGGCTATCAATGAACTCTGTCACGGAACGTTGAAGGGTGTTCGCAGGGCGGGTTGGGGCATCCGTGTCGTCAAGTCCTGACGGGATCCAAGGAGTTCCACTAGTAATCTCAAAAATGTCTAGTTTTGGGTCAATTTCATCAATCTCCCCTTCTTCGATGGGGAGAATGTCAAAACCCATAAGTGAACCTTTTTGTACTAGTGGAATGTGTACATATTCATTCAACACGAGGCGTTGGGTGCCATTTTGGTTGTGGCTAGTTTTATGATGTTGGGAAACTGAGTCCAATATAAAACCAAAATCCCTAACTTGGAATTCTGAAAGCAGGGTAGTTGGACTCCCCTTGTTATAGACTGCCTCATTGATTTTTAAGAGCACAGGAATTCCATTATGTGCTTTGGCTTTAAGGTAGGCTGTAACAATTGGGAGTCTGGTGGACTTGGTGGTGGAAGGGTCATATCCTATGAGCCTGGCATATCGTCCAGTATGATGGGATATGTATGCATCTTTGCCTACCACACAGGAATCAGCACCACTATCAGAAATCGCAAAAGTAGGGTTGTCAGGAGCTTCAGTGGCATATTCTAGGTGTGCGCGAACCGATATGGTATTATTCGCGCGCCGAATCACGTCATCATCCGTGTCCTCATCTGAGTCATGGAGGACATTTTCTAGTAATTCACACATAGTAGCCACCTTGGCTTGAACTCCTGGGTATTGTTGGGGAATTCCTCCTGCTTGTTGCCTAGGTTGATGTTTAGGAATGGATGCCTTAATATCTTTCTTGACATCAATGATCCTTGACTTCAATTCTGGTTCCAATTGTTTCCAAATTTCAGAAGGAATTTGGAGAATATTTCGTAAGGAACTGGATTGAAGGGTATTATAGACATGAGCAATAGATGTGTCACTGCTCATTTCTTTTACCAAAGCTATAGTACCATCCATATCTAGTTGAGTGACCTTGTTAGCTGTGCTGACTTCATCAGAGGGTGGCTGTTCATGGGCTGCATATAGCATGGAAGAATTTGTGGAAGGTTTTTCCATTTTTTCCAACCACATGCTATTGCTGCGGATGTAGTCGCAAGTTTGTGCAAAGTCAATTCTAAGATTGTCCCTACATACTTGTAGGAGATGGACGATATTAGGTGCTGATCCCAAGCTTCTAAGAAGGAGGCGTTTTTTCTTTTCTTCTGGGTAAACTGCCCCTAATCCTTGTAGTTCTTCCATCCACGTTTGGAATCTATCCACGAATTGCGTGACCGTTTTGTGGATCTTCGGACTATAATGTCCGTAGATTCGTTCTTCTAGGTCATGAATACGTACTTCCTTGGAACCTCCATGGCTGTAGGTATTAAGAAAAGAGATCCATACTTTCAGGCCGTCCTTGTCCTGTTTGTGACGTAACACGATCGGATTGGCGATCGATTTAGTCGCAGAGCGAAGGAGTCCGTACAGGTATTGAGTGTCGTACGTAAATTGCGTGACGCTAATTCTGTACTTCTCCCAAAAGGAGTCTTTTTCTATCAAAAGAATACCTTGGTCAAGATACTGGTCTATCAAGATGTCATCTAAGAGATATCCGAGACCAATACGGTAGAGAGTACCCTCGATGTCGGCAGCAAATGCATCAAAGGTAGACCGCAGTCCTGTCCATTGAATTTTGTCACTAGTGACATTATTCCTTAGCTTTGGAGGGGCATGATGCCGGTTATAGTTATCCTTTCGACGTTGGCGAACGGTGAAGGAAACTTCGGAATAGCGATCAAGGTTGTCGACCTCAGGCTCCCCTAAAGCCTCATAGCGCTGCTGCTCCCATTGGCGATCAAAGAAGGAAGCATCACTAGTAGGAGAATGACGATTTCCTGCTGGGATAGTCCTAGGGCTAAAATCCCCCTGAGTGGCAGGGGCTGTGAGGCGGGTAGGAGGGGTGCGAAAGGCTCCATATCCACCCTGGGGTCCAGGTTGCTGAAGCATGGTTGGACTATGGGGAAGATTGGAGGGCTGAGGTGGACCTGGGTCCTGGAAGGATTGGGGGTGATAGGTCCTTAGAATAGTAGGGAAGGTCGCAGCATCGCGTAAAATTTGAGGACCTACAGCGTTGTTGAAGTAATCTACACCTTCGTTACGAGCTAATACCATTGCTTCTAAAGCAACACGGTT
>JBCCGK010000217.1:0-5682 GCA_039029315.1 Bacteroidota bacterium | reverse complement strand
ACTTGCTCATTGTTACTCCAGCTCTCAAGGAGTAAGGAGCTCAAAGATGATTTCAATTTATGAAACTCACTCAAGTATTTATTCAACACATCTCAGAGACACACTCACAATATTTTATACTGGCAGGCTGGTAAGTTACTTTTTGTGCTTGTGTTTTTTGCATAGCATGTCTGCCATTTTGTTTTTTCTGAGCATCACTTTAAGGTTAAGTTTAAGTTTTTCTCATAAGGCTTAGCTATATTGTATACTCACATTGTCAAGATATTTATTAGGATTCAATTTTTCATTTTTAGTTTGAACATATGTATCAGGTTACAAATACCTGCCTTCTTCAGTCTCTATTGTTTCACCTACGTGGTTATTGTTTCCGCCTACGTGGTCTCATCATTATCATAATCCCACATTCAAACAGCGCATGAACGGATGACTACACGAAGTAGGCGTGGCCCACGTATCAACTATTCAATTCTCAATCAAACTGGACGTATTGTCGAAACCGATTCAAGTTATCAACTACAATCACACTATCAAACTATCATGGAAGATGCTGATGCTTCCACTCGACAAGTTTTTCAACAAGCAAATGCAACTGCTATCATTACTAATGTTCTCGCTGGTATCGAGGAGCTCAAAGATTTGATGGACGAACATGAAATCTACAACAGTACTGAAGCTGATAACAATGAAATCATACAAACACTGACAACGCTTCGAGGAACTCTTCGTCATCAAATGCTACAACTGAAAGCAATTGACCCAAACCTCCATACAGTACATGAAAACAGTTATGCAGAAGTAATTGCACAAGTCAAAGATTTCGTCAAAACTTACAAAGATTACAAATCAAAACAACAATTGCGAAACGTTCAAGTTTCAAACGACAAAGCACAGATGCAACTCAAGTCTCAAATGTTCATCGCTGATGATACAAACATTCAACTCGTTCGTATGGAAAGTATCTATACATCAAACCTCAATGACTTTAGCAACGAACAACTGCTTCTTCTCAAATCGCAACTACCTGATCATGATAAAACGTTTCGATCAATTGCTGCCAATTATCATGAGCTTCTCAAGAGTTCGTCATCAAATGAAAAACTTTCTTCTTTGATATCAGATATTGGAGAAAGATACATGAAACTCAACCGTACCAGAGGTGATTTTCTTGACTCACTCAATGACCTTTTTGCTTCCAGAGAAATAGACAAATTCAAATCATTCAAGGAGGCAAATTTGAACATCAACCTAAAGAAATTCACCGGATATGAATCAACAACTGATGTATATACCTTCAGATCCAATTTCGAGAAGCTACACTCACGAAACACTCCGAAGAAACTACTTCCTGATCTGCTCATCAACAATTATCTTGGTGATCCTGCCCTGTCACTTGTTAAAGGTTTGACAGATATCAACGTTATATGGGATCGACTGATCCAAGCTTACGGAAACTCCAAAATCCTCATCTCAAGGAAGTTTTCAGAAATCAAGAAGCTAGAGCCAATCAAAGGAAAGGAAGATCCTACCAAAGTTCTCCGAATCATTACAGGACTTATCAACACTCTTAGAGATCTTATTTCTCTAGCCAAGCAACATAATATCGAGAATCAACTCTACTATGGTGATACCCTTGATCATGTTTATGCTCTGATGGGAGACACACGACTTGACAAGTGGCTTACAACAGTTTGTGATGAAGACATCAATGACGAGAAGGAGAAGTGGCCCAAGCTGATTTGCTTCTTGGAGAAGGACGTCAAACTTCTTCAGCAAAAGGTCCTCCTCAAACCAGTCAACTACACCGATACCTCAAACGACAGAAAAGATGCGAAGTCAAAACCATTGAAATCAAGGTTCGGTAGTCATCATTCATCATCATCATCTCAAGATTCCCAACCAAACTGCTACTTTTGCGATGATAAATGCTCCTTCGAACATGTTCAAACAAGAGGTCCATTTGGCAAGATGGTCACGCAGTACTTCTCCTGTAAGCAATTTGTCGACAAAACTCCACGAGAACGATTGTCAATTCTCAAACGAAAAGGACTCTGTTTCCAATGTTTATTCCCAGGTGCCAAGTCATCCGAAGGCAAACATCGCGACGGAAAATGTCAACATGATTTTGTATGCCAGCATCCAATCCATCAAACCTGGCAAGTCAAGAAACATGTGTTAGTTTGCGAAGAGCATAAAGACTCTGAAGAAAACCAAAAGCTACTTGAAACATTCAAGAATCGTTACATCACCAAGAACCATTTGCTTCCTACATTTGCGAAGGAGATACAAGTTTCTTTTCATGCAGATTGTCATCTCAGCAATTCAAATACAGGCATCTACCTGCTTCAACAAGTGTCAATCAACAATAAATTGTTCACTGTGTTCTTCGATAATGGGTGCAGTGATTTTGTGGTACGCAAAGATGCTATTGAAAAATTGGGATCACATGCTGTCAAAATCTTTGATGGATGTGTCGACATTGGTGGTGTTGGTGGAACTTCAACGCAATCAAATCACGGCATCTACTCTGTCAACATCCCACTTCATGATGGCCAGATGATTCCAATGTTGGGAATTTGTCTTGATCAAATAACACAAACTTTTCCAATGTATCCTTTGACATCTGCATCATCAGATCTTCACAAAGCCTACGCAAAAACTGGTGGTGATGCTTCTAAACTTCCTTCACTTCCAAAGTCGATCGGAGGTGACGTTGACATCATGATTGGCATCAAATATCTACGATTTCATCCAAAACTTGTTTTCCAGACTTCATCCGGCTTGTCAATTTACGAATCTTCTTTGAATGGTGTCAGTGGGCGAGGTATAATTGGTGGTCCACACAAATCCTTCGATGAAATTCATAAGAAGTTCTACAGCTCAAACTTCAGCCAACATGAAATACCTCTGATGAGTTATGCATCTCTCTCAATCATCGGCTACAAGAATGAAAAGTTCGACATATGTACAGACAAAGGAATTCTTCACGGAATCACCACATCATCACACCATAATCGCAACAAAGACCGCTTCGATATTGCTGAAAGAACCGGAAGTGAAATTCTTTACAGATGTGTCGACTGTCGAAACTGCAAAGCATGCAAGAGTCACGGTGCAATTGAAAATATCAGCATCAAAGAGGAGG
Source organism: Bacteroidota bacterium (assembly GCA_039029315.1). Classification (GTDB taxonomy): domain Bacteria; phylum Bacteroidota; class Bacteroidia; order J057; family J057; genus JBCCCJ01. The sequence goes on along the minus strand of JBCCGK010000217.1, from coordinate 2,540 downwards.
TTGAACAAAATCTCATCAACAACTCCATCCAAATCAACAAAGATGCAAGTGAAATCACAGCTTTGTTGCCATTCATCCACAACCCTCAAATCAAACTTGCTCCGAACAAAGATAAAGCCATGAAAGTCTACCAACAACAGATTCGAAAGCTCAACAAAGTCGAAAACATCAAAGACAAAGAAGATGTGATGAAATCTGAGAATAAATTGCAGAATCTTGGATTCGTCGACTATGTTCGCAATCTTCCAACTCGTGTTCAACAGAAGCTTCAAACGCAAATCAGGCATTTCATTCCTTGGCGAGTTGTGTGGAAGCCTGGTTCAGTCAGCACACCCTGCAGAATAGTATTTGATGGTTCATCTCCAACACCAACTGGATTTAGTTTGAATGACACCCTAGCCAAAGGACGCAACAATCTCAATCGTCTGCAAGAAATTGCCATTCGTTGGATGATACACCAAGCTGCATTTACAACCGACATTAGCAAAATGTACAATACTGTCAAGTTATCTGAAGATCATTGGTGTTATCAGCGCTACATTTGGCACAAAGACCTCAAGCCAGATGAAATCCCAGAGGAAAAAGTAATAAAGACATTGATATATGGTGTTCGGTCATCTGGAAATCAAGCAGAACATGCACTCCGAGAAGTTGCCAGACTGTCAAGTGACTTAATGCCAGAAGCATCCAAAATCATTCTGAATGATATATACGTAGATGATTGTGTCAGTGGTGCTGAATCAATCAAACTTGCCCATCAACGTGCACAAGAGCTTGAACACGTCGTCAACAAAGGTGGTTTTCAATTAAAAGGCATTGTCATCTCAGGAGAAGACCCACCTGAAACAATGAGTGAAGACAAAGAAAGCGTGATTGTGGCAGGAATGAAGTGGTTTCCAAAGTCAGATGTCATCTCATTGAACATCTCCGAACTCAACTTTGGTCGTAAGATAAGAGGAAAGAAATCAACATCATCGATCAATATCATCCCAGAAAAACTCACAAGACGGCATTGTGTATCGAAAGTTGGAGAAGTCTTTGATCTTTTGGGACGAGTTACTCCAATCACAGCTTGCTTCAAAATCGATCTTCACGAGCTTGTGCTTCGAAATCTGGATTGGGATGATGTCATTCCTGATCATCTGCGAGAAATTTGGATCAACAACTTTGAGATGATGCAGGAAATCAATCAACTCAAGTATCGACGAACAATCGTTCCATCTGATGCCGTCAACTTGGAGCTTGAAACTCTTGATTTTGCTGATGCAAGTCATTTACTCGTCTGTGTTGCCATATATGCAAGATTCAAATGTCGTTCAGGAGGCTACTCATCACAACTGATTTTATCACGATCAAGAATTGTCCCTGATGGTATGTCACAACCTCGTGCAGAGTTGTATGCTGCTCTTCTCAACGCCCACACTGGGGAAGTTGTTCGTAAATCATATCAACAATGGCATCAATCAGCAATTAAATTTAGTGACAGCCAAATTGTACTTCATTGGTTGAGCAATGATAAGAAGACACTAAAACAATGGGTTCGCAGCCGTGTCATAGAAAGTTTGCGTTTTACAGAATCAGATCAATGGTGTTATGTCAAGAGTGAGCACATGATTGCAGACATTGGTACACGAAGAGGATCAACACTTGCTGATGTAGATTGTAATTCACGTTGGTTCAACGGTGATCCATGGATGAAACTCAACATTTCGGAAATGCCAATCTTCAACATTTCTGAAATCAAAATGACCAAATCTGAAGAAATTCAAGCATCACGAGAAATCTACCATTCAGAAGTCCACTCATCACAACAAGGAATATCCAGAATCATGGATGATGTGTTCGAACGTCTAAAATTCAGCAATTATCTCATCTCTCCAGTGAAGTATCGTTTTCAAAAAGTCATTCGTATAATAGGATTTGTCATCAAATTCTGCCAAACATTGATGCAAAGAATCAAGAATCCTTCGAAGAATTCAACTGATGTTGAACAATCAGAATCATCCATCTCTCTCACAGAAACAGAAATTCAACATTCAAAGAATTATTTCTTCATGAAGTCAAGTCAAGAAATCAAGAAATTTGTTCCATCAAAGAAGTATCGAGATATTACCACTGAGAAGAATGGAATACTCTTCTACACTGGACGGATTCTCAACACAGATGACATCACAATTGTTGGGCGATACAACAATGTAATGAAGGATCTCTCTTCCACGACGTTCTGCGTTCCAGTAGTTGACAAGTCGTCTCCAGTTGCAGTAGCTTTGGTGAATGAAGTGCATTGGTATCATCATACAGCAAAGCACTCTGGTGTTGAGTCAACATTACGATTTGTTCTTAAGGAAGCATACATAATTGAAGGTCGTGCTTTAGTCAAGATGATACGCAAATCATGCCAGAGTTCAACCTGTAGCTGGAGGACAAGCTCAAGGGCCAGGTGCACAAGCGCAAAGCCAGCCGGTCATGGAGATCGGCAAGAACAACGTCTTTGAAGTCGGCTGCTGTATCCTCTTTAGAGAAATAAAACACCGCACGTT
>JBCCGK010000216.1:0-5862 GCA_039029315.1 Bacteroidota bacterium | reverse complement strand
CGTATGATTGGGATTGAGCTCATTTTGTGGCACTGTTTCGACGAATCCGCGTTTGGTCTGTTCGTCGATAGTGTTTTGGTATGCTTTCAACAAAGATGGATCAGATTTCAACCGCGTTTGTTAGAATTTCGAAACGACGATATGCAAGGTCATAATTCGTGGGGAGCCGCTTCCGATTTTCTTCAATCCATGGCCAACTAACATGATACCGGCCATCCTGGAACCGCACCGATTGCCGAAAGGATTCAAGGGCATTTTCATCATCATTTTCGACCGGATTGTCGCTTATACCGATGCTCTCCAGTTTCCAGAACTCATCAATATCAGGGGGAAGATGTTGAGAATTTTTGGATTCGAATGCAGCATGAGTTAATTCATCCGGGAATTGGGCAACCGTTTCAGTCAAACAAAACATTGTGAATTCCGACTTTCTTCCACGAGGCTCATAATACAATTGGCCACCGATCATGTACCCGAAGATAGAAGGAACCAAGAAAATATTCTCACCCACCAGTGGAACCTTTGGACCCGCAATAACATCCCATGCGTAATCCGCACCAAGAAGAATATCAACCGTTTTATCTGCATCAAATGGATTGTCCGCTAGGTCACTCAAATGGGAATTCAATAAATCTGCTGCATTTTCTGGCCAAGCCTCTGGGAGAATCACCGAATTGCTTATCAGACGTGTGGTATTTGCTGTGATACGCAAGACACCGCCATCCTTGCGTTCAAGACCGAATGAAACCAGGCTAGATGGGATCTCGATATCTTTTTTGGATCCGAATACAGACACGTACAATTTTTCTTTCATATCAGCAGATAAGCCTAGCCATGAAGCAGCTTGCTCCGTGATGTAAGTGCGATTGCTCAAGGTATCGAGAACGATGCGCAGCCGATACCGTTTGCCAGATTTGAAATTTACGCCGGTGACGATTGCTGTCTGGAAAAGTGAGTTTTTCGAGCACGCTTTACTGAAATTTGAAACGTCGAATGCCGACTGGGATGAGTCCTTAGTTTTGTATGTACCGCCGTCACCTGAGTTTTCCTTCGATGTGGAACCATTACCCGCCGAGTCGCCATCTCTGGTAGTACCGCCATCCGAAGAAAAGTGAACAACTGGCCCGCGAGTACTGGCCCTGGTCGTCGTGCCGCCACCCCGTGAGGCTGTTCCGCCACCTCTGGTACCGCCGGACCCCTGGGGCCAAAGACCTGTGGGACCTGTCCGAAAGCTACGATCCGCATTATCGGGATATTCACGACGACAGAGAGCTGGATGATGATTATTGTACTGGCAATGATGACAATAGACATTACATGGATATCCAGGTCGATGCTGCTGCATACAGCGAAGACAACGATTCAATTCACGCAAACGTTCTATCCGAGAAGCTGCTGTTGGATATTGGAGACAATATTCGTTGCCGTGTGTTTGACCGCAAAAATAACAGGGAAGACGACGTGGCATGGCGCCGGGACCGGAACCTCGACCTGTACTGAACCCACGACCTCTACTGCGGAACCCGTAAGGTCGCCGATTATTGGAGAAAAAAGTCGAATCTCGGTTTTGATTTTGATTGGAACCGCTATTGTGATCACGTTTTTTGGCTCCGTTAGTTTCACCGACCGACAAATCCTGCAAGAATCCCTGGGTGAGCTCTTCTTCCGATATGGATTTTTCGATGGTTTTTCTGACATCCGATAGATCCGAATAAACACCAACATGGTACCGACGGTCTAAATCCCTGATCATACCTGGCTGGAATTTGCCAAGAAGATCATACACCAAAGATTTACCGGGATCCAACGACTGACCCATTTGCTCAAGTTGACGAAAAACCCTTTCACAGGAGTCCATGGTCTTACGCTTATCCTTTACGGAACCGCTAGCTTTGGAAATACGCTTGAGCTCAGAATGTAGCATGCTAATTAACCGATCATCTGTGCGATTGTACCGTTCCTCAATGCGACTGAATATGATATCATAATTTTCGTCTGTGTGCAAATAACCTTTCACAATCTCAGCTGCCTCACCCTTGAGTAGAGGGATCAAATAGGTGAGTTTCATGACATTTGTTAAATCAGTTCTGTTATGAACAGCTGATTTGAATATGCTCATAAATTCCCGATACCGCAATAAGTCACCGTCGAACGTTGGGAGATCGATTTTAGGCAGCTTAATTGTAGCCATGGCTGGTGTCTCCTCCGATTGATTAATGTTAATGTGTGACGCTATTCCGCGGAGGGGACTGTTGGCAGGGGTGTTTCCGGGTGTGGCCGCCAAGTTGGATAGGCGCCCGTACCGGGCTTTCAACCCGCTGATCAACTTATAGGCCTGATCGAGAACCCCAAAATAACCACTATCAGACATGGCTAAACCGTCATAGATGTCCTCCTCTTTTTTGGATTCTTCTGGATCTGTGATGATGGCTAGGGTTTCTACATATGCCTTATCTGTTTTGGTGATGATTTGCACGTACTGCTGAAGAATGTCAATTTGCTCACTAATTTGCTCTTGCCGTGCTTCAATGTCTACCTGGCTCACTGGTACCTGAATGTTCAGAACTCCTCTACCGACTTTTGTAGCTTCGATGAGCAGGGTCAAATTTTTCCGAATGTTTTTCTGGTGAAGGCTAGTTTTTGTTACCATGTTTAGTTTGGATATTTATCAATATCTAAACTGGATACTGTTTCTAGAGGCACCTAATGCTAAGAACCTCTAGTTGTTGTAACAAAACTTTTATGACTGCGCCACTGTTTACACGGCCGATTGGCAAAGGAACCCGCGTTCGCGTATACCCGAATAACAATGATGTAAGGAATGTTAACTAGCCTCTTCGCCCGATTTGACGACGATCCTCCGATCGCAATCCATGATGAAGATCAAGATCCTGTGAGGAATCGCTGCAGTTAGAAGCAAATGATCGCTGTGCAGATGCAAAATGGTAATTCAAATAATGCCGAGTAAAACGATAAATAATTCGTCAAATGTCGTTGCTAATTGTCGTGAAACGCTTCAGAATCATTCCGCTTTCGGAATCGAATGACGCCCTTTGAATATCGAATATATTGTAGTATACAACCATATGACACCGGTTTTAAACCACTAAATAAATCAACAACATAGCATTATCAACAAACAAAAACAATATCGTAACGACACTCCGGGGAGAAAAAAAATGTTCATCAAAATGATTAGTAGCTGATGTGAATGTAGAATGTCTATCGAAATTACCCGCTGATTATGACTGAGATGAAAGTTCGGTTAATTGAAAGTTCAAAAATATCACATAAATATCACAAATATGATGACCGCAATTTTCAACATACAGGTCTGGCAGGATTTCCCATGTAGTCATGAATTTCATAGCTACATGAACTCATCCTAAGCATATTATACCCTAACAATGTACCTGCACCTGTTGAGCACCATTCAGGAGACTGCCATAAGGCCAGCTCCCGCCGAAACGCATTTCGATATTTCCGAGTGAGGGATACAGTTCAATCCATCGTTGTAGCATTCGTTGTAGACCCGCTTTATTTGGAAAACGCTCATTTTTCAGCATGTAATACTCCACAATGTTCCGATCTTCGTCAATGAATGGATTCATTGGTCCATGCTCCGACCAATCGCAGTAATGAATGTTGTGGGTGACTCCTGAATCCGTGTAAATCCAATTTTGAAGTGTGCGCAAGAACCATTCCGAATACTCTGGTATATCTGGCCGACAAGCTGTACCTATTCCGGTGTTGAAGATCAATACTACAGAAGGATGATTCACAAGAGGTTTGATGTATTCATAAAATGACCATAACGCTACCGATTGATCCGCTTCATCCAATTGCATAGCATCAAATGTTCCGAGGCAAAATATTATCACGTGAAACGAATTCAGATGGATACGCAGTGCATTCAAATAGTCAATCATTACCTGACATGTGGCATTGGGTTGTGTGATAACTCGACCGCCTTCGGGGTGATACGCACATTGAAAAGTACTGTCACCGATTAACCCAACTGTGGATGTGTATGACGTATTGGGCATTGCTTGAGATGTCGTGAGCAACCGATCAATATCCAGAGATGGAATGGGTGGATTTAGATTTCCGTGTTCCAAAATAATACGTTTTGTGACTCGACCGTAAATATTATTGCCAGGACTGACAACAGAAATGTCAAAACCTTTCGCCGCTTGCTTTTGGCATTGTTGTAGAGAGAATCCGCTTGAGAACCGCTTTTCGTTTGAGGCTGTGATTGCAATAAACTCGCTTCCGTAATCGAATGATTCGGCAATGAACGATACATACCGAGAGAAAATATTATCTTCGCTGATGAATTTCCGTAATATCGCATACAAAACTTCTGACCGATTTAGCAACCAGACCGCTCGAGGTAACGCTTTATATTTTTCGAAAACCGATTTGACATACGTTTCAGGACCCGTTAGCCCTTGCAAATATTTCCGCTCCGACAACAAATTTTGTGCTTCGTGGAAAAAGTTATGCTGAGTCAACTTACACGCCCAAAACAAAATATCAGGAGTTATTACACGACAATTACCAACCGTGATGGGTGTGATGACAAAGTTTTTGATGCTCAAGGGATGGGTGAAACTGATAATTCGATTTTCTGGAATGTCCCGATCAATTTCTGTCGTTTCGTCCACAACTACCAGTTCATCCATTGGAATATCCTGAAATAATTTCCGCCCATTGATACAATAATACTGCAACGCATATCGCAGAGCAGTAGGAATTTGTGAATTTTGAATAATAGCTAGACTGCGATGCGCAGCGAACTATTTTGAAATTTCAATGCAAAACCCAAATTATGTGTTAGTACAATGCAATGAATACGAAAAAGGTTTTTGAAGACACCATATTATTCTGAATCAGAGTCTGTATCTCGGTACATGTCGAGCATTTGAGCAGTGCGCATAACGTCAGAATGCGAAAAACCGAAAAATTGTTCATCGTTGGGGTTTGATAGCTCATTATTGTTGCTGTAATCTGATGCATTAGGTGTGTCGTTGTGTGTTTCCGTTTGGGTAGGAGTGATTTCAAGGGGTATAAGAAAGTTTATTGCTCGATTGAGGTGAATGCCGTTTGATAATTGTACTTCTGCTGCTCTTATCTTTTTGTCTTTGCTTTCAATGAGTTTTAATATCCGTGCTAACTTCCAGGCACCTCTGGGAACCCCTTCGTCCTTGACAATGACAACCTCACCGACCGTTGGAGCTCGATCGATTCTGTTCCGGCGAGGCTTGTGGAATATGTTTGCTCTTTCCCGCAAACTCAACAAGTACTGTTCATGCCATACTGACCACAATTTCGCTAGGTGCCGCTCCCGTTGCTTCCAAATAGAAGCCAACCGCTTACCAGAATCGCCTAGATCACGAATAGGGAAATCAGAAGGAACCGTCGGGGGACTGTTGATGGGGCGAAAGAGCAAAAAGTCCATGGGTCTGAGAACACAAAACCCTTCGTCCACGTCACTGTTGACATACGTTATTGGACGACTATTGACGATAGATTCCGTTTCAATCAGGAGTGTTACGAAATCCGACCACGTGAGTAGGCGCCGACCAACCATTGTTTTTAGGATGGATTTGACCACTCCAACAAGCCGCTCGTAGTGACCACCCTGCCATGGTGCCAACTCAACAATAAACGACCATTTGATACCCTGTTTGGCTAAATGGGAGACGACCGTTGGATCATCTGGTACCTTTTTCCACGCTTTATCCGCAAGAATATGGGTTAAATGGAATTGAGCCGCATTATCAGAAATGATTTGGGATGGGTAACCGCGTCGGGCCATGAACCGCAAAAGTGCATTGAAAAATTCCACCGTTGTGCAAT
>JBCCGK010000215.1:0-5864 GCA_039029315.1 Bacteroidota bacterium | reverse complement strand
CCAAAAAGTTGCAAAGAAATCTAAGAACAAAGGAAAATAAAAAGTGTACAGTTGTGAATAAATTTTCAATGAGAATTAATCAACATCACCCAAAAACAGCGAAGTTCATTAATTAAAAAAGACGATTTCCAGAGCATATGGAAGGATTTTTTCCTATAAAAAATGGCCAAAGTCAAACTTAGTCTTCCACTGCTCTCTCCTTTGACTGGAATGAGGTTTTCCAGGCGATGGCAAGAGGTGATTCGCATGACACAGCTGTCAGGATTTACTAGGTCACCAAGTCCTTCAGAATCCCTTCCAATGATTTCCCGATCATCGGGCCCGACTCAGCGGTATAGCCACCTGACAATACCATCAAAATAGCTGTATCCTTCGCTAGGGCCATCTCAAACACCATGCGGTCTCGTTGAATAACTCCTGCTTCACTGACTTTAAGCTGTCCAAGTGGATCATGTTCGTAGATATCGGTCCCTGCATTGTAGATCAGCAGATCAGGTTTCTTTTCTGTTAATGCCCAGCTTAAGGCCTGTTGCACGATTTCGAGATAGTCATTATCGGTCGTATAGGGAGAAATCGGAAAATGATAATCGATGTAGGCTTTGACAGCCAGATCATTGGGATAGATGGCATCATTGTACACATCCAGCATTCGAAAGCGATCATCATTCTGCATAATGGCTTCGATGCCATTGCCCTGATGTGCATCCAGATCGACCACCAGGACCTGGAGGTCCGGCTCTTCTTGCCAGAGGGTATGAATGGCCATAGGGATGTCTGCGAAAAAACAAAAGCCTTCGCCATTGCCAGCTTTGGCATGATGATAGCCACCGGAGAGATTGACAGCCCAGCCATGTTGTAGCGCAAGTTTGGCACCCAGGATGCTTCCGCCTACTGCATACCGCATGGGGCGCAACATATTTCTTCTCAACAAACCTGCAGGGAGCATAGCTAATGGCCCTAATTCGGCTACACTTGCAATGACTTCAGATTGTCGGAGGGAGTCCAGATACGTACGGCTGTGTACCAGCTCCAATTGCTCATCTCGAACCAATTCAGGGGTATGCAACTGGGATTTCTGAATCCCCAATTGGGTGTGGAGGTGTTTGTATACCTTTCTGTATTTTTTTGTGTCGAAAGGATGAAGATTCTCGATACCCAGCAAGCCAATATTGTAGCTGTCAGTATATATGATGGGGATTTTATCCGTTGAATTCATGGAAGTTCTCTTTACAGATAATTCGTTACCTTTGTCTAAAAGGTTACCCGTTCCCCATGAAAACCTGACATTTTGCCCCTCTGTTCTTCTGTTGTATTTATGAGGCATTTCTACTTTCTGCTATTCCTTGCTTGCTTGAACTTCCCAATTATTGCTCAGGTCGAAAAAGTATATGATGAGGATGAACGTCTTCAGACAGTGAATCCCTTGAATGAAAGTGGAGTATGGGAAGGCGTTGGCTATTCATTCCACCCGAATGGTGGAGTGTCAAAAGAGACGCCTTTTGTCAAAGGAAGGATCATCGGTGAAGAGAAGGAGTTTTATGAGAATGGGAATTTGAGATCTCTTGGGACGTATATAGAAGGTGTCCGAGATGGTGTATATGTTGAGTACTTCAATGATGGAACGATCAAACTCAGACAAGAGTGGGAGATGGGAATCCGGCAAGGCGAATTGACGGTATTTGATGAAGATGGAAATTTGAGTATGTATGCCATCCTGGACCATGATTCCGTTGTATTTGCTCAGCGTTTCAATGATCAGGGGAACTTGATCTCTGAGAGACTCGGATTTGTCGAAGGTTTGATCGACACAACAAATCTGGAAGAACCACACCTTTTCATCAAAGAGGGCAATCAGCTGCAAAGGGATACTGCAAATCAGGTTTCGATTTTTTTTCCAAAAGTTCCTTCCAAATTCGTAGAATACTCAAGTCCTGATGGGACAATCAGCTCTCGGGGAGCTTCGATTGAATATCCACTTGTACTGACCCCCTATACTGACGGGGACGAATTTCGCCTATATCTCCGAGTGAAGGTTCGATCAGAAGCGCAGGCAACCTTTATGCGAACAATCAGGATTCCTGTTAAGTGAAGCATCTCCCTGACTATTGGAAATCTCTACTATAATGAGCGCATCTTATTTGGATCAATTGTTTATGAAACTGGCCGATGAGACTCGGCAGGAGGAGATCGAACAGATCCAAACAGAGATCTGGGATCTGTGGATGCAGAGTGGAGAAGAGGAAATTGATCAACTGGTTGAAGAGGGAATTTCCAACATGAATGAACAGGAGTTCACACAAGCCATCGACATCTTCTCAAAAGTCGTGGAACTCGAGCCTGACTTTGCCGAAGGATGGAACAAGCGTGCGACAGCTTATTACCTCAGAGGCGATTTCAAGACATCTCTGAAAGATATTGTGACTACCCTGAAACTTGAACCCAGGCACTTTGGTGCGCTCTCTGGTCGGGCAAGTATTTATCTGGCCATTGGAGACATCAAACGCGCCCTTCGATCATTGGAACAGGTACTCAGCTTGATGCCATATGAAGAAGACCTGCAAGATCAGGTTGAAGCTCTCCGCAAAAAACTGGAAGAGTAAGAACCTGTCTTGATTTCTCTTTTTCCTAAGTTTGACTTTGGCCAAAATGGCTAAGAGACTGTTTGAATATTATCCTATGGTTTTGGTATGCCCCTTTTTTCGCCCTTCTGCTTTGAAAAAATCCTCATGTAGCTCTGCTACATTCCGGTTTTTCCGCCTTGAAGGTCAAAAAAATGACCTATAACAAATTCCATATACAAAACTCAAACAGTCTCTAAGGAAATTTGGCTTTTTGGAACCTGAGTGCGTCATTTTTTCTCGAAAGACCTCGGTATTCCTCAAAAAAATTCCTTCTCAGAACCCAAAAATCCTGCTTTCCTCAGACAAAAACCAGAATCAAGACAGGTTATAAGACTGAAAGCTAGCAATGCCATCAGATACCAAGTCGGGTTCAGAGAGGAAGAATTATTCCTCGACATACCTCCCTTACATCAATGCCTTTGTCGAAATTCTTCCAATCCTCGTTTGAAGAAATCTCGATACACCTGTACATCCAATGGCGGATTGAATCCCGTTGGGGAGATTAGGCTGGATTTGTCATGATCAAGTAATACGTAATAAGGCTGAGCACCTGTATTGTAGGTATTGAGTTGGTATTGAATCCATTTGTCTCCCACCGTTCTGAGTTTCTTTCCAGTAGAAGTCTTTTCCACTTTTGCTAATTTCTGTCTATCATCTGTATAGAGAGAAATGAGGACAAATTCTTCTGTAATATATCGTCTCACCTCTTCATCTTGCCATGCTGTCTTTTCCAGATAGCGACAATTGGCACAAGTATGTCCAGTAAAGTCAAGGAAGACGGGTTTATTGACCTGTTTGGCATATTCCATCCCTTGTTCCAGATCATAAAAGGCACAAAATCCGCGAGGCGTGTCTCCAGACAAGTGGCCAGAAATTTTGTCTGGGTAGGAACAAATGTCATTGGTGGAGGAAGCTCCAATTGGACCCATCGCCACACCATCTTGCAAAATGACCCCTATGCCTTTGGTATTTGCAGGAAGGAATCCTCCCAGCATGGGGAGAGATGCACCCCATAAGCCTGGAACGAGATATAGGACAAACCAGAAGGTGCCCATGGACATGAGGAAACGAGGTACGGAAATACGATCAACAGGACTATCATGCGGCAATCTGATTTTGCCCAATAGATAAAAGCCCAACATGGAGAAAATCACAATCCATGCTCCCAGGAAGATTTCTCTGTCCAAGATTCCCCAGTGCATAACAAGATCCGCGCGGGAGAGATAGATAAAGGCCAATGCCAATTCCAGCATTCCCAGGACTACCTTTACAGCATTGAGCCAACCTCCTGAACGGGGAAGGGAGTTTAACCATTGGGGAAAGACTGCCAGGAGCATGAAAGGAAGCGCCAGGGCAAGGGAGAAGGCAAACATGGTCATGATAGGTGCCAGATAGGATTTGCCTGTGGCTGCCCATCCCAATACCATTCCTACGACAGGTCCGGTACAGGAGAAGGAGACAATGACCAATGTCAAGGCCATAAAGAAAATCCCAATCAAGCCACCTCTCTCGCTGCCTTTATTGGCTGCATTGCTCCATGAAGCTGGCAGTTGGATATCAAACATGCCCAGAAAAGACAAAGCCAGGACAAATAGCAATACAAAGAAAAATACATTGAAGCTAGGACTATTGGAGATGACCTGGATGATTTCTGCTCCGAAGAGAATCACCAGGAATACCGTGAGTCCAGTAAAGATGGTGATGATCGAAAAGCCGTAGAAGAAGGCATCCCGGATCGAGGCGGCACGAGATTTATTTTCGTTTTTTGCAAAAATACTGACTGTCAAAGGAATCATTGGGAACACACAAGGAGTCAGAACAGATGCAAAGCCCAATAGTAGGCCCTGAAGCATCAACACCCATAGAGAACTCCCTTCTGGGTCCGTAGAAGAAGAGCTTCCGGTCTTCTCTTCTAAATGGGAAGGACTCTCATTGCCCCAGGTCTCATATATCTCAACTTTTTCATTCACACAAGCTCCCTCATCGCATATCTGATAAGCCAGATAGGCATCAATAACAGGATTGTCCTCTGTTACTTTTATTTTTTGGAGGAATGTAACCTCGTCTTCAAATTGAATCACATCCGTTTCGAAAATCTCATCATATTTTTTGATAGCCTCTCCCTCTTCTGTCAGATCTCCAAGTAATTCTACCCCATAGGATTCGCCATTCAGATTAAAGGTAGTAGGAAGACCTGCGGGCTTTTTGGGAGGAATGGAGGAATAGACGTGAAACCCGGAATTAATCTTTCCCTTGAATGAAATCGTGAACTCATCTCCTTTTTTGGGTTCTCCTTCATGACTCCATACTTGTTCCCATGTTACAGCATTATCAAATCGTGCATGGGGTTTAGAGGAGGGATTCGTCTTGGCAACATCTGAAATACTTGGTGCTTGTTCCTGTTTGATGATGGGAAGCTGTTGTTTGACCTTCTGCTCAGGAGTGGTTTTTTTGCTTTTGTCAATAGCTTTTTTTTGCTGTTTGGGAGGTGGAGGTGGAGGTGGTGCCGGTTTGGGTTCCGCTTTTTTCTCAGCAGCTTTTAGGGTAGTTACTACATCATAAGAGCCTGGAATACATTGGGAATCATCACACACCTGATACCTCATAAAACCAGCAAGACTGGCTTTGGCTTTCGTGATTTTGATTGTCTGAGTGTAGGTGACCTTATCGTGATAGAGTGAAATGTCATTTTCGAAGACATCATCGAATTTGGTCTCTTTTTTACCCTTATCGTCAAATGCTCCAACTAACTCTACTCCATCGGATTCCTTATCCAACTCAAAGGTAGCAGCCATCATCTCCATACCTTCCACCTGATTGGCAGAGTACATATGATAGCCCGGGTCGATCAAGGCTTCGATAGTCAAGCTGATTTCCTGTCCCACAACCAGATCTTTGGAAGGCTCCAGTTGGTAGGAAAAACGGACAGCATTCTCTATTTGGGCTTGGACGAATCCCAAAGTTCCAAATAGCAAAAGGGGGAGAAGGAGGTAGGTTGCCCAGCGGTTCATGAGCGAATGAATTGGTTGTTTCAGTTCAATAAATGAGTACAAAATCTTTCCCGAATCCTAAAGATACGGCTTTCTATGATGTGATCCCAACTTGGGTGTATGCCAAATTGTCGCAAAAGGAGTATCTTAGCCAAAAAGGACTCATATGAGCAAGGAAGAATTTTTAGCTATAGCCGCCAAGCGTTATGAATCGATAAAATCGCTATCGGCTCAAGACAATTTCTATGATTAT
>JBCCGK010000214.1:0-5888 GCA_039029315.1 Bacteroidota bacterium | reverse complement strand
GCTGGAATTGAAACGCACATCATAAGAGGAAATGATATTATCTTGTGCCGCCTTTAATCGTACCATGCTGGAATTGAAACCTCGGTAATGAGAGTTTTTTTGCCGGTGAAGCCCCTCCCTTTAATCGTACCATGCTGGAATTGAAACTTGCTTGTAGTCAGGGCCAGATAATGGGTCGAAGTGCCTTTAATCGTACCATGCTGGAATTGAAACTAGCCTGAAGAATCCAAACAATAAGCGAAACCCAGACCTTTAATCGTACCATGCTGGAATTGAAACACACTTATTGAAATGATATCATCATGAATAATACCCCTTTAATCGTACCATGCTGGAATTGAAACTTGTGGAGACGCCCATCGATCTGGCTGCAATCTGGACCTTTAATCGTACCATGCTGGAATTGAAACTGGCTATGATATACTTTTTTGCATTGAGAGCTGAGCCTTTAATCGTACCATGCTGGAATTGAAACTTTTGAAAGTAGCTTACCAGTCCATACTGATCTTTTCCTTTAATCGTACCATGCTGGAATTGAAACTCATCAAGACGGGCATTTGATGCGACAGGAGGAGTGCCTTTAATCGTACCATGCTGGAATTGAAACAAAAGAGAACGCCCCGCAAAAAGGCTAAAAACACGCCTTTAATCGTACCATGCTGGAATTGAAACTCCTTTTGATTGCATAAAATCGGCTGTATCCATCCACCTTTAATCGTACCATGCTGGAATTGAAACAAAGATGAGTAATGATGAGATAGGCACGTTTATTATTCCTTTAATCGTACCATGCTGGAATTGAAACGGGTCTACGACCGTGTGTCTGTAGCGGTAAGAGTGACCTTTAATCGTACCATGCTGGAATTGAAACTAGTACTTCTCCTGAGCAGCCAGCTCTGGCCAGATCCCTTTAATCGTACCATGCTGGAATTGAAACAGCAGATTTATGTCTCGACTAGAATATGCAGTAGAGCCTTTAATCGTACCATGCTGGAATTGAAACTTCGTCCATCGTAACCGGGCGCAACTCATCCAGCTCCTTTAATCGTACCATGCTGGAATTGAAACTTGGATGTTGAGCAACGTCCTGACCGGACGCGAAACCCTTTAATCGTACCATGCTGGAATTGAAACTAATGTCCGCGCTCGGTAAAGCGTGCCAGGGCATCCCTTTAATCGTACCATGCTGGAATTGAAACGTTTGACAAAACTTCGAACCTCGTCGTCGAACAACCTTTAATCGTACCATGCTGGAATTGAAACTTCCTGTATAAGGAGTTTTTTATTACTGAACATAAGCCTTTAATCGTACCATGCTGGAATTGAAACTTTCAAGAAGTTACAAGACGAGATGACAGCGATTACCTTTAATCGTACCATGCTGGAATTGAAACATTGAAGTCAACCGGAATGCCCGAATAAATGAGGCCCTTTAATCGTACCATGCTGGAATTGAAACTTCACTTCCAGCAACAAGCGGATCTGTACTGTATGTCCCTTTAATCGTACCATGCTGGAATTGAAACTCAATTCACGCTCGAACTCTGCCAGGGTCATTAATATCCTTTAATCGTACCATGCTGGAATTGAAACCTATTTTCAACGGTGAATATACACAAAAAGTTTTATACCTTTAATCGTACCATGCTGGAATTGAAACATCAAAAAGGTATGGTTCGATATGATTGCTTCGGGCGACCTTTAATCGTACCATGCTGGAATTGAAACTCTGATAGTATCATTAACTCTTTTGACATATCCCTCCTTTAATCGTACCATGCTGGAATTGAAACTAATCTTGAATGTCATAATAAGTTGGAATTCCCCACCTTTAATCGTACCATGCTGGAATTGAAACCTAATGGGGCAAAATGAGATGCCACTCACAAAGCGCCTTTAATCGTACCATGCTGGAATTGAAACAAGGCTTTCATCGCGGCGGTGTGCCGCTCTGTAACCCTTTAATCGTACCATGCTGGAATTGAAACTCATGTCAGAAGGGACCTTCCAAAGACAGCAAAGACCTTTAATCGTACCATGCTGGAATTGAAACTCGATGGCAAGGATAAAGGAGATTGAAAAAGCCCTCCTTTAATCGTACCATGCTGGAATTGAAACGGCAAAGGGGTAATACAGGAGGATGAACTGGAAAACCTTTAATCGTACCATGCTGGAATTGAAACTTTGGATAACCGGATCGGTCCATGCTGCGCTAGGCGCCTTTAATCGTACCATGCTGGAATTGAAACTCTGTCGTAAAGGGCGAATAGGATTCTAATGTTTGCCTTTAATCGTACCATGCTGGAATTGAAACTCGTCTCGACGATCTGTTCTCCTCCACTATGGAAACCTTTAATCGTACCATGCTGGAATTGAAACATCCCTCTTGTTTCCTTGGATGAGGATGATATCGCTGCCTTTAATCGTACCATGCTGGAATTGAAACAAAAACCGACTCAGGCTATTGACAATAGATGTTTTGCCTTTAATCGTACCATGCTGGAATTGAAACTTCGACTTGGTCTGGCTGACTCCATCGGCACGTTCGCCTTTAATCGTACCATGCTGGAATTGAAACATACAGCCGAATCGCCAAACACCTCACAAGACTGAAGCCTTTAATCGTACCATGCTGGAATTGAAACTTAGCTAAGAAGAGGTTTGGATGGATTGATGAATTGCCTTTAATCGTACCATGCTGGAATTGAAACCTGTTCTGGACTGGGAGGTTCGATCATTTGTTGGCCTTTAATCGTACCATGCTGGAATTGAAACAAAGATGACAGACCTAAAGCTGCCATTCTATCCCCCTTTAATCGTACCATGCTGGAATTGAAACAAGTTTCGTTTGTTTGGTGTATGGGTCGCCAAAGTCCCTTTAATCGTACCATGCTGGAATTGAAACTTATCATGGCGTGCGTATCCTTCCGGCGTTGGTTGCCTTTAATCGTACCATGCTGGAATTGAAACTGGTTCGGTTCTTACATGTTGCTTTCTTCCTTGGACCCTTTAATCGTACCATGCTGGAATTGAAACTCATTATTTCAGCCGCAAAAAAAAGACCCCTTCTACCTTTAATCGTACCATGCTGGAATTGAAACTCAGGCTTTTTGGAAAGCCTGAATGCGGAGCATCAGCCTTTAATCGTACCATGCTGGAATTAGACCTTACCTTAAAATTATGCCTTTGATCCTGTTGCCTCCATTGCTGTGAAGACAAATCTCCTCCTCCCTGAGGCGGACACCATCATCAGCGGAAATCAGACAAAAAATTGTGAAACCAGCAGATAAAATCGGAGCTTTGTTTGACAATGATCAGCAGAATCAGGGTGTCAATACCACCAAAAGAATAACACATGTACTTGAAACACCTTCTCCTCATTTTTATCTTCACATCAGGTCTGGCCCTTCCTCTTCAGGCCCAATGGTTGACAACAGATCAGCTGGCTTTCATTCGGGAGGCATCTGTTTCTTTGGAAGTGGATGAGACCTATCAAAACGGAACATATGATCCCATCCTTCAACGCGTCGCAGACAAAAGGCTGGTATTGCTCGGTGAATTCAATCATGGAAGCAAGGAAATATTCGCAAGCCGAAATGAGTTGATCCGGCACTTGCATGAACAACTTGGATTCGATCTCATTCTGTTTGAATCCGGTTTGGGAGAGATAGGCGCGGTCCATCTCAACATTCACCGGCTGAAAGATCAGGCATTGACTGCTGGATTTTTTTGGGGCTGGCGCAATCAGGAATTTGTCGCGCTAATGGAATATGCCAAAGCACAGCAAATCAAACTGGCCGGATTTGATATTCAACGTACAGGATGGACATTCACACAATATGTAGGAGAAAAACTAGACGACCCACAGTCCATAGACCAATTGGAAAAACAATTTATTGAGATCAAGACGCAATTGTCCAACTACAGAACGGTCTATGATTCTGTCAAAACAGCCACCCACCAATTGATCACAGCCTATGCCTCCCTCCAATCGCAACTGGATACAGCAGATCACTTTGCCAGAAAGGTGATTGACAATCGAATGCGGTTTCTCACCTATCTGCTGGATTTTAGCAAAACAAAAGACTGGAATCAACGTTGGAAGGATCGCGATCTGGCCATGGCCGACAATATCAAGTGGATACTGCAACAATATGCCCCCACCCAAAAAGCGATTATTGTTGCCCACAATTTTCACATTTCCAGATATAATGAGAAGGAAGAGGTCATGGGCGAATTTCTGCAAGCGGAATTTGGGGAAGAAATGTATGTCATGGGCGTATTTGCAAAAGAAGGCGCATTTACCAACAATGGTGGAGAAACAGAAATCCTTTCTCCAGCAGATACCACCTCCCTCGACATCAAACACATCATTGAAGCAGATCAAGCCAGAATGTCCTTTTTGGACATTCCTCAATCACCAGGCAAAGGGTCAGAGTGGCTCCATCAGCCCATCATCATCAACAATACATTCATCGATCTCTCTCGGTCCAATAGCCTGATTCTATCCAGGGCATTTGATGGGTTGCTCCTGCTAGATTCAATCACTCCTTCATCAAACTAACACGGAGCAGGAAAGCAATGGACCGATGGCAGGAAACGCAGGGAAGCTGAGACAATCGCAATTTGTGCCAATAGCTCAACCAGGAATGATACAAACATGACAAACAGCTTAACAACAATCAAACAAACTGCATTGGTCCTATTTGAGGATCTGGAGGAGGAGAAAGAAATCGTTCTCAAAAAGACCCTGGACTACATTGGAACAGAACTCAGGAATCTGGGGGAGACGAATGCAGACTTTGACACACTCCATACGCGATTTCAGACATTAATGAATGAATGTATCGCTGGCATCTTGCTAGATCATGCCTATAACC
Organism: Bacteroidota bacterium; assembly: GCA_039029315.1. Lineage (GTDB taxonomy): Bacteria > Bacteroidota > Bacteroidia > J057 > J057 > JBCCCJ01. The sequence continues at coordinate 1,008 of JBCCGK010000214.1, read as the reverse complement.
AGCGATTATCTCTTCTCACATTTTCAGTCCATAGATTCATTGAGGCAAGGGATGAATTTGTAGTGTCGGAATTTGGGAAGGACTTTGGGTTGGCAAAGGACTATTCTCTCATACAGCGCTCAGAAGAAGACATCCTGGCTATTCGGGAAGAATTGGTTCAGGTGAAGAAAAGCAGCGGTGAGCTCATGAAAAAAGATGCAGAAGAAGAAACAATCTACCTGGCACAAGCACTGATTGACATAGATCAATTGATCCATGACAAACAATTTATTGACAAGGGGTTTTTAAACATAAAACATCAGTACATCCATTTGATGCAAGATTTGATCAAAGGCATCATAGTAAATTTGTCAGACTATTATGCGGCACTCAAGAAGATCAAAAAAGCCGTCTATCTCTATCTGAACGTTGCAGATCATTTTCCCAATACCAGCCTCAATCAGGAAGTGCTCGACAGTGTGAAAGCAGGCAACTTTCCCCAGCAGACTGGTTCTGAAAACCATACTCCCCCGAATCCATTGGCACCATTTTCCAAGGAGGACATTTACAACAGTTTCATCATGGTGCTGAAGGATATGGATAATCATCTATCCAATCAGAGACGATTGCCGGATGACACCATCCAAAAATACGCCCTCCTTCAGCAAGAATTCACGAGAAGGCAATTGTCCATCAAACCTCAAGATCATCTTCTGTACCAAAAGTTGTCGCCATTATTTCCCATGTAAGGCAGGAGACACAATTAAAATGTAGGATCTTGTTCCTCCCCCAGGAAATCGTTGATTTCTGGCCTTGTGGGTCGATGTCTCCCGCTGGCGGGAGAGCGAGAGGGTGGAAGATGATTGTCAATTCAATTATACATTTGTCCAAATTCTTAGTTTGACTTTGTCCAAAATGGAAATTCAAATTTCTTTACCGTACACTTTTACCAGCTTAGGCGAGCTGGCCCCCAAAATTCGGTGAACTGGGGCGGCTTAGAGGAGTTGGGCTTAGAATTTTGGCGGTTTT
>JBCCGK010000213.1:0-6009 GCA_039029315.1 Bacteroidota bacterium | reverse complement strand
TGCGACTACAACTGCTCGATAATCGAATTCTGCTCTACCAAATCGCAGTGTATAGGCAACATCCCCCAAATCTACTGCCGGATTATTTTTAATAAAGTCAGCCAAATTCTTGCAGGCACGACTCAAAGCTGAAGACGTTTTAGCAGATAAACACAAGACATGCGATCCTCTAGCAATCGATTCAGACCATGCGCCTCCCTCGTTTTCAGGGTAATTATTTGTTGCAACGCAATGGTAGATGTAGAGGATTCGAACCCAAAGGGGGTTAATACACCGCCAGGCAGGTCAGCACCAACAGGCATAAGCGTGCGCAAGACTACGCTTCGCCGCGCTGGACCTTGAATGAAGCAAGGCGCTGAATGCAGCCATAAGAATGGGGGTCAAGGGGGATCATCCCCCTTGAAAGAAAAAAAGCTGGATCAACGGGCGCTACCCAGCCATACCAGCGCATCAATCATGCTATTCATAGCATGATTTCCTAATGCTTCACGTGGAACATTAGGATGACAAACATGAAGCAATGCGATCCATAGTATGTTCTATATGACATGATGGCGAACCAACGCTGCGGCAGGCTACTCGCCCCAGACCTTGCTGATTCGATCCTGGATTTTCCTGGTATAGATTTCGATGAGTTTTTTGTTGCCCCAAATTACATTAGAAATCACCTTCTGGCTCTTGACCAATGTATCTTGTTCTTCTGCGCTCAATTTTGGGATTGTGAATTCTAATATTTGCTCACCAGAAATATTTCCCTGAGCTCCCCCCGCTGCAGTTTGCTGACAGTAATTGTAAAATTTATCAGTTTGTATGTTGAGATTAACAAAGCTTTGAGATATAGATGGATCTTTGATAGCTATCTTGCCCACTCTTTGGTTCAACAAGAACCTACCGTTTGGTATTAATGAAACTTTACCAACTGTTGCACCAGTCATCGCAATAACAGCATCACCTTTATTCAAAATAAAATTTGCTAATTTGCCCGAATATTCATGATACTTGCAATTCGTATCGGTCCTACTATTTCTGCTTACATTTCCAATTTTAATCACAGGGAGAAAGCCATCACGGGGTTCATCATACATATCTTTACTCGCAAATGCATAACCATTCTGGAGTGAGCAGAACTCTCCTAGCTCAACCATTTCCCATGAGGGATCGATGTCGATGGTTGGTTTGTAATTTTCAACAACTTGCCTGCATCCATTAATGATCTTCTGATAGCCTTCCAGCTCCTCAACAATCTCCTGCTGAATTTCGATCGGGGGTAGAGGGATTCTTTGCTGCTCCATACCGCTTTTTGTAAGATGCATCATTATCCCACCTCTTCCATCAGACTCTTTGAAAGAATTGGTCATGAAATCCATCAAATATTTCAAAAATACCTTATTTATTATAGACTCTTCTAAAATTATTTTCCATATATGATAATGATATATAGTCTTATTTCCGTTCCAAATTTTTGCTCCAAATGATGCAGACCATGCGTAGAGTAAATCCCCTTTATCGCAATATTTATCCTCTTCGAGCTCAAAGTTTGAGTAATACCAAGAAGAATTTGTGAAAAAATTCCCGACTCTCAATACAGGATACTTACCCTCATTTAATAATTCGTGCTTCTTAAACGCTCGCCCATTTATGAATTTGCAAATTTCCCCTAATTTAACAGCTGAGAAATTTGAGACTACTGATCTTGATGCTTTATACAACCCAAAGGTAAGTATGAAACTATTATCTTTAATTTTATTTTTTGAAACTCGATTTACAAATTCACCATCCCTATCTTTTCTTATGCTTTCCAAAATTTTCGGAAGATCATTCTTATCGGTGGGCTTTCTTTGCGCCCCCAGGCTGAACCCGTCATGTTCGACCTTGGCAAAGAAGATGCTGTCTGATTTCCGGCTTTGTGCCCTGTCAAGAATAAGGATCGAGGTTTTCACCCCGGAATAGGGCTGAAACACACCTGCCGGAAGCGAAATCACCCCAATAAGACAGTCTTCAACCAGCTTCTTGCGCAGGGTTTTATAGGCTGTGCCGGTTTGGAAAATAATGCCTTCCGGTACAATAATGCCGGCCCGACCTGTGGGTTTGAGATGATCCATGATGTAATCGACAAACAGAACCTCTGCCCGGCTGGATTGCACCCCAAAGCGTGAATGCGGCTGAATGCTCCCCCCTTTCGGGGAAAAGAAGGGTGGATTTGCCAGAATCACATCATAATATTCACCCCACCGATCGTCTGATGATAGCGTATCATATTCATAGATACGCGGATTGGTGAATCGATGCAGATACATATTCACCAGGGATAGGCGGGTCATATCGGGGGAAATATCATACCCTGCCAGATGATTGCCGATCTGCCTGCGTTCTGCCACAGTTAACCTGTCGCCGGGGCTTGTATCGGTGTTTTGGGCAAGGATGTGCTTGAAGGATGAAATCAAAAAACCCGCCGTACCGCAGGCTGGGTCAAGGATGGTCTCGTGTTTTTGCGGATCCACAATCGCAACGATGAAATCGATGATATGGCGTGGGGTTCTAAACTGCCCTGCATCGCCTTGTGATCCCATAAAGGATAAAAGATATTCAAAGGCATCGCCAAGCTGTTCGGAATGCGAATAATGAAATTCATCAATCGCCTTCAAAAACATGTTGAGCGTGACCGGATCCTTGAAGGGAAGATATGCGTTTTTGAACATCTCCCTGAACAAGGGTGGCGCAGTAGGGTTGGTGTACATGTTTTCAATTGCAGCACTATAGAGCCTAACCCTGCCTGCACCGCCCAGTTTTGGATCAAACAAATGCTTCCAGCCATATTGTTCATAATCACCAACAAAGAATGACGGCACACCCCCCATTGCAACGGATTCCACATCAATATCATGCATGAATTTGTAAATCAGCCCGGTAGTGATTTGTTCAACCTGGCCTTGCGGGGTTGGAATTTTGCCAACAAGAATATCGCGTAAACCGTCAATTCGCCTCCTGGTAGTGCTATCCAACATTTTGCAGGCGCTCCAGATTCACATGCTGCTTAATGTATGAAGGAATAGCATCCCTTAATGCTTCGGGAAGCTCCCTGAACGCAGCACCGGATGAATGCACTTCCAGTTCTACATATTTTTTGCTGTCGATAATCACCCTGAATTCATCGTCAGTCGCATAGGCCTCAAAAAATTCTTTTGCATTATAATAGATTGAATCATCCGGGGCGAGTAGCTTGTCCAACCTGTCGAATTCCTCATCCAGACATTCCCGTTGCGATAGGATGTGTTCGCTATGGCCAAAGGCATGAAGCAGAAGTTCCTGAATGCTGAGCCGTCGGTCCAGACCAAGTGATCGTGCGAGTTTTTCAACCGTGAAGAATTCCTTCGGCCGATCGAAAACCTTGTCTTTGAGATAAATCCCCGCCTTGTCAAAATCCTGCTGATTGACGCAATCCCTGATGATGGGATCGGCAGTAACCTTCTTCTTGAAAGATCGGTACAGATCCCGATCAATCTTCATACCCTGATCAGTGATGAAAATTTCCCTCAAGGCAGCCAGAGGATCCGGTGCCGTGCTGATCGCCCCATCAATATCTTTTGGTTCCGGCGGTGTCGCTGGTGGTTCAGATGGTTTGGCCGGAAGCTGCAAAAGCTGGTCATAATCGAAATCTTTTTCAAAATAATCATAATTTCCGAAAAAATCGAACAAAAGAAACTGCGTCTTTTGCGGGTCGATATGGTCTGGAATGTCTGATTTGGTCATCCAGCCTTGCGAAAAGTCGCATTTGCGCGTGCCACGCCCCTTCATCTGAATGAATTCACTGGGCGAAAATACAGGGCGCATCATGCAGATATTCAATAGATCAGTGCAATCATAGCCTGTGGTCATCATGCCAACTGTCACACAAACCCTTGCCCTGGAAGTTCGATAGGAAGGATTGTGCCTTGACTGTCCGTTCAGTGTGTTATTGCGGAAGTCAATTGCCATCCTTTGTGCATCTTTAATGATGGAAGTAACCTGAACTGCAAAGTCTGAATGATAGCGCCCCGGGAACAATCTGTTGGCCAGAATGTTAAGAGCTTGCGTCACCTTGGTTGCATGATTCTGGGATGCGCAGAACACTAATGTTTTACCGATTTCGCCTGTATAGGGGTCCCGCATGGCGTGGTTTAGAAACGTCTCACAGAAAATAGCGTTGGTATTGTCGGAGAAGAATTTCTTCTCAAAATCCTTTTGGGTAAAGGTTTTTTCAACATCGTTTCCGTCTTCATCGACGCTTTGAAACACATATCCCTGTTCAGAAAGAAGCTCTGTAGTGATTTCGGTTCGCGCGTCAATGACCTTCGGGTTGATGAGGTGTCCATCCTTCACCCCATCTTCAAGCGAATATCGAAAGGTGGGTTCACTGCGTTCACAACCGAATGTGGTGTAGGTATCCAGTATCAATCGCGTTTCCAGCTGCCTTGGGTCTGCATGAGCGATCCCGTCAGTATCAAAGGATTTCAGATAATCTTTTGGCGTTGCAGTAAGCCCTAATTTGAATCCAATGAAATATTCGAACACTTTGCGGCTTCTTGCCCCCAGGGAACGATGCGCCTCATCCGATATAACGAGATCAAAATGATCTGGACAAAATCGTTTTCGGTATCTGTTTCGGCTCACAAATGACTGAACAGTTGAGACAACAACCTCTGCCCTTTCCCAGTCAGACTGATTTTCCTTCCAAATCACAGTTTGGAAATCATTCTTGAGAACATCATCAAATTCCTTTTGCGCCTGCACCTCCAGTTCCAAACGATCGACAAGAAACAAAACGCGCTTCACATTATAAAGACGCAAAAACATTTTGATGATAGCGCATGAGGTCAAAGTTTTGCCCGTCCCTGTTGCCATCTCCAGCAAAAACCTGTCCTTGCCTTCTGCAACGCTGTGTTGGATTGCCTTGACTGCCTTTAGTTGGTAATCACGCAAAAGACGCAATTTGTTCTTTTTTATGAACTCATTGCGCTTTTTTTCATCCAAATAGTCTGGATGACGATCAAAATTGGGAAATTGCGTTTGTGCGATATAATCAACGCTAATCTCCTCAACTTCCTGCCGGGGAGGGTTGAATTTGGTTTTTCGCAGCTCCAACTGCCTTTGCGATGGGAATACGTCAATGACGACCGGGCTGCCCTGTTCAAGATCCCAGAAATAGTGCAAGATACCATTTGACACAATTACAAAACGACAGTTAAGCGATTGTGCATAGCCCCTGGCCTGTTCTTTGCCTGCAAGAGGAGAGATAAGCTCCTTCTTTGCTTCGATGATACAAAGCGGGAAGTTTGAACTGTCTTTTAGAACATAATCTGCAACCCCTGATCGGTTCTGCATTTCAGTATCCACATTCACAGAACCATCATCACCAAAGAGAACCCAACCTGCCTCTTTGAGTAACTTGTCAATGGCGATGCGTGCATTTGCTTCTGACATAGTCATCCAAAATCAATAGTATCATGACAAGGTGCCAGGCTCGGGCCAGCGTTTCAACACCTATTTTCCCGCGAACGGCTTGCTCTTCGTGAATGCTTATCGTTCATTTTCGTGGAAAACGGAAGCCGCTACACCCCCTATTCTTTGCAACCAATCCATCGTGGCTGACCAACCTGGCGTGACTGCGCTTCGGCTGGCTGCTGGCTGGTGGATACGAACATCAAAGATGGCGCGTTTTGATATCCTCACCCTGTTGCAGTTCGGCGATTGAGGTTTCTTGCAGGCGTTCCAGCAAGTTCTTTTCGATCTCTTGCAAAAGGCCTGCTATTCGTGCTTGCAGGGATAGTTCGACCGAACATTGCGATGATCCTTTTTGCTCACCGCGTGCGACCAGACGCTCATCCAGCACCAGATAGATATCTGCCAACGAGATGTTTTTCGGATCACGTGCCAGACGCCATCCACCTGCATGGCCCTTTTGTGAGTGTAACAATCCTGCCTTGCGCAGCTGCCCCAAAACCCGGCGAACCACAACTGGATTCGTTTGTG
>JBCCGK010000212.1:0-6328 GCA_039029315.1 Bacteroidota bacterium | reverse complement strand
TGACAATCCAAGTCTGGTCCTTTTGCACGCCACCTGCCTTATTTTTTCGTCAGATAGCACGCTATCTTCCTCAAAAATTCGTTGGCGGAGCACAAAAATCCTACGACTTAATGATCAGAAACTTAAGTCCTGAACCACTAGGCATAACACCCAAGAGCTGTTGATGGGTATCCTCCTCTTGAGAGCTTACAAGATTGATCAATCATGCTGTTCATTTTCCTACAAAACTATTGGCCGGCTGAAATGAAGGAAAGATGTTAGATTGAGCATTATTCGTTTGATCACTGAAATATTCTCAGCTTCGGAATGAGGGAAATCAGATATCTTTGTACCTATGGAACTCAAATATTACAGATTAATCAAGACCATAGCGGAAGAAGGGAGTATTGCGAATTCTTCAGAAAAATTATTTTTAACTCAATCAGCATTGAGTCATCAATTAAGAGGATTGGAAGAACGATTGGGCTTCAAAGTATTTCACAGAAAACGAAATCAGTGGTTGTTGACAACGGAAGGACAGGAACTATATCATGTGTCTGTTCAGTTATTTGAGACCATAAAAAATGGATTCAGTAAAATCGAGCAAATCAAAGAAGGCTCAAAGGGAAAAATAGAAATCGCGGTAGAATGCCAATCTTTTTTTCATGACCTTCCAGGCTTTATTCAAAAGATGGGCATTCTTTATCCAGAAATAGACATTTCCCTGAATTTTGGGTCAAGGCACGAAATCATTGCGAAACTCAATTCGGAAGAAGTGGACATCATCATGTCCACCTACAAACCACTGAATGATGATTTGTATCATATCGAGATTTACCAAGATGAAATTTTTGCAGTCGTTCACAAGGAACATTTCTTCAATGAAAATAGCTATGTGGCTCCCAGTCATTTTGCAGACGCCCATTTAATCATTAATTCCTTTCCTTTGGAGGGAGTTGCTATCTATGAACATTGCTTGAGAGCAACCAATGTCATTCCCAAAAAAATATCAGCTGTTCCATTTACAGAACTGAGTTTAGCCATGGTGGCTGCAAATCTTGGCGTGATGTGCTCTCCAACATGGCAATTGAAAAGATTTCATTTACAAGAAGAGCTAAGATTCAAACGAATAGGCCCTAACGGCGTCAGACGTACGCATTATATGCTCGTCAAAAAAAATGCACTGTCTAAGAAATTCATCAACAACTTTATCTCTACCTTTGAAGAAGAGTTTATTGAAAAGATAAAAGGATAGAGAGGCGTGCGCAACAGCTACCGTACATTCGCCGGCTACTGCATATAAGTGGGTGGACAATATTAGATTTGATTTTGGGTATAAGGGAAATAGGGGATATACTGGCTTGATTGGTAAGATTTCTCCCGTATTTCCCTTATGCCCCCTATTTCCCTCACAAATAATTGTGTCCCCTTACTTAAGCAGAGTCGTTAACCGCAACAAACAGAGTTGAAATAAATTCACAGATAGAGTCAAAAATCCTCATAGATAATATTATTCATTTCATTTACTCAATCGTTTCTTGAGTGCCAAAGATTAGTGATTCATCTCATTCAAGGCAAAACATGAAAGACTCTCAGATCCATCTCATCATAATTGGCACAGTACTTCTCCTATTTTTTTCTTGCCAGTCTCATTCATCTTCAGCACTAAAAAACGCACTTACCTTCTACGCTTCATTTGATCATGGCACTACCGCAGATTTCGCACTGGGAGATGCCAAGATGTATACGGCCAATGGTTCATATGTGGATATGAAAAGAAAGTTGGATGATATTCAAGTTGGGATGCATAACTCTACGCATAGGGTCATCGAAGGAAAAGGTCAATATGGCAATGCATTTGAGTTTGGAAAAAAAAGGACTGGTCAAGTCATTTTTTATAAAAGCAAAAGCAACATCGCCTACAACCCTCACAACTGGTCTGGCTCTATTGCGTTTTGGTTAAGTGTTGATCCTTCAACGGATCTCGATGGGTATACAGATCCCATACAAATCACTGATGCAAATTTCAATGATGCGTCAATGTGGGTTGATTTCACAGATGATACTCCTCCAAATTTTAGACTGGGTGTCATCGGTGATAAAAGCGCCTGGACCCTCGATACCCTGAGTTCTCCCTTCGAGCTTGAATTTGAGAAGAGAATAGTTACTGTTGAAAACCCCTCATTTTCCAGAAACCTGTGGACACACATCCTTATAACGTATGAGGATTTGGGCACTCCAAACAGTTTGGCCAGCCTGTATCTAAATGGGATGAAAAAAGGATCTATAAGTGGAATAGATGATCCTTTCACGTGGGAATTGGAAGAATCAAATATTTTCCTTGGATTGGGCTTTACTGGCTTGATGGATGAATTGTCAATCTTTAATCAACCCTTGACGGACAATCAAGCATTGGAACTTTACTATTTGAAAGGGGGGCTCAAATCAATCCTCTGATTCATTCATGATCGGAACATTCATCTTTTTTTCACTTCATTTATAGGAAAAAGCTTCTCAGAGACTGTTTAGGAATCTGTGCTGAGAATGTTTAGGGTGTGTTTTTTTCTCAGACAAGGCCCTTTTTTGTTCTCATGGTGATGCTATGAGAACAAAAAAAGCCGCAGAATGCGAACAAAAGACGCATACAAAAAATGGAGTGGTTCAACTGTAATGCGAATCTTCCGACAGAATATTTGTAGAGATGATCGGCAGACCATCTCTCGCTTTGCCTATCGCAGATAGAAAGGCATCCGCTTCGATAACATCCCACCTTGCAATGGTCTGCCGATCATTGCTACATGCCGATGACAGCCTTACATGTATTGCACTACCCAAAAAATAAGGAACAGATGTTCAAAATAGTCTCTACGCGAATCGGGCAGGGATCGCAGAGCGATTTCTGGCCCCGTTGGCCTTGTTGGACCAATGCCTGAGAACAGGATTTCTATAATCTTCGATTTCATCCTGGTCCATGCAGCAGGATATCCACTGAATTCCCTTGACATAGGGTAGATAAACATGAAAATTGTATTGAGGTTGGATGCAAATCCTTACCTTCGTGATCTAACCGTTAACAAAATTGATCATGAAAAAGATATTGATATTCACACTATGTTGCACCTGTATCATACCTATTGGATTCAGCCAATCCCAGGTAATGACACCGGAGCAGCTCATTGAATTGAACAGAGTGTCTGCTGTGGGGCTAAGCAATGATGGGAAGCAAGTGATTTACAAAACATCTACCTTTGATTTAGAGACGAATGAGCGCTCAGGTGAAACCTACGCAGTTTCTGTAGATGGGGGAGATCCGACATTTTTGGGGGCAGTTGGGGCGCAGCTGAGAGATCAACATGTATCCCCAGACGGAAAATGGAAATTAGTAGCCAAAGACGTGAAAATCCAGAAAGTACATGGCAGTGATCACTATGATGATGTCCCGAAATCAGATGTGTTCATATATGATCAACTCAACTACAGACACTGGGATACATGGGAAGATGGATCTTATAGCCATGTATTTATACAATCTGCAAGTGATATTGGAGACAATGGGATTGATGTGATGGAAGGAGAACCATTTGATTGTCCGCAGAAACCATTTGGGGGAGGGGAAGATTATATATGGAGCCCTGATTCTAAAAAAGTGCTGTACGTCACCAAAAAATCAGTTGGCACCGCCTATGCAGTCAGCACGAATTCAGACATCTATGAGTATGACATAGAAACACAACAAACCACCAACCTGACAGAAGGCAATAAAGGTTATGATACACATCCTGTATTTTCCTCCCAAGGCACCCTCGCCTGGTTGCAAATGAATAGAGATGGCTACGAATCAGACAAAAATGATATCATCGTCAGACTAGCTGATGGAGATGTGAATTTGACCAAGGATTGGGACGGAACTGTCAATGGCTTTATTTGGAGTGAAGACGGATCAAGCATTTATTTCAACGCGCCAGTAGGTGGAACCGTGCATGCTTTTCACATCGATGTCCCACGCAAGAAGAAACGCAAGTTAAAGCCCAAACAAATATCTGAAGGACAATTTGATGTCAATGGCATTATCGGTCAAAGTGGGGATCACCTGATTGTGTACAGAAGAGATATGAATCATGCTACCGAGATTTATAAGCTGAATATCGAGTCTGGTGAGATGGAACAATTGTCTAAGGCGAATGATGACGTCTATAAAGACATCAAGATGTCTAAGATCGAAAAGAGGATGGTCAAGACAACAGATGGAAAAGATATGCCTACTTGGGTGATTTATCCTCCGGATTTTGACCCGACAAAAAAATATCCTACCCTTCTGTATTGCCAGGGTGGACCTCAGGGGGCTTTGTCTCAATTTTATTCATTCAGATGGAACTTTCAGCTGATGGCAGCCAATGGCTACATCATCGTCGCTCCGAATAGAAGAGGAATGCCTGGATACGGAGTCGAGTGGAATGAGCAAATCTCCAAAGATTATGGGGGACAAAATATGCGGGATTACCTCTCCGCCATTGATGATGTGGCCAAAGAGCCATATGTGGATACTGACAGAATGGGGTGCATTGGGGCGAGTTACGGTGGATACTCTGTTTTTTATTTGGCTTCCAGACATGAAGGGAGATTCCAATCATTCATTTCTCACGATGGCATATTCAATTGGAGGTCCATGTATGGAACCACCGAAGAATTGTTTTTTGTGAATTGGGATCTTGGTGGAGCATATTGGGATACCGAAAATACCGCTGCTCAAAAAGCCTATAACGAATTCAATCCGGTCAATTTTGTTGACAAATGGGATGCACCCATCCTGATTATTCAGGGAGGTAAAGATTTTCGCGTGCCCATTGGACAGGGATTAGAAGCGTTTCAAGCTGCACAACTACGAGGGATCAAATCAAGACTGTTGTATTTCCCTGAAGAAAATCACTGGGTACTTACTGCCCAAAACAGCCTGGTCTGGCAAAGAGAATTCTATAAATGGTTGGATGAGACCGTAAAGAATGCCGAATAATTAGAGACAAATAGACCGGCTTGCTATTTGTTATAAATATGAGGGAGTACTCCCACAGGGAATACTCCCTTATACAATTTACTGTTAGCGCTTGTGATGAGAAAATCACATAAATACACCTGCATGTTGAAAAAGATCTTATGGGGAATATTGATTGTTGGGATGGTAGGAGGTGTTCTTGCCTATCATACATACACAACCATCCTGTCTCCCAATGTTCCCGACAAATTGGAAGACAGGATGGTGCACATCCCAAGCCATTCCTCGTTCAGCGAGGTGGTGGATATTCTCCATGCGAATCATCAGATCATAGATACTGCCTCATTTCGGCAAGTGGCAGAAATGATGAACTACAAAAAAAGCATCATGAGAGCTGGCAGATACAAAATTACGCCTTCCTGGAGCAATCGTTCTTTAATCAGTCATCTTAGAGCAGGAAAACAAGAGCCAGTACATGTGGTATTGACGCATGGCTGGCTGGTAGAAGATGTTGCTGCAAAAGCATCTCAATTCATTGAAGCAGATTCAACGGATTTGATTCATCTATTCCACAACGAAGCATACATACAGAACTCAGGATACACCCCTGAAACCTTGATGAGCCTGTTCATCCCTAACACATATGAATGTTATTGGAATACGGATGAAGAAGCATTCTTCGAAAGAATGGTCAAAGAACACAAAAGATTTTGGAATACGAATGACAGACTTGCCAAAGCAGAACATCTGGGAATGACACCGAATGAGGTATATACCTTAGCATCCATTGTAGAAAGAGAAATATCAAAAGATTCAGAGAAAAAAAGAGTGGCAGGATTATACCTCAATCGGATTAGGATAGGAATGAAGTTGGATGCAGACCCTACAGCAAAATTTGCTACAAGGGACTTCAAAGCGACCAGGATTTTATACAAACATACGCGTTTCGATTCTCCCTATAACACCTATCTACACAGAGGACTTCCTCCTGGACCAATCAGTATGGCATCAATAAAGAGTATTGATGCTGTGTTAGATTCGGAAACACATAATTTTTATTATATGTGTGCAGCCCCCGATAATCCAGGATACCATGTTTTTGCAGAAACGATAACAGAACATAATAGAAATGCGAATCGGTATCGTCGCTGGTTGGATCGCATAGAGAAGCAAAAGAAGAAATAACTACCGCTAGCTAAATGTCAATTGACCCTATGTGGGTCAAGCGCGTTTAACAAAATCATTAGGCGTAGAAAATCTTTCGAATTTTTAGGATGAATATGAAATAAGTAAGTAGGAGGACACAATTAAATTGTAGGATCTTGTTCCTCCCCCAACCCCCTCCAAAGGGGGAAATCG
>JBCCGK010000211.1:0-6336 GCA_039029315.1 Bacteroidota bacterium | reverse complement strand
CCAAGTTGTACACTTCTCCTCCTGATCAGGAACGAATGCGTGGCCGTGTTCGTATGCGTCATGAGACTGTGAACGAGAAGCTAAAGAACTTTGACATTCTCGTTCACAACGTCGAAGAGCGTCACCGGGACCTAACCCATGGATCCAGCAGCCAGTCGGGTATGTTTCCAATAGCGTTCGGAAATGGAATTCTAGCCTGCTACTAAAAAATAGATCCAAAACATGAAGATTAACATGCGACGTATGCCATTAGAATTTTCAAGCGGTATCTCGATTTAAGTTTAAGGTATCACGTTCTGATACTAGGTAGAAGATCCTACACCAAACCGAACAACTACATCTCATATCACGTAACGGGTTTTTGTACCTAAAACCCAAAACGACATCCAAAACGTGATATGTGAACGCATCCACATTGGTTTCCATGCGCGAACCACTTGAAATCCTTGTCCAAATCGCGTTACATTCCCGAAGCACAGAACGTTAAGGAAAACGAGTAGGCAACAAAGTGAGAAAGATGAACCCCGACAATGGTTTTCCATGTCCCCATTGCGGCAGAGTTTGCATTTCAGAGAGGGGGCTAACTCAACACATAACCCGCACCTACAAGTGCAACCAAAAGATGTTGGAATTGATAACCTCGAATCCAAATCCGATTCCAAAAAGGTCGCATCCCGACCCTCGCTATGAGATGCAGACCACAGCAACAATTGGATTGACAAGCTGGAAAAGGGCAAGAATGCCAACACAAATAGCTGGACAAATAGACACAGACGAGGATGAAAAGGGTGGCAAAGAAGAGTCAAAAAACGAAGAGGATATGGATGAAGAATCCGGATACCCACATAAAGAAGATCAATTTTCGGATCCATATGCTTTCCTACCAGGTGAAGATTCGGACCCGACGGGTGATGATTCTTCATCGTTGGATGGCAAACCCAAAGCGAAAGGTATCGAAAAGACAATGGATGGTAGCAAAGACTCCAATGGCCCAGACTCCACAATGCTAAAGGGATTTGTGGAGTATTGCAAGAACCATGAGAAGAATTTTCTTCCCCTCAGCTCGCAGGAAAAGACATCCATCCGGCTTATGGAGTTACTAAGGAACAATAAAACGCCACTGAATGCGTTTCCTGAGTTTTTGGAATGGCATTTGAAGGAGACTGGTGAGATTCGAGAGGATGAAACCCTACAGGATACAACGCAATGGTGCCATAGAAAGGCCTTACTGAAGAGGCTTGTTCCCCGGTACAATCTACAGGATATGGTTCCAAAGGAGAAGAAGGTTCTGTTACCTAGCTCCAAGGTAAATGTGAAAATCCCATACCGTGATGCTGAAGCGTGTATCGTGTCGTTGCTTACAGATCCACGATTCGAGGATGAGGATTTCTTGTTCTGGGGTGACACTCCATTCGATTCGCCACCGGAAAAGGTTCCATACCTTGAGGATTTGAATACGGGAGATGCATATCTCGAGACCTACAAGCAGGTAATAACCCAACCAAATCAAGTTTTGCTGCTTGTGCCGATGTACATTGATGGGGCAACAACAGGTCAGTTTACTGATCTTCCGATCACAGCTCTTAAGCTAACATTGGGTATCCTAAAGAGGACCACCAGGGACAAAGCACATGCCTGGCGTGAATTGGGATGGGTACCCCAGGTTAGGAAACAAAGCACTAGAGGAAAGAAAATACTAAAGGAATCCCAGCACATGGAATCTTATGATGTGGAAGTGGAGGATGGAGAAGGAGAGTACGCCTTGGATGAGGAATCCAATGAGGATGAGGAAGAGGAGATGGAGGACGAAGATACCAATGCTAAGGCACAGGATTTCCATACCATGATAGCAGCGATCTTGGAGAGCTTTGTGCAACTGCAACGAAGGGGGGGTTTCTTATTCGACCTAAGGTGGAAGGGAAAAGTGTACCCAAAAGCCCATATTATACCTGTAGTGCCGTACGTCAAATGTGACACAGAGGAAGGGGATCTCAATGCCGGAAAGTTCCTCTGCCGCAATAAACATGTCAAGCACATATGCAGGTACTGTCACACGCCAAGTTCGGAAGCTGACAACCCCCTTTACCCCATCAAACTGAAAACCCAGAAAGAGATTCAAAAGCTAGTAGAAAGAAAGAAACTTAAAAAACTACAGGCCATTTCTCAGCAGTATATTAATAATGCTTGGTACAAGGTTAGCTTCCACAAGGCAAACGAGTGTGGTATTCATGGGGCCTGCCCATCCGAGATGCTACACGCAATTCTCTTAGGAATCTTCAAGTACGTTCGAGATGTGTTCTTTGATACCATGGGGAATTCCAGCCAATTGGCTCAGGATATTGACGGTTTGGCTAAGGAATACGGTACCCAGTTCAGTCGGCAATCCCAGAGAGACAAACCAAAGACAGGGTTCACTAAAGGAATATCCCAGGGCAAACTCATGGGAACCGAGTACCGAGGGGTGCTACTGATTATGGCTGCGGTATTGAGGTCTACTGCAGGAAGAAGTTTCCTAATGAAAAAAAAACGATTTGGTAAGGAAACCGGGCTAGCTGACTGGACAATGCTAGTCAAATTGCTTCTAGAATGGGAGGCTTACCTATGCGAAAAGAAAATGAAGAGGGAACATGTAAAGAAAATGAAGACAAAAAACAAGGTGCTCATGCATTTACTTAAGCAAGTTGCCCGAAGAACACAGGGAAATCAATGGAAACTAATGAAGTTCCATGCAATTCTCCATCTGACCCAGGATATTCTTCTATTTGGTGTTCCATATGAATTCGACACAAGTTCCAATGAAAGCCACCACAAACCATCCAAAGACGCAGCCAAACTAACACAGAGAAAGGAGTCAACATTCAATATCCAGACTGCCATAAGAATGACAGAATTCCTTGCGATTGCTCTTGCCATTCATGAAATTGCGTTTGATGCCAGAGTTTGGGACTATTATGTAGGAGCAACGGTATGGGAAGGACCGAGTGAGGATGGGGATACAGAAGACAAAGAGCGGAATCCTGATGATTTGGATTCGGATCAAGGGGAAGCACACGAGGAATCACGATCTAAGTTCACGAAAACAGGCGGTGGCCGGATTGTGATCTATGAGGATTCGGACGATGATAACAAGCCTGCATTCAAGTTCAAATCACGTTCAAGTGCCTTGCATTTGGGTTCTACGACTTTGGAACTTGGCCTTATTGACTTCCTTTTTGACCTTCAGAAGTTGGTGATTTCCTACATACCCCAGAAAGAACTTCCCATCTACTGCAAACACAAAAGGGATGATGTGATTTGGCATGCCCATCCAAACTACAGAGGATCCGGACCTTGGAGGGATTGGGCTATTGTAGATTGGGGTCCGGAAGGGCACCTTCCATGCAAGATTTGGTGTTTCGTGGAGCTGAATGGGCTTCCAAAAGGGAAGCTACTAAAGCATGGCGGCGTTTCGCTACGGGATGGAACATATGCAGTGGTGGAATCAGCTATTTACGTCCCAGAAGATGATGGGGTCTTAGCGGAATTCCAATCCGACTTCTTCACACCAATTGAGGTTGAAAGCCAAGGGAAACTTGAGGAGGGAGGTAGTAGGGTGTTCTATCTTGCTGATGTGGAGGCGTTTACTAAGCCAATAATCGTGATTCCTGACATTGGAGGGCTAACGAATCGTTACTTTGTGGTAAAGAAAAGGAGCGAGTGGAAGGATGAATTCGTCAAATGGCTCAAGCAACCTCACGCGTTGGACGCAGAAATGGTAGAGGATGAATAGAGAAAGCTATTTGTTGGATTGAGAAAAAGAGGTTTACGGACAATTGGTACGTCAGAGCACAAGATACTTATGTTGATTAGCATTAATCCGTGATGTAGGATTAGGTACTTAAACAAATTGCTTGGTGATTAGGGTGGTCTACCTTCACTATTTTGTAGCCAACGTTTGAATAGCTGGTTTACAGCTAAGTTGGCGCCTATCAAATTCAAACTTCATTAAATAACCCTGTCTATCTAGTTCAATACCTTTTCGATTCTTCGGAAAACGGATCATTTTCCTAAGCAGGCCCGGGGAATAGGCAGTTCAAATCCTAATGATGAGGGCCCTGCTCTCTGTCAAGAAATGACCAAATTGCTATGTGAAATACAGGGGTTTGCTCACAAAATAAAAGACTTTGCTGAGGGAAGCAGGAACGAGGATGCCAAGCAGAGTTCAGGTTGAGAATCCGTGGGGTAAGTCGTGCCCGATGGCCGGCGCAGTTACCGTGTTTTCTCCCACACGTTAGCGTGGTTTCTCCGACCGTTGTGCAGCTTTCTACCATCATTTTATCACGCAAGATTGATAATTCAACTCCACGATGGCGTGGTTGAGTATCGGTTTGCGTACAATCCTACTTGTGTTGGTACTAGTATCCTAGCGAAACAAACTGTCGATCCGCCACAAAGTCGTCATAATCTGCACTATTACCTCCTCATAATTCGCACTCTTACCTCCTTTTGCTTCCATACCACACCATCGCCGCTTTGCCGCTGCTTGACCTGCTCTACTGCACCCTATTTGCCATTGCTATTGCCATTGTTCCTGTTGAATTTGCCAAGGGGATCCCGTGGACCATTCAAGCTCCTCTTCCAGCTCATCTGAATCGGAAGTTGCCCAAAAGCGACCCAAGAAGAAGAAGAAGAAGCGGCGAAAGAAGCATACGGATTCAGAAGACGAGTTACCACCAGCACCGCCGTCACAGTTGCTGAAAGAAGTAAGAAACCAGAAGAACAAGAAGCTAAACCGTCAAGATACCATGGCACCAAAGAAGAAGAAGGGCACGAAGGCAGGAAAAACCCCCGCTGCAGGTAAGGGATCCAAGAAAACATCAGCAAAATCCCCAACCAAAAAGCCTGCCGCTAACACCACAGCCCGACATGACAAACCAAATCCAGGAAATCGTGCATCTCCACGCGGCAAGGAGAATCCTCGTTCTCAACGCAAGAATAACGAGGAGGAATCAGGGTACGACACTGATGCCACGGCTTTGGAGAATGACAACAGGAACGCTGCGGAACGCAAGCGCAAGGCTAGGGATTCAAACGAGTCGGATGAGGATTTTGATGAATCGGATCTGGAATCCGTAGGAGTTGGTTCTGGAAAGAGAAGCCGCAAAGAACTAGAGGCAGAGCTAGCTCGAGCAAAGCTCAAGCTTGCTATTAGTTCTCTTAGTTCTGGTGGTAGGAAAGCGCTTCCCTCGGCTAACAATCCTGACTCCATGAGTGTTGTTCAGAAGCACACAAGCAAGATGGTCAAGCAGCATCTTTGGCAGAAGTGCAAGGTAATTATAAATCACCAGTATTTGGGAAAGGGAGTCCGTATGATAATCCACAAGGTAAACCCAAAGGAATTGGAAGGCAAACAGGGACAGGAATTGGATATTGCCACTAAAAATTGGGAAGAGGATGAGGTTAACCTGAATCTGGTACGTACTAGCATCAATTACCAACGCAACTACACCGGAAACGAGATCCGTGATTTCTATATCACCAAGGTATTCCAAGCTGGAAAGGCATCCGAGTGGCCTAGCAATCAAAATATCTACGATGTGGTCATGCGGATTGGATTTGGCAAGGATGACGATACCAGTGAGCTGTACTTCGATTTTGCTATCAAGGTGTGGGATGTCCTTCTGTGTAAGGTAGCGGGTGTTGAGTATTGGTACGTATGGGAATCAGGTGGATTGTTGTGAAACCCCAAGCATGGGATGTGGATGCTGACGCCACTTTCTTGTTTCCGATACCTCTATCGTAGGAATCCTGGCAAGCGCTATTATGCTTTTTCGTCCTCTACTACCACAGAGCAATGGAAGAGGCACAATCCCAAGCTCAATGATGGGTATCTCAATGATCCCAGCAACGATGCCTTCCTCATCTGGTCATTCGAGAATGCGTATCCCAAGTGGAAGGCAACCCTTCATTTGGCTGAGTTCGAGAAGACACTAAAGGTTGACAATCCCAGGATTACAGCTGTGGATTTCAAGGCGAGGGTGGATCAGGAAACGAAGGAATTGGGTAGCAAACTCCACTCGAAATACACAACTTCCTCCGCCGGGCGTGCCTATTTTGGTGGTGTGACGAGCAAAGGGTTGGAACGCTATGAGGAATTGCTGAAGTTGGTTACCGACAACCGGAAGGACCGAAAGGAGGAGATCCGTGTGATTGAGGAGGAGATCCTCAAGCGGGTTAGGGAAGTTAGTGGTAGGGAGGAGCTTGATAGGAAGAGGGATGAGAGGAAGAAGAAGAAGCCGAAGTCCCTAGTTGCGACCACGGTGGAAGAGGATCCCAACTTCAAAAAGGATGATTTTG
>JBCCGK010000210.1:0-6491 GCA_039029315.1 Bacteroidota bacterium | reverse complement strand
TTGCTTGCCAGCCCGCACGAATCTGGTGTATCGGGGTGATGCTTTCCTATCGCGGGGTGGAGCAGCCCGGTAGCTCGTCAGGCTCATAACCTGAAGGTCGTAGGTTCAAATCCTACCCCCGCAACCAAATCCTCTACCTATACGTTCAAAGAAAATTGCATAACCGTGGCCGATGCGCTATGGTGATGTGGATTAATGCTAAGTTAGCAGATATTGAAATCAGTTGAATTCACCTAACGATTTCACAGATAAATCGAATGGTGGAATATTGATATCTTCATGAGCTTGCAAAAGCATGGGAAGGGCTTATGGAAATAATATTGACACTCTTCGTGGTCTACATTTTTTACCGTTTGGTAAAAAAACCCTCCTCAAAAAACCCTCAAAGTCAACATATGAAAAAATTTTCCCAAAAATACTCTGGGCCAAAATCCATATCAAGGCAATCACCATCCAAAATTACATCAACAGAGGAACAAAGATCCCATCCTGGAAAAGCAAATTTTATTCCTGCCAATAAAAGCGTTGTTATTCAGGGGCACAAAATAGATGGAGGTATGATTTATGTTGGACAGCTTGGCAAGTTCCCACATTGGGATACGCCACGTTCACATATCAATGTCGAGGCTCCAGTCGCAAAAAGAAACGAGGATATTTTTGGCGACCAAATGAATTATTGGCCCAGCTATAGCTCTATCTCGCCGAAGAACCGCCTGACTTATCTCAGATGGCTTGCTGGCGGTCGTCGTAACCCTGAATATGATATCGGATATGTTTTCCTGTTCTTTTATGGTCTAGAATATAGGCTTCTTAAAGAACAGGTATTTGAAGGTGCCGAAATGATTATCAAAGAGGTAGAAGAACTTCGGAAAATCTATGGACATAATCCTTCGTTTAATAGATATAGTCGAAATTTTTTG
Organism: Bacteroidota bacterium; assembly: GCA_039029315.1. Lineage (GTDB taxonomy): Bacteria > Bacteroidota > Bacteroidia > J057 > J057 > JBCCCJ01. The sequence goes on along the minus strand of JBCCGK010000210.1, from coordinate 5,571 downwards.
GATACGGTATCATTTGCAAGCACTGCACATAACCAGTCTACTAGTGAAAAAATTGCTTTTAACGCTTTGGTCAACTATAAGCCCATCAAAAAACCATATCGAAGCTATGAAATACCGATAAAACTCCGTATCGTCATTGATGCTCAACTTATCAAAGACGGCGCAATTAAAGCTGATTTGGCACTCGATTGGTGGGTTGTGACATACGACCAGCATTTTCCAACAACGGTGCAGCGTGTATTTTCTGAATTGCGTTCGTTATTTAATATTCGTTTTGTGAAAACCTATCCGAATGGTTTAAAATTCAAAAAACCCCAATCTCGTATTAAAGAGCATTATCGATCGGCAAGTGGTGATTTCAGTACAAAGCTTTCTTTTGACGTGCCTGATATCCGCAATTTGAAAGCTCCTTTACGCAAGATCAACAAAATTGCCCAAGTTTGTATTGAAGAGCTGAAATCATACAGTCGCGCAATGGCAAAATGCGATGATGGAAAACCATCCCTTGAGGCGATTTCAGTTCTACCCTCACAGATGATTAGGATTGCTGAAACGCAAGAGATCAACACACTGCGGCAGTGGATTTCAAAAACAGCTAATGCACAATACAGCCCTGTTCCGATTGCCAAAGTATTTGAAGCTTCCGATATCGATTATACTGGCAAGCCAACCGCTGCCAAATTACGTAAAGTTGCCGCAATACTTGGTTGTGTCGGTTATGAAATAGAACCTCACCCAGATTTTGGCGGTCAGTGTCGTGATGGTCAAAATTTGATTTTGTTCTCTACAATCAATGAAACACCATCAACTTCTTCTGAACACTACAGTAGTATTGCGCATATAGTTTCTCTTTCTGTTGCTGTTGCCAATGCGGATGGTACGATTTCTTATGAAGAGAAACAGCATTTGGCAGAATTGGTTGCGAAAAAAGGCAAAATACTTTCTTCTGCTGAACAAAATCGATTGCAAGCTCATTTGAAATGGCTACTGATACATCCTCCATCGTTGCAGTCATTGAAAAATAAATTAAACAAACTCACTTTGAACCATAAACGTTTGATGGCCCGCTTTGCGTTAGCAACCAGTGCTGCAGACGGCCAGATTGATCCATTAGAGGTCAAGTTCCTTGAAAAGCTTTACAGCCTAATTGAAGTGGATAAAAGCCAACTTTACACCGATCTTCATACATTTGAGCAAACACCATCAGATGAACCTGTGTTGGTAAAAATGGCTGAATCCAAAATAAGCTATACCATTCCACAAGAGGAAAAAGCTGAAACAGCAGCTCGATCTGGTATGGTTCTTGATCTGGCACGCATCGAAGCTATCCGGCAAGAAACGCATCAAGTATCTCAAATCCTGTCTGATGTGTTTGTTGAACCGGAAGTTGAAGAAGTGATTGAAGAAATTGAACAGGGGGAAGAAAATGAAATATTTAAAGGGCTGGATAGTGATCATGCCCAGCTTCTTGACGAATTACTGACCCGGAAAGAATGGGCACGAAAAGAATATGTGCAACTTTGCACCGAATTCAGCCTAATGGCGGAAGGCGCCATGGAGACGATCAATGACTGGGCATTGGATATCCATGATGATGTAGTGATCGAAGATGGCGACCTTGTTGTAATCAACAAAGAACTTTTGCAAAAAGGTGCAGCACGATGATCGCGAAAAAAATTAAATCCCGTGAAAGAGATGCAATTATACAGGCTTTGAGCGCAGGTGTTGTTCCCCGCATTGGCATCCAACATATCGCGGTTGGACGATCAAAAGAAACCGATGCAATGATCAAGGATATAGAGAAAATTGCAAATAAAGCCTCAGCGATTCGCTTCATTATTGGTGAATATGGTGCGGGTAAAACATTTTTTTTGAATTTGGTTCGTCAAATATCTCTTGAGAAACAGCTGGTCGTTGTTTCTGCAGACCTTGCGCCAGACCGTCGTATCCACGCCACAGCTGGACAGGCACGCAATTTATATTCTGAGCTGATGCGGAATCTTTCTACTCGAAGCAAACCTGACGGCGGTGCCCTTCAAAGCATTATCGAACGTTTTATTTCGGATACCTCACGCAAAGCCAAAAAAGAAGAAGTGAACGTTTCAGAGGCAATTCACAGTAAGCTATTGCCACTGGAAGAATTTGTAGCCGGTTTCGATTTTGCCACCGTTTTGGAAGCATACTGGAAAAGGTTTAATGATGGCGATGATATGTTGAAAGGTCATGCCCTTCGCTGGTTGCGTGGTGAATATTCTACCAAGACAGAAGCGCGTAAAGACTTGGGCTTACGCAGCATTATTGATGATGCATCTGTGTATGATCATTTAAAGTTGATGGCAAGATTTGTCCAGATCGCCGGATATGCTGGTTTGATGGTGACGTTGGATGAAATGGTCAACCTATACAAGCTAAACAATGCTCAAGCTCGTAATGCCAATTATGAACAGTTACTCCGTATCATTAACGATGTTTTGCAGGGTACATCATCCGGCATTGGATTTGTGTTTGGTGGCACATCAGATTTCTTGATGGATACACGAAGAGGCATCTACAGCTACGAAGCATTGCAGTCTCGTCTTGCTGAAAACCAATTTGCAAAAAACAATCTAGTTGATTTATCCGGCCCAGTTGTTCGATTGCAGTCATTAAAACCGGAAGAATTTTATATTTTGCTGGCCAACATCCGTCATGTCTTTGCACTTGGCAATGAAAGCGATTACCTTATTCCTGACAAGGCGCTGGAAGCCTTTATGGTATACTGCAACGAAAAAATTGGTGAAGCATATTTCCGGACACCAAGAAGTACTGCAAAGGCATTTGTCAATCTTTTAGCGGTGCTTGAACAGAACCCGACCGCAACTTGGGATATGCTGATCGCAGATACCGCTATCGAGGCTGATAAGCCCGTTGACAAGAACATTCCAGAAGATATCGAAAGCGATGAAGAACTTGCCACCTTCAAGCTCTGAGGTCACCTCAAAAGCATTCGATCGGTTACACTCTTCTGTTCAGAAATGGATTTGGAAACAGAATTGGAAAGGCTTGCATGAAATTCAGGAAAAGGCTGCTGGACCAATTCTTGATCAGGAACATGATGTGATTATAGCTGCAGCAACTGCTGGCGGTAAAACCGAAGCTGCTTTCCTGCCTGTTATCTCTCATTGTATGAAAACGAACGAAGGCTGTGGTTTTTCTGTTCTCTATATCAGCCCATTAAAAGCATTAATTAACGATCAGGCGCGGCGTCTTGAACAGCTTTGCGAAATGACTGAAATAGGCATGACACCCTGACATGGAGATGTAAGTCAATCCATAAAAAGCAAGGCTCTCAAGAAACCCCATGGCGTTTTATTAATCACACCTGAATCTTTGGAAGCCATGTTCCTGTTGCGTGGCGGAAAAATCAAGCATTTGTTTGGTCAACTTGAATATGTGATCATTGACGAACTTCATGCCTTTATTGGTTCGGAGCGAGGCATCCAGCTTCTTTCGATTCTTTGTCGTCTGGAGCATGTTCTGGGACATTGTGTGACCCGAATTGGCTTGTCTGCTACATTGGGTGATATGAGCATTGCAGCTGGTGCCTTGCGACCCAATGCAAATCGCCTGCCTGCTATTATCAATGATGATACTGGTGACTTTGCGCTCAAGCTACAAATCAGGGGTTACGAAACAAATAAAACCGAACAACCAGTAAAGAAAAATTAAGAACCTGCATGGGAAATCGAAAGTCATCTTTTTAAGACACTAAGAGGCAGTAGTAATCTCGTTTTTGCAAGATCCCGCCAGCGAGTTGAAATCATGGCAGACCAGCTACGGCGTATGTCAGAAAATCGTGTCATTCCAAACGAGTTTTTCCCTCATCATGGCAATTTATCAAAAGATCTAAGGGAAAGCCTTGAAGCACGGTTAAAAGATGGCAATTTACCTACAACGGCTGTCACAACAACCACACTTGAACTCGGTATTGATATTGGTGATGTAAAAAGCGTTGCAGAAATTGGTGCGCCTCATTCGTTATCGGGTCTGCGTCAGCGGCTTGGTCGATCTGGACGAAGGCAAGGCAGATCAAGTATCTTGAGGATATACACTGAAGAGGCACAGCTTACATCCAAATCATCACCAATTGACCAGCTTCGGCAAGATACAATGATGTCGGTAGCTGCAGTTCGTTTGCTGCTTCAAAAATGGTGCGAAACACCGGCGACAGATGCGCTCCATCTTTCCACTCTTGTCCATCAGATTCTGGCATTGGTTACACAATATGGCGGTATGTCGGCTGCAGGTCTGTTTCGTCAATTATGTGGACAGGGTGCATTCCAAAATATTTCCCAAAACCTGTTCATTCTTGTTTTAAAGCAGATGGGTTCTTCAAAGGCCAAGCTTCTTGAACAGGCAGATGATGGAAGTTTGTTACTTGGTGAGATTGGTGAACAAATTGTAAGCCGGTATGATTTCTATGCTGTATTTCAAACACCGGAAGAATATCGTTTGGAAAGCAGGAGCCAGATTCTTGGCCAGGTTCCAGCGCAAGCTTATTATGCTCCAGAGCAGTATTTTATTTTTGCCGGAAGGCGATGGAAAATTCTTGATATTGATAACGATAAGAAAGTTATTCAGGTTGAACCTGCCCGCGCTGGTAGTGTACCTTCTTTTTATTTCAGTGGTAGGGAAGAAATCAGCGATAAATTAGTTCAGGAGATGCGAGCTGTCTATATGGATGCGGTGCCAATCTTATATTGTGATAACACGGCAAAACGATTCATTAATGAAGCTCGGGACGCATTTTTTAAGCTAGGGTTATTGAAATCAAATATTCTTGCAAAGGGAAAAAGCACTTACATTTTCCCATGGGTTGGCAGTCGATACCAAGACACTTTGATACATTGGTTAAGCAGTTATGATTCACTTAACGTTTATAATGAAGGAATCGCGATTCAGATTAAGGCCTCATATGATAAAACTATTGAAATCTTGACGGATATGAAAAACAACGGAAAGCCCGATGCCTACAAATTGGCACAAAAAATCAAAATGAAAGAACATCAGAAATTCCATAGATTCCTGAATGAACGTCTGCTGAATGAAGAAATCAGCAGAGATTGGTTGAAAACGGATGGAATTTCAGCAATCGTTGAACAGCTACTGCCATGAAATATGGGTAGAATGCTTCATCCTTGACCAGCAAATCGCCTACATCGCCGAAGTTGGCGCATCGGTCGATGATCTGGCGATTGCCTCGCTTCTTCTAGGTGGCCTGAACAGATGAGAATCGCTCATAATCCCTGGCGTGGGGGTGCAAAGCTGGCCACGGATGCGCCCTATCCTTCGGTTGCAGCAGCGCGGATTGCCGAATTGCTTGCCGCTTGTCCGGCGGCGCAGGAGACGCCTCTGCAGGATGGATCCTCGCTTGCGCCACTCGCCAGGCTTTGGATCAAGGATGAACGGGGGCGGATGAATTTGGGCTCGTTCAAGGCGCTTGGCGCGGCCTATGTGATTGCCTGCGATGCAGCTGCCATCACCAGCACCCCCGGGGCCGATAGCTTGGCCGGGAAGGTTTATGTCACGGCC
>JBCCGK010000209.1:0-6586 GCA_039029315.1 Bacteroidota bacterium | reverse complement strand
ATAATGATGGTTCCATAAAAACTCCGAACCGTAAATCCATTTTCAACCAACTTGAAGCCCACCACCAGAGTCAGAACCATAAAGAGGGGATAGATGGTGACTTGAAGGATTTTTCGCAAAAGAGTCCCTTCCAACATTCGACTCAGGGGATCCAATTGCTGTAAGAACCAGTTGAAGGGTCGAAGCACTACATGAAATCCGAACCACTCCAACGGCCAGAATACCTTTTCCAGAAAGTCATATACAGGTTTCCACCAGGGACGACCGTGAGGGGAGGAAGGTTGAGGAGAATTCATAAGAGAAGGCAATAGAAGTTCGAATGAAAAATACTGCTAAGAGACTGTTTTGATAGAACCGAGTGAACAAAATCAGGGATCTTTCCCTTCTTTTCCACAATCCACAACCAAACAGTCTCTAGAACAATCTAGGCAAATTTGGTTGATATCCTCGGGTGCAATCGTTCTGTCTTTGGGAATATGTTATCGGTATGTGGATATTAGGTGTATGAACAGAAAAGAAGCACTGCATCTGGTTACGGGCCTGGCTGGTTCTGCCATGCTCCCTTTCGGCCTCGGACATTCTGCATCCGCAGACCAATGGCTGACATCCTTTGAGCAACGCTGGGAAACAGCTGTTGCCTATAGCTTAAGTATGTTGGAAGCTATGCCGGAGGAAGACATGATGTTCCAACCCATTCCCGAACAAAAAGCTTTTGGCTTGCATTTTACCCATGTTGGATACTGGAATGCTTACTATGCAGGGAGCATTAGTGGTACGCCGCCACCAGAAGAACCCAAAGATCCTGACAAGGCAGCGATCAAGGAGTATGTAACACAAACCAGCATGATCGTTACGAATTTGATTCGCTCAATCGAGGGATCAGATTTGCACTCCAAAGATCATAAAGGCAAAGAATTGTGGGGGAAACATGCCGCCTATTGGAAAGAACATACCGTAGCAGATTTTCTCCTTCGGGCATATATGCATACCACACATCACCGGGGACAAATCATCGTATATCTCCGATTGAAGGGCATAAAACCACCATCTTTTCAGTTTTAGGAAGAGCTGTGAGTTGAGCGAATGATCCTGCTTTGAATGAAAAAAGAAAGCCGCCCCATCTGACATGAAGCGGCTCGCTTGGCTTACTTCCGTTCATCCAACAGCTTGTAGCCTCGATAATTGAGGAGGAAATCAATCCTGCCCCAGAGTTTGATTCCGGGTTGGAGCCCCCTCACAAGGACGACATGCTTAAGATTTACGGGAACCGCCCGCCCCTGTCTCAAAAAGTCAGCGGGTGTGTCTCTTCTCGCTCTCCCCTTTTTGGCGGAGAACAGAATTCCATGTCTGAATAGAATGTTGATACACGCCAGCTCGTACGAGTGGCTGCCTTCGCCCATTACAGTTGCTTCAGTTTTGAAGGAAGGCTCAACTGTAACATCGGTTTGGATAAAAATATCCATCTTGTTTGACTAAAATCTGAGCGATTTTGTCAAGCAGCGATGGAATCGCGGGCGGTATGAAGGGTGGTATACATCTCAATAAAACCAATCTTCTCTACGTCCAGCAAAATCAAAAAGTTTCAAACGATCCGAAAGGAACGTTCGAAATACATGCCTCTAGTGGTTCAAGCCATAAGTCCTTGACAATCCAAGTCTGGGCCTTTTGCACTCCACTAGTTGCACTGCACGAACGATTGTGGATAAAAACTCAATATCTTCTCATCAATCCAGCTTGAAGTCTCATCCCCATTCCTGACAAAACAGGCCACAATGAATGGCCCGAAATGAGCAAACAGCATATTGCCCGTCAAATGCTCCTAAGGGTTTTGGAAATTGGAACGGGCAATATGCTGTTTGGATATAAGGATGCTGTAAAAGCCAATGTATCTTTCATTCAAATTTATGGCGCATCTTCGCCCTTCGGAAGCCGGTATTCCCCTTCCAGCAGAGGTGGCAGGCCAATCTCTTTCCGGGCAGCATTGCTCTCTTTCAGGTTGTTGATTGTCGGTGGTTGAACACTTTGAGTTTGGGCATCGAACTCAAAATTGGTTCCGTAGAGCTGGGGCTCGCGGAGAATTTTGCCTTTCATATTGTCCACAAAGCTGGCAAATTCTTTTGGGGCCATACGATCAGCCTGAACTTCGGCCAGGAGCAATTCAGAATATTCTTTCAGGTATTGCTCGATGTTCCAATCCTTGGGCGGATGCATCAGGAGCAGAATTTGTACATAATGATCCTTGTCAAGCAATTCCTTGGGAAGGTAACCGTAGGTTTCAAAGATGCCTCTCAGAGCCAAATGATTCATAAAATCTATGGCATGCTGGAGTTGCCATAGAGAATCTGCCAGGGATTTTTCCAGGGAGAGATCAAGGGATTTTTCATACAATATGCCCGCCTCAATCCCATCAGCCTCATACACAGAATCGATCCTGGCAATGATGGATTCGTCTAGTGTTTCTTTCGCAAGGTAGTTTCTGTATTGTTGGTCCGTAATCGTCATCTCATGTGCCAGTTGTTTCAAAAACAGGACCTCATCTGGTTGTACATCTTTCTTGAGTTGGTAAGATTGTCCGAAGAGAGAAACGAGCTGAACACAGCAAAGAAAAATAGTGAAAGTAAGCTTGGTCATCGGTTTCATGTTTGAAGGAATTAGTGGTAATACATGTTTGACACCAGCAAAGAAAAGCGAGACCTCTATTCAAAAAGGTCATCCAAAAACGAAGGTTTCCGAATGAAATGCGAAAAGGCTTAATGAAAACTTAATAAGGTTTTACAAGGGCTGAATTTGGTGTACTTTGGGTGTATGAACACATCGATGAATCACTATACAAGAATCAGTCTCTTTGCTTTTGGAATATTGATGATGCTGATCCTGATGCAGGTCAATTGGCTGTATAAAGCTGTGCAACTCCACAAGCAAGAGCAGCACCAGAGTCTCAAACGTCTGATGCCTGATATTGCCATGGCTGTCAATGGGATCGATCATGAGATGTTTCATGGAGAGGAGATTCAATTAGACCAATTGTCTCAGGTTTTGGTCCAACAAAAGGTAGATTCGGTCTTGAGAATCAATCATCTGGAGGTTCAGCCAGCGATTGCCATGTTCCAAACCAAAGAGCATGGTCTGTTTTGGACCAATGCAGTTCAATATCGGACCCAACTTCTGGCTTCGGACCTCAAATCCTGTATCAGTTGTATTGTGTCTTTTTCCGTGGTGAAAGGCATCAAGCAATTGGCGGATGAATCAGACGATGATTTTCGGGAGCGACTCATGAAAAAATCAAGCTTTCAGTATTTCAGTCCGGTAGACAAATTGACCGTACCCGATCAGGATACCCTATGGCTGACAATCTATCATCCCGGAACGCTTACAGACGCCTTTCGGTCCCTGATGTATCTGTTTGTCATCAATATTCTATTGCTGGTTGTATTATTGATCCTGTTCAGATACCTGCTTCAATCGCTGACAAGGCACAAAAAGCTCAATCAGGTCAAAGACGATTTTTTCAGTCATATGACTCATGAATTCAAGACTCCATTGAGTTCGATTCGATTGGCTTCCAGAGTCCTTCGCCAGAGCACTGATCCACAAAAGAATGTGTCCTACCACCAGTTGATTGAGCGCGAAAGTCAAACCCTGGAAAAACAAATAGATCAATTGCTGATGTTGTCCTTACTAGATGACAAAGGGATCAATCTGGAACGAGACTTGGTGGATCTCCATGCGTTGATAGAAGACATCCCGGATCGACTTCACTTTTTGATTCAAGCCAAGGAGGCACATATTTCCATGGATCTGGCCCCACTCAAGCCTGAAATCCTCGGTGATGAAGCCCATCTTTCCAACAGCCTCTGTAATTTGGTGGAAAACAGCTTGAAGTATGGTGGAGTAGGGGTAGAGATCTATATGTCTACCTCCTATACGGACTCCTCCTGTCAGATTCGGATTCGGGACAATGGACCAGGAATCGCAATGGATTACCAACCGTATATTTTTGATCGATTTTTCAGGGGGCAAAAACACAATCAGTACAGGGGGCAGGGATTTGGGGTTGGATTGAGTTATGTGAAAAGTATCATTGAAGCACATGGAGGGACCATCGAGCTCAACGCTACTTATGAAGAAGGCTGCGAATTTATCATACACTTATGAAAGGACACAACATCTTATTGTTGGAGGATGATCCGGGGTTTGGGTACATCTTATCGGAATATCTGCGTCTGCAAGAATTCGAGGTGAATTGGGTCACATCCGGGGAAGAAGCCATCCAGCAACTGACAAATCACCTGTATGAACTGGCAATCCTCGATATCATGTTGCCAGGAATCGATGGATTCGAATTCGCCAACCTCATGAAGCAGCAAGCGCCCGATTTGCCGTTTATTTTTCTGAGTGCCAAATCACTCAAAGTTGACAAACTCAAGGGATTCCGGATCGGTGCCTATGATTATCTGACCAAGCCCATTGATGAAGAATTATTGGTGGCGAAGATCAAAGCACTATTGCGCCAAAACCAAAAATCTGCTCATCATCAGGACCAATACCACATCGGCCAGTATCTGTTTATTCCTTCTCGCTTCCAACTGACATTTGAGACCGAAACCATCAAACTCACCGCCAGAGAAGCAGAATTGCTCAGTTTGCTCTGTGCACATAGACAGCAACTGATGCCCCGCAAAAAAGCGCTTCAACAAATTTGGGGAGCGCAGGATGAATTCAGCCGAAAAAGTATGGATGTCTTTGTCTCACGCTTGCGGAAATATCTGTCTAAGGATGCTGCCATCCGGATTGAAAATGTACATGGAAAGGGCTTTATTTTGTATGGGTGAGGAATTGCGAATAACAGAATCAACCATATTTTCACTTTGGGCTGAAGATATACACTGATGTTTGGGAATCCGGCCAATTTGGAATTAAATTGAGTAGAATTGCCGCTGTGAAGGTCTCAAAAATCAAATAATTATTCCGCCTGTTGAAAGCAAATCGACAATATACGACTCGGAATGAATAGTACTTTCAAATTGGGCATTGTTGGTCCTAGCCCCGAAAAGGACTGATAAGAGATTTAGAAACTGTCTTGATTTCTCTTTTCCCTCAGGAAATTTGGCTTTTTGGAACCTGAGTGCGTCATTTTTTCTCGAAAGACCTCGGTATTCCTCAAAAAAATTCCTTCTCAGAACCCAAAAATCCTGCTTTCTTCAGACAAAAACCAAAAGCAAGACAGTTTCTTATCTAATGACTATTCTTTAGGTCGAATCAGTAATTCATATGGCTCATAAGCTGTAAGATTAACCAGGTCCCAGTCTGTTGAAAACTCCACCTTGAGGTATGGCCACTAAACACTCCAAATACTCTGCCTATATGGCCTGGAAACAGCCTATGGATAAAAACACTTATTTTTGTCCACTCTAGGAAAAAAGTACTATTGTTCCATGAATACCTATGTTAATTGGGCAAAACAATTCCTTGACTGTGATTGTGGAGTCGAAAAAGAAACACAGGGAGACCAAAGCGATGTATATAAACTTACAACACCAAGTCAAAATTATTTTTTAAAAGTTGCATCAGCATTGGAAAAAGAAAGGGTTCGCCTTGAGTGGCTCGCTGGCAAGCTTCCTGTACCTCGCGTTATTGCCTTGATTAGGATGGAAGACAAAGACGCTCTTCTTATGACCGAAGTCAAAGGAGAGAGCCTTGCTCGTTTAGGCAAAAAAATAAGTCCAAAAGATACTGTCTCAAAGCTCGCTGCTGCAATAAGAGATTTTCATTCAATTGACATCTCGTCTTGTCCTTTTGGTAAAAAAGGAGATGGAAAGGTGCTTGTTCATGGGGACGCATGCTTACCAAATTTTATATATAGGGATGGAGAACTTTCAGCTTATATTGATCTAGGCGATATGCAAGTTGCTGATAAAAATGTCGATTTAGCTGCCGCGGTTTGGAGCTTGCACTATAATTTAGGCAAAGGATATGGGTTAGCTTTTCTCAAGGAGTATGGGGTAAAGGATGCAACGGAAAATTTGGTCAACAAACTCTATGATTTGTATGAGAATTGAACCACCTTGCGGAGAAAGTGTCTGGCATTATCAAGAATAGTCAGCGACCTGCTCTGCAAAAATTACTTCACCTCGCTCATACAAATCGGATAGACAAAGTAGTGGTGAGTGAAGTTTCCAGATTAGGAAGGAATACCAGAGAGGTGTTGGAAACCATTGAAGAACGATCAAAAGCAGGGGTTTCCATTTATATTCAAAACTACCACCTTGAAACATTCACTCCACATGGAGAGGAAGACATGCTCCTGTTGTTAGAAGAGAACAAACATACCTTTGAGCAGATTTTTCTGAATTTTACTCAGACGGGTGTGGACAGTGGAGAGATTCCTGCAGAGAAAGATCTTGTTTCTATTGCGTCCATGTTTTTTACCCTCTACAACGGATTAAGAGACTGTTTAGGAATCTGTGCTGAGAATTTTTATGGAGTATTTTTTTCTCAGCCAAGGCCCTTTTTTGTTCTCATAGTGGTGCTATGAGAACAAAAAAAGCCGCAGAATGAGGAAAAAAGACGCATACAAAAAATAAGT
>JBCCGK010000208.1:0-6617 GCA_039029315.1 Bacteroidota bacterium | reverse complement strand
CTCTGAACATGACTCTTCCCCATCCATTGCTTCAACCAGGGAGGTCTGCATAATGACATTTTCTCCTGCTGATAGAAGTCCTTCTTCTTCAATCAAGGTCTCCTCTTGATTATTCTCCTCGTCATCAGCTACCATTCCATTTTCTGTACTTCTTTGTTTCCCTTTGGCATGACTGGGGCACAGGCTTCGATGATGGCTGGTCTTTTTGCAGTGATAACACGGTTTCTCCTTCTTGCATTTACCTTGATGGCGATCTCGCAGGCATATGAAACACTTTCCTTTCAACTTTTCCTTTCTTTCTTTCAAGGAGGATACAGTTCTGCATTCATCACTCCAATGTCTCTTTCCACAGAAAATACATTTCAAGATGCGTTGTCCTGTGTTTGCGAACATAGTTCCTGTTGGCTCATCTCGATAGTCGTTTCGACGGCTATCTCTTCCACTTGAACTTGGTTGTTGTTGGGCTGCAATCTCCTTGGTGACAATATAATTTTGTATTGCCTTTCTCAATTTCTTCACGGTCCAGGCTTCTTCTGGTGCTTTGTTGTGATGTGTGATGTGCTCATTCACTCTGGCAGGAAATTTTCGTATGATAGTTGTTACATACTGCTGATGATTGATGTCCTCTCCCAACGCTTCCAGGGATCGAAGATGTTGCTCGATAGTGTCGAAAACGGATCTTAACGAGTGGATTCTGTCGCTCGCTGCTTCAAGATCGGCCAGTTTGGTGTAATGGTTTTGGATGATCAACTGTTGATTTCCATACCTTTCTTTCAGAATATCGATTGCAACGGTATAATTACTGTTCGTCGATTCTAATCCAGCAATTGTTTTCAATGCGTCCCCTTGCAGCTGGGATCTCAAATAATTCAGTTTATCGATGTTATGCAAAGAGTCATTGTTGTGAATCGTTGAATCAAAACTATCCCAGAAAGATTGCCATTTCAATAAATCTCCATTAAACTTCTTTAGCTCCAGCTTTGGCAATCTAACAGTTTGTTGTTTTGAAGTGGTCTTTTTGTCTGCAGCTGCGACTGCAATCTCTGCTTTGCACTTTTCCTTTGAAACCTCCGATTCAATACGTAATCTCTCCAACTGATATTCCTGTTCTCGTCTTTTCTCCTCTGCCTCTTGTTGTTTGTCCGCAGCTTCCTTCTCCATCGCCAATTGTTCTTTCGTTGTTTCAATGTAATGTTCAATATCATCAAGTATATCCTCTGCGTCCACTTGAAAGTCTTGATACTCGATAATTTTATCCTCATCTCGGTTCTCAATCTTTTCGTAATCTTGAATGTCCTTCTCGAACTGCCCTTTCTTCTTAGCGATATTATTTCTAAGTCTCGTAAGTTCATTAATCTCGTAACTATTCTCTTTCTCTCTGAGGTATTTCTTTCCCTCTTCAATTTTCTCAAATAATCTATGTTTGGATGTTTCGATTCTCTTCGACGCCATTGTTTTGTTTGTTTTTCTCGTTTACTCCTGTTTAATCGTCTGGAATGTTCTCAAATATAAAAGATCCTTTGTAATAAAAGATGTACCTCGTGAATAATTGATTACTAATGTTTGTTAAAATTTCATTCTTGAAATTTTTCTCTTCTATAACAGATGATATCTCCTTTGTAATCCTATCCAATCCATAAAACGACGAATTTAACCACCCTCTGCTACCAATTTGTTGCGGCGGTAACGATCAATTCGAGGTTTTAGGATAATTGACTTAAATTTCTTCTTTTCGAAATAAGTAGTACAAACATCTAGTGCATAATGACTACGTAAAAGTCAGAAAGTAAGTGCTTTAATATAAATCCTATCGAGTTTATATAGTTTCTCGTTTCCTAGCAGGTGCATATATAATATGATGATAAAGCATATTTCCCTAAATATAATATTTCCAAATAATATGATACATAATAAATGACGACTTAAGTATATAAAATATGAAACGTGCTTGAAGACGTAAACGTTCATAAAGAAATTTGCTTGTCGTAAGCCTTTGACGTCAGCAAACGCATGTTCCAGCGAGCACGAGATTCTACGAAATAGAATACGGTTTCTAAGTCTATCAGGTGCTTTTGACTTCCAGTTCATACGTGACTGGAACTTAATGTAAAATATCTAGAACTGTCCATTAAGTTTCGCGGTGTTCGCGACATTCCCGACGGCAAATAAATGACGATTTATTCGTCAGTTAAGTTTTGTCCGTAAATTCGATCTCGAGCTTCGATTGCTGCTCGTCTTGTTGAGCGTCGTACAGGTTGAACTTCGTTTTCTTTAGTTTGATCAATGTCGTTCTCTTGAGTGTTTCTGGCGTCCTCAGTATCGGTGTTATGATTAATGTTTTCATCGTTCAGATTATCTGTGAAATCGTTTTCACATTCCAATGGATACAGTAAATTTAATGAGCGATTGACGATGTTTCTTGTTGCGAGTAAAACTTTCGCTGCTCTCACGTTTCCGTCGCTGCTGGTGATCAATTCGGTGATCTTTCCGAGTTTCCAGGATCCTCTTGGTGTGGCTTCTTTGAGCTGTACGATGTCTCCTACATTTGGCTTCTCGTGTGCTTGAATTCGTGGTGATGAAAGATATGATTTTGATCGTTCACGGAGGTTCAGAAGATAATCTGTCTTCCAAATCTTCCAAAATAATTCTAGCATTCGTTGTCCCTTTTTCCAAGTGTCCAGTAGCATTTCCTTTGATTCCATTTTTCCATCGACGTAGGTCGGGTCTTTGATTTCGTCTTGGTCTTCAAGTGTTGGTGTTCCTGTCTTTGTGTTGGGTGACAGGAAGTGTGATGGAGTGATTGTGGTTCCATCATTCAAATCTTCTCCAATGTATATGAGTGGTCTTGTATTCAATATGGCTTCTGTTTCTGCAAGATACGTCTGCAGTTGTATGGAGGTGAGAAGTTTTTGTCCAATTGCTTTCTTCAATGCCACCTTGCTGCTTCCCACAAGTCTTTCATAAAAGCCTCCCATCCAGGGAGACAGCTCGACAATAAATGACCATTTGATTCCCTCGTTGGCAATGTATGACGTCACTGCTTCATCGGTGATTACTTTATTCCATGCTAAGTCGATTGTTGAGTTGGCTAACTTGAATTGCGAAGCGTTGTCGGAGATGATGTGGCTCGGTTTTCCCCTTCTTGCTATGAATCGACGCAGTGCCATGATGAATTCCTCGGCTGTCAGGTCGTTGACAATCTCCAGGTGAATGGCCCTCACCACGACGCAGGTGAAAAGACACACCCAGACTTTTTGGGTTGAACCATCTGTTTGCTTCACGTATAACGGCCCGAAGTAGTCCAGTCCAGTCCTTTTGAACGGAATCGATCTTGTAAGCTTGCTCTTGGGCCACGGTGACATCGCTGGCATCTTGTACGGTCCACCTTGGTGTTTTCGGCAGATTTTGCAACGCTTCAGTACGTATTTGACTTCTGCTCGTCCTTGTGGAATCCAATACTTTGTTCTTATCTCTGACAATGTATGGTTGACTCCGGCATGAAACAGTCTTCTGTGTGTATCTTCGATCATCAGTTGAACAAATCTCTCGTTTCTTGGTAGGAGTATTGGTTCGATTGTGTCTCGTGGCAAATCAGCGTTCGTCAGTCGACTGTGACATCTGATGATACCGTTCGGATACAGGTGCGGATTGAGTTGATTGGTTGATGTCTTCTTGTTTAATGTAACTTCTCCTTTGCTTCTTGTCAGGTAGTGTTTCTTTTGTAGATATTTGATCCATAGTGTCGTGGCTGCTTCAATTTCCTCTGCCGACAAATGATTTTTTGCGGTACCCATCTTCCTTGTCTTAAGTACAAAACGGTTTGCGTATGCGGTGATGCGAAGAATCTTCGTAATTGATGAATACTTTTCTGCTTGAATTCCAAATGGTGGTTTTATGACTTCTTCTGTCCCTCTGTTGATTGTAGAAGCTGGAACAGATGTTTCGTAGATGACGTTTGTTTCGTTGTCTTTTGTCTCCAGTATCCTTTCAATGGAGTCTTTGTTGATTTGGTCCACATCCCAAGTTGGCCATTGATCTATGCTTTTCTTCAGCCATTCTGGACCATGCCACCACAAATCACTTATCTTCAATTCTTCAGTGGTCATTCCCTTGGTTGGTATATCAGCTGGGTTATGCTTAGTGTTGATGTATCTGAAGTTGATGTCATTGTCTTTGATGATTTCGTTCACCCGGTTTCTGACAAATACATCTTTGTTGTCCTTTTGTTTCAGCCAATCCAAAACGCATTTGGAATCTGTCCATAGCATCATTTGTTTATCGTTGAGTCCAAGCTCCTTGGCAATGAAACGAAGTGCCCTTGTTGCGATCAGTGCTGACATCAGTTCAAGTCTTGGAATAGTCATCTTCTTTTTCGTTTTCTGACTTTTGGCTTTGCCCTTCTTTGTTTTCTTTGGTTTGACCTTCTTCTCCTTTGGTGCGTTTCGTGTCTTTGCAAAGATCAGATTAATGTGGGGTGTACCATCAATTTCTGTTCGAAGGTAGATAGCTGTGGCGTACGCTTTCTTTGATGCATCACAGAATCCTAGTAGTTGTGGCTTCTCATTTCCAATGAATCGTGGAATTTGTATCGTGGCTAGTTCATTCAAACCTTTGGTCAATTCCAACCACACTTCTCTGTCATCTTCGCTCAATGGCTCATCCCAATCTATGTCCTTTTTCCAAAGATCTTGTAAGAAAATCTTCAGTTTGATGATGGTTGGGCTCATCATTCCGAGGGGGTCGTATATTGATGCAATGGTTGCCAGAATCTCTCGTTTTGTTGAAGCTTGTTCGGTTGAGCTGAATTTCTTTGCTAAGATTGATAATTCATCAGATTCAGTGTTCCAGTTCAGTCCCAATACTTTAGTTGTTATACCTTCAACTCGATCTTCAGGTGCGATTTGATTGTTAACTTCCTTTGAACTTGTTATCCATTCTCGTAGATTCATTGAAGCGTCACGGAATAAATCCTTGGCATTCTTGTACAGTTCGACTGCTTCGTCCTTACTGTTGGCTCCAGTGATGATGTTGTCCACATAGATGTTGTCCTTGATCTTCCTTGCTATTGATGTGCTTGATTCTTTGATGTGATGCTGGATCGTGGCACCAAGAAGGAATGGGCTTGAAATGATACCAAATGGTACTCTTGCGAATCGGTATATCTGTAAATTGTCGTTAGTGACTGGCTTGGTGACGTCTTTCAACCACAGGAATCTGGTAACATCCCGTTGGTCCTTTTGGATACCAATCTGTAGGAATGCCTTTTCAATATCTGATACGATCCCAATCTTCTGCGTTCTAAATCTCAAGAGCAATCCACACAAGTCTTCCATTATGACTGGGCCTCTGTAAAGACATTCATTCAAGCTTTTGTTGCTCTTTTTCGTCTTTGCAGATGCATCGTAGACAATTCTCAACTTTGTTGTTGTGCTTTCTGGCTTGACAACGACGTGGTGAGGAATGTAATGCTTCTTGTTTGCATTGTTCATGTCAGAAACATTCACTTTCTCAATCATCCCCTTTTTAGCTTGTGTCTGAATAATTTCGTTATATCGTTTGAAAAGGTCTGGATCTTTCTCCAATCGTTTTGCCAGGGATTTCAGTCTTCCTAGTGAGAGTTCATAATTCTCTGGTAGTAAATCGTGATCTTCATCCCTCCAAGGCCAGCTAATGAAGTAACGGTACCCTTCTTTTGTGATGGTATCTTTAAACATCTCTATGGTGATTTCGTCTGCGTTATTGGGTTCGTCTGGTTTGATCCCGATTGTCTCCAAATTCCAGAAATCTTCAAGGTTAGGTGGTGTTGGTAGAGAGTCGTCTGCGGCTGTAACTTGATGGATGTCAGGTAAGATGTTGCTTGATGAGTGTGTCATCACGAACAAACTGCTCTCTGTGTCTTGCTTATTGATACTCTTGGTGCGTCCTGATACCACCCATCCGAATTTTGACTTTAACACAAATAATCCTTCCTGTACTTGCTTTCTTTCTCCGGTCATGACGTCATTGTAGTAGTCGTTTCCGATCAAAACACCAATGGTTGATGCTTCACGGCTTGTTGGTAATGTGTCTGCTAGTCTGAAAGTTCTCCGGAATTTCATTTTGTCTTTCAAATGAACGGGATGACGGTTTATTTGTGCACATATCTTAGGCACTACATTAGCTTTGACTTTCAGTATGTTTCCGTCTTTCGATTTCAGTACAATCGTTACTACAGGTGAAGTCATTTCCTTTGGCTTTTTACCCCCGAAGGTATAGACGGTCAATCGGTTTTTATCCTCAGTTCTCAGTTTTAGTTTCTCAACAAGTTCCTCAGTGATATATGTGCGACTGCTTCCGGTATCCATTAGTACTCTAGTGGTCTCCGAACATGACTCTTCTCCATCCATTGCTTCAACCAGGGCGGTCTGCATAATGACATTTTCTCCTGCTGATAGAAGTCCTTCTTCTTCAATCAAGGTCTCCTCTTGATTATTCTCCTCGTCATCAGCTACCATTCCATTTTCTGTACTTCTTTGTTCCCCTTTGGCATGACTGGGGCACAGGCTTCGATGATGGCTGGTCTTTTTGCAGTGATAACACGGTTTCTCCTTCTTGCATTTACCTTGATGGCGATCTCG
>JBCCGK010000207.1:0-6910 GCA_039029315.1 Bacteroidota bacterium | reverse complement strand
CGCCGAAGTACTTGAACAGCCCTGAGACCCCCGTCTTTCATAAGGGCCGCGAACTTTACGGGCGCTGGCAGGCGGCGCGCCGAGGACGGCTCGACCAAATGATCGTGGTCGAGGGATACATGGACGTAGTGGCCCTCGCGCAGCACGGCGTCACCAACGCGGTGGCGAGCCTCGGCACCGCAGCGACCTCCGACCATTTGGAGAACCTGTTTCGCCTCACCCCGGAGGTGGTCTTTTGCTTCGACGGCGATACCGCCGGGCGCCGCGCCGCATGGCGCGCCTTGGAAAATGCCCTCCCGCAGATGCGCGAAGGTAGAAGCGCTCGTTTCATGTTCTTGCCCGAAGGCGAGGATCCAGATTCTCTGGTGCGTGGGCTCGGCCCAGACGTCTTCCGCGAACGGGTCGGTGACGCGGTGAACCTGAGCGAGTATCTGTTTCAACATTTGAGCGAGGATCTGGATCTCTCCTCGATCGAAGGTCAATCTCGCTTACACGAA
Organism: Bacteroidota bacterium; assembly: GCA_039029315.1. GTDB lineage: Bacteria > Bacteroidota > Bacteroidia > J057 > J057 > JBCCCJ01. Next base: position 6,413 of record JBCCGK010000207.1, on the reverse strand, counting down.
ACCGGACGCCCACTTCTAGAGCTGCTTCCCGATGGTCCCTTCAAGACACTGGTGTGGGAGCGTATGACTCAACTGACCGGACTCAAGGCGCCTGGAGCCACGTTTCAAACCAAGCATTCAGAATTTTCTCCTCCAATTTGATGAATTTGTCGGGATTTGAAGTCATCTTGACAGGGAAAATTGGACTTCTGTTGTTGTTTCTCCCGAGCAATAACCTGTTTGGTGTCAACACATCTGAGATTTCAAAATTGTGAATGCCCTTGAGTGCTAAAGGCATGTCATTGATGGTGTTGGCAATCTCAGATGCAATCGTTTCCCATTGAAGCAAAGATAATCTGTGATTTTGAAGATTGATGGATAAGGATTTTTTGATTTCACGTATCTTTCTTTCTACCTTTCCATGCATATGATGGCCAGACACTGGACATACGTTGAATTCAACTTGGACGTCACAATAAAGGCGGTTCTGTATATCTTTGAAGTTGAGGCGAGCATCTTGACAGCCTTTAAGAAGTTGGCTGCCTTCATCCGGAAGAAGATATTTTGGATACCCCATGTCACTAGCGAAACGTACAAAGGATAAGATAAAGGAGGGTGTGCTATAGTCATCCATCACTTTGATCTTTGTGGCTGATGTGGTGGTACAACAAAACACAACAAGCCAGATCTTGATTGTTGTGCGCTTGTGTAAGTTAGAATATGCTGTGAATGGTCCGCAAAGATCCACCTGGGTAGAGTAGAAGGGTGGTGCAATGTTGATATTGTGGTTCGATATCGGTCCCATTTGTACTTCAAGTGTTTTCTTTGCAATGTAACGACACCTTTCACAACGACTTCTAACCAGCTTGATCAGGTCTCTTCCCTCAATGACATAAGCAATTTGGGTCACATATCATATTGTTTCCACTCCACAATGTTTTGCTTCTTTGTGATACCAATGGATGTAGTCAACAATAGAGTAAGCAATTGGTGAGTGTCGATATACTAACGGAACACAAAACATGGTTGTCGATAGATCCAGCATGGCATTTGTCATCCTCCCAGATATTGTTAATTCGGTGTTTGGAAGTATCCGTCCGGTATAATATAATATGCCATCAATTTCTTTGGAGATCTTTGAGTACTTTTTGGGATTGCAGAACAACTTGACTTCTTTTGTGGTTTGGTGAAAAAGTATCACTCTGCTTCTTTGATAGGGTTGAAAGCATCTGTTGAAACCTTGAATTTGAGACGAATCTTGATGTTGCGAAGAAATCTCAGGACATACCCTAAGATACGAATGACTTTGTTCCATTGAAATTTGTTTGGGTCAATCACATATTGCGATATGTTGTAGACTTCAGTAGTTTTCTCCATATTGATGGTGAAATGACTGGATGGTACCATAGTAGGGTCAATGTCCATTGAAATTTGCTCTGCTTTTGCAAGTCTGACTTCTTCATTGCTGAGTTTGATTTCTTGTATTGACTTGATTGGGAACTTAGAAATGTCATCAGTCATCCAAGAGAGACCATTGAACCATTGTGAATCCTGATTTACATCTTGAAGGGCAGCACCTTTCCTTGTATCCAGATCTGCAATCATCTGATCTCCAGGTATGAAGTTCCAATCATCAGGACTGGTAAATCTTCGAATTTCAACTACTCAGTTTTTTACATATGGTTTGAGCTGTTTATGGTCACCATTGATCCAGAACAATGTGATTTGGCTATCAGACAATTTCAACGATGATTTGTGGTGTTTGGTAAAGGATCTTCTCACCACTTCGCCGGTATGAGCATTGAGTGTGGCAGCATATAATTCGGCTCTTGGCAATGTCATGTCATCTGGTACCAATCTTGACCTGGAAAAGACGAGTTGACAAGAGTTTCCAAATTTACGTTTAAACCTTGCATAAATTGCCACACAGACTAGGGATTTGGAAGCATCTCCAAAATCGATAGTTGAAATGTCGAGACTTGTGGCATCATCTGGAACAATTGCTCGCTTGTATTTGATTGATGATATTTCCCCCATCATTTGAAAGTGATCTTCCCAAACGTGTCTCAGATCATCTGGGATTTGGTCGTCCCATTGCAATCCTCGTTCGATTAGGTGATGAAGGTCGAGTTTCATTCCAGCAGTGATGGGAGTGATTTTTCCGGTTATGTCATAAACTTCCGCCACTTTAGCAACACATTGACGTCTGGTAAGTTTGATTGGGATATCTTTGGTATTTTGTGAAGTTGGCTTCTTGCCTCTTGATTTCTTAGCAAAATTCAATTCGCCTATATCCAATGATATCAAATCTTGTTTTGGGTACCACTTCATCCCTGCAACATTGATGCTCTCACCATCTTTGGACAAATCATGATTAGGGTCTTGTTTTGAAAACGTAATGCCTTTGAGAGAAAATCCACCTTTGTTCAGCACGGTTTCGAGTCTTTCAGCTTGATTCAAAGCACCTTCTTGCGTTTCAGCACCTGAAAGACAATCGTCCACGTACACATCTTTGTGAATCACCGCAAAGACATCTGGATATTGATCCTTGAATAACTTGCTAGTCTCTCGAAGTGCTCTTTCACTTTGGTTACCTGACGACTTGACACCGTAGATTAAAGTTTTGATGATCTTTTCCTCCGGTATCTTGGTGTGGTCTAGTTCCTCTTGCCAGACATAGCGTTGGAGACACCAATGATTCTCTTTCAGTTTTACGGTGTTGTACATTTTACGTATATCTGTATGGTATGCAGTATGATGGGATGTCCAACGGATAAATATTTCCACCAGTTTGTTCATATTATTTGTACCTTTGGCTAATATGCTGTTCAAACTGTATCCTGATTTGGTTGGATGACTGGCATCGAAGACGATCCGGCATGGAGTTGATAATGAATTGCCATTCCAGACTGCACGCCATGGGATGAAATTCTGTATGTTGTTATTCGCAAGCATCTGTTGTTGATCTTCTGACATGTTTCTGACGTAGTCAACGAATCCCATTGATTGGAGCTTTTTCTCAGCTTTGATTACGTCTGCTTTGTCTACTGGAGCTTGATTTAGTTTCTTCAGTTGTTGGTGATATATCTTGAGTGCTTTGTCCTTATTTGGTGCCAATTTGATTTCCGGGTTATGCAGTAGAGGAAGAGTTGCCCATGATTCTCTGGTGTCAGGATCAACAGTGACGGATTGATTTATCAAATGTTGCTCCACTTCCTCCTTGATGCTTATGGCTTCAGTTGATTCATTTTCTTTGCAGTCGGTGCATTCCCTACATTTTACGCACCTGTAGGAGATAATGGTTCCAGCTTGCTCGACTCGTTCGAAGATCTTCTGGTTGCATGAAATCAATACTGTCATCTGTTGGGTGTCGTCGTGTAGAAGGTTATGTTGATGATCCTTCTCTGTTTTGATGTGAAGCAAAGGTACATCAGGGTTGACAAGGATTCCAGCTTGATACATCTTGAATTGGTTTGTGATGAAAGTGGACAAGTGTGAACCTTTGTCGTTGCTGATGGTATTGAAGACTCTGTGGGGTCCTCCAACAACTCCAAATCCACCATCTGCATTTTGAAAGACCGATTCATAAATGGTGAGTCCAGACGGTAATTGAAATATGGGTTGTGGATGATACTTTAAGTACTTAATACCCAGCATGATGTCGATTTCCCCACCAGCGTAGGGAGGTAACGTAGGAAGATGAAGAGGATTCTTACCATTTTGACGATAAACTGTGTGAATGTCTTGTTCCACCTGATCGAGAGGATAGATTGGAAAAGGCATTGTGATCTGTGAAAGACAAACGCCGGATAGAGTAGCATCATGCCCATTCCGAAGTGGTAGTTGAATACAATAGACGCCGAGGTTGGTTGTCTGGGATGATTGGCCAACTCCGCCAACAACAATTTCACCTTTGAATTCTAAGTGACTTCGGTCCTTGAGATTAATTGCAGCATCTTTGCGAATGATCATGTCGCTGCATCCAAGATCAAAGAAAATAGTGTAGCGCTTACCATCAACTTTAATTGTTTGTAGAATGTAGATTGCATTATCATCAATGACTGGTTCCTTATTTGAAGACTTGATGGATTGATGACGGTTCTTGTCTCTTGCTAAATATGCATCATTGATCCTTGAATGAAAGGTGAGCTTGATCTCCTTAGCATGGGTTGGAATGTCAGGTTGACGCATACATCTATCTTTGAAGCTTTGCAAAACTTGTTGATTCGCATCGTCTCCAGCATGTTTTTGACAAACAAGAACATGGTTCCTGCAGGGATACTTCTCGTGTGAATGATGAGGACATATGAAGTCTCGCTGACACCTTCCCTCGCAATGTTTGCCTTTTGATTGATGGGCTCCTGGGTATAAACATTGATGGCATAATCCCTTCTTCCACAAAATGGAAAATCTCTGTGCAGGTGTCATCTCAGCAAATCTTGGACAACTGAAATATTGAACAAGTTTCATACCCTTTGGTCCGCTTTTGACGTGATCAGTCGCTCCACAAATGAAACATTCATCAGGATCTGTTGTTAATGGTGATGCTCTATTGGTCCTCTGGCCGTCTCCATAATGGGACGATGGGTTGCGTGATGGTGGTGGAGAATTCTTTGATTCGTTTGTCGTGCAATACAAGAGTTTACGTTGTTGTATGGTAATTTCCTTTTCAAGAAAGTTGATTAATTTCTTCCAGACATCTGGTTCATCGAGGTCTTCTTCGTCAAACAGTGTGAACCATTTGTTAACACGTTGTTCATCAAGCAGCTTGTATATCTTCTCGATTGTACCACCATAGTACAAGCGTTCTCGGATGTCGTGTTCAGTAGCAAGTTTTGTTGAATCCTTCATGAAGTTAAGTATCCGGCTTAGGCTGTCGATCTGTTTTTCTGGATCCTTGTGCTTTAAGTTGCGAGCAGATTGATCCAACTGTGAAAGTTTCTTGGATAGTAGCATCTTCGGATCTCCATAAGAGGACTTGAGGCGTTTCCAGATTTCGTCAATAGAGTCGACACCTTTCACCAAGGTAAGTGCAGGACCCTCAAGGAAATTGTTTTTGAGCAAATCAGCAAGCAACGACTTGGGGGTTGATTTCAAGTGGAGCTTCTCAAAATCACTCTGAAAGGTATAAACATCAACAAAAGTATCATACCCTTTGAACTTTGGTAACTTGATGTTGAATTTGGATGACTGGAACGATTGTTGTTTTGATACTTCAGCATCCTTTATTTCAGCATTCAGCGCATCGACATACTTCTGCTTGAGGGAACATAGTTGGTGATATTTTTCGGTGACTTTGTCAACTTCTTCTCTGAAGTCGGTGATTTCAATGCACAACACTTCTCTGACTTTGCAGCTGAGGGTCTTCATTGTCTTCAATTGATCGACGACATTTGTTTTTGCATCAAGTAAGTCACTGTGTTGAAGGTTACTGGGATCAGTCTCAAAGATCTTGAATAGTGTAGGTATTATGTCTTGTATTTCATTGAGCAGAAATCGTTTTGATTGTCGAGCTGCATCGTCGATACATTTGATACGCTGATTTTCATCACTTCTGATTTTGCGTCTGTACAGTTTCATATCATAGATGAAGTTTCTGATGGCTGATAAAATTTTCTCCCTTGACTTGGAAGTGGGTTCGTACTCCTCTTCGGATAACTTCTCTTCTAGTTCATAGTGACATGTCTTGAAATCTTTTCTGATCGATTCTATCTTGGCGACAATTTCATCAACTTCCTCAACAGTGAACATTGAATCTTCGATTTGGTTTTCATTAATAAAGTCGACAATTTCACTGGCAATCACCTTTTGTTGGATCATGAGTGTCTTCACTTCTTGGTCATCCATGTTGGTATCTGAACAATTATCAGCCAAACTCGATGTAGATGACAAAATCAATTGACTAGATAAATTTTGTGAAGACGGTGTAGACAATGATGCAAGCGATGAAGTTGACTGAATGAGTGAGGCAGTTGATTGAGCGTGAACAGTTGATTGAGCGGTCAACGAGCCTTTGGTTGAAGTTGATTGAGCGTGAACAGTTGATTGAGTTGTCGACGAGCCTTGAATTGAAGTTGAATTTGAAGTTGATTGAGCTTGAACAGTTGATATCGATACCAAAGGGTGAGTGATCGGTGCAAGCAAATGATGACTGAAGTCTATTGGTATTGCTGTCACTGGTTGAATGGTGGGAATAATCTGTGGTTCCTCGATGAAATGTCTTTCCCCAGTTTCATTAAGTTTCCGATAATCTATACGTTTTGTTCTCCTGCTCATGTAGGTTGCTGTTTGAATGTGGTAGAGCCAGGGGCAGATGAATGAAATTGGTCACAGGCAGTGTTTGGAATATTGCATTGATTGACAATTATTCAAACTAAGATAAAAATAGTATACAAAATGAAAAATTCTACTTGACAACAGAAGTATAACTAGTG
>JBCCGK010000206.1:0-6919 GCA_039029315.1 Bacteroidota bacterium | reverse complement strand
GAGACATAATTCTGTGCTTCGTCCACAATAATGGCGACAGGACGCTCAGGACGCTGCCGCCGGAGCAGCGCCCGTTGGCACATCAGCTTCAGCAGCATTCCGGCGATTCTGGCCGTTTCCTGATATTGGACAATGGGCATATCCAAAATGATGATGGCCCCCTCATCCAGGATTTCAGGAACAAAGGTAGTATCCTGTCCAAAGAGATGATAGAGCGCACCCCGTTGCATGAGATCCACCGAGGCAGAGAGCGTACTGATCACGCTGCTGCGGGTGCGTTCTCCCATTGCTGCTAGCTCTGTCAGAAAATAGCGGCTGGCAATGGTCACTTCATGCTGCATGACGGAAGATTTGGGCTGCTGATCGGCCTGGGCGATCATCTGGGCGCAGAAGGAAGTGCGTTGCCATTCTGCCTCCTGGGTCTGCTCCAATGACCTTGGCACACTAGCCAGCATCAGGGAGAGATCTTCTAGACGGATGGTGCCTTTGGCTGCTGCCAACAGGGAAATAGCGTTTCTGAGGAGCATCCTTGCCGCAATATCCCAGAAATCATAGCCGCTGCTGATCTGCTTGCCTTCCACTACTTCGGTCAGGACAGAGGTCAGGAGACTGACGATATTCTGGATTTCACCACCGCCATCGGGCCGTTGCAATTCGTATGAAATCCAGTTAAAGCGCCATGCTCCCGTAGAGGTGACCCGGATGATATGCTCTTCCCGTTCTGCCAAAGATGCCGCACGGATATAGGCTTCTGCATCATCTCTCTTGGCACAGAGAAACAGCATTCCCCATCCTTGGTGTATCATTGCCCGGATCAGCGTGGCAATCGGCCCGCTGCTCTTGCCGCTACCTGTTCCGCCCATAATGTGGATTCCGCCGGACAATACATCTCTTAGGGTTAACGCATCCCTCGGTGGAAGCCGCAATAACGGCGCATCCAAAGGCCAGCGTGCATACCTTGGTGGTGCGCGTCCTCTTACTGGAGGCAACCGCCCCTGCTTGCGTCTGAATAATGGCAAAAGAATCCTCCTTTCGGACTAAAAAAGCTGCGCCGATTCTGGCTATAGATTTATGGTTCCAGCCCATTTGTATGATGTCTCAACCACTGGTAATATTGGGATATTCACAATAGAACATTTGTGCCGGAATCTACGAGGACAGTATCTCACAGCGGGCAGGGGCATTTCAATATCGCCCGCGATATAGCCAGAGAAGAATCGGCTGAAAACGGGGTGAAATGGAGAATCATATGTCAGAGCAAGGCAGTCTGTCCGGTGGAAAAATATTAAAAGGCATCCGAGAGCGGCAGGGAATAAGCCAACAAAAACTCGGTTCAATGGAAGTCATTACCCAGGCAAACCTGTCCAGGATTGAAGGGGGTAAATCGATACCTGCGCGAGAAACACTGGAAGATATTCTGGATGCAATACAGGCAAGCTTCAATGAACGCCAGCAGGTTCTTACCTCCTTCGGCTACCTTGCACCATATCCGTTACCAAACGCTCAGGAGATTGAAGCCGCCTGCACCCGGTGCCAGCTAGTGCTAGACAGCGTACCCATGCCTGCCTATCTCATGGACTTTGTGACCCGTTTCTTTGCCTGGAATCCGCTTTTTGCCAAGCTGCTAGGTATTTATGAAGAAAGCGATGTTTTAGAAGGGATGCGTAATCAGCCGCTCTTCAAGTCACAATTCGATAGTAACGTGCATCTTGCTCAGGAGATGGAGCATATGGAGGAGTATTTGCTGGCGGAGATGCTGAGCATCAGGCAGCGTCTGGCTCCGTACACAGAGGAAGGCTGGTATGCGGAGTTTGTTGCGCAGTTATGTGAGAGTGAGCAGTTCCGTCACTATTGGGAAGCGACCGAGGGCATGACACTAGATGAGGATATTGTGACGGAATTTGCTGCCAGGGTGCTGAATCCAGTACAGTTTGAGGTGCCTGGTCCAGATACGGAAGCAGAGGATTTGGAACTACGTTTCTATGCCAATCTGGATGCGTTGATCGGGGATGACCGCTTTAGTATCGTCTATCTGATCCCTTCCGATGCCATGACGATCCGTCAGATAGATCGCTGGTTGGTGGAAGGGTAAATGGGAAAATAGGAGTTATGATAAGATCAGCGTCAGGAGGAAATCGAAAGATTCAGCCACAATCTTGCACATGGATGCCTCAAATCCATCAAAAGTGAGGCTGCTGTCACAACAGTTTAACAATTTCATATTATAGGGCTGGGTGGCCTTAGAGACTGGCTAGAGCCGTTCTCAAGGCGAATATTAACTCTTACCTATGCTAGCTACTAGATGGATGTGCAGTTTCTAACCGTTGTGAAATATGATTCGGAAAGACAGGTGTATCAATGGGAGGGACGCCAGCCTTTAGTAAGGGAACGGACGTCCTTTAATCGAATCAAAAAGGCAGTAAAAAATGCAGCGATGCTTTCCACAGCATTCTTTGAAAGAATCCGAATCACAGACCTGGATGTCATGCTCGATGCCTATCATCCGGTCATCGCAGGTTTTGATCAAGATGGTGGTATTTTGTGGATTCATGAAGCTTTCGTATGGAAAAGCGTTCCTCAATTTACCCTGGATGAATTAACGAGCATTTTTCTTCATGAAGCTGCTCATTATTTGGAAGCACACTTTCCAGTAGAACTGGAGAGGATGTTTGCGGGTGATCCTATATGGAATGAGATTATTATAAGATATCCTGAAATTATGATACATGAAAACAGGATTTCTGAGACTAAAGCAGACATTTACGCATTGCAAAGAGGGGGTAAATGTCTTGTTCCTGCACTGGATAAAGAACATAAACATGTTTGTGATTATGTAGGTATAAGGTATAGTAGAGGATATTTCCCAGAACGTGATACCCATGTTTCTCTGACTAAACGGTTGGAAATCCTCAACTATTATTGGAAAAGATGGGAAGCAATGGCGGCGGCATTCCTCCCTAGGATGTCTTTACGTGCAGAACGGAAAGACGAAGAAGAGTACCACACGGCACGAAGTACCAGTGATGAAGAAACAAGTATAGATGGACGCAGAGCGTATTTTGAACAGGTTTTGAAGAGTAATCAAGGATATGATTTTTTGGATTATTTGCTGAAATTGCATCCATCAATAGAAATCTTACCACATTGGCATAATATTCAGGTGGATACGGGTGACGATAAAGAACGGCATAAAGAGGTTGAGCGGTTTATTCATGACGTTACCACCTTGATGCGCCTGCTTCTTGGCAGCGCCAATCACTATGTAAACCGTCGTGGCGGGTTCCGTAATGATACTTTGCCCTATGGGGCTGTCCGTGCCAACCGTGCGTCGCTTACCAGGGTGGCTTTACATGAAAAGGGTAGCATCCGCAGGATTCAGGCTGAACTTAAAGGATGTGGTCTCGATGAAAATGTTCTGGATGAACTCATCACAAAACTAGATAAGCTGCATAACTTCATCAGATTTCCTTCCTTTGAACAGCAACGGGAAGATATTCCTGACCTAACCAAGGTTTCTAAATCAGTTAAGAGTACCAAAGTTAGAGAGTGACGAATATAAATCGTAATGTTGTGTTTTAGTCAAATTGAAAATAATGTTGGCCCCATTACGAATCATAATCAGCTAAAGCAAAAATGCGTGCGAAATAAGAGTTGCAGATCTACCAAAGTACATGCCTGTATTTCACCCATTATTTTGTGCTAAATTTTTTAAAAATAATTTATTTTCTTCTATTAGTGGTAGTAAGAACCAAAATGTGTGGCCTATCCTAATCCCGTATCGAAATATTGTGTTCGGTGGAATAACACCAAGAGTTTGAATCAAACCAAGTATTTTATATATTCGACATGTCACTGTTAGCTCATCCCTACCAAGTATTTTTAGTGCTTGTATAACTGTTTCTTCTCTATTTCCGTATTTTTGGATCATAGTGACTCCACGGCGACACCGATCAATTGCCTGCACTTCTTGGTGTGATAACAGAAATGCAATACTTAAAAAGAGCAAACATTCGCATTCTTTCTCACGAGCTAATATTTTCTTAGCAGCGTCTAGTGCCTGGTTGTAGTAACTTATCGCAAACTTTAATTGATTATCTTGCAAACATTTTTCTCCTAAATCCATATACGCTGACAACTGATTAAAAACATCATCATGCCTACGAGCCTTGTGAAGCCTCCTAATACTATTGCTTCTCTCTTCATTAGCCGTAATGGCATGTAGCTGTGCATCGAAATTTTTAACGTTTTCTACTTCCCCTAACTCACCACACGTATCGCTTAAATTACGGAGTTGCTTTTTCTGAATGGGAATATCATCAAGTTTTCGTCCGATATCTAATGCCTTTTCGAAATAGTCTTTGGCTTCTTCTTCCCTGCCAAGCTGTCGATAAACATGGCCCTTATTACTCAACCAATTGACTTGATTTCGAGCATCACCAATTTCAGATGCGATCTTTTCCGTCTCATCATAATATGATAGAGCCTTTTGATAATCTCCCATTGATACGTATATATTACCCAGATTACCAAGGCTGATCATTTCACCTTTTCTAGTATCTGGACTAACATCCTGCGTCTCTCGTGATAATCTTAATGCAATCTGCTGGCATTTGATAGCCTCTTCTATATTTCCTTGTTTTTGACGACCAATTCCAAGATTGCTCCAAGCACTAATTGTACCAGCCATATCGCCTATCTTTTCTGCGATACTCAGACCCTTGGATAGATTGTTTATGGCTTCCTCCAGTTCACTCTCTAGCTGTGCCGCTCCTAAATTGCGTAGTATTCGACCTTCGATTTCTTCTCTTTGGGAGTTTATTTTCGAATGTTTGGCAATTCTTAGGTTGGCTAATCTGCTCAGAGCGGTTTTAAGAAATTCAATCGCAATTTCCGTTTTCCCCTGGCTTGTATAAAGGTTTCCCTGTCTGGCTATCCATTTCACATGCTCAAGGTGAATTTCCTGCGATTCATCAGTATTTGGTGCATTCTCGGCTAGCGCTTGTGCTGACTTCATTCCAATTCCAGTGACAAGCTCTCTGTCAGATTTATTCCCAGCACGATCAAGGTAAGGGTAGATTCTTTTAGCCAATCCCAATGAAGATTCATGCAATGAAAGCACATTGCACTGTTTCAGTAACTTTAATACATGCAAACTGAGGTGATAGCTATCTTCCTGACTTGCTTCAGCGCACATTGAGTAATGATTTGCCAGACGAGAGAGGATACGTTCGTCGATAGAGTTGTCATAATTTTCGTGAAAATACTCATGAATCAATGAATGGATGACAACATAGTAATCATCAGGACGATCCAGCAAAGAATAGAGTACCATTTGGCTTAAAACTTGTGTTACATCCGATTCGTCAAAATCAAGGGCAGCACTAATCGCTTTCCAGTCAAAAGGAGCACCAGCCAGAAGGCCAACTATACCCATGATTTGTTGAATCAACTTGTCTTGCGGTATTAACTGCTCAACATGAGCCAAACTAGCTGAGATGATTAGACTTAAGCTATGTTGTGACATTCTAGCCAGATTATTAACTCCATCTAGTTTATTTTTTTCCAATATGGCTAGATAGTCTTTCGCAGTAGTTTTCCCTTTCTCTATATGACGACCAATCAGCCATACAGCTAATGGCAAGTAACCAACTAAATAACAAATACGTTCAACAACCTTTGCATTCTGGGCACGGTTACCCGCCATTGCCAGAAGCAATGCCTTTGCTTCATCAGGCTCGAAACGTAAAAGATGATATCCATTTCCTAATATGTTTGCTGGGTAACGACTCGTAAGAAGAATCACACACCGCTCATGAATAATATTCTCTAATAGTTCTAAATCCTCAACATGATCTGCTCCGTCTAGAACTAAAAGTAATTGTCGTCCGCCCAAAATGCGTTCCACCGCTGATTCCAGGTTAGGCTCTGGTTCTTCTTTAAAATGTCGGGTTATTTTATCGAATACACTATCAATGTGGTGAAGATTATGGATAGAAAAATAAAATACACCGTCAGGATAGCTTTCAGGGGGCTTTTCATTCGGAGCCAAACGCCATGTGATTTCAGTGACAAGTGTCGTTTTGCCAACACCTCCTAGACCGTAAACAGTGCAGATGTTTCCAGGTAGGAGCATTTCTGAAACTACTTTAATCTGGTATTCACGACCAACAAAATGCCTATAACGTTTTGGCGGACGTTTATTCGGACCGAGTGAGGTAATTAAAGGATTGCGGGGGAATGCTTTACCTACTAGGACTGTCTCAATAGTTTTATTTACTCTGTCATCTAATTGATAACCAGCCGTCTCAATAAGACTCCTACATTCTGAAGCACTAATCTCTAAAATATTCGAGATTTCGATAATCAGTTGACGACTTCCAGGACGTGTCTCTCCATTACACCATCTCGAAACGGTAGCAGGGTTGACATCTAGCTTGTCAGCCAGCCAAGAGGCATCTCGTTCTAGTTGCATCAGAATTGCATTTAATTTTTCCATAAACGCTAGATGATGTGGCATCAGAAATTATCCTGGAATTACCTTGATAGATGACAAATCAACGCGTTCATTGATTTGAGATAGTGCTTTCGATAAATAGATATGCCTAATTCTATCTAAGTAGAAGGTACGGAGGACTATACCTGAAATTGGCGTATCATGATCTCAATCCTTCCCAATCTCGCGCATTCATCCCATATGCATAAAATTCTTGCACGATGCAGAACTTCCACGCGCCAACAAACCCTCTTTCAGTCATACAATCAGACCAGATATCTGACATTACTTTAAGAACCTGATTCTGGCGCCAGGACTAGGTTTCCTAGTTGAAGGAAATCTCATGTCCAAGAGTAAACAAGTATCGCTTCGGGATGTACTGCTCGACCTTTTTAAGGGATCTGTCATGCGCTCCAGTTCTGGAGG
>JBCCGK010000205.1:0-7630 GCA_039029315.1 Bacteroidota bacterium | reverse complement strand
GTATATCCCCTATTTCCTTAATACCCAAAATCAACCCTAATATTGTCCATCTACTTACTATAAATAGATAGCAAATAGGTTCATTAAGAGCCTTGATGGTTCTTCCTGAGCTCTTTCAAGGTAGATTGAATTTTCTGCAAGCCACCAACCAATATGGGACGATTATAAAATATTTATTCCAAGACATTTGTTTTTTCTTTTACTTGTACTTAGAGACTGTTTGAATATTATCCTATGGTTTTGTTATGCCCCTTTTTTCGCCCTTCTGCGTTGAAAAAATCCTCATCTAGCTCTGCTACATTCCGGGTTTTCCGCCTTGAAGGTCAAAAAAATGACCTATAACAAATTCCATATACAAAACTCAAACAGTCTCTCTTAGCATCTGTATACATAAACCTAAGCCAGAAACCATGCTCCCAAATCCATCATACCTCTGTTCTGTTCTTCTCCTGTTAGTCCTATTCATAAGCGGCTGTACCCCAGAATCAACTCCTTCTGAAGAAGATTTGCTGCAAAAGGCCCTGGACATACACGACCGTGTCCTCACTGTTGATACACATGCAGATACTCCATTGCGCATGATTCAACCAGGCTTTGATATGGCCGAGCGACATGACCCCAATGAAACGGGCTCCAAGGTTGACTATCCAAGAATGAAGGAAGGTGGTCTGGATGCCATCTTTTTTGCAGCCTTTGTCGCACAGGATATCCGAGATGATGATGGCAATACCCGAGCCAAAGCCTTATGCCTCCAAATGATCGATTCCATTGTCGCATCCACGCAAAAAAACGCAGATATTGTTGGCCTCGCTCTCAATCCGGATGATGCCTATACCCTGGAAGAGGCTGGAAAGCGAGCCATATATATTGGAATTGAAAATGGCTACCCAATCGGTAAAGATCTCTCCAATGTCGCCCTGTATTTTGACAAAGGGGTCCGCTATATCACCCTGGTGCATTCCTCCAACAATGACCTGGCAGACTCCGCCACCGATCCTGAAGGAACGGAACATGGAGGGATTAGTGATTTCGGGGCTGAAGTTGTCAAGGAGATGAATCGCCTCGGCATCATGGTAGATGTATCTCATGGAAATGATAGTGTATTCTATGATGCAATTGCTTTGTCCAAAGCGCCCATTATTGCAAGTCACTCCAACGCCAGAGCGGTAACCAATCACGATCGCAACATGACCGATGAGATGCTGAAGCTCATGGCGAAGAACGGAGGCGTGGTTCAGCTGACCATGCTGGCAGACTATCTACGGGAAGCTCCTGCGAATCCAACTCGGGATTCCGCATTTGCAGAACTTCGTGCCAACATGAAACCCTTCAGCGAGATGACGCAGGAAGACCGAACAGCATTGCGGCAAAGGTTCCAGGAAATCAGTGAAAAATATCCTTCTCCGCCAGCGACGGTGGAACATGTGGCCGATCACATCGATCATATTGTCAAGGTTGCAGGAATCGATCATGTCGGGATAGGATGCGATTTTGATGGAGGCGGAGGAATCCAGGGAGTATTCGATGCCAGCGAAGTGATGAACATCACAATCGAACTGGTAGAACGTGGCTATACCGAAGAGCAAATCGAAAAAATTTGGGGAGGGAATCTGATTCGTGTCTTCAAAGAAGTGCAGGCTGTTGCACAGAAGATCCAATCCCAGGCATAGTCCAAAAGCCGATGTACCGATTCTTGTGCATATTCGCTTTTTTGGGGGCTTCTATATCAATGAGCCCATCTGCTTCTCATCCATTGAGATTGTCTTTGTGTGAGATAGAGTATGCGTCTGATAAACAGGTCCTTATGATCAATCTTAAGCTCTTCTTGACGGATGTCAATGAGGCCATCGTGTTCGATCCCTATAGCAAGGAGCTCGCCTTCTGTCAGCCCAATGAGTCAACTCAGGCCAATCAACTGTTGTTAGCCTATCTCAAGCAGTTTTTCTATGTCAAAGCCAATGGACAGCTGATAGACCTGAAGATTAGGCATAAGAAGCTCAGTGGAGAAGGGGACAACACTGCTTTATGGGTGTATTTCGAGCATCAGCAAGGGCCATCACTGGCAACTCTGGAAATCAAAAATGCAGTTTTCACCGACCTGTTTTTCGATCAAAACAATATCGTCTATGCGCATATTAACGGAGATTCCAAAAGTATGATGCTCAACAAAAAAACTCCCACCCATCAACTAAGGTTTTGATATGCATCCTTTTCCTTTTTATCTACGATTGGGCTTTGAGCACATCTCGAATTTGGCCGGCTATGACCACATTCTGTTCCTGATCGTCCTCTGTGCCGTCTATCGCATCCAGCAATGGAGAAAAATTCTCATTTTGGTCACCGCATTTACCATCGGGCATAGCGTTACCCTGGTGCTTGCTTCCCTGGATGCCTTCACAATCCCTTCCAATCTGATCAAATTCCTCATCCCCGCAACCATATTCCTGACCGCTTTCCACAATGTCATCAGCAAAGATCAAACTGAAACCTCTTCAAAAATGAGAAGAAACTACCTCATGGCCTTGTTTTTTGGTTTCATTCACGGCATGGATTTTTCCAACTATTTTAAGGCACTGATCATGGATCCTTCCACAATTGCAGTCCCTTTATTAGGCTTTAATTTGGGCATAGAACTCGGACAACTCTTGGTTGTATGTTTCATTGTTGGGATTGCCTTTCTCTTCCTGCATGTGATAGGCGTGAAACACCGCGAATGGAATCTCTTTATTTCGGGAGCGGCTGCCGGAATGGCCCTCATTTCCATGCTGGAAAATAAGTTTTGGTGAAGAAGAACATGAAGTTGGGGATGTGAGCAAGCAACAAATAAACCTTTGTCAGCCCTTTTCTTCGCTTAACACGTTGACTGGCCATGCGACACAATGTTCTACACAGGCATCCTTTTATGTGTCTAACAGTAAAAAATCAATTTCTTCTCTCGGTTCGAGGTCAAATTATTTGGTAGTGCAATACATATAAGGCTGTCATCGGCACGTAGCAATGATCGGCAGACCATTGCTAGGTCATTGGTAGGTCATTGGTAGACCATTGCTAGGTGGGATGTTATCGAAGCGGATGCCTTCCTATCTACGATAGGCAAAGCGAGAGATGGTCTGCCGATCATCTCTACAAATATTCTATCGGAAGATTAGCATTACAGTTGAACCACTACTCATTATTTTTTAAGTATGGATCATCCCAAAATTTCAAAAAGAACAAATCAAATGGGCATCGAACCCATTTGATTTGTAAGAAAGGTTGTTAAGGGGAGTGATCACCACATTTCGGGACGCCTCATGTGCGTCAAACTTAACAGCATTCCCAAATTGCTATTGTAGTTTTAATTTTTCTACAAATCGAAGATTGCCTGAAACATACTCCACAATGATTATCCCCCTCGGCAGATGATTTATGGGGACATTTGAACCGGGTAGAGACTCCATCTCTCGTTCATCCAACAATTTTCCTTGTAAGTCATAAAAGCGCAAAACACCAGCATCTGTAAAGTCTCCTTTGAAGCTGATCGAGGTATTGGCCGGATTTGGGAACAGCCTAAGTGTTTTCAACTCTTCCAATTCATCAGTATTATTCACCATCACCAAAGAATCAACCACGACAAACTGGTGCATCATACTGTTATCCTCATGTGTAAGGATATGGCAATGGTACATAAAGCCATGTGTAAAGAGACTGTCCATGTCATAAGGGCTTGGGAAGCTGTCGAAGCGAGCTACATAAGTCAATTCAGCCCCTGCTCGAATAAGCTGCACATCTTTCCACCCAGCCAGTTCATCAGGAAGATTGGGATATGTGTAAGATGCTGAATCATTTGTAAACCCTCCTTTGCCATCTGGAAGACCAATAATACCATTATATTCTATTACCTGAAACTGGACCTTGTGAATATGCCAAGGATGGGCATGATTGGTTTTATTTTTTATTATCCATTCTTCCTTGGTATTGACCAGCACTGTGTCATTGATCACATTCATGATCATTGGCGTCCCGTCAATGGACCATAAACCTCCTCCACCATCTCCAAGCAAGTTTTTGGTCCTGGTTTTAAATATTGGACCAGGAGCTATGCTATAGGGCTTTAAGGAGGCGGGTATAGAGGTGACAGGCCTCACAGGATGAATAGATGTATCAACGACAATAGCACACATTGCAGAACTATACCAGTGCTTTGAATACTTTGCATCCTGCGGCAACTTATTGTCAAAGTGGGTCAGATATAGAGTGTCTCCGTGATTATATTGACCAAAATCAACAACAAACTCTCTTCGATCTCCAAGTGACAGTAAATTATTTGTAATTGGACGAGGATAGTCAAGATAGCCTCCTCCGGTTACTACCAGGAACATCGATTCAAAATGTACAGAATCACTGTCTGTTGTATGATCATATAGCAGATCCTTGGTCAATCCAATATTGAATATTTTTATCGTAGAGCCATTTAACATCCGTAATCGAACCATTGACTGAGGAACATGCAATGATCCACCAATTACGCCATTCACCATGCCAAAACTACCAGGACCGGGTTTTTCACCAGCTTTGATTGATAATACTGTGTTGCTTGAATCAAAATTAAAGTTTTTGGCCTGAATGTTTAAAGGGATATCATTTACGCCATATTCATTTGGTAGCTGAGAATATATAGGATCGTTATTAGGATCTTGAACATACATGACCCCTGCCATCCCTCGCGTCACCTGATCTGTAGTAAAATCCATCAAATGGCTGTGATACCATGCCGTCTGAACTTCATCAATAATTGGAAAAATGGAATGCCATGTTTGGTTCACCGGAATTCTTTGATGTGGACCCCCATCAGCTTCAGCAGGTAAATTTAACGCGTGCCAATGCACGGTTGTGAGTGTGTCAATTTTATTCGTGATTGGAAAATCAATCCAGTCATTTGTCCTGTTAACGATAATCGTTGGTCCAGCATATGTCAAAGCGCCGGGGACATTCGTACTATCCGGGTTGTTGTATGCGTAGGCCTGGACCGAAGCATTTAGATCAAAAGTAAGTGTATCACCATTGTTTTGATCAATAACGGTACTGACAGCTCCGGTAGGGTCAAAATTGTGCAACGTATCAATAATGTCCAGGCGCCAATCCGGTCCCCAAATCGCATATGGGACAGGTACTGTGTTCGTAAAAACTTTTTGCGCCTGGCTATCCTGTGGCCAGATACACGCGAAGGTTAGACAAATAAGTGAAATAAAAGGTAGTCTTGTTGTCATATTGATGGTTTTTTCATTCCATCACTTTTTGGCAATCTACAGTCTGATTCTTATAACTGTAGGGGTTAAAAGTAACGAAATAGTGTTGATGATTGGGATTCTCGTTTATTAAAATTATGCAAATATATTGGCTCTGCAAATATTTTTTCCCCTTGCAAGGATATTGTTGGGTTGTTCTTGTTTGTATAGAACGCCAAGGTGGACTTGCAAGGAAAAAGTGGATTAAAAGTTACGCCGCTTTCACTACCGTACACTTTTTGTGGGATTTGAAAAAAGCAAACATAATCGGCTAGATTAGATGATGACTAAACCTTCTAACTCACCGATTATGAATGATAAAAAATTTGCGAGTTAAGATACGCAATAGTTTGAAAAAGATGCTTGGATCTGGACATCTATCAGGCAATGCACTTCGTCGGCTGGAAGTTCTGGCCACGATGGTCAGTGGGGTATTGCATCAAGGCTCTTCTCGTCTGAGCGATCTAGCCCGGATGAATTGTGATTCCAAACAACAAGCCAGTAAAGAGAAGCAACTCAGTCGCTGGATTCAGAGTGATCATACGAGTTATTCGGTCCACTATTTGCCCTACATTGTGCCCCTGCTAGAGAGTCTTTCAGCCAGGGGGGAGTTGGTCTTCAGCATAGATGGCTCGACGGGTGGTCAAGGGTGTATGATCCTGATGTTCAGCGTGATCTATCGAAATCGGGCCATTCCGGTGGTCTGGCATGTAGTCAAAGCTAAGAAAGGGCATCTGCCTGAGTCTGCTCATCGGGACTTGCTCAAAGAGCTGGCTGAGATTGTGCCTTCGGATTGTCAGGTCAGCATCGTGGGAGATGGGGAGTATGATGGCTGTGATTGGCAAAAAGACATCAGAGCATTGGGCTGGGACTATGTTTTGAGAACCGGAGTGGGACGATTGATTGAGACTGAGCCTGGGGAACAAGTCAAGATTGGGAGCATGGCCCCAGAGAAAGCTCAGCCCTTTTTCATGCTCTATGATCTGGCTTTCACCCAGAAGCGATATGGCCCGGTCAATCTGCTCATTCAACACCAGAAAGGATACAAAGACCCCATCTATTTGCTCTCCAATCTCGACTTTCCCCCGGCCATCTCTCAGTTGTATAAAAAACGATTCAAAATTGAGACCTTTTTCTCAGATCAGAAATCCAGGGGATTCAACATCCAACGATCAAAAATCGGAAAACCCCAACGTTTGGCCAAACTCCTCATTGCCACTTGTATCGCATACATCTTTTGTATTCTCGCAGCAGTAAAAGCCTATCAATCAAAGTTCTATTCAATGATTCATCGATCTGATAGATCTGATCTCAGCCTCTTCTCAATCGGATTCAGATTCATCGAACTGCTCGTCGATATCAGACAGTGGAGAACATTCAAGCTCAAACTTATACACAAAAAAATTGACCATACTACTCATAAGCTCTCAAATAGTGTACGGTAGAGAAACGCCGCTTTGTTGTTGAACAAATTTTGTAAGTATTGTTGCATTTCGACTGGTGTTTTGTATCCAATGGAAGAATGGATTCTTTGTCTATTGTACCAGATTTCAATAAATTCAAAGATGGTCAATTGAGCGAGAAGTAGCGAAGGGAATCGGACCTGATAGCCGATTTCTGCTTTGAGGGTTTTGAAGAAAAATTCAGCCACGGCCTTGTCCCAACAATCTCCCTTTCGACTCATCGATTGACAGACCTGATGCTTGACCAAGTGCTGCCTGAAAGCAGTAGTGGCATATTGACTTCCCCTGTCTGAGTGAAAGATCAATCCAGATTCAGGGGGTCTGTTTTTCACTGCCATCTTCCAGGCGGCCAGGACAGTTTGTTCAGTTGTCATCTCTTCACTCACAGCCCATCCAATCACTTGCCTATCGGCCAGATCGATGATCACAGTCAGATACCCCCAGCCCTGATCAGTCCACAGATAGCTGATATCAGACACCCAGACCTGTCCCAAGCGACTTGTCTCAAACTGGCGTTTAAGCAGGTTAGGAGAAATGGTCAGCTCGTGATTCGAATCGGTGGTCTGTTTGTACTTTTTGCTCCCTTTGCTGCGGATATTGGCTCCTTTCATCAACCGGGCGACTCGGGGGCGAGAGGCCACTTTCTCTTCCCGTTTGAGCTGCTCGGTGATTCGGGGACTGCCATAACGCTGATGACTCTTTTGATGAATCTTGCGGATTTGGGTCAGTAAGGATTCATTTTCCAGGCTTCGTTTCGAGGTATCCATTCGAGCAACCGCATCTGGACAAACGTGAGGGGAATTTCTATCTTGTGGACAAAAATCACATGGTAGAACCGCTCCTCCCCAAACGCCCTCGCCGCAGCAATTCAGAAATGTTCCCATTGATCGAGCAGTACCT
>JBCCGK010000204.1:0-7651 GCA_039029315.1 Bacteroidota bacterium | reverse complement strand
TTTCTGATCATTAAGTTGCAGGATTTTTGTGCTCCTCCAACGCATTTTTGAGAAAGATAGCGAGCTATCTGACGATAAAATAAGGCAGGAGGTGGGCAAAAGGACTAGACTTGGATTGTCAAGAACTTATGGCTTGAACCAATGGGATAACAGTTTCCATTACGACTGTGGATTGGAAGGTTTTGCTGCACGGCCTCCAGTGAAAATCAAGATTAGTCTCTTGGGTGTCGATCTCAACAATGCTAGCTTTTTTCCAGATGTTCAAACAGTCTCTTATTCCAAATTGCCTCCATACGTATATGCATACACAATCTGTTACATACACAATGATTCTTGGGATCATGCTGGTCATGTCTCAACTGGCCGCACAAACTCAACGGATTGAGCCGGACCCAAGACTGATTTTCTATCGGGATACTGGTGCGTTGAAATCGGCAACTTCCTGTCAGATTTTTGTGGCGGATTCGCTGTTGTGTAACATCGGAAATCAGGCAGCCTGGACGAGCACTTTTCCTCCGGGAATCTACGAATTCCGCTCCCTGATGTCTATTGACAAGGAAGCGGGAAACAGCCTTTCGATTACACTTGAATCCGGTATGCTGTATATGGTAGAGGTGGATTTGGCTCGAACAAGTGGTCGGCATCTCCTTCCTTCCGCAGGATATTATTTTCGACTGAAGCGCATCCACCCGAAGCGAATCAAGACTGTCCTTGCACGTAAGTCTGTATCCAGAGCAGTTCAACATGCACTGCTTCAGGAGATGAATCTCCGCTATGAGGTTCGATAAATTCGCAATTCAGGAACTTCATGAGATGCCTTTTTTGTCTATCTTGACCCTTACCGCCTACCTACTTCCTGAGAAAGTACTGCCAAATAGAGGCAGGATTTCTCATTGGATCATTTATTTTCATCGGGTGTATCACTCATGCTGTTCGACTTTCAGGTTTGTCTCTCTTTTGAGAAAGAAATAGACCTGGACAGAACAGGCAGAAAAGAAACAGATGCTTATCCCTTGCGCCAAGTGTCTGACACCCCTAACCCCTGAACCATATCACTCATGAAAAAGATGTTTCTTCTTCCAATTCTCTGTCTGTCCTGGGGACTTCTTTGTATGGATCAATCGCACGCACAACTTGTGGGGGGCCCTTGTGAAGGATGTGAAGCTGTCTTAGAATACGGAGACCAATCCTTGCAAGCTGTAGATACCCTTCCCGGATTTGAGAAATTTGGTCCTAAATTGTTGGTCAGTGGAACCATTTTTCAAAAAGATGGAATAAGCCCAGCCAGCGATGTCATTCTTTATGTCTATCACACCAATCGCAAAGGAATTTATGAGACGAGAGGAAATGAAACAGGCTGGGGCAGGTATCATGGCATCTATCGGGGATGGCTCAAAACCGGGAAAGATGGATGTTATCAATTTTATACATTTCGACCTGCCGCTTATCCCACAGGAGGGGAGCCGGAGCATATTCACTTGACAGTCAAGGAACCCAGCAAAAATGAATATTATATTGACAGCATTGTATTTGAGGATGATCCCTTGTTGACGAAAAAAGAGCGGAAGGAGATGAAGAACCGTGGCGGTTCGGGAATTGTATCTCCAAGCAAACAAGGGGAGATGTATCTCCTCCATCGAGATATTGTGTTGGGACTCAACATTCCCCATTACAAGTGAGAGACTGTTTTGGAATCTGTGCTGAGAATTTTTAGGGTGTATTTTTTTCTCAGACAAGGCTCTTTTTTGTTCTCATAGTGGTGCTATGGGAACAAAAAAAGCCGCTGGATGAGGAAAAAAGACGCATACAAAAAATAAGTGACAGATTTTCAAATAGTCTCTGAGAGCAGAAAAAAAACACCCGGATGACTCCGGGTGCGAAAAAGACTAGTTGTGTATGAAATAGTCGAAATTTTTGTTTCGTGGAAGACTGACTTGATCCAAAGATACCAATTTATGGAGTATAAGAACAAGTCACACTTAAGGAATCCTTAGCCACCTTCTCAACGGATGATCCAATTGTCGATGAAGGCCTTGGGCTTTTTTCTGATAACTATGATCGGGGGTGGAGGCGACTTCTTTCAAATGTGCAAGGGCAGCATCTGTTGGTCCCTCTTCCAATTGAGCGAGCAGCCCATACCATTCGGCAGCTTGACTGACAGCTGAATTCGTCTGGGAGATTGGGTGCAATTCTCTGAGGGCAGCTTCACCATCTCCGATGGCAAGATAACTGATTCCCAGGTACAATCTCGGCAAGGGCTGGGCAGGATCATAAGGGATTTGAGAAAGAAGCTCGATTGCTGTCTGATATCGTTGTTCTGAATAGGCTTCGATTCCATCCTTCAGTATTTTCTCTAGCTCAGAATCAGTGTGGCGCACAGAGAAGGCATTGTTGTAAGGAGAAAATGCCCCTTGTCGAATTGACTGGCTATTGTATTGCAGATAAGCCAGACTGTATCCCAGCACGAGCAGGAATGCAACTCCCGCGACGGCTTTGACCCATGTTTGTGTCCAAAATGGTCGAATGACAGTCGTTTGCGCAGCTTCCAGTTCAGCATCGAATGCCTGAAGCTTTGCCTTATATGCCAATTGATTATTCAGACTCAGCAACGCATGTGTCTTTCGTTGGAGCGCTACCTCATGAGCAAGGTCGGAATTGCTTTCCATTTCTTGCTCAAATATGAGTCGCTCCTCCTCATTCATTTCCTTTCCCAAATAAGCTTCAATTTGGAGAAAGGTTGTGTTCTCAGTTTCCATATAAAATTAACTCTATCAAAATCGTAGGGAATACATATAAAACACTTCACGTATTTTCTCTCACTTTCTCATTTCTCCACCAATTCCGCCATCAAACTTTGAACATCTGGGTTTTTGCGGACCATCTCCTTCAATTCCTTCAGGCAGTGATTCTTTTTGTTCCTGACTACCTGCTCATTGCTGTAAGCCAGTTGACTTGCAATCTCCTTCATCGAAAATCGCTGCGACCAAAGCGTCAGTACTTCTTTGCACTTTGGTTTCAAATGACTGAGCAAATCCCCCAACATCTCTCGTTGGTGATCTTCCATCAGCAAAATTTCAGGGGTACCATCTTCTATTTCCTCGGAGACACCAGCGGATTCCAGATTGTCTTGTTTCAGACTCCGGTTGAAGCGTCTGTACCAGAGATTTTTGCTGATCGCATACAAATATGTGCCCAAAGAACTTTTTTGTTCAAACTTCCCCTCTTGAATGCCAACCAGGAGATTCACAATTGCATCCTGAAAAACATCCTTGGCTTCCTCCCTGCTTCCATTTCGGCCAGTAACGAATTTGCAAATCTTCTCCAGGTGTTTTTTATACAGATATTGAATCGCTTGATCACAAGCCTTTCCGCCACCCTGGATAGCTGCAAATAATTCTTGATCTGTGTATCTTTGTGCCACTAACCGCATATTGGTTCTTCTTATGGCCCTAAATGTAATAGATTTTTGTAATTTTTTCGGCTGAAAGGATTACCTTTCTGCCAACCTATGATACTGAAGAGTACGTATTTCACTCATAAACAAACCCAGAATTCTATGAAATCATTGTATGTAAGCCTCGTATTCATCATTTCTTGCCTGTTGGCAACAACTGGTTTTGCCCAGGACCCTCTCTACAAAGGGATCAAAATTGTAGATAAAAAACTGTCCCCGGAGAAAGCTGTCTATCATTTGAAAAAATGGGATATCGACTTCAAGGTCAGTCTTAGCAAAACCCCAACTGCTGTGAATATCCGAATTTTCGGCCCCAAAGAAAGTCTCATTGGTATTGGGAAAATTGGAAAAGAAGGAACAAAGGCCCGTAAACTCGTGATGCAAAAAAGTGCCAAGGGAATCATCTCGCTCTGGCAATTTGCGATGGATCGTGTGATGATCAACAATGGCAACCTGGTATTGGTTGGTATGCTGAAAGAAGGAAGTCAATTGTGGACCTGTCAGTATTGCTGCTATGAGACACATTTGCAAGGAACTGCCTATACCGATGGCCAATATGTTGCCGAACAAATCAAAAAAGGAAAACCACCCAAAGATTGGGGATGGATTTATGACCTTCCTCCCTCCGATGCACGAGAAGCCTTTACAGATTGTGTAGATGCTTGCCTGAGTGGAGAGGAGTGCTCTGATTATGAATGGTAGCTAATGTGATAAGACAGAAGAAAAATCTTCATCCAATCAATCGGAGTTCCAGCTTTTGGGGAGGAAAGAACGCATCTGCCTTTACTTCCTCTTACGTGAAAGCTGGAACTCTCATCCTTTTTCTGCTTATAAGTGGATGGGGGAGTAATCCTTCTGTTTCTGCTCAATCTCCCACCTCCTGTCAATCCCTGATCGAGCAAATTGAGGCCACCAAAAAGCAAGGCAATTTGCAGGCCTATGGGAACCTTTTGGAGCAGTTTGGACAGGAATCAGGCTGTACAGACCACGAGCAGGCAGCCCTGCATTTGTTGCAAGCTGATTATCATTGGATACTGGCCGAAAACAAAAAAGCAGCAAAAGGCTACCAACAGGCATTGGACCTTTCTTCAGATTCCCTGGAGTTGACCCTCTTGGCATTGCTTGGGGTAACCAAAGTGAGTTTACTCCTTCAGGAATTTGAACAGGTGGAAGAGAACATCCAACAAATTTATCAACTGATTGAAGGAAAAGATGGGATTGACCCAGTAATTCTGGGAAAAACCAAATTCCAGGAAGGGAGATTGTTGACCGTCAGAAGGCAAGATGAGCAAGGCCTGGAGAAGTTTCTTGAAGCAGTAGACTACTTCTCAACACCTGTGCATGGGGACTCAATAGAATTGGCCAGAACCTGGGGAAGAATTGGGTATACCTTTATTCAACTATTTGAGCTGGATTCTGCCGAAAAATATTTGACCCTTTCCTTCGATTGGCAAAAAAGCAAATGGAATGACGACCATCTTGATTTGGCACTCACTTATTTGTATCTGGGACAGTTGAGTTTTAGGCATAAGGATCACGGACGTGCAGAAAATTATTTCAATGCAGCTTTGCGCATTCGCCAACAAATTCTTGGGGAAGACCACATCCAACTTGCTTTTGTTCACAATATGTTGGGCTTGTGTCATTATCGGGGAGGCAATTTTGAGAAAGCCAGTATTTCTTTGGAAAAAGCCCTGAACAGCTTCAGAGAAGAATATGGCGAATCACACAGCATGGTCGGCTCAGCCAATTTGAATCTGGGCATGGTCCGGGTTGAATCCTTGCAATACGAAGCAGCGATTGAGAATTTTTTATCGGCTTTGAGGATATGGAAAACACTGTTTGGCGAGAAAACCCGGCAGTCTATCGGTATCTATAACAATTTGGGGATGAGTTATCTCCGTTTGGAACAATATCAGGAGGCACTGCATGCCTTTGGAGAAGCATATCAATTGGCTGCGGAGATGTATCCTCCCTATCATCCTTATCCTGCCCGTATTGCCAGCAATCTTGCCAGAACTCATCGCGACTTGCTCGCCTTTCCCGAAGCCATGCACTGGCATCAGAAGGCGCTTGGCCAGTTGATTCCTGGAATTGAGCAAGACCCGATGGCCCCCTTGCCGTCCACACAAGGACCAATTGCAGGAGAGTTGGTCGAAATTCTGCGCCACAAAGGGGAAACACTTTTGTTCAAAAACGAAGGATTGACCCCTAATCAGAAAGAAGTAGAAGTCGCCCTGTCCATTTTTTCTCATACCAATAACCTGATTGACTCCTTACGCCTGGGATTTCGAGAAGAATCCTCTAAGCTCAGCTATGGAGCGCAAGCCAAATCGACCTATGAGGGAGGCTTGTCAGCTGCTGCCATCCTGTATCAGATGACACGAGACCCACGATATGCAGAAATGGCATTTGGATTCAGTGAAAGAAGCAAAGCACTGGTATTGCTGGAAGCACTTCAGTTAGATGAAGCTGTGGCATTCTCAGAAGTCCCCGAAGAAGTCAAAAATAAAGAAACAGAACTCAGGCAAGAAATGGCTGATTTTCAGCAACAATTGTATGAACTCGCCAAGCAAAATCAGGGACAGGAGCGAGAGGCAAAGCGTTCATTGGAACAGGCGCATTTTGCCTCAAGACAGAGTTACGATTCGCTGATTCAGCTTCTTGAGCAAGCGTATCCCGCCTATTTTCAACACAAATATGACCTCAAGGTAGCGTCCATTGCCGAAACACGTCACATTCTGCCTGACAGTACAGCCTGGTTGGAATACTTTGTCGGAAAAGAGGAAATGCACCTGTTTTGTCTGACACAGGATTCCATGATTTGGCTGCGTCAGGAAATTCGAGGAAATCTGGCTGATCGAATTGAGCAATTTCGTCAATCCATCTACTTGCCATTTTTTCAGGGAGAAATGCCAGGGCCAGCACAGCAGTATGAGCAACATGGCCATGATTTATACCAGGAATTGTTGGCCCCTCTAATCGATAGATTTCCCGAACTTCCGCAGAAGTGGATCATGGTAGTTGATGGAGCTTTGGGCTATCTCCCATTCGATGCGCTGCTGACAGTGCCAGTTGAGCAGGTGGGCAAATACAAAACCTATCCTTATCTGGGGAAAAAATATCAGATCAGCTATGCCTATTCGGCCACCTTGTTGCGCGAACTCCTTTCTCAGCAAACACCCACCAAAGGGTTGGGTAAACCTATCGCATTCGCTCCAGTATTTACCAATCAGGAGGAAGAGCCAATGCAAGGAGAAGCCATGAGAGCGGGACTTGGGCCTTTGCCTTTTAGTCAGAAAGAAGTCAGAGAAATCGAACAATTGATCCAATGCAAAACCCTTCTCCGGTCCGAAGCCAGTAGAGACGCTTTTTTAGAATTGGCTCCACACAGCAGATTGATTCATCTCTCCACCCATGCCAAAGTCAATGATTTGCAATCAGAATTATCCTGTGTCGTATTTGCTGGCCCAGATTCCTTGACCGCACATGAAATCGCCGCTCTGGACCTACAGGCAGAATTGGTGGTGCTAAGTGCCTGTGAAACGGGATTGGGAGAACTCTCAGAAGGAGAGGGAATTTTGAGTTTGGCACGCGGATTTACTTATGCAGGCAGTCAGAGTTTGTTGACGACTCTTTGGCGAGTCAACGATGCTGCAACTGCTGGAATCATGGGAGATTTTTATGAACATCTTGCTGCTGGACTTCCCAAGGATCAGGCCTTGTATTTGTCCAAAAAATCACACCTGGAGGAGCAGGATCATCTGCTGGCTCATCCTTTTTACTGGGCGGGATATACCTTGATGGGAAATCCACAGGCTATTCCAGATCTGCAACCATCCATCCCCATCATCTGGTATCTCGTCCTGTTATTGATTGGAGGCGGGCTGCTATTTGCCATCCTCCGAAGCCAGATCCAGCACTGGCAGCAGCATTCCCGAGCATGAATCCGGATTATGAGAGGGATCACATTTGCTGGTGGATGTTGAGGTCAGCAGTTCCCTCCTTCAAAAAGCTGCTATCCCTCGGCCCTCAAAAATTCTGTATCTTGGCCTAAGAGACTGTTTGAAAATCTGTCGCTAACTTTTTGTATGCGTCTTTTTTCCTCATCCTACAGCTTTTTTTGTCCTCATAGCACCACTATGAGAACAAAAAAGAGCCTTGTCTGAGAAAAAAATACATCATAAAAATTCTCAG
>JBCCGK010000203.1:0-7652 GCA_039029315.1 Bacteroidota bacterium | reverse complement strand
TCAATTTTTCCTTCTTCTCCCTCCGCATATGCCATGATTCCTCCTCTCCGCACATCCAGTTTGTGAGGGGCACCGCTGGTGATTTCCAGCCCATTGATCTCCCACCAGGACTGGTTGTTGAGCTGGAGGCCTGCTCCTTCTGTTTCACCAATGTTGATAACAGGCCTGTTTCCTTGTCCATAACTGCTGATGCTGATTGGATTCCCTTTGCTGCCTGAACCTTTGGGGGCGAGATGTCCAAACCAGATCCCGCCGGATTTCAGGAGAATTACATCGCCTGGGAGAAAGGTACTTTGATTGAGCTTGTAAAGACTGGCCCAGGCTTGGTCAGGAGATTGGCCAGTATGATTGTCCTGTCCCTCTGGCGAGAGATAGTAGGTAGTGGCGATCGAATGAGCGATACTCAGAAAGAAGATGCCGAGCCAGACAATGTATGTAATGAACGACTTCATGAAGATGGATGTGTAAGACATGATGATAGATTCCAAGCGCGCAAAGCTCAGAAGAATCGCCAGCGCACTAGGCTGTAAATCCTCCGAGCTTCGGCTCAACTAGAGCATGAATCCTTCGATGATTGCATTGAGGTTACTAACAGAAAGGTCCATAGCCTTTTCGATATCTTGTCTGGCCTGATCCATTTGGCCAAGCCCTTTATGTCCCAGGCCCCGCATGAGATAGGCGTTGGATAGCCGAGCATTCTCAGTTTCTTGTCCCCCAAACTTTGCAAAGAAATCTACCTTGTCAGATTGATCCAGCTTGATTTCCTTGTTGGCATTGTCTATAAGGGATTGGAAAATGGCATCGGCTTCAGCCTTTTTCCCTAATTTGGCGAAACTTGTGCCCTGGTAGAAGCGGATATAGTCAGAGCTTCCTGGATCACGTATAGCATTGGATTCATAGAGGTTGCGGGCTTTGGACTTCTTTCTCATCTTCTCATATGCCAGCCCCATGAAATAGCTTGTCTGAATATTTCTCGCTCCTGAGCTGCTGAAAAAGGCCAGTTCATCAGGGACCATTGCTTGTTGGAAGGATGCGAGTGCATGGCTGGCTTGATTGCTGTTGAGGTGCTGGATGCCAAGCAACAAATGCGCATTCGCAATGATGTCATAGACCTCCTGGCTACTTTCATTGAAGGTGAAGTCCTTCCCTTCAAGAAATGTGACAGCTTGATCAGCCTGTCCAGCAAGGGTGAGAACGGCAATCTGTCTGGTAAAGGCATCCTCTCTTTTGCTGACTGTTTCGTTTTTTCCTTCAAATAACTTCAGTCTGGTATCGATGGGCGTATTGCTGATTTCGTAGAGGCGGTCGAGCTCTACGTAATACATGGGATCACTATCATCAATGTTGATGGCCTGCTCATAGGCCTGGATGGCTTTCTGCCCGTCTTCTTTGTATCGATAATTCCCCCATCCGAGATTGCGATGGGCAATCGCTAAGGACGGGTCGAGCCGAATGGCTTGGTCCCAATAGCCAATGGCTTTTTCTGGCTGCTTGTTGTACAGAATGTTCCCAAGATAGTAGGAGGCCTGTCCGTCCGAGGGGTTGATTGTCAGTGCTGTCCGAAGGACTTTGACAGTCTCTAGTCGGAATGGGAAACAATAATCGACAGGCAGACGTGTAGCTTGCTGGAACAAACTGTATGCCTGTTCTCTTTTGCCGGTCAGATGAGCAAAGAAGCCGAGGTAATAGGTGATAATCGGGTCCTTCCCTTGAAAGCGCAACAATACTTCTTCGGCCTCCGTTAGCAAGCCATCATTCAGGTAGGCAGTGGCTAGATCCATATAGTTGTGGTGGTAGTCCCGCATTTTGTCCTTGAGCCAATAAAGAGAAGAAGAAGTTTCTGCCTTATCTTCCCCAGCTTTCGCCAGAAGATAGGCTTCATTGGCTGTTCGGAAGTCGAGGGGATCTGTTTGTCGGATCATCTGCACGAGGGTGGCTGCCTGATCATATTGGTCCAGTTTTCTGAGAAGGGAGGCCTTGAGAGCCAATGCACTATTATTTCGACTGTTGGTAGTGAGGGATTCATTGACCTGAGACAAGGCTTTGGAATACTTGCCCTGCAAGGTAGAGATCCGTGCCAATTCCAGATAGGCGGCAGCATGCTGGGCAAGATCCCAGCTGGCTCGATAGAGTGTATCAATGGCTTCATCATACAAGCCCAATGCTTTGAGTGTGATGCCCTGAAGATAAAGGGCTTCCCCATCTGATGGACGAGTATAGTCCTTGGTCAGTCGTTGAATCGCACGGGAGAGATACTGCCTTGCTCGCTGATAGTCTCCTTTTTGAAGATAGATGTTCCCAACTGCCGTATTGGTTCTGGCATCTCCTGGATCTCGGCGAAGGACCTCCCGATAGTAATCCATGGGATCGATCCGGGGATTGTAGAATTGTTCAATCCTGCTTCCTGTCAAAAACACTTCTTCAATGTTGGCAATGTCTTTTGGAGCGGGTGGTTTGGAAACGACCGCAGGCAAACTCTCAGGAGGGACATGCTCTTTTGGTTGATATTGGATCAGGACCTCTCCGGTTTCCATATCTATCATTTCTGTGGACAGGTCCGTCATCTTGAAAGGGGAGGAGTAAGGAATCGCTTGTACGAAAGCAGTTGAAGGAGAAATGTCCACAGTTTTTTCGTACAAGATCTCCGACTTCTTTTTCAGGAGGATCTTAGCCTGCTTGATCTCTTGTGTTGAATGGTAGGAGAGAAAAATGCTCTGATCTTCCAGCTGTTTCAGATTGACCGCACCATTGAGATTGGCGTATGTGAACCCATCGATATCCTTGATGGGATACCAGTGTTGGGTGATGTGCTTGACCTCATAAGGTCTGATCCAACTATAATCAGGTTGATTGTCAGAAAAAGCTCCGACCATGAGTTCGACATATGGACCTGCATTCTCATTGAGTTGGGCTTCGATGGCTTGTCCAAGGTCACCTGAGCCCCATTCCCATAGTTTGGCTCCCTTGACGATGTTGTGATCGCCGATGTGGATGGTTCCTGAGTTTTTGCCATGATCATAGCCGCCCATGAAGTCTTCTTTGAGATCATGTGCAAAAAAGGAATTGGGGAGCTTGACGTTTTTCCACCAACTGATATCCACCCCCTTTGTGAAGTCTCTTCCATTGTAGACTTCCTGAGAGATGGGCCATTGACTGAAGGAATTTTTGGCGTGATAGGTTACGGTCTGCACGCTGGGAGGAAAAATGGTTTGATAGTGTTCGTTTGTATGCGTGGCAACATTGGCCCAGTAAAGCAAGGAATGGGTAAATGGCGTGGGATTGTGGATCTTGATATCGGCCCGAACATAGGATTTGCCCGGAAAGACTGTGATGCCAATGGTCCAACGCATGCGGTGGCGAAGCTCTGTTTCGCCTACCCAAATGGTTTTGCTCCCATCTTCATTCTCCTGTAAGTCATAGTCCACGGGCATGAAACTGGAAGCGCGGTGGTGATGCAGAACATTCCACTCAATGCCACCAGAAACCCAGGCACCTGTCATACCGATATTGGCCGGTTTGACGACATCGTTTTTGTACAAAAAGTTATAGCCATTGGTTTTGTCTGTCGCATAGAAAATTTTTCCGCCGATTTCTGGTGTTACACAGACTTTAATGAATTCATTCTCCAGGATAAGTGCTTTCCAGGATTGATCCTGCTTTTCCTTAGAGAATGCATCCTGAAGATAGTAGGGATAATAATGTCGTGAGGCGCCCTGATAGGATTCATTGTTGAAAAACATGGGATTCTTGTCAGGAGGGCCCAGAGGATATGTGGGGATTACCCAGTCTTCTTCAATCATCTGAACCTGGGCAAACAAAGGTTGAAGCCAGATAGACCAGCCAATCAGAAACAGTGAGAGAGGGAGAAACAGCTTGTTGGTATGCATGTCGGCTTGTTGTTATTGAGTAGAAAATTGGTGGACGCCTATGTCTAGTCGTTCATCTGCAAGTGAATTGCCAAAATAATCATGCGTTACCGGCGTATGAACGGGCAGTCCGGCGCTGATACAAGGAGAGTTTGGCTGAAGTTGATACCCACCAACACTGTGCAGTCCGGTCTCTCCTGTGCCTGCTGCGACCAGCATGGGATCTGCCAGAAGTGCTTTTGGGTCATCTGGCATTCCGTTGAGCCAGGGACCGTAATAGCAATTGCCGTAGAATTTGGTGCCAGGGATGGATGGGGGAGGAGGGAAGTGATCATCGTATTTCCTGTACAAGGCGCTGTTCAGAGAATCTCCATGAGAATACACCCGCCTGAAGCGTCCCTGCCCACTTGCATAAAAGATATTGTTTCGGAATTGTGCCCCCAATTTGCTGATATCTTTTTTGCCTTTTCCCTTTTCCGGACCATAAGAATCGCCATAGAAATAATCGATATCTACCGTCCCATAATCGACATAGAAAACATTGTTGTGGATGAGGTTTTGCTCAGAAGTATCGCAGAACATATTGATCAAATGGGTTTGGTCATTTTCGCTGACGTTGTAGCGGGCGACATTTTGATAGGTATTGTCCATGATCAATAGAAAGCCTTTATTGTTTCGGCTGTAATTGTATTGGAGGACACATTTTTTGCATTCAAAATCAAAATCAAATGCCTCTCCATCTCCATTGGCGGGTTGTCGACCTGTGTTGTAGACCTCATTGAATTGCATGACAGTCTCTGTATTTTTCCACAACCAGATTGCTGCCGTATGTGGCCACCAATCCTCACCGCCAGTATCCAGATCCAGGTCGCCTGAGCGCATGCAGGTGCGATCAGCGATATTGTACTCAATCAATCCCTTGTTGGCACCAATGAGGACGATGCCATCTCCTCCCAGATTGTCCATGTGATTCCCACGGATGACGATGCCATCATCTCCATTCACAGCGATCCCGACCTTGTCCATGCGCTCGATGCGATTGTTTTCGATCAGGACATCATTGGTGGGGCAGTTGTATTTCTGTTGCGGACCAAGGATTCGTTCCCCTACATAGATTGCGATGCCAGATTTGTCCCCGCCGACTTGTCCCCACATATCATGGATATAGCAATCCCGAATGACAATGTGCTCGACTTTGCCTGTTTCTCCCTTAGCGATTGCCATGATACCGTTACGACGAACATCCAGTTTGTGGGGGGCACCGCTGGTAACCTCTATGCCAGCAATTTCCCAACAGGATTGATTGATCAGTTCGATGCCGACGCCTTCTTCACCAATATTGATGACAGGAGGAGCACCTGATCCGTAGCTGGAAAGGAGGATGGGCAGACCGACTTGACCATTGCCTTGCGGCTGCAGATTTCCCTGCCAGACGCCATCTTTTTTTAGCAGGATCTGTTCTCCTGGCTGAAAAACGGTTTCATTCAGTTTTGCCAGACTTCGCCAGGGAGAAGAGGGGGAAAGGCCATCTGCCTGGTCACTCCC
Source organism: Bacteroidota bacterium (assembly GCA_039029315.1). Classification (GTDB taxonomy): domain Bacteria; phylum Bacteroidota; class Bacteroidia; order J057; family J057; genus JBCCCJ01. The sequence goes on along the minus strand of JBCCGK010000203.1, from coordinate 2,241 downwards.
ATCTGGTGATATATAGTAGACCTTGTATTGAGAAGTAGGAGAACAGCTGACCCAATATAGGAAAAGGAGGATGCACAGCAGCCCGTGAAGTAGTAGTTTCATGCTTCAATCTAAGGGATTTCTCTCAAGAATGATGGATAGAAGGAGAGAAAAATGATTTCCCAATTCAACCTGACCTCTGGATGGAGGGTGGCAGGGGTTTGGTGGAGGATCTTGTTCCAAATGCAGAATTTTCCTACCTTGAGAAGTATATGAAACGCACACACTATTTTCCAATCCTAATTGGACTTGTCGTTTTTTTGTTCCTCTCGGCATGTTCAAAGGCTCCTTATCGACCCAAAGTCGTCGGTGAAATCAAGAGCGTCGCCCAATTGGCGACCATGGAAGCCAAGCTCTCAAAGATTGTCCTGGGTACTAAGGAGAAAGCATATCTGGGTGGCTTGCTCAAAGCTCGGAACGCGACCTTTCTGGCTCATTCGGAGGCCACAGTGAAATTGGGGATTGATCTGGACAAATTGCAGGCCTCAGATGTGGAAATCACAGACAATCAAATCAGTGTGCATCTTCCTCCCATAGAAGTGATGAATTTCTCCTATCCAGCAGAGAAATTTGAGCCGGATGACTATTACTCCTCTGCGAACAGCCGCTGGAATGATTTCAGCTATGGAGAGCAGGATGAACTCTTCCGTCAGTCTCAGGTTGCCATCCTGAAAAGTATTCCCTATCTGGGGATTACTGAATCAGCCGAGCAACGCACCCGCCAATTGCTCAAGGGATTACTTCGAAGAATGGGCTATGAGGAGATTTATATTGATTTCCGACCTGCTGCTTCCTCTGTTTCATCTCTAAGTAGCAGTACATTATGAAAGATTTGATTCTCAAAATTTTGCCCTGGGCCATAGGTGCTGCAGTACTTCTCTTTGCTTTGATCTATTACAATCCCTTGGGACTGTGGTCGAGTAGTAAGATCAGTTTGGCGGATACGCCGACTGTGATCAAGGAATTGAAAGAGTTGGGAGAGTTCGTAACCGCTGAATACAATGGGGAGGTGATCGAATCACTTGCGAGCAGCAATGCAAGCGAAAACCTCATTCGGCAGCAACTCGATTCCATGCCCAATATCTACCAGCGGATCAGAGTAGAGTATGAAAAGATCTATCTACAACATCCCAACAGGAGAAGAAAACGGAAAAAACAATGGGAGGCACATGAGTTTGCAGAAACGTATGCAGGCGAAATTCAGATCGCCAAGAAGGCCTTGCATATGGATGAAATCGACCTCTTGGATTATGTAATTGAGGATAGTTTGAGCTGGAATGAATTTAAGACCCTGCATGGAGAAGCATTACGAGCAAAAGTCAACAGAGATTTAACCAAAGGCAGAAGTGACAAAATCAAGGTGGCCTATATCGGTCGGGGACGGGTCAAAGCAGGCTTTGATCTCGGATCGATAGAAGAGTCGGTCTATGAGATCACTCTCTCTCGAAACGCAGCTGGAGATAGCATGCGTATTGTCAATCTCGATCCAGAGTTAATGGATGCAGATATTAATCCCTGGTATATCTATCAACCAGAAGAAGAGTTGGAGGTCCCCGGATATGAATTATTTGCCCTCAAAAAGGCAGGGAAGGTAGAATTCAGTGATGTGGCAGCAGTCAAATTGGCTTGCAAGCAATCGCTGGTTTCTTCGGCGCTGAATCAGCGGAAGATTCTCGATTATGCCATCAGTTCTGGCCAACAGACCTTCAAGGATCTCTTCAATATGTTCCGCAAAGAAGGAGAACCAGAATTGGTCCATGTAGAAATTGTTCCCACACAATTTTACAAATTCAAAGCAGATATCCTCGCTGATGGGCGGATAGAAACGGAAGAGATCAGCCGAATTCGAAGCAAATTAGTAGAGAAAAACCTGAAAGCCGATAGCCAGGAAGCCAAAGCCTTGCTCGTGAGTCTGAATAAGTATCACGACATGGTCCTGGACGTGGAGGGATGGGCGACTTTGTTGGGGCAGTCAGGAGTGGAAGAGTAAACTGGAAATTCAAATCTCTTTACCGTACACTTTTACCAGTTTATGCGAGCTGGCCCCCAAAATTCGGCAGCGCACCAGACCATCCGATTGGCAGCGCACCAGACCATCCGATTGGCAGCGCACCAGACCATCCGATTGGCAGCGCACCAGACCATCCGATTGGCAGCGCACCAGACCATCCGATTGGCAGCGCACCAGACCATCCGATTGGC
>JBCCGK010000202.1:0-7869 GCA_039029315.1 Bacteroidota bacterium | reverse complement strand
GCAGGAATTGTTATAGGTTATTTTTTTGACTATTGAGGCGCGCAAACCAGAATTTAGCCGAGCTAAATGAGGATTTGTGCAACGAACAAAGGCGAAAAAAGAGCCATAACAAAACTACCGGAACAAATTCAAACAGTCTCTAAGCCAATCAGAAGCCTTTTGAAAAATTCACAATGGCTAATTTAGAATCAAAATAAATGTAAGACTAGCTCTGATGAAAACAATCATTCAAGTAGTTCAGGGAGATATAACCCGATTTGACTCAAACATTATTGTCAATGCTGCCAACAGCTCCTTGCTGGGAGGTGGTGGGGTAGATGGCGCGATTCATCGGGCTGGTGGTCCTGACATTTTGGAAGCATGTAGAAAAATTCGGGCGCGACAAGGGGGATGCAAGACTGGAGAAGCGGTCATTACTCCTGCTGGAAGACTTCCTGCACAATATGTGATCCATACAGTTGGGCCAGTTTGGCAAGAGGCGCAGGCGGAGAAAAACAAACGCCTGTTGGAAAGTTGCTATCAAAAAAGCCTTGAACTTGGACTTGCTCATGGCGCTCGGAGCATTGCTTTTCCGAATATCAGTACTGGGATTTATCGTTTTCCAAAAGAGTTGGCCGCTTCTGTTGCCTACAAAACCGTTCAAAGATTTGTCCAAAACCAACCCGATGGCTATGAAGTGGTCACCTTTGTTTGTTACGACAAACAAAATGCCCACATTTACCAGCGTCTTATTGCCGAAAATTGAAGAGAATCCCTCCTTTTTTGATAAGCTATCCCATCAAAAAGGGAGACAGGAGTGGGGTAAGTGAGCAGGAGTTTTCGATTGAAAAGGGGAAGGAAATTTCGCAATTTCTACTATCTTGTGGTGATGAAATCAGAACCTCACAAAGCATGCGTTCGTATGGTGGGGTGTAGTTGATGACAGTTAATGGTTGAATATGCTAAGCCTGAGACACATATCTTTTCTTCTGATGTTCCTGCTCATGTGCAGTTATTTGGCTATGGGCCAGGAAGTAGAGCAGGATTCTAGTAAGAGACGCTTCAAAGTGTATTCTTATGAGGGGGAAACTTATATGTTTGGGGAATTGGACGGGATTGATATTTTGGCCTCCAAGCCAAGCAAACGTCAATTGAGACGTGGGAAGAAGCGTTTGGCTCGTTTTACCCGTTTGCGGTGGAATGTGCACAAAGTCTATCCTTATGCAGTTAAGGTATCCAGCGTATTGTCCGAAATCGAAGTAGAAATGGCAGCCCTGCCTGATGATGATGCCAGAAAGAACTATGTGAAGACAAAAGAGAAATCCTTGTTTGGAAGCTATGAAAATGATATTCGGCGTATGACTCGTTCACAGGGCAAGGTATTGGTCAAATTGATCAATCGAGAAACAGGGAAATCTACCTTTGAAGTGATCAGAGACGCAAAAAGTGGAGCATCAGCCCTGTTGTGGCAATCGATCAGTCTTATTTTTGGGATCAACCTCAAGGCCAAATATGATGAAGAGGAGGACGCCATGATCGAGCAGATTGTGGGAGATCTCGAAGAAGGTGGCTATAATATTGCCTATCGCCGCTATAATTATGCCCTGGATTAGCGAAACAGAAGGTAAATAGCAATCAGCCCCACAACTCCCGATACCATTCTCTGCCACCGGATTCTCGGCAGCTTGAAAGCGTCTATCATCAGACTGGCTATTCCCAATACCACCAAGACAAAGATGATTTGCCCCCCTTCAATCCCAAGATTGAACCCCAATAATGGGGTGGTAATGGCTTCAGAATCGGACATTAATGCTCGGAAATAAGAGGAAAATCCCATGCCATGAATGAAGCCAAAGCCCAGGGCCAGAAGATATTCCACCCATCTTGAAAAGAATTGTCCCCCCTTCTCCGGAGCAAATAAATGGTAGACAGCTGTAATCAGAATAGTCAATGGAATCAATCGCTCTATCAATGTCTCATCCAGGCGAAAGATGTCCAGGGCAGAAAGTGCCAGAGTAATGGAGTGGCCAATCGTAAAAGCCGTCACCAGAATCAGAACAGACTTCCATTGTTTCAGTGAATAGGCTGCACACAAGGCCAGGATAAACAACATATGGTCATATCCCTGCCAGTCAAGAATATGCTCGAAGCCAAGTTGCAGGTAGATGGATACTTCTTGAAACATAAAACAGGAGGATTTTTGTGCAAGAAAGTAGAATTTTGAGAATAATCCTTACATAGCTGTTGTCTGTGAAGGATCAGTAGGAATCCCGTCCTGCCTTATCCCTGGGAGTCTCGAACTTGCTTGGCTCCGATATAATGGTTAATTTTATAACGATTCCTAGAACAATCTTACCCGCTTGTTTTTGGTGATGCTCATCTTTACTCCCCTCACGAATCCTCCTTTCGTGCTGGACCTGAGGATTTTTCCTTTTCATCGGCAACGCCAAATATCGAATGAATCAACGTAGACTTTCCACACGTTCCCAACACGCTTTTGTCCCTCCAAACAGACGTCCCAAATGGGGCCTGTTTTTGCTGATCTGTCTGCTCAGCAGTAGTGCATTTATCCCATTGGCAATCATGCAAAATGGTCTGGACAATCCCGAGCCGATAGGGGAATTTCTCAACGATAGCCTCCCGGCTTTGACACCTTCCAGCTCCAGTTCATGGGAAGTAGAACATATGTTTCCCAATCTGACCTTTGTAGACCCCGTACAAATGTTAGAAATCCCCGGAACCAACCGATGGATGATGGCTGGCAAGAAAGGAAAGATCTGGACCTTCGAAAAAGACAACAATACGCTGGTTAAATATACTGCCCTTGATATCGAGAGTCAGGTCAAAACCAGTGGAGATGAAGGACTGTTGGGGATTGTGTTCCATCCAGAGTATCATATTTCTGGCTCCCCCAATGAAGGATATTTTTATGTGTTTTATCGATATACACCTGATCAGAGTGTGAATAATCTGGCCTATTGCCGCCTGTCTCGATTCAGAATGATGGCCAATTTCATTGCGCCTCCTGATTCGGAATTTGTGATGATCAATCAGTATGACCGACATGCCTGGCACAATGGCGGGGGAATGTTCTTTGGGCCGGATGGATTCTTATATCTGACAATCGGAGATGAAGGAGGAGCAAATGATCAATACAATTCAGGTCAGAAAATGAATCTGGGATTGCTTGCTGGAGTATTGAGAATCGATGTAGATAAAGATCCCACGAGAAGCCATCCTGTGATCCGCCAACCCCAAAATCCCGCAACGCCTCCTTCAGGCTGGCCCAATAGCTATTCTCAGGGATATTTTATTCCCAATGACAATCCCTGGGTTGATCCATCAGGCAATACGCTGGAAGAATTTTATGCCATTGGATTACGGAGTCCTCACCGGATGACCTATGATGCTGAAACAGGCAATATTTGGATAGGAGATATTGGACAGGGAAGTCGAGAGGAAGTGAGTATCGCTTTCAAAGGAGCCAATATGCAATGGCCCTATAAAGAAGGAGATATCAATGGTCCCAAGGCAATGCCCAATCCCTTGATTGGAACAGATACGCCACCGATTCATGCCTATCCCAGAAGTGTTGGCAATTGTGTGATAGGTGGATTTGTGTATCGGGGAAGCATGTGGAGCGCTTCTCTCTACGGGAAATACATTTTTGGGGATCATTCACAAAGAAAGATCTGGATGCTGGACTATGATGAAGTCAATAACACCTCCACCAGTACTTTGCTTGCCACTGTGCCCGCTGAAGGGGTTGGGAGCAAAGCTGGAATTTCCCATTTTTCTACAGATTCTCTGGGAAATATCTATGTACTCAAACTATATGGAACCAATTTGGATGGAGGTAAAATCTATCGTTTGAAACCAACCAATCCTGTTCCTGAGCCGCCACCCTTATTGTCTGAGACCAAAGTATTCCAAAATACCGCAGCCGCTACACTTGTTCCTGCCGATTGGATGATTCCCTATGAATTGAACATGCCATTCTGGTCCGACAGTGCCCTGAAATCCAGATGGATGGTTATCCCAAATGATGGTACGCACAATAGCAGCTCGGAACAAATAGACTATTCTGAGAATGGCGCATGGCAGTTTCCGACTGGTGCTGTGATGGTCAAGCATTTTGAGATGCCGATGGACGAAAATAATCCTGGCGTCACCCGAAGGCTGGAAACCCGTTTTTTGGTCCATGCGAATGATGGGTCTTATTATGGAATCAGTTATCGATGGAAGGATGATCAGACCGATGCCGAGCTGCTGAGTGGCCCCTATGTTGATACACTGTCTATTGCCACAAACAAGGGACCTCGTGAAATCATGTGGGAATATCCAAGTAGAAGCCAATGCCTCTCTTGTCATAATAACGCTGCAGGTGGGGTGTTGGGGCCCAAATCTCGCCAGCTGAATAAGGATATCTTTTATCCCCTGACCAGCCGAAATGCCAATCAATTGGTTACCATGGAGCATCTGGAAATGTTTTCCTCTAATGTTGATACCAGTGCTGCAGCTTTGGCCGCTTTGCTGACCTCTGCGTCTATGCAGGATGGAAGTGCTTCTCTGGAAGACAAAGCCAGATCCTATCTCGATGCCAATTGTGCCTATTGCCATCAACCGGGCAACCCCATCCAGGCAAGCTTTGATGCAAGACTCAGTACTGCATTGGCAGATCAGCAGTTACTCTATGGAGAAACTCATAATTCACTTGGGCTGTCTGGAATGCGTGAAATCATTCCTGGAGATCTGGAGCATTCGATGTTGTTCAAGCGGATCAGTGCTGTGCACAGAGACTATGCGATGCCACCATTGGCCAAAAACAAGCTGGATGGACCCGGTGTAGAACTCATTGAGGACTGGGTCAATGGAATCAGCCCCAATCAAACGCTCAATACCCCTGTTGTCCATACATATGCTGACGAATTCCAGGGCGGTCCAGCCTCTCCCGGATGGTCTTATCTATGGAACAGTGGAGGAGCCATTGGGAATGCCTCGAACTACTCAGCCATGGCCTGGAATGGAACCTATTACGATTCTGACGGGATCAATAATGGGATGCCTGATCCCGGCAATCTGGCCTGGGGTAATCTCACAAGTACTGGAGGGCATACAGGGCCCAGTGCAGGACAAGGGCAAACACACAACAGATATGTCATTGCCGCTTACACAGTCTCAGAAGCAGGGAACTATTCCATTACCAATAGTAGTTTTGTAGATGCCAATAGTGGGTGTGGAGATGGAGCAGAATTGAAAGTCTATGTCAACAATTCCTTGATCATTGACACCAGTTTTCCGAATGGTGGAAGTACCACTTTTGATGGAGCATTGGGAGCACTTTCAGTTGGAGATGTGATTTATGTCGCAGCTGGACCAGGAGACAATCATGATTCCTGTGATGGATTCAGTTGGAACTTTTCTGTCCAACGGATTACGACCATCACCCATCAGCGGATAGATTTCCCCCAGCCTCCGAACAAACATAGCAATGATCCTCCGTTCCAGCTAGCGGCTACGGCAAGTTCAGGTCTTCCCATTACCTATAGCATTTTATCAGGTCCTGCAAACATCAGCGGGAATACCGTTACCATTACAGGGAGTGGATTTGTTACCATTCGGGCTGCCCAAACCGGAAATGTCAGTTACTCCACGGCACCAGAGGTGGAGCGAACCATCTGTGTGGCTCCGGTTGGAAGTGGTGATGGGAATGGCTTGTTGGGCACCTATTTCAATCAGGAAGACCTGACCAATATTGCACTGATCAGAACGGATGATAACATTGATTTCTATTGGGGAAGTGGGTCTCCTGACCCTGGAATGGAATTCAATACCTATTCTGTGGTCTGGGAAGGAGAAATAGAATCACCAGTCTCCGAGACCATGACCTTTACTGCAACGACAGATGATGGAGTGAAACTATATGTGAACAATCAACTGATCATAGATCATTGGGAGGACCAGGGGGCTACTGGTCGCACAGGAAGTATCGCCATGACTGCATGGCAGCGTGTGCCTATTCGAATAGAATATTATGAGAATGGTGTATATGCTTCGGCACGATTGGAATGGGCAAGTAATAGTCTCCCGACAGAAATCGTCCCTTCTCACTTTTTGTATCCTGCTTCTGCCAGTTCATTCCCGGTTGAGTTGCTGACGTTTGAAGCCAGAGCTGAAGACCAGCGAGTTATGCTGGATTGGTCAACGGCCTCTGAATACAACAGTGATTTCTTCCAGGTAGAACGCGCGATAGATGGCGAAACCTATGAAAAGATAGAAGCGGTCATGGCTGCCGGAAAGAGCGAAACAGTTCGCAATTACCAAACCATGGATCTTGATCCACATCGAGGGAGTTCATACTATCGACTGAAAATGGTGGATCTGGATGGTAGCTATGTGTATTCAGAAGTGAAAGAGGTTTTTGTTGATTGGCAGGAATATAGAATCTTCCCCAATCCCTTGGGGACTGAGCGCCAATTGTTCATTGAGGCCAAGATGCTGCAACCACAACTCATCCAGATACAATTGAGCACTGCAGATGGGAAATTGTTGCGGGAATTCTCTCACCAGATGATGGGAAATGAAGAGAGAATTGAGATGGATCTGAATGGGATTCCGGGAGGGGTGTATTTTGTCAGAATGTCAGATGAGAGCCAGACGAAAATCCGCAAGATATTGATCAAGTAAAACTGGAAGCTGAAGCAATTGTGATTCTTCCCCATTGCGTTTGAAATGTTTGAGCAACAGGATTCCTGGAATTGACCAAGGAAGAATTGGCTATGTCCGGTAATATGGCGTATTTGGCTACAGGACAAATAAGCTTTATTCCCCATGAACATTGCCATCACAGCTGCCAGCGGTCAACTTGGAAGTGCCATCGTCCATGCCTTGAAAAGGCAAATTCCTGCTGACCAGATTGTCGCGATCGCACGGACTCCTGAAAAAGCCAATCATCTGGGAGTAGAGGTGAGAAAAGGGGATTATCAATCGCAGGCAGAATTCGAACAGGCGCTGCAAGGCATAGATGCTGTATTGATGATCTCAGCCAATGGCAATCCAATGGATCGAATTCCTATGCATCGGAATATCATTGAAGCAGCGAAAAAATCAGGGGTTGGCAAACTCGTTTATACAAGCATCGCCGGAAAATTTGGTCCGGTCGTTGACAGCAATATGCAGACGGAGGCAGATATTCGGAACAGTGGGTTGGAATGGGTGATCGGACGTAACGGCTTGTATATCGAAGCCGATCTGGAATCTCTGGAGACCTACCGGCAGGCAGGAAAAATCTGGAATTGTGCAGGAGAGGGAAAATGTTCCTATACCACACGAGACGAATTGGCCTATGCCTACAGCAGGATGTTGTTGGAGGATAAGCATCACGGCCAGACCTACTATTTGGCAGGCGAGCCGCTGACACAACAGGAATTGGTAGATCACATCAATCAGGCTTTTGGGACACAACTTGTCTATGAATCCATGTCGGTGGAGGCCTATCAGGCAGATCGAATCGAAGCCTGGGGGGAGTTCATGGGAGGGATCATTGCAGCCATCTATGCCAGCATTCGCAATGGGGATTCTCAGGTCAATTCTTCCTTTCAGCAAGCTGCTGGAAGACCTCACATCTCATGGGAAGAATATTTCAGAAAGTATACAAACGAGGGGCGTTCTGAGCAATAAATGAGAGGAATGAGACGGCTTCTTATTCCCTGGAAAATATTCTTCTTAGTTTGACTTTGTCCATTTTTAATAGGAGAAAAATCCTCCCATATGCTCTGGAAACCGTCTTTTTGAATTAATGCACTTCGCTGTTTTTGGGTGATGTTGATTAATTCTCATTGAAAATTTATTCACAACTGTACACTTTTTATTTTCCTTTGTTTTTAGAAT
>JBCCGK010000201.1:0-8777 GCA_039029315.1 Bacteroidota bacterium | reverse complement strand
CCTTCTATTCTATATATCCAGGGCGAAGGAGGAAGTACGATCCTCAGCGGGGATGGCGGAAATGTAGGCATTGGGACCAATACTCCTACCAAAGCCAAAGTGGAAATTGCTGGGTCAGGTTCCTCCTATACTGTTTCTGGACAATCTCGGTTTTATGGTTCAGGAGGATATAATAGTAATACTAATTTTGCAGGCAATTTCTCCATCTATGCAGATGGTTATATCGCAGGGGGCGCTTTTATCGCCCACTCTGATGCGCGCATCAAAGAGATCAAAGGAATCTCCAACGACCAAACGGATCTCAAAACCTTAATGAAGATTGAAGTTACAGATTATAAAATGAGAGACAGCCTTGCCAAAGGCAATCGGCCAATCAAAAAAGTAATTGCACAACAAGTAGCTGATGTCTATCCACAGGCTGTAACGAACAATTTGACGGAAGTAATTCCAGATATCTATCAGCGCGCTGAAGTCCACGATGGTTGGATTATCCTGTCAACAGACCTTCAAGCTGGAGAGCGTATCAAACTAATTACAGAGACCACCAATGAGATATATGAAGTACTTGAAACAGAGCCTTCTCGCTTCAAAGTTGGATTCCCATCTACTGTTTCCGGTCACACCTCTAGCGTGTTTGTCTATGGCAGGGAAGTCAAAGATTTTCATACCGTCGATTATGAGGCCATTTCAATTCTCAATGTCAGTGCCACACAGGCACAACAGGCACGCATTGAAACCTTAGAAGGAATCAATGATCAACTCATGCAAAAGAATGCTGTTTTCGAAGCCCGTCTTCAAGCATTGGAGGCACAACTCCTCAACTAAAGACATCCCCCAATGATTACTTTTCCTGACTCATAGGATGATTTTCTTCATCCTCCATACATTTGTATGGGGGATGGTTTCACTTTGACTCAATCCTCTGGAATCCTCACATTTCCGATCCATCTGCCGGGCATCTTTGGCTCAAAGAAACAATCATAGAGTCATGAACAGAATTCAGTGCCATTTTTCTCTCCTGTTTGTCCTGACCCTCGCTTTTTCGGGTATCCTACAAGCCCAGATCTCCATCAAAGAGACCCATGCCATTCTAGATCCATCCGCTATTCTTGATTTCCAAAATACAGACAAGGGACTGTTGATTCCTCGGATGACAAGCAGTGAGCGAGATGCCATCAATCAGCCCTCAGTTGGTTTTCAGATCTACAATACAGATGAATCGCTTGTGAATGTGTTTGATGGAACCGCCTGACAGGCGAGAATCCCTGGAAGGTCAAGGGAGATACGATCTATTCTGATCAGGGGAATGTAGGAATTGGAACAGAGACCCCCACAGAAAAGTTGAGCCTGACGGGAGGAAACTTTCAGCATACTGCAGGAATTCCGATCCAACCAAGCTCACGTATCTAGGAAATATGCGTATGTAAGTAGCGAATGGGATAGTGGTGTCGCGGTCTTGGATATCTCTGGCCTTGATGCTCCCACAGCAAGTATTGGAAATATCGCAACCAACAATCTGGATGTTTGTAAACAAAATCCTTGAATAAATGACTCCATTCTGAATCAGCACTGCATGATTCCCATTTCTCTTGTATTTTCGCATTATGATCTCTGCGAAAATCAAAGCAGTCATTGGAACCCCTATCTTTTTCCTTCTTTGCTTGTGTCCTCTGAAAATAACGGCACAGGAAGTGACAGCTTTGTCTCGTCAAGAAATCGGGCGCCGCTTCGTCCAGAATTATGGGCCTGATGTGTACTATACCCGACCCCAAAATAGAGACATTATCCAGGATCAGAGGGGCTTGATCTATGTGGCCAATGGAGGAGGGGTATTGGAGTATGATGGCGAAACATGGCGATCAATTCCAATGTCCAATTACGGGATGATATATTGTTTGGCCCTTGATGCGCAAAACCGACTGTATGTAGGAGGATCGGGAGAGATGGGGCATCTGTCTCCTGACTCATCTGGTGCATTGACCTTTCATTCCCTTGTATCGATCCTGCCAGATAGCCTTCAGAATTTTTCCAATGTTCGGGGAGTCGATGTTTCTAAGGGTTCGGTTTATTTTCGGACCTCTGATCACATTTTTCAAGTAGATATTGCTACCCTCAGTCTGACAAAAGTATGGACATCGCCAGGCTTGATTGTCAGCCAGTTGGTCGGGGAGGATATGTATATGTGGCGACAAGGACTTGATTGGGGTAAGGTATCGGGAGATAGTCTGATTCGATTTGGTGGAGGGATTGAGCATCGGGATAAATTCCCTGGTTTTATGCCCTATCCAATTGATAGTCAGGAAATCCATATTACACTCTTAAGAGGGGGAGAAAAACTCATTTTTGATGGGGAAAATTTTCACCCCTTTCCACTGGACAAAGAGGTGATAGCTTTTCTTGATCAATTTCCTATCGCAGAATGTAATTATTTGGGAGACGGAAAATACTTCCTGATTCTAGAGCCGACAGGAGGCATTATCATCAATCAACAGGGAGAATTACTGGAACTGATTGATGATGAAAGTGGCCTGGAAAACATCGATATCTTTGAAGGATTTGTAGATCGGAATCAAGATTTGTGGTTGGCATCCAATTTTGGCCTCAGCAAAATGGAGTCCTTCACTCCATTTTCATTTTTGGGAGAAGAAGAAAAACTGGAAGGATCAGTGTATGGAATTATCCGACATAAAGGAGAACTATATGTTGGGACCTCTTTAGGTGCATATCGGATGATCTTGTCTGAACAAATTTCCCACGGTCCCGCCTTTCAACAAATCATGGGACTGCCTACTGCCTGGTCCTTTTGTTCTGACGGGGATCAGCTATTGGTAGGAGGAGCGAATAAGATATACCAAATAAAAGATGGACAAGCCAGGAGCATCGTGGAAGGGATCAATCATGCCTACTGGTTATCCCGCTCCCCCTCTGATTCTACGATCCTGTATGCGGGTTTTGCAGAGGGCTTGGCAGTTATGAAAAAACAATTGGGTCGTTGGAAATGGGTTGGAACCGTCAATGGAGTCTCAGGATTGGTCCGCTCTATCATCGAAACAGAGCCAGGAACACTTTGGTTGGGCACTGATGTCAATGGCATCTTCCGAGTGATCCTCTCCCAGGAGGTCAGAGAAGGATTGGGCCTGGGTCAAGCTGATACCCAAATTGCTGCTGATATCACCCAGTATACAGAGCAACAGGGAATCCCAAAGGGCTTTGCCAATGTTATCTTTCTGGCCGAGCGCCCAGTCATACTCACAACCAAAGGCTTGAAACGATTTGATCCTGAGAGGCAGGGATTCGTTCCTGAAACCGCATTTGGGGAACAAATGGCGGATACCAATATGCTAGTATGGAGAATGGAAGAAAGCCTGAATGGAAGAATCACAGCCCTCAATGATAACCTGAAAAATGAGCAAGGTCGGAACCTGGCCGCTTCTCTGATCCCTGATGAAAAAGGAGGATATTCCTATGAATTGCGGGAAATGAATCGCTTGCCAGTTCCAATTATGGCACCCCTTGCCTTATTATATCCAGATCCTGATCAGCCGGATATCCTCTGGATGGGAGGCTCAAATGGGCTGATTCGCTATGATATGTCCAAAGAGAAATCTTTGACAACCCAATTCCCCGTCTATGTACGAGAAATCACGACTACCTCGGATTCGGTGATATATCATGGCAATACACAGCCACAATTCCCTCTGAAAATCAGATTTGAAGCCAATTCTTTACGATTTGACTATGCAGCTGTCGTTTTTCAAAGTGAAGACGAAAATAGCTATCAAATTTTCCTTGAAGGCAACGACAAGGGCTGGTCTGACTGGAGTTATGAGACCTATTCAGTGTATACCAACTTGTCAGAGGGAATGTATTCTTTTCGTATTCGAGGCAGAAATGTTGCTCATAACATCAGTGAATCCATCCCTTTCGCATTTGAAATTCTTCCTCCCTGGTATCGAAGCTGGTGGGCATATCTTCTGTATTCAATTCTATTGATAGGATGTGTCGGAATCATCGTCAGACTCTATAGTCAGTGGCGAGTGAGACAACTGACCAGTAGAAATCAAGAACTGGAACAAACAGTAGAAGAGCGGACTGTTGAAATTCGGGAAGCCCTCGACGCTCTGAAGATGACTCAGAATCAGCTGATCCTGAAGGAAAAAATGGCCTCTCTTGGCCAGTTGACAGTGGGGATTGCGCACGAGATCAAAAATCCCCTCAACTTTGTGAAGAACTTTGCAGAAGGAGCCGAAGAACTCCTGACAGAGTTTGAAGAAGACTGGAAATCCTATCAGGAGAGCAAAGACCCGGAAGAGCTGAAAGACCTGGAAGAGACCCTGGGAGGGATCCGCAGAAATCATCAGATCATCATCCAGAATGGAGATCGTGCAGATCAGATTGTCAATGGAATGATGAAACACGCCAATGACAATCTTGGTAAAAAAAGCCAGGTCAATATCAATCAACTGGTGAAAGAACAAATGACACTTGCCCTCCATGGATTCAAGTCTGCGGAGAATCCACTAGCCATTGCTATCGATAAGGATCTGGCAAAAGATCTGCCTCCTTTGCTATTGCAACCGCAAAAATTGGAGAGAGTGATGATCAACCTTGTCAGCAATGCCTGCTATGCTCTGGTACAGAAGAAAGAGTCTGTGGAAGGCAAATTTGTGCCGACCATTCAGGTTCGGACAAGTCAGGTCGATGATCAGATTCGCATCAGTGTTCGCGACAATGGCACAGGCATTCCAGAAGAGATTCGCTCCAAAATCTTCCAGCCCTTCTTCACCACCAAGCCCACCGGCAAAGGCAATACGGGTCTGGGCTTGTCCATCAGTTATGACATCATCACCAAGGGCTTGCAGGGAACCATTGAGCTGGACAGCAAGGAAGGAGAGTTCACCGAGTTTGTCTTGTCCATTCCAGCTTCGAAGAATCAGTAATATTTTTTCCAAAACCAATTCTGGGATGTTCAAGGTGAGACATCTGTCCGCTCCCTTGGAACATTTGTCCAATACACTCCTTTCAATGACTCCGATCTTTGACTCCTCGAATTGAACAACAGATTCTCTGAATCATGAATAAACATCAGTTCATCCTCTTTCTCGCGATTCTTTCTTTCTCCTGTAGCCCGATCCTGTTCAAGTTGATGTTCCCTGGATGGGAGGAAGCAAAAGATTGATGCGCTAGGATATGTCCAGGGAGCATGACTAGAGAGGAGAGGGCTTAGGAGAAAAACCGTATATTTCCCCATCCATACAGCGCATTTTTTTTGAATAAACTTCCTTCAATTGATTCCTTGGTTGCCATGAAACGAATTACTTCATTGGCAAACTTGTTCCTCTTTGTAACACTCGCCTTTCCCCAAAGCTCCTATCAGGCAAGCATATCTGAGTTATTACACCTACAGGGAATTCCTGATCTGATCCATGACTTTTCCTCCAAAGGACTCCCGCCAAAGGGTAGTTTGGCAGCGAAAATGGACCAGGAGTACAAGGATCGATTGATTTCGACAATCCTGGATACCATGAAAGCCATGATCTTGGCTGAAAGCATCGAAATTGTTGCACAGCGATACTCTGAGAAGGATAGTTTCAAGTTCCTGGCAAAATATGAACAGATTGATATGATTATTTCAGGTGAGATGAAAAGGATTGAATAGATGAATAAGAAATATACCCAAGGGCAAAGCCACATCGATCCGGGATCTCAAGCCTTGAATGAATATGCTTAATATCGCTAACAATAACAATCTGGCAGGCAGGGTTTTCCTATAAAATATATTTTTGTTTGATATGGTACTTTTTCTTGACAAAAAGTACCCAAAAGTCATGAAAATCCCAACCAAGGCCCTCGCTTCAAGCCCTCCTCCCCGCTGATTTTCGGAGCCAACGCACGTTTTTCAACTAATTCTCTTTTTATAGGAAAGCCTTGATCTGGCAGGAGAGGGAGATTCCGGCTTGATTTTGCTCCTGTCAGTTACAAAAATCCCCGACTGACGCCCTTAGCATGTGTTATCTACCTTTGGGATGACTCATGTTTATTCTGATCCAATGATTGACTCAGGCTACAAGTGAGAAGGACTACTTCCTCTCTCGAATCTCAATACCGCTCGAATCCTCGAACCTGCCAGTAATCAACCACCCACCAAAATCCTCTGAAACAGCCATCAGGAGAGTGTTTTTGCCTTTTTTGAGTGGCAAATAGATACTGTCAAATAAGCCAATGGTTCCCAAATATCGATAATCTCTGGATCGGTAATCATTCGTGCCACGGTAGATTGGAAAATCATTCAGGATTGCCACGACCCTGTCGCTATATCCGAAGTGAAATAGTTTGATTTGTTCGCTCTCAGCGTGAATCGTAATTCGTGCAAAGACCGTGTTGCCAGGATTCGAATCTCTGAGCTGTACTTTTCTGGAGATATTGGCAGCTGTCCCTTCCTCGACCTGGACGCGGTTCTTCCATTTTCGCTGTTTGATGATGCTTTGAATCATGGAGGGATCATCCAATGCTGCTTCCTCAAATTTATCGGATAGTTCCCATTCCTGGACAAGACCTTCCATCGGAGCTCGCTCTATGGGCTGAAAATCTTCGATATCGGGGATGTCGTGATTGATGACAATATTGGCTAGATGCATGCCAGACCTATTGCCGCCCCGGATGGAGACCTTCCCTCTTGACAGAGGATGAAAGAGATTCCAGGAGAGTTGGGCTTTGTTGGAGTGATCAAGAAATACCTGGGCGCGAGATCCGTGGACCAGGATTTTGACATGTGTCCAAAAGTCGTATTGATAGGTGTAGGGGAAAGAATACTTGGGGCCAAAGCAGAGTTGCCAGGGCGTTACCCCCTGCGTAACAGGAGCAGCTTGATTGGCATCGGGTTTCCCGGACAAATGTGGTCGAATATAGAAATGCTCGGCATCACCATTGTCCTGAATGCGAAAATAGAGACCAGGGAAGGCTTGTTCTTCCTTCAACAATATATCAAACTCGATGGTACCATTCATAAAATCTTCTCCCTTATAGGTGATAGACCCTCCCTGAAGATAGATGGCCTCTGATCCGAGCATGGGCTCAAAGAGATAAGAAGTGGCACGAATGTCCCAATGGGCAGTGTCTAAGGGAATCGCCTGTTGGGCAAGCAAAGTCAAGCTTGCAACAAGCGAAGCAGTGAATAGGATTGTCTGTTTTTTCATGCTGCATACTTAGCATTTTTGCACAGAACATCTATGGACAAGCCTTTCTAACTTGGTTCATCTTGATTCAAGTTGGTTCAGGATTGTTCAAAGCAGGATTTCTCCTCATTTTTGGTACATACATGGTTCAATGAGTGATTCACAAAAACATCAGGAAGATCTGAGAAGATTGCGCAGAGAATTGGAAAAATTTCTCAACTGGGGATCAGTGGAACATTGGCATAGTGCGATGTTCAAGGAACTTTCAGAAAAAATCTATGAAGCATCACAAGTTATGCTGAGTCCTGCGACCCTCAAGCGATTTTTTGGGGTTGTAAATCATCAGGGCTCTCCCAGTATTACTACCTTGAATGCACTATGCCAATTGTTGGGATATGAAAACTGGCGGGAATTCAAAGTCTCCAATCCTCCTGGCTTGTACCGGTGGATTCAATCCCTGCATAAAATACCTGTATATGTGTTGCTGGGAATCGTCCTGCTGTCAGCGACAAGCCTGTTGATCTCTAACCATCAATCCCCCATCCCAATCGATGAGGAAGCATTCACCTTTTCCAGCCGAGTGCTGACCAATACCTATCCCAACTCTGTGGTGTTTGATTTTGATCTTCCCGACCTTCAAACGGATGAGGTGTTGATTCAGCAATATTGGGACACAAACAAAACCATTGTTGTGCATCCAGAGCAGCAACAAGCCACGGGGATTTACTTCTTTCCAGGATATTTTCGGGCAAAATTACTGGTAAATGGGCATAGCGTTCGGGAGCATGATCTGTTTTTGAAAAGCAATGCTTGGTTGGGGACTGTGGAATATAGGCCAGTTCCTAAGTACTTTTCTCCCCAAAGCAATGCAGAAAAGAACCTGACCTACCCAAAAGATCTGGTAGAGGAAATCACAGAATCGGAAGATCCCTTAATTATGATCTATCATTTTGTCAGTGATTTGGGCAATGTCTCTGGCGATGATTTTCACCTGCGCGCAACCATCAGAAATACCTATCAGGAAAAATGGGCAGTCTGCCAGACCAGCCGAATATATGTCCTTGGAACCGATGGAGCCATGATCATCCCTATGTCCAGGATCGGATGTAGCTCAGACAATAATTTGATGCTAAATGACTTCTATCTGAATGGCAAAGAACATGATCTCTCCGCATTTAGTACAGACTTGCAAGACTTCACGGATATTGAGATCCTAACTGTAGAGAAGGAAGTTACAGTCAAATTCTCTGGCAAAGAAGTATACAAGGCCACATATCAGGAGAGCATGGGGAGATTGGTCGGCTTGCGATTCAAATTCTTGGGTATGGGAGAGGTGGAATCCTTTGATCTTCTCGATCAGGATGGAAACATGGTTGCATTCTGACAATATAGGCCAATGAAATAAGTGAAATCCCTGGATTGTGAAAATTGTAGTACACCCGATAGGGATGAGAGAACTTAGGAGAAAAACCGTATATTTCCCTTCCCTTAGTTTGACTTTGTCCAAAATGGGAATTCAAATTTCTTTACCGTACACTTTTACCAGTTTAGGCGAGCTGGCCCCCAAAATTCGGCAGCGCACCGGACCATCCGATTGGCGGT
>JBCCGK010000200.1:0-8878 GCA_039029315.1 Bacteroidota bacterium | reverse complement strand
CATAGTTATGACAGACAATGCAAAACTGTACAGGTATCTGCGGTGTCGAATCCACAGTTAGGCTTTATCATCGAAACGACGCAAGGCTTCAGCAGCGCGTTGTACGTCGTCTTCTGAAAATCCAGAGAAAGCTTCTTCATCACCCTCCGGTTGAGGTTGAGATGCTGAATCTTGATTCAGACCAGCAAAGGGGAGCTCCAACGGAATGAGATGATTGATTGGTCTCTTGATCTTGTATCCATTCGATTGGACGACTTCCGCCGAACGGACATGGCCATCCGAGCTTCGGAACACGGCAGTGCAACGAGCCAGCCTCCACTGCCCTCGCGGCACATCGGGGTCATGGATTAGAACTACTTGATTGACTGTGGGGATTTCGGAGATTTCCCCTTTTCTCGAGCGATGAAGAGAGACTTGCCGTTCTCTCAGGCTGAGCAGATATTCCTCGTACCAATATTTCCAGAGTCGTTCAATTGCGACGCATCTCGATTTCCAAATGGACAAAAGCCGTTTTCCGGCTTCTCCAAAGGTGGCATTTGAGACTTCACCTCCGGAAAGCAAGTTGAGGGTTGATTCGATACGTGGAGACAGGAAATCAATCGGACGCAGGACGCGAAGTCGTGAGCTTGGGTCGTCATTGATGTAAGTGATGGGTCGATTATTGACAACGGCTTCAGCTTCACAGAGCAACGTAATCAAGTCTGTCCATGTGAGCAGACGTCGACCGATGGATGTGCGCAATGTCGATTTCACCACACCAACCAGCCTTTCATAGAAGCCACCTTGCCATGGGGCAAGCTCGGTGATGAATTTCCATCGAATTTTGTTGCTAGACAGATATGAATTGATTTGAGCGTCCTGAGGTACCCTGGGCCACGCGGCATCACCAAGGATTTTGACCAATCGGAATTGAGCCGCATTATCAGAAATGATCAGTTCGGGAACTCCTCTTCTACTGACGAAGCGGATTAGAGCGTGGAGGAATTCTCCCGAAGAGCAGTCGGTAACGAATTCAAGATGAACTGCACGGACAACCATACAGGTGAAGAGACAGACCCACATTTTTACTTTCTCTTGATTCACGCGTATCGTGATTGGACCGAAATAATCCAACCCTGAATACTGGAAAGGGATCGCTTGTGAGGTCCTTTCATGAGGTAAAGGAGGCATGGGGGGGAGCTTGAATGGTTTTCCGGTCTTATAGCGTCTACAGAGCAAGCATTGATAAATCACTTTCTTTACAATGGCTCTTCCATGTGGTATCCAGAATTCAGACCTCACTTCACTCAGCGTATGTGAGACGCCAGAGTGCATGACTTTTCGATGGGCATTGGCGATTACCAAATTTGAGAAACAGTGATCCCGAGGCAGCAGGATTGGAGATCGAGCTGCTTCCGGCAGATCAGCAGCCTGATACCGTCCTTTGCAGACGATTAAACCGATTGAATTTAGCTGTAAGCCCAGTTGAGTGATCATTGGGATTCGCTTGTTCAGTTTGTCCTGCAGAACAAGAAGGATGTCAGGAAATCCAGCCCGTTGAACTGATTGTATCCACAGGTGACGGGCTGTCTCAAATTCATCGAGGGAGATTTGATCACCCGCCGTAAATTTTCCAAAGATGTGGTTCAAATCGTCATGACGAGATCTTATTTGATCGCTGAGTTTTCGCCAAATTGTCAAGGATAAGAATTTCAAGCAATAAGCAGTGATGCGAACCAGCTTTGACAAGCTTGAAAAGGATTGACACTCGATACCAAGAAGCCTTTCCGGTTCCGGCACCTCTTGAATAGCCGCCAGTGTCTGCGAAAGGTAACTTGGCTTGACTTCATTTTGAATTTCCTGAATTTTGACATCAGTGACGGAAGGGACATTTCGGGTAGGCCACGTTGCCTTCTCATCGGTCAACCATGACGGACCATGCCACCACAGTTTCGACTGAAAAAGGTTTTCAGAAGTCATGCCACGAGTCGACATGTCAGCTGGATTCTCGTCAGTGGGGACATAATGAAACTGACAGTTTCGAACTTTGCGAATTTTTGTCACACGTCGGTCTACAAATCGCTTCAGCATACTTCGACTTTGAATCCAATACATCACGCATTCGGAATCCGTGAAGAAATCGATGTATATGTTGGGGAAAGCTTTTCGACAGAATTCACCGGCTTTGGAACCAATGAAAACACCCAGCAACTCCAAGCGGGGTAAAGTGATGTCACGGCGTTTTGCATCTTTACCGCGAACACAAGGGGCCAGTCGAGATTTGGAAAAAAGGAGATTGGACCGCCATTCTCTGTCCGACACCCGAGATCGGAGGTAAACCGAAACAGCATAGGCTTTAGATGACGCGTCACAAAAGACAGCCAGCGTTGACTGACCGTCATACAATGGACCGATGAACCTTGGGATCCGGAACGAGAAAACGTTCAACAGATCTTGACGGACCGTCTTCCATTCATCATGCAATACTTCAGGGACGGCATCATCCCATTGAAGGCTTTCAGTCCAGAGCCGCCGTAGTAAAAACTTGGCGTTCAAGATCGTAGGCTGGAAAAGGCCCAACGGGTCAAAGATTGAACCGATAACTTGAAGGATTATCCGTTTTGTAACAGTTGGCATAGACGAATCAAGCTTGGGTGATGAAACAAGCCGTAGGGTGTCGTCTCCTTGGCTGTCCCATTTCAAGCCCAACACCTTGGCGTCAGGTTGACGAATTTTATCTTCCGGGGGAAGCATGTTCATGAGTTTCGGTGAATTTGAACAGAATTCTTGAATGTTCATACCGGCGCGTAAAAACACATTCTTCAAGTCGTTGTAGTGTTCACGGATGTTCTCGTCAGATTCAAGCGTGGATATAACGTTATCGACGTAAATATCGTTACGCAACGAATCGGCAAATGGCGTGTTTTCTTGCACCAAGTGATGATCAATGGTCGCAGCGAGTAGAAACGGGCTACAAATAATCCCGAAAGCAACTCGGCGAAAGCGCAGGATTTGCAGATTATCTTTGAGTGTCGGGTTAGTGTCGTCTTGAAACCACAGAAAGCGTGTCACATCACGTTCCTTTTCTTGAAGACCAACTTGCAAGAACGCCTTTTCGATATCCGATATGACGCATATCGGTTTGGCTCGGATTTTCATCAGCAGGACACAGAGGTCCGGCAGAATGACGGGACCACGCATGAGACACTGGTTCAGCGATGGAGAATTCCGGGATTGCTTAGCAGCTGCATCATACACAATGCGAACTTTCGTGGTACTACTGCTCGGTTTGACGACAAAATGGTGCGGCAAATAATGTACCGTATTTTCCGACTTCAGAATTTGTTCTTGAGGCACAACTTCAATGATTTGACGTTCTTTCTGCAGTTGAATGATGTCTTGATATGCTTTTAAAGCATCTGGATTGGCACGTAATCGCTTCGCAAGTCCCTTGAACCGATCGTACGCAAGGTCGTAGTTGTCAGGTAACAAAGCACGCTTTTCCTCGATCCAGGGAAATGTGACTTCGTATCGATCTTCCTTGAATTCAACGGTTCTTTGAAAATTTTCCAGGGCAAGATCGTCATCGTTCTCTATCGGATCGTCACTAACACCGATTCGTTCCAGATTCCAGAATTCATTGATGTCTGGACCACCATGTCCGATTTTTGGTTCACTGACTGTGACGAGGCCAGTTTCGGATGGAAATGCACAAGGAGACTCCGTGATGCAAAGAAACGTTGCTCCGGAGATCCGATTTGATGGAAGATCCGTTTTTCCGGAAAGCATGAGACCGAATTTTGACGGGATGAGAAAAAGATTCGGTGCTGACGTGGGGAGCCTGCCACCGTCGATGAAATCCCAGACAAGATCGGCGCCTACCAGGACGTCGATTTGTCCATGAGGATCAAAGGGATCGTCGGCCAGCGAGTATTTGAATTCTTTGAGCACTTTCGCTTCGGTTTTTGACCAGTTTTCGGGTATGGCACCCGAATTGCATATGACACGAGTGGTATTCGCGGCCATGGTATGCCTTTCACCATCGCGAAAATAGACATCGAATTGAACCTGTCTGGTGGGAAATTCATACGTCTTCTGGGAGCCAAACACTGAAACATAAAGCTTGTCATCGCATGGGCCAAAAAGTTCAAGTTTCTTGGCAGCTGCATCAGTAATATAAGATCGACTACTCATTGTATCGAGCGCGATCCGCAGGCGCATTTGACTTTTGGTCTTGGGATTTTCGGCTAGAACCTTGGCAGTTTGGAAGAGAGTTGGCTTATTTTCATTGTTGAGAATGGTGAAGCCCAAGTCACGGCCACCGGATGTGGACGTGGTTTGACCTTCTGGCTTGCCAGTGTCTTCGGCGCGATTTATATCATCTGTTGTTGTTGTGAAAGTGCTGTCCTCTGCTTTCACTTCTGGAAATTTGACTGGACAGAGGACCGATGTGTGTTCATTTTCGGTATTGCAGTGAATGCAGTTGATGTGAGTAGGGCAGTTCCGATATCCATGACCCTTTTTCATGCATCGGAAGCATCGGCGGTTTGACTGCAATTGAATAATACGACTCGAAGCACTTGGGTACTTCTCGCACTTGCTGTTCTGATGATTTTCGCCACAGAAATAGCATGGACGAAGATTCGTGGGCCACTGACTTCGCGAAGGTGTCTGGCCATTGCTTCCACCCATAGTGGCTAATGACGAATTGATGAAATACCGAGCGGGATCGAATTTTTTGGAACCGTTATCCTTTTGTCCTTTTTGATCACCACCAGATTTTGATCCTGAATGGTCTCTTCCTGATTTGTCGCCTTTACCCGAACCGGTTTTCATTGTTTGAAGATCGTCAATGATACCGGCCGTGGTTTCCCATTCAAGGATCGACTTTTTCAATCCCTGACGGACCTCGCTGAGTTTGGAGTTGATGCTGACCTGATAGTATCGTTGCAGATCCCGAACCATGGCAGCAGGGAACTTACTGAGCAAATCGATGGTCAAAGAGCGGTTGGAATCGAGGTCCTCGCCAGCTGTTTCAAGTTGGCGGAAGAATTTTTCACAGTCGTCGAGAGTTTTCTGTCGATCTTTTGTGGCATTTCCACTGTTCGGAACTTGCTTGAATTGACTGTAGAGCATGCTGATGATGCGCTCGTCGGCTCGATTGAATCGATCATCGAGCAATGAAACAGCAGCAGAATAGTTATCTTCGGTAATGAGCAAACCAGATATGGTGTCTTTGGCTATTCCATCCAACTGACCGAGCAGATAGGTGAAACGTTCAATGTTGGTGAATTCAGGCTTGTCATGAATATTGGCTTTGAAGATGCCCCAGAATTGCTTCCAGGCCATGTAATCGCCACCAAAACGCGGGAGAGTCATTTTTGGGGCTTTGACGGTCATATAGTGACGATAAGGTGGGTTTGGGACGTGGTCCGCACGTGCTTCGGCTTGATCGTTTGCTCCGTTGTTGTCACGGGAATCAGCAGATTCGTGTTCCCCATTTCTTTCTTCAGGATCAGAATCGTCGTTGAGATGTTGATCGCTATCGTGACGAAGTTCAGCAGGACCATGGCTGACCGTGGTTACCTGTTGACCGGTAAGGCGTCGGATCTGCCGATCTAATTTGACAGAGTTCATTTCAGCTTGTAGAAGTAGATCTAGATATTCATCACAGACCTTGTCATAGTGACCTTGTTCTGTTTCCAATTCCGTTGGATCACTGAAGTCTTGCAGGAGTGTAACCCATTCATCATGTTTGGTTTGAAGTCGGGTAGCTGCATTAAGGAGATTGGACTTAGCTTCGATCAGATCGTCAAGATGTTCACGACTATCAACAGTTTCCTGCTCTGCATCTAAATCCAGAACAGTTGTTACTGCACTGATCCGAGTCGTGAGATGATGCTTTAATGGGCCCAATTGGCGACGAAGAGCTCCAGTTTTTGACATTTGGGATATTCAGTTCTTTTCTCGCAGCGCCACTGTCAAATTTGTGTTGTAGTTATGAGATAATGCATATAAATGTTGATATTACCGGGGCTGTTGGGATCCAAGTGGGCAATAGCAGTAAGAATCAGATTCGGATAGAAACATGTAAACGCGGGTGCTTCGACAGATCAAGGGCATGAACTGTGATTGTGAACCAGGTCGATATTTGCTTAATGTTTATAAACCAATGTTAGTTGACTTTGGTTTAGCAGACTTAGCAGACACCAATTTTAGGCTCGATCCGGTTAAACCAATGGTTAATTAACTATTTATTGTTGATAACATATCATGAACTGTTGAACAAACTTGACCAGAAACGACATAACCATGAACGAAAAAACCCAGAGTTCAATCACTAAAGAATAAACAAAACAAAGTTAGTCATTATTGGTAATCGCTGTTATACTGTGAGAGTTATCGACATTCCCGAGGGGACAAAATTGACCATGAACTGTAAACTTGGCAATGGAACCGGAACCCAAATCTAGGGAGCCATGCCAGCCACAACGCATAACCGGCCTTTTTGGGTGCATCTCACCGATATGAGCTGCTTTTACATTTATATTAGGTAAACCCGCATTGACATTCATACAAATACACAAACAAGAAAAGAGAACAATAACCCTGAAGAGTAACCCTGAGTGTTCCTGATGATCTAGACCAAGCGTAGTGTGTCTCTCATCCGGCCAGCAAGATAATGACGTCGATCAGTGCGTACTTTCACTAGACGAAGATCCAACATTCTGTCCCCGGGCTCACCCGTGTATAGACCGTACGCCATATGGCGCCACATTGCTCTGATGCCCTCCTCGTCGGCATGGCGACCACTCTCGTCCAGAAATCTGTAGACAACCGCACCATCACGATACTGGATCTCACCGTTACCATCACGTTTTGGAATAGGGTTTCCATCATCATCAATGAAAACGTTGTACGGGTTTGGTCTTGACCAATCACAAAGATGAAAGTTCGCGCAGTTGAAGTCATGAAAGAAGACACCCCGAAACCAACTAGTGTAAGCCGGGACATAAGGCCAACCTGGAACCCCAATTCCAGTGTGCCAAATCACATTAACGTCAGGATGGTACTTAAGAGGGATGAGCAAATTTCGCAGCTTAGCATAAGACCGTTCTTGTTGATCAGTAGGCAGAAGAGAGTCATTCGTACCAGCAAAAATGATGATATATCGAAAGTTAGCCAGGTTAGCAAACCGAGAAGAAAGCAATTCAGCCATATCCATGCACGTGATCGCTCCTTGATACCAGACGGAACCTCCTTCAATGGATCTGACACGACGAGCAGAGCTATCAGATATGATGACCGCGGACTTCTTGTAATCCTTATCCAAACAATACTTCCACAAGTAATTGTAGAACGTTGGGAGGCTATGATTGGAATACAGCTCCTTTCCGCGAAACTTGATGTTGAAAGCATTGTCCAAGAATTCACCCCAGATATTTAACCCAGGCATGTTCCGAGCGGGATTTGGAACCTTATTTGGACCAAAACCTGATTGCCAATAGCGTTCTTTGGTGTTCTGGACAACAATGAAGTAAGGATCTCGTTGATAACCTCGAATTCGATACATTTCTTGAGCAAAATCGTTATTGCCATGATTGATAAGCTCCAAAATTACCCGAATAGAAGCACGGCGAATTTCGAAAACCCATTGAGCATCAAACTCCATGTTGAAAGACCGCAAGAAATTGTAAACTTCAGTGTAAATGTCCTGAGGATGTTCGATCAAATGAGGTCGTTCCGTCCAGAAATGATCGGTGTAAGCAAAAAGCTTATGCTGAGACAGGCAAATGCTGTAAATCATCTGTTCCGGAGAATAACACGTATGACCAGCTATGAGAAGAGGTTCCACAAATGGAGTGGTTCGGTTTAACACATGACCAGGTCCCACTTCGATCTGCAGAGGTTCACGACGTATCATGTGCAAACTCGCACTCGAACGATCGATCACTTGTCGTGACATCACTTTTCGAAACTATCAAGATCTATAATGTACAACAGTTAGGCGTATATGCCGGTTGAAACAAGTGTTGTTAGCACAAACAGTGGTGTTTGGAGAAGTGAAGGGAAATAGGACCACCCAACCAATGGACGGAAAATCACCATCCAACCTATGGACAGGATTATACGGGAAGTCAAGGGAAATAGGACCATCCAACCAATGGACTGAAAATCACCATCCAACTTATGGACAGGATTATACGGTTTTGCACAACACAGCATGTAAGACAGAACCCGCCAACCCGATGAGCGAGCGTCTATGTTTTACATCAAACAAACTGTTGGTAACGAGCAACGATATGTGAAATTTCTCGGCAAAACAAAAATTCAATTTTTTTTTTTGAACCCGAAAAAATCCTGAACAAAACTAAAAGTTTCGAACAGAAAAACACGAATATGACCGCTCACACTGTGATTAGTCATAATCACCAGCTAACGATATGAACTGATGATTTAGAACAAACTTTATTGGAACTAGTTATACTATAACCAGTTAACGACTAATCACCAAGGTGAAAAGCATGAAAACAACATAGCATAGTTATGACAGACAATGCAAAACTGTACAGGTATCTGCGGTGTCGAATCCACAGTTAGGCTTTATCATCGAAACGACGCAAGGCTTCAGCAGCGCGTTGTACGTCGTCTTCTGAAAATCCAGGGAAAGCTTCTTCATCACCCTCCGGTTGAGGTTGAGATGCTGACTCTTAATTCAGACCAGCAAAGGGGAGCTCCAACGGAATGAGATGATTGATTGGTCTCTTGATCTTGTATCCATTCGATTGGACGACTTCCGCCGAACGGACATGGCCATCCGAGCTTCATAACACGGCAGTGCAACGAGCAAGCCTCCACTGCCCTCGCGGCACATCGGGGTCATGGATTAGAACTACTT
>JBCCGK010000199.1:0-9090 GCA_039029315.1 Bacteroidota bacterium | reverse complement strand
TCCTCATCCTACAGCTTTTTTTGTTCTCATAGCCCCACTATGAGAACAAAAAAGAGCCTTGTTTGAGAAAAAAATACATCATAAAAATTCTCAGCACAAATTTCAAAACAGTCTCTAAGTAAGTGGATAGATAGTATTAGGGTTGATTTTGGGTATAAAGGAAATAGGGGATATACTGGCTTGATTGGCGAAATTTCTTCCTTCTTTCCCTATCCCCACTATATCCCTCACAAATAAATGTGTTCCCTTACTTACCTTAGAGGCCCCTGATTATGCATACCTATTGAACCATGAATCTACCGAATCCCATAAGAATGAGCATTCTTTTTTAAAATACTTAAAATGACCAATAGAAGTCATGCCGACATCTTTAGGAGAAATGTGTTCATGCTGTTTAATCCGAGAACCATAAGAGGTATACAAGTGCTCTACTGCCTTGAATGGGGCAAGCATGTCATCATCCGAAAAACTTAGAAATTTGGTTGGAACCTTGAGACCATTATATCTGGACCATGCCTTGGATATGATAGTCAGGATACCTTCTGTACTTTTTCCCCATTTTGCCCAATCTGAAGCAATGGATGGATGCAGATGATGTTTTCCTCCATAGCCAGCGGCAGGGACATACCCGAATAGTTGAATACAGATTGGGATCATGACATACCAAAAAAGATTCACTTTTAGTTTTGCAAATCCGCTCCAGTTGTTCTTTGACACATTTTGGGACGCTACCAAACATGCTGAACTAATTTTATTGCTGTTTTCGGCCAATGGAAAGACCTGACCTGCGATGCTGTGTCCCAGAAAATGACGTGTATGATCCGGGAACTCCTGACAGGCATACTCAATGACAGAGTTCATATCTCTAAATCCCCAATCACACAACCTTATGTCGGCTTGATCATGTTGCTCATATTCCAGCATTCCATAATAATCAAAGGAAATAACGCTATAGGATAACTGAGAGAAATGTGTGGCAATCGTGTCATAAAATCTTCTGGCTACTCCCATAGCCGGAGCGATGATCATAACTTTTTTACTGTTTGGATGATTCCAGACCGTGCAGTTCACTGCTCGCTTGTCTTCGGTAATTGTAACAGTCTCTTTTTTGATGGTTTGTTTCTTAATGAATGGCATATCTTGAATGTTGTAAAGTATGAATGAATAGTTGAATCTGTGCACTACATGTGAATGGCTCTTCTTCCATGGGGATATGGGCCGATTGTTCAAGCACTTCTACACGAGCCTTGGGAATTTGCGCTTGAAACAGATAGGCTTGACTTAAGGGATATAATTGGTCATGCCTCCCCCAAAGAAGTAATGTGGGGGCCTGGATAGCGGAAAGCAATGCAGTGTTCGCTGCTTGACGATTGAGAATAACATCAACAAACGCCTGCCGGTTTCCTTCTCGAAGCATTAACTGCTGATAGCGTTCAAGAGATTTTCTATCTGGTTTTTTGGAATACAGCACCTCGCTCAAGCCCTTTTTCACCATCCATATCGGCGTTGAATGCTTCAACAGCCACCTGCCAAGACGATATTGAACCAAGCGAAATCTAAGTGGGACTTTCTGCATGTTGAATCCAGCAGAATTCATCAATATTAATCCTGACACCTTGTTAGGATATAGAGCAGCATAATTCCAGGCCCACATCGCCCCTGAAGAGTTTCCAGCTATAACAAATTCATCTAAACCAAGAAAAGTAGCAAAGTCTTCGATAAGCGTCAGATACATGTCAATAGAATACTCTCTTTGTGGATGCGGCCCGGTAATGCCAGATCCGATCAAGTCTAGCCTGATGATTCTATGGTTTGCCTTGAGAATATCGCTTATGTCGTCCCATGTATGAAGGGAGGAAGAGGTGCCATGCAAGAACAAGATCGGTATTCCATTCCCTTCATCCTTAAAATGAACCTCTACCCCTTGCCACTGAAAAAAGCGTGAACGCTCATCAGTAAATTTTTTTCGAATTTCGTCAGCAGAAATATTTGCCTGAAATTGCCCAATGACTAGTAGGATGACTGTAAATACTATGAACAGATAAATCATTTTATTTTTTTGTTCAAAAGTATTTGATTCGGTGTGAAGAGAGGATATGCTATCGGGATTCTAATCTCTGCGAAACGGATTCTTTGGGGAATAAATACCACTTAACTCAATCGTATGCCTATTCCAGAAACAAAATATGCCAAATCCGGAGAGATCAATCTGGCTTATCAGGTTCTTGGAAATCAAGGAGAATACCTTGTTTTTATCCCTGGTTGGGTGACCAATGTTGAAGAATGTTGGAATATTCCTCAATTATCAGCCTGGTTATATTATTTGGCTTCCATGAGCAGGCTGGTTCTTTTTGACAAACGGGGGACCGGGCTTTCTGATACCGTGAATGAACATGACTTGCCGGACATAGAACAACGCGCCAGTGACTTACACATCATCATGGATGCGATTGGGATAGAGTCAGCGAATTTCATTGGTTTATCCGAAGGGGGACCACTTGCCATTTATTTTGCAGCCAATTTCCCGAAGAAGGTAAAAAAACTGATCCTCATTGGAAGTTTCGCAAAATGGTTGACATCTGAAGACTATCCCTATGGACTAAGCAAAGAACAGCATCATAGAATCAAGCATCATATTTTTGAAAATTGGGGCAAACATATAGGCTTGACCTTAATGGCACCGAGCGTCAGGCACAATGAAACGGCACAACATCAGTGGTCTCGTTTTCTGAGAAGAAGCGCCAGCCCCAATACAGCCAAAGTATTTTACGAAATGAATATTGACATTGATGTGAGAGATAGTCTTCCCAAGGTCATGGCCCAGACACTGATTCTGCATAGGAAACAGGATGCCTTAATCACATGTGCCCATAGCGAATACATGCATGAAAGAATCTCTCACTCTCAACTTGAAATCACAGATGGGAAAGACCATTTGCCCTGGTTCAGTACCAACCGCAATGAGTTGATCATGCTTCAGACTTTTTTGAACGATGGAAAAGCGATCAACAACCCTAAATTAGACATGCTAAGTGTTGAGGACATTTTCACCTTATATTCTATGAGGGACTATATTCAAAACAACTACCAGGAACCCCTCTCTATCCAAAGTCTTTCCAAGCACTTTGGCATCAATGATTTTAAAGTCAAAACCGGGTTCAAATTGCTCTTTCATAGCCCAGTGATCACATTCTTGATAGAAACCAGACTCAAACAAGCTTGCCAACTTCTTAGGGAATCCAAGCTGCCTATTTCAGTCATTGCAGAAGAAGTGGGATATGGCCATTCCAATAATTTCTCAGTTGCATTTAAACGCAAATATCATGTCTCTCCCCTGGAATACCGCTTAACAAACAGACAAGGTTAACGATTGTATTTAGTAAGTAGGTGGACAAAAAATGTAGGGATTTCATGAAAAAGGGAAAAAGAATCATTGAACGCTCAAGACATAATCGAGAAAGGGAATTCTGTTGCGGGAAATATCGGAATTCACCTCAAGCATGAATTGGGTAAAATCACAGCTTAACCAAGAGAAAAATGGGAAACAGAAATATTTGAGTATGACGAGCATGAATATTGAAAAAAGCCTATCTCATCAGCCAGGACAAGTCGACTTCGATAAATTCAAGCTAAAGTGAGCAAATAGTATCAAAAGTATGCATACTTTTCATGCCAGATTGGAAATAATTGTTGGGAATCCGTTCGTATTTGTTCCTTTGGACATCCTCGATGAACTCTTCCAACAAGCCCAAAAAAGGAAAGGCCCCATTCCAGTTCGAGGAAGCATAAACGGGACGCCCTACCAACAAACCTTGCTCAAATATAGTGGGGAATGGCGGTTGTATGTCAATATGAATATGCTGCATCAATCACCCAGACGGATTGGCGAGGTCCTTGCAGTCGAGATTGACTTTGACCCAAGCGACCGAACAATCGACCCACATCCAAAATTGGTTCAGGCATTGTCCGACAATGTAGAAGCTCGCCAAGTGTTCGAGCACTTATCGCCGTCAAAACAAAAGGAAATTGTTCGATATATTTCACAATTAAAAACAGAGAAAAGCATTGAAAGAAATGTAACAAGGGCCATCAATTTCCTGCTGGGAAAAGAAAGATTTGTGGGGAGAGAAAAGCCATAACTCTCGCGTCATGCCAAGTCCAGTTGAATAAGCTGGCGGCTAATATTGTGCGCAAGCGCCTTTTTCAAGGATGATTAGCGAATCTCCAGCGGGAGGTGAACTTAAAATGGCTACCTCTATCTTACCGATTGTGCTTCCGCTCGCCCCCTCTCGATTCTTAGGATGGGATGAGTTTGAGCGAGGAGGCCCCAAGAACCGAACATAATGGTGTTCACACTGCCATAAACTAAAACCAGCTATCCACCAATCAGATATAAGAGGAAGGTTGTTACATAAAATAAGATGACATGGATCCATTCGTCGCTGAAATCGTTCATCTCTTCAGGACTGAACTCAAGGTCGAAGCAATCGTCTTGCTAGGCTCACAAGTAGATCGGGCAGAAACAGATTATTGGTCTGATATAGATATGACCATCGTCCTGGCCTCTGGTCAGGATATTGAGAAAGATCAAATCGTCAAGGCGACACATGGCCTTGGACAACTCATCTGTAAGGAAGAGTTCGAAACGCAAGAAGTATTTTCCCAAAGATTGGTCCTCTTGAGAAACAAAAAAATTGAAAGAGTGGATGTAAAAACATGCACACTCAAAGCATGGAGAAGGATTAGATTTTCGGCAGAAAGTCGCCACCGGATATTGTATGGAAGCCCCCTCGAAATAAACAGAAGAGAGGATCGTGAGCTATTTGGGTTTGGACAAGCGGAAAAAGAAAGAACAAGGATCCATAACATCTGGTTTTTGTTCTTCGAATGTGTCAAGAAATTTATGAGGAATGATAATTTAATCGGTTTACACCTCTTGCTAGATCTTGTCCGGGAATATTTAGTCTTAAGAATGCAGGAAAGAGATGTGAAGTATCAAACGAATATTCATAAGAAAGGAAATAGAGAGCAACTGCCACAATCCATCGAATTTGATCAACTTGCCTATCAAAGCAAGCAGGAGGTATTGACCTACCTCAAAAGTCTGGCCACAGAAATCGACCAGGAATTAAGGAAGCAATATGAAGGCTATGAAAGCCGCTTGGCGTTGGCTACACAATACCTGCAAGAGAGTGAACAGAATATTGCTGATTAGTGACTATCCATTCGTGTTTTGAGAGGCTCTACGGCAGGACATGGCGAAGACAAATAGCCTGCTCTACTGAATCTCAAACGCCCCGATATCCGGTAGCCCATTGATGGCAGTGCCACGATAATCAAGGATGGTCGATTCGTCATGTTATTCTATTCATTTTCTGACATTGCGCTCAACAGCTGGTTCAGGCAAACGCCCAAGAGTAGATGGTTGGCCTGCTTGCCGTAGCTACATCGAAAAAAATAGTGGCAAACATTCGTTTAAGAAAACAAACCACCCATCTCCATCGCTATCAGAATTGCTCCTTTTTGCCAGGGATCTCAAAGATTTCTTACAATCAATTGCCTGGGCCCGTCTTCATGGATGAGAACTCGGATCAGTTTCTTCTTTTTCAACAGGCAACAGCAATTGATGAATGGCTCTTTCTTTTTGAACCGGCAGGCCAAATTCCTCAGCAATTTTCTTTCCACTGAACAGATCTTTTTGATGGAACCAAAGTGTTCGGCCTGTCCAGGGATCATTGATCAGAAACTCCTGTCCTTTTTTTGTATTCCGAACATCGACCACTGCCATCGCATGACCAGGAATTCCAATCGGGATGCTGTGTCCTTTATCCAAAGCACTACTAAGCCGCTTCACCATTTGAGGTTCATACGCATCTACCTCCTGTTGTGCTTGAGCATAGGCAGTTCTCCGGTTCATTCCTTCTGCTTTCAATCGACCATAGACCTGAGAATGCAGTGGTTCATCATATTTTACAAACTCGTATTTTGTTCCGCTGGCATGGGCAAGATCACTCGTTAGGGGCTGACTATCATCCGGGAAGTTGGTGCCTCGTTGACCTTTTGTCATGGGATGACTGCGGATTTCTGCCAGCACTTCCTCACTCGGCCAACCATCATGTTCTGCTCGAAGTTCTTTGAGCCTTTCACGAGCTGGATCGCTCAAGTGATCCAGGGTGCTGTTGGTATATGCAAGCAACTCATGACCGTGTCGATCTGTTTCGGGGATGCTATCAGAAAGTAATTTATAGGATTGTGCTCCTTCTCGTGAGGAAGAGCCACTGCCGACATCTTCCAGGATTCGTCTTTGTTCCAGTTTTGAGTAGACTTCGTCTCTCAATTTGAGTGCATAGACAGGATCTTCCTCAGCCCGAGCAAGCATCAGACTGGTGGCCCCACACGACATCGCCAGTTGCTGAAACATTCCATCATTGACAGTATCCCGATCCGGTGAGGGAGAAGGATGCCGACCAGCTCTTTCCATCGAGGTAGGATCAAAGCCACTTTCACTTCGCTGCTCATTGATATCATAATGGGTGAGTTGTCGCATCAACTCATGCCTGGGCACGGCCCGAATAGACGCTGCGAAGCTTTGCATGTCCTTCATTGCCTCAGTCCGTTCTTCCTCGCTGCCGCTAGCAAATATATCTGAGCGTGCTCCAAGTGCTTTCAGCAAGGCACTTCTCTGGGCCGATATGGAATCCCGATCCAATCGCTTGGAGTTGCCTGTATTCCCCGCATGCAGGTATAGAGATCGAAACTGATCGTGATCTTTTTTGTTCATCGCATCCAACCCCTGCAAGGCCCGTGTCACATGAGACCTTCCCAACAAGGGTTTTTGTCCATATTCTGTATTGGCCCGCGCCAATGTTGCCCCTTGTTTGAGACCAATATGAATACTTTTGGTAAATCTTTCAGGATGGGCCAGGGTTTTATTTTTGGTATTGTAGGAATTGACCATCCGATTGATTTCTTCTCTATGCGGGGTCGATATTCGTTGTGAATGAACCACAGGTACAGGTCTTGCATGACTGACGGGAAATGGATGCAAAAAATCCTGGGGGCCTTGGATCTCGACTTTCATCCCATGTCCAGTTTCTTCTTGTGCAAGCGGAGCAGGGATTACAGACAAGGAAGGATTAGAGGTAATTGGCGGCAGAGGGTCTGTGGCATGCGTACTTTCGGGAATCGCTAGCGCGGTCTGGTTATGCGCAGGTTCAGGCATGGATTCCAGAGGTTCCGGACCCGGCTGAGGACCAGATTGTGATGGTCCGAAAACAGGTCCCAATTGTGTGTTTTTGTACATATTGATCATACCTGCTGACAGCAGCAATCCCCCAAATAATAGCCCCAGCCACGATTTTCGGCTTTCTTGTTTTTCGATTGCAGCTGCCTTCCTTTTTTTAGCTCTTATTTTTTTTGCATGAGCTTTTCGTTTCCATGCTGGCGTATTCAGTTGGATGGGGCGACTATTGCTGGCTGACTCAGATGATAGAGGGTTTGCTAAGTCAGCACCATATCCTTTCTGTTGGATTGGGTTGACCTGTGAAGAAAAGGGATTCGCCCACTTCTGCAATTGAATGGCTTCCTTCACCTGCCTGCTGTTATGCATCTTTTCCTGCATCTTCCTCTGAGCAATCAGTTCCGGTCGATTGTCCTGAAAAGAAATGGAATTCTTGGCCCCTTCCGCTTTGTGTGAATGGGAGTTCAAGAGAGAGGAATGATTCTTGTCCGGTACCTTGGCAGCGTATTCGGGCATAGTTGACAACCGCTATTTCCCCCTAAAGACAGGTTCAGGTGCCTGTGATTGGGTTGAAATTAAATAGGTGAATCACAAAAGATCTGGCATTCTTGCCTGAACAAATTGGTCTAACAAGCCAAGGTAGTTCTGAATACCTGAATGTATTCAATATTTTCCTTGAAGACAAAAATTTGTTCCACACTCTCAATTGAGGGAGACCAGTCATTCTTTCGTGGGACTGTTGGAGTTTGTTCTTCAAGAATATTTATTTGACAAAAGATCAGCACATCCTTCATGCTGAAAGCTATCCTCTTTGATTCAATCCATCATCCTATTGATTTTGAGAGGCATTTGATTTCAAGGAATCAGCAGCTAAAGACTAAGTAAGTGGATAGACAGTATGAGGGTTGATTTTGGATATAAGGGAAATAGGGGATATACTGGCTTGATTGGTAAAATTTCTCCCCTATGCCCACTATTTCCCTCACAAATACATTTGTCCGTCTACTTATTATTTCCGTGTCACATACGCATAATATGCACCGATAATTCCCTGATTCTGAATATGAAAGAAGGTATGCAAATAAATAGGCCCTGGCTTTAGGTGTACCTCAAACGTAACCGATGTATCCTCAGGATCCACTTCTTTGGTTAATCCTTCAAAGCTATAGGGCTTTTTTTCTGCAATAGTGCGCAGTTCCATGCCGCCAAGGTAGATGCTGGCTAAATTGATCGGCAAAGCTTCCCCCCCAATCTGGCCATTTCGGTCCACCATTGTACAGGACCCGGCAATGGGAGAATTTGTCTCCTTGGGCCAGCGGCGGAGTTCAATGCTGTAGTCTCCTTCCTGTGCCACATTCAGGCACCAATAGCTATTTTTTCGCACAGCTCTGCTGATTTGAGGCTGTTGGTCAACGAATACGTCCAACCAATCGCAAGCTGTCAGGATACTCGGGTTTTCATGATCAGTGCCCACGATGATTTTTTGATGATCGTTGACATCATCCTTCACCCTGTCCCACCAGATATCCAGCTCATCTGTCATTTTTGCTACCACATCCAGATGCTCATCATACACATTGTTTTGCTGCAAGGGGTCTGTATGCAAATTATACAGCTCGCGAGACTCCAGCAGGCGCCATCCTTTCCACAGCACAGCAGCACCTTCTTTTCTGACGATGGTTTGACCGTGGGGAGCGGGATAATTGATAAAGCCCGGCATTCGGCTATAATTGGTGATGAGCATCCGATCTTCATCGATTTGTTCTTCATTGCGCAGGACTGAGGCTAAACTTATGCCATCAAAAGGCAAGGCAGTAACCATATTCAGGCCACAAAGATCCACCAGAGTT
>JBCCGK010000198.1:0-9299 GCA_039029315.1 Bacteroidota bacterium | reverse complement strand
CGACTTTGCTTAACTTCCACATCGTCCACTTTCAAGTGCGATAGGTCCAAAAGTTGTTCATAGAATTCCTGAGCTTCCATAAAGCCAAGGTAACATTCCCGTGGAATTTGTCACAGAACCAAAATTCTTAGCACAGATTCCTAAACAGTCTCTTAATTTTGTCCGCCCACTTAATACAGATGTTTCTACGAATCGTTCTCAGCTATAAGCAGACCCAAAGATGGAAATTATTTACAGAAAGTTAGATGCCTCAGAAGTAGATAGCTATCATGACATTCGATTGACATGCTTGCAAGAACATCCAGATAGTTTTGGCACAACCTATGAAGAAGAAATAAACAAAGAGAAGCTGAAATTCGATGAATATTTAGCGCGAGATGATCCTCAAAATTTTATTATGGGGGCTTTTGAAGAGGCGCTTTGTATTGGAATCTGTGGGTTTATACGAGAGGAAGGAAAACGGAGCTGTCATCGGGGGCATTTGGTACAGATATATGTCCGAAAAAAATATCAGGGGAGGGGGATTGGGAAAGAACTGATTGCCAGAACAATCAAAAAAGCATTTGATGAACTTGCAGTTGAGCAAATACTGTTGGGGGTAATTACCGACAATGCTCAAGCCAATAAGGTGTACGAAAAACTTGGATTTGCAGAATATGGTCTGATCAGAGAATACCTGAAACTAGAGGATCGATATTTGGATAAACGCTTGATGATCATCTATAAGGCGCGATAAGAGGCTGTTGCAGCAACCCTCTACATCCACGCTTTTTGTGAAGATTCGACCTTGTACAGGGCAAAATCAGCCAATGAATGGGCAAGTGTGTCTGGAACAAAAGGAATTCTGACCGTTCCCCCAGCCGTCGCAAGCCGGACAGTAGAGAGGCCATGTCTTCGCTCAAATGGACTGGAAGAGAGGCGTACTGCCTGGATTTTGTACCACGGAAGTATGACGCCACGATATCCCCAGACACCGGAGCGAATCTGAACGGAATATTCATTGATCAATAGCTGGAATCTGTCATGATAGCGGCGGGCCGTCCAGATGTTGAACGGAATCAACAAGATCCATAGACCTGCTGCATAGCCCATAGGGGAGGCAGTGGCAATTCCCAAACCAATGGCGGGTAAGATGCCGCGAAACAAAACACGTCTCAAGATGATCTTGCGACTGACCGTGTGAGCAGCCAGGGAGAGTTGTTCTTCTTTGGATAACAATACCTCGTTGAGCATATCCCGATGCGCATCATGACAGCCTGGAAGCGTGAGGGCTTCTTTCTTTTTGACAGCATTTCCGGCTGCCTGGAAGAGGCGCACCCTGCTGATTCCCATTCGAAGCTCAAACAAGGTTTGGTACCAGCGAATCAACTGGATTTTGCTTCTTGTAGCCGCCTGTTCCCGCCGCGTCAGCAATCCTGCCTGGAGTTTGAGCCCCCGAGCTGTTTTCCATGCCTTGAACCCATAATATCGGAATACCACCCGAACCACAGACACCACCACAGCAGCAAGCAAAAGCAATGGGATGACTCCCAGGACAGTCAACACAACAGCACTTCCTTCGATGCCGACCACATATTGTGTCACATCCTCCCGATCCCAGCTAATGAACTCATCCACATATTGGTACAGGCCAAGAAAAAATCCCACAATGATCCCCGCAGTCCGTAAATGATTCTGTGCCAAGCCGACTCGCAACAATTCTCCTGGCTCCAATTCCAGCAACAATTCATCCTGGGGGGGAGTTGGAACAAATACTTGTTCTTCTTCGACAAGCTCACCTTCCTCTCCTGTCAAGGCTGCATATTGGGCCTTTTGGGTCAAAATAAAGGAACGCAAAGCTTCCGCTCGTTCCATTTCCAGGGCGTCAAGACTCATTTCAGCTTTCTCCGAACCTGCAGTGTCTATCTGTACCTTCACTACATTGAAGAACCGATGCAGGATTCCTTGTTCAAACTCTATGGTCTGGATGCGATCAAAAGGAATATTGGTGCGTGTGGTTTGCAAACGACGGCTTTCCAGAATCAGCTCGTCTCCCTCTATATAGAAATAGAATCGAAAATAGTGGATCAGAGAGGAAGCCAACTGCAAAACAGAAATCACAATCAGCAAGCCCAGAAAATAGGTAGTTCGACTTTCTCCTTTTTGAAAAAAAATAAACAAAAACAGGAACCAAAACCTCCGGACACTTCTTCGCAGGAAGGTGATCAAAATAAAAATAACCGCAGCAGGAGATTGGCGCTGAGGGCTATGAAAAGACAGATCAGATGGCTTCATCCTGTACTGTTCGATTGATGAGAAAATCCTTGATTCTTTGTGCATTGTGTGGTTCAAGACCCGGGATCACCAGATCACTTCCGCTTGTACCAGCTGTATACACCCGCAGAGAGGCCAGACCATAGACCTTATCGAGCAATCCTTCCTGAATGGAACAATGCTGCACTCTGTTGAATGGCACGACCAACATCTGTTGCCAGAACAATCCAGATCGGTAGAGCAGGTCCCGTTCCCTGAGGGCATAGGCTTTTTTGGCAAATCCCTTTCGGACCAATATCCACCGCAGCAGCGTTTGAGCGACCCAAAGGAGGATGCCACCCAAGACCAACCAGAGTTTTCCCCACATACTCATGATGCTCACCGCCACAATCCCGGCAATCAGAAGGAATGTCTGACCAATGGCGAGTCCCAGCAGTTGGCGCTTCAGATAAGTCCGATGCAATGGCTGCCAGAGGGCCTCCTCAACCGCTGGCAGATCTTGGGGATGGATAGATGGATTGTCAAACAACATATGGGAATGGCTAAGTAATATAGACCAAAGATAGAAGAAATCCCGCAGGGTCCACAAGTTGTGGGAGATATCAGCAGGAAGCGGGAAAAGCAAGGCGAGTCAAAAAGTAAGTAAGGGGACACATTTATTTGTGAGGGATATAGTGGGCATAGGGGGAAAAAAGTGAGAACTCTTACCAATCAAGCCATTATATCCCCTATTTCCCTTATACCCAAAATCAAACCTAATATTGTCCACCCACTTAGGATGGAGGGGCATACATGCAATCTGATCGCAAAGAGGAGGAGAGGGCGAGAAGCTGAACGAGATGCTTGAGCATCCAGTCTCTTTTTTGCTCATGATTTCCTGCCAAGTTGGGCCATTTTTTTTCGGCAAAATTGCTCATCTCCTTGAATAGCCGCGATCAAGGTGTCCAGGGAATCGAATTTCTCCTGGGGACGAATCCAATTCAGCAAATCTACGCGGATGGTCTGGTCATAGATATCCCTCGCAAAATCAAAGATGTACACCTCATGATAGCGATCAAACTCACCGATGGTTGGTTTGGTGCCAATGGACATCATGCCATATAGTTCTTCACTTTCTACCCATACCCGTACAAAGTATACCCCATCGGCAGGAATCAATTTGAGAGGATCATCTGGTTGAATATTGGCTGTCGGATAGCCGAGTTGGCGACCTTGTTTTTCACCATGAATAACCTTGCCAGCAAATGAATAGGGATATCCAAGATAATCTTTTGCCAATTCCACTTTCCCGTCCTGAATCGCTCGGCGGATTTTCGTGCTGCTTACTTTCGCATCATCGATGGATTGGGCAGGGATTTCTTCTACCAGATATCCCAACTCTGGCGCGTACTGCTGTAATTCCTCAATGCCACCCGCCCGATTTTTGCCAAATCGATGATCGTATCCAATGATGATTTTGTGTATCCCGATTTTTTCTGACAAAATATGCTGAATGAATGCGCGTGATGGCATCCGGGAAAATTCTTTCGTAAAAGGAAGTAACAAGAGTTTGTCCAGCCCAATGTCATTCAACATCGCGATTTTCTCCTCCAGGGTATGC
Organism: Bacteroidota bacterium; assembly: GCA_039029315.1. Taxonomy (GTDB): domain Bacteria; phylum Bacteroidota; class Bacteroidia; order J057; family J057; genus JBCCCJ01. The sequence continues at coordinate 5,446 of JBCCGK010000198.1, read as the reverse complement.
AATAATTTGAGGGGATTGTTGTCAGGAAAAAGAACCAGTCGGGGGTGTGGATAAAAACTGATCAGCAAACTTTCTCCGTCAATTTCTTTGGCAACTTCCTGTATCCGCTGAAGAATGGTTCTGTGGCCAATATGCAATCCATCAAAGGTACCGATGGTAGCGACTGTGTGTGAGCCGGGTTGATAAGCGTCTAGCGATTGGTATAGTTTCATATGCAGCAAATGCCGACACGCAAGTTAAGAGTTTCGGAGGAATAAGGGAAATAGAATGCCTCATGGAAGGTAGGAATGGGATTGCAAAAAATCACATCAAAAAGTTGAAAAATGCAAAAATAATTGGAATAAATTGCATAAAAAGATTGCAATTTGTTGCTTGATTTTATATCATTGCTAATGATATGAGCAAATCAACAACCGCTACTTCCTATATATGAGTTTTCTTCATCATTCCCATATTGAAGCCATTGCACCAGATGAAGGGGTCCTGTCTCGTGCCAAGGCTCTGGCTTCTCCCAGAAAGTGGCAAATGTTGGCAAAAAATGAGACAAGTATCTGGGGCAAATGCAAAGGTAGTCAGACGAATATATACCAATCTCAAGCTTCACTCACTCCCTTTCAATCTTCTTGCAATTGTCCCAGCAGGCTCCGACCCTGCAAACATGTTGTCAGTCTTTTGTGGCTCTTTGTCTCAGATCCCGCTATCTTTGAATCATCAGATACACCCACCTGGGTAAAACAACACCCACGTCCAACAAAAACATCTGTGGAAAAGCAGCCTGATCCGCACAGCAAACAACTCAGAGCAGAAGCCCGCATGAACAATATCATGAGCGGAGCCAAAGAATTGAACAGATGGTTGAGTGATGCCATCCGTCATGGGACTGCAGAATTATTTCAGGAAGATGAGGACTATTGGGATCATTGGCGGGCAAGAATGGTCGATGCACAAGCGCCAGGACTTGCCGGAAGAGTTGAACAGATTCGAGAATTATTTCGTCGTGAGGATTGGCCAGAACAAACCCTGGATGCTTTGGGCGAATTATATTTGTTGCTTCAAGGAATTGCAAAATTGCCAGAACTCTCCCCTGCCTTGCAAGCAGAACTCATCACCCAAGTCGGCATCTCTACAAAAAAAGCGGAAGTCCTTGTCCAGCCCGGAATACAGGACCATTGGCTGGTAGTAGGACGAACCGTTGATATGGGAGATCGAATTGATGTGGCAAGAACCTGGCTGTATGGACAAAGAAGTAACAAAATTGCCCTTTTTCTGGATTTTGCTGTTGGACAAAGAAGTTTTACACACATTTGGACAGTAGGAACAAACCTGAATGCTGAGATGGTATTTTATCCCGGGAGTTATCCAATGAGAGCGGAGTTCAAAACAGCCCCAGAAACAAGCGAACACACCGCCCCCCTTCATCCTATTTCGAACAGCTGGTCCGACAGCCTACATGGATACGCTGAAGCACTGGGGCAAAATCCATTTTTGAGTCAATATCCCATATTGATGGAGCACCTGACCCCTTGTCAACATCAGGATCAATGGGGATTGATAGATCAGCATCACCAATGGGTACCCTTTCGCAATTCCTTTAGTAAAAGATGGGAGTTAATTTCCTTAAGTGGCGGGAATCCGCTCACTTTGTTTGGCGAATGGTCTGGTAAGGCGTTTTTGCCACTAGGGATTGTATACAACAACAGGTGGATCGGTCTGTGAACTTTTTCTCTCACCTCTGATCTTCATATTTTTTCACAATAAATCACTAGCAGTCACAAGATTCATGCCTTACTCCTCTTCTTCACTGATCAAAGTTGCCATGTTGGGTCTCAACCGAGCACCACTACCAGAAAAACTTGGCTTGCTTGGATTGGAAGCACCTATTCTTGGAGAAAAACCAGAAGCCAGACTTCTGGAGGCAGCAGGTTTTCAAAGCCTTGCAAAAAAAGCAGGATATCAGACGGTGAAGGTAGAAACAAAAAACCATCTGGATCAGGCTGAAGCAGAATCAAGTAGCTATATGGATCAACTTGCCAATGAGAGCCTCAAACAAATTCTGAATGGTAACAATCAACTCTTACTGGAAGAATTTTTGGCAATTATCCGAAGAAGAAAACAACTTATATCTCCAGAGCACTTGCCCAAATTCTTTCAATGGGCAATGGTCATGAAGCTGGACAGAGAAAGCTATCTGCCACTCATTGGACAACGAGGGCATTGGCTAGCGAGCCTACATCCTTTCTGGCAAGCATTACTCCCCCCCAAGCCCGAATCCTGGCACTATGGAACACAAGAGCAGCGTCTGGATTGGCTGCGATATTTGCGAAAACAAGGTCCGCAGCAAGCTCGTGCCCTCTTGCAGGCAGAGTGGAAATCCTGTTCGTATAAAGAATTGGCAAAAATGGTTGAAATACTCAGCATTGATCTCCATCAGGAGGATGAAGAATTATTGCTTGAATTGTCCAGACATAGACGAAAAGAAGTGAGACAAGTTGCCCTGCAATTACTGGCCTGTTTGCCAGAAGGACAGTCGGTTCAGCGACTCCAGACCTATCTCAGGACATGGATACAGACAGATGGAGACCAATGGACACTTCGTCTGCCAGACCGATTGAGCGACGAGTTACAGGCTGAAGGATTGGATCAGGAATTGCCTATATACAGTGGGGTAGTGGGGGAGAAAGGCAAATGGTTGGTCAATCTAGTGAGCAGGGTTCCACCTTCCTTCTGGGCATTCCAGTGGAAACTGTCACCTTTTTCAGGCCTGGAAATGATACAAGCTGATAACTGGGCCAATGAACTGGTATTGGGGATTGCCTTTGCTGCGCTTCGATTCAAGGATCGTTCATGGGCAATGGCACTGGTTCAGATGGGCGTATTAGAGAATTCTCCCTTTCACAATGTCATCCCTCCTCCCTTGATGGAAGAACTGATCCGTGAATCAGATTCAGAAGAATTTTGTTCCTGCTTGGTTCAGACAATTCATCAAACAGATCATGCAGAAGAACTTGCCTCATTGTTCATGGCAATGATCCATCATCAGCAACAACTTTCGGAAGATTTGGCATGGATTTTCGCCAAAAAACTTGCAGGTTTGCTTCATCATCGGACGCAACATCCCTACGCACTCAGAGCATTTGTCTATCAACTCAGCGATCTATCCTATTTTCTTCCTGCACCTTTGTATCCACGCATCGCAGCATGTTGGGAACAAGCAGAAGAAACAGATCCCTGGTATGAAAAACATATTGAAATGGCTTTGCAAATATTGGAGTTTCGGTATCAAATGAATGGCTATGAATCTATTACGCCAGCATGCTGAAGTAGAGTATGCACATGAACTTGCTGCACTGACAGCCATCGATCAACATCCCAAGCCGCCCAATTGGCAGCTCTCACCCTGGGCTGTCCTGCAATATCTGATGGGGACAACACTTGAGGATGGGACAGAGATCAGTGCCAAATACATTGGACAATCTCGCCTCATTGAGATAGCTATCGCTACCTTGGCCACTGACAGGGCCTTGTTGTTGTTGGGCGTACCAGGTACCGCCAAGACATGGGTTGCCGAGCATTTGGCTGCAGCCATTAGTGGAGATACTACCCTCCTGGTTCAGGGAACAGCAGGTACCAGTGAGGATGCCCTGCGATACGGATGGAATTATGCTCAGCTTCTCTCCAAGGGGCCAAGTTTTGATGCTTTGGTGCCCAGCCCCCTGATGCGCGCGATGCAGACAGGAAAACTGGTTCGAGTCGAAGAGCTGACGCGAATCCCCGCAGATGTGCAGGATACCCTCTTGACGATGCTGTCCGAAAAGACGCTGCCAATCCCGGAATTGGACCAGGAGGTTCAGGCACACAAAGGATTCAACCTGATTGCTACAGCTAATGATCGGGATAAAGGTGTCAATGAATTGTCCAGTGCCCTCAAAAGGCGATTCAATACGGTCATTTTGCCCCTGCCGGCCAGCCTGGAAGAAGAAGTTCAAATTGTGCAGAGCCGTGTTGGCAGCATGGGCAAGGCGTTGGAGCTTCCAACTGAATTACCAGCGCTTACCGAAATTCAACGTTTGGTAACAGTTTTTAGAGAACTTCGTCAAGGCAAAACCCTGGATGGACGCACCAAACTCAAATCGCCTAGTTCTACCCTGAGTACTGCAGAAGCCATTTCGGTGGTCACACAGGGGCTGTCGATGTGCATACATTTTGGAGATGGGGTATTGCGTGCCCAAGAAGTGGCTGGAGGATTGATTGGTGCCGTTATTAAAGACCCTGACACAGATCCTCTGGTGTTCCAGGAATATATGGAAACAGTCATGAAAGAACGATCAGGTTGGCAAGATCTATATCGTGCCTGTAAAGAATTAGCCTAGGCTCTTTGCTGTACTTCTGATGTGTGAAAAACGCAAAGAATCTGAACAGGAACCCAAAGAGTTTTCATGAAAACCCACGAAAGGATTTGACCAAGCCTAATAATCTGATCCAACAATGAAGAGGAGGTCTTATGAAACCGCAGCCTCACATATTCGGAATTCGTCATCATGGCCCAGGTTCGTCCAGACGACTTGTGATGGCACTCCAGGCTCTGCAACCTGACTATCTATTGATTGAGGGTCCACCAGAGGGTACAGATTTATTGAAATGGATTGACCATCCAGGTCTTACTCCACCCGTAGCTATGCTGGTCTACGAACCCAAAAGCCTGGAGCACGCTTCCTATTTTCCATTTGCCCATTTTTCACCAGAATGGCAAGCCATTCAGTATGCACAGGAGCACCATCTTCCAGTAGGATTCATGGATCTTTCTCCCAATTGGTATTGGAAGGATCAACAGGCAGCCCATTCTCCCCCTTCACCCACTGCAACGCACAAACGAATAGACCCTTTGACAGAAATCGCCCATAAAGCTGGCTACGATGATGGGGAGAGTTGGTGGGAAGAGGTGGTTGAAACCAAAAGCGAAGAGGGAGATATGTTTCAGGACTTGCTTCAGCTGATGGGGGAAGCAAGGAGACAAACGGATATCGACAATCAGATTGATTCACGAACCTTGAGGCGAGAGGCCTGGATGAGACAAGAGATCAGACGGGTGACCAAATCCGGCTTTCAGCGAATCGCCGTTGTTTGTGGAGCTTTTCATGCACCTGCCTTGTCAGATTTGTCTACCCAAAAAGAAGACAAACTCCTCCTGAAAGGGATGAAAAAACGCAAGACCCGAGCAACATGGATTCCCTGGACGTATGAACGCTTGTCCTTTCATAGTGGCTATGCTGCAGGAGTCATTTCGCCTCAATGGTATTCACTCATCTTCGAAAGCCTTGCTGAAGATCGCATCATTCGCTGGATGAGTCATGCAGCCAGCCTCCTCCGCGCAGAGGGCCTGAATGCCTCTCCCGCTCAGGTGGTCGAGAGTGTTCGGCTTACCTATGCACTCTCTACACTTCGGGCT
>JBCCGK010000197.1:0-9380 GCA_039029315.1 Bacteroidota bacterium | reverse complement strand
TTTTGAGGGGATTGAGATCCTATACATCCACCAAAATCGACAGCAGCCACAGCGTTTGTGCCTCAACCTAAAACCTTTACACAAACAAATCCTCCAACTCCTAGGGCCTACTTTCCAAAAAATATATCTTGACTCTTCTTAGGGTCGGAAAGTGGGTCCAAATACTTAAGGGGATACAATTAAATTGTAGGATCTTGTTCCTCCCCCAGCCCCCTCCAAAGGGGGAAATCGTTGATTCCTGGCCTTGTGGGCTGATGTCTCCCGCTGGCGGGAGAGCGAGAGGGTGGAAGATGATTGTCAAATATAAATGTGTCCCCTTAAGGAGGGAGACAATTTTGAATGAAGAATTATGAATATTGAATGGGCTGTCAGACAGCGAGTTGTCAGATTTTTTTATATTTAAATTTGTCTCCCCACTTACTTATCTATTCGTTTTACTCTTCCTTTGGCAATGTTTTCAGAAATGGTTCGCCCAAAGGCAGGATTTCTGCCTTGTTCCCACCTTCCATCCCTATAAATCAAACTAAAGTATTGATAGGGTTGACTTCCCTGTCCATTGTCAATTTGAAAACAATCTCTTTCTTGCGGCTTGTAGTCAAAATCGAAACAGTTTCTCGAATTCATCTCCCTTATGATCTTTTCGACGGTGATCTCGCTATCCAACTCATTACTTGGCGGCAACAATTTCCCCATGAGTAATGACTCTTTAGAACCAATATATCGATTCAAGGTCCATGTATGTTCGCCAACCAAATCAGTCCCATCTTTTTTTTCCAGGCAAGAGCAAAAAATTAATTTCTTTGATACTTCACACATAATTTTTCATTCGGTTTCACTGTCTATTCAAGATTTCTTTATGGAGTTCTTCGATAACAATCCCATCAGAAACATTCCAATTCCAATAAATAGGGTAAATCCTCCGACTGTTTTATCAAAAAATAGCCCAATAATCCCTACCAGAATGATCCCTCCAGAGACAATCATTAATCCTACATCTCCTTTTTTTATCTTTTTTTGAGTCATATCAATTCGTGTTATCTGGACTTTATGGCTAAAATGATTTGAAAACTTGTTACTGGACACATTTCTGATTTGCTGATATGTGTATCTTTTGCTCTAAGAAAGTGTACGATAGTGGATCTGAAACATTCCTTAACTACCTACATCAAGGAAATTGGACTTTTAGCGAGTGATGTAAGAGAACACAAGTCTATGAATTTATCAGGTTTTGTATCTCGCCCCTTCTTTCTGAGCAACTATTGATGCCCGCTAATAATGCCGCTTTGGTTTCTTTTAATTCTCTGATTTTTACGTCTATTTGCTCAATTTTAGTGATTAATATTTTTTTTCCAGAATGTTCATCCAGAGTGTTGTTCTCCATTGCATCAAAAATTTCCTTACACTCTTTCAAAGTCATCCCAAAACTTTGCATTTGTTTGATCATCAGAATCCTCTGCACATTTTCTTCTCCATATTCCTTGTAATTATTGTACTCATAAGGTCGGCTGATGTTTTTCAGCAATCCAAGCTTTTCGTACAAGCGCACAGCATCTCTTGAGATTCCGGTCGATTTGGACAATACACCTATTTTCATTGGGAGTAAAAATATTTCATTTTTTGTTTGACCGTTGACCATAGTCAACGGTTTATATTCACGTGAATTTAACAATTAATCAAACGAAAAAACTATTTTTATGAAAGGGGTAAAATGGATACCACAAATTTTATTGGCAATTGCATTCTTGCTGGCCGGGTCTTTTAAACTGTTTACTTCTTATGCCGATTTGGTGAGTCAATTGCCATGGGCTGAGGATTTTTCTCCAGGGATGATCAAGACCATTGGTTTGTTGGAATTCATAGCAAGTCTTGGTCTGATCCTGCCAGCATTACTTAAGAAGTTTCCATTTTTGGTGCCGTTATCCGCTATTGGCTTAGCCTTGACCATGCTTGTGTCGATTGTTGTTCATGTCAATCGGGGAGAAGCTTTCTGGTCAAATATTGTCCTGTTTGCGTTGTGTATCAGTGTTATTTGGATTCGCAAAGCGGATCTTCGCCTACAAGTCGGGAGCTGATTTGTATCGTCCATAAGCCTGGAATCTGATACCCTTTCCTGGAGAGATTCTTTTCCTCCACACAATTTCTGACATTTTCCATGTCATAGGCACCCTCAATCAGGACATCCGAAGGGAGAAAAAACAACGCCATTCGTGACTCGGACAAGCATTGCTTTTACAACTTTTCATATCTTTGAACCATCCAGCCAAGGATGTCGAAGACAATCTAGTGGAGTGCTTTTAGGATGGTTCGAATTTGTGGGGGAGAAGGCTGGATGTGTAAAGTGCGGAAGTAAGCATGCAAAAAAGAAGTGGGAGGAAATACAATGAAGGTGAATAACAGAGCGGCAAGAATTGCCGGGATTTTAATTATTTTGGGAATCATCGCTGGGATATTCAGCATTGTTCCATCTGTAGAAGGGGAGAATTACCTCAAAGATGTGTATCCCAATAAGCATCAGGTGTTAACAGCTGCGGTATTCCAATTCCTTTTGGTGCCAATCTATATAGGTTTCTCACTTGTTCTCTATCAAGTTTTGAGAGCCTTTCATCAATCCCTCGCGATTGGCTTTGTCGGTTTTAGAATCATAGCAGGAGTATTTCAATTGTTAGGGGTGATATTGTTACCCATGTTTATCCTGTTAAGTCAGCAATATTTGTCTGAGACAAGTTCCAATCCAATGGTTTATGAGACATTCGGAGACATGCTAAGGCTGTTTCGGGATTTGGCCAATCACCTAGGCGTCATGCTGGCCACAGGAGTAGGAAATTTGCTCTTATACTATGCTTTTTGGAAGGGGAAACATATACCAGGATGGCTATCCATTTGGGGAATAATTGGGAATGTATTGCTAATAGGAGGCAGTTTTTTGTTATTATTTCAATTGATTGAGGTTGTCTCTACAGAATATGGCATGATCACCATTCCGCTTGTTCTCCAGGAAGTAGTATTGGCGATTTGGCTAATTGTAAAAGGATTGAATTCAGAACTGGAAAGTCAATAATCAAAAAAAACAAAACCACACAAGAGCAGGTGCTATTTTGGATGAGGTTCTTCACGCCCTGGAGCAAGGATGAATACCTGTCAAACAATAGCAGCCATCTACAGATAATCGGTCAATCACCTTCATTTGCGGCCACTGTCACTGGCCAGATCATTCAACCACAGACAAGATGAAGAATCCAATACGTAGAAACAGAAATATTGGAACTGCCAGGCAAGGATATGGGCAGAACAACAAGAATGTCATCTCCCAGCAATGGAGTGATGACAGAATGTACTGGGGCAAAATTGACACATATACGACTGTTGAAAAGATCATAAATGGCAAAAAATATGCTTTCATTGTCGAAAAAACGAGAAAAACCAGCATATTTCCCTGTACGGTTGAGGACATTGAAACAATGATATCCTTTCTTGATCCCAGGCATTTGGATGGGCTTGATTTGATCGTATTCCGACAACCCAAAAGGAGGGAAGAAACCCTGAACCCAGTTTGGGGACGATTGTTATATTTTGTTGAAATAGGGAAATACTCCGGTCCCACGATTATGTTGGAATCAATTGACTTTCAGAACGTAATCAAATGGAGCAGAAAACTCAACATAGAAGATCAAAAAGAGTTTGACAGATTGATCAAGGATGGCCATCAGATCACCGAAAACAAACGGGATTTTACCATCGTTCCAACAATCACTGGCCTAAGAAATACCCAATTATATAGAACGTTTGTTCATGAGGTAGGCCATTATGTCGAATATCTCCAAAAGGTAGAAAGGCCAAGTGAGCAGGAGGATGATGTGTTTGCTTATTCCCGGAATTGGGAAAAATATGACAAGATCCCATCCAGGGAAAAAGAAGACTTTGCACATAGATTTGCGGAAAAGATAGTAACAACCCTTAAGAGAGAAGGAAAAACCCCATTCGAAAGAAAATTAGATCCTGTCACCCTCGAACAGGATGGACTGAATCTGACGGACTTTGTACCGGAATAAAAACAGATGGCAACGATTGTAACCAAAGTATTCAGAGTATATCCAGGAAACCAACAGATCGGGTTCATGCTTGATCTTATTCCCTCGGAGTAAAACTTTCTCCTGTTTCGGGGAAAAATATCTTCTTGAACTTTTGAGGAAGGTCATCTTGAACGAATATGTCTTTCTTGCTAAAGGGATGCGTAAATTTTAAGGAATAAGCATGTAAATACACACCTTTCCCTCTCAGGATGAAGGGTTCAATTCCATAGTCTTTGTCTCCCAGGATCGGATTGCCGATACTGGCCAGATGTTTCCGCAATTGATGCCTTCGACCTGTGTGGGGATGTAATTGTACCAGATTGAGTTGGCCGAATCTTTCTGAGGGAACAGATTGGTGTACTCGATAGCTCGATTCTGACTCCTTTCCGTCAATTGCTGAAGTGATTAGCCCTTGATCGTTCATGTCGCCTATCGTAGCAGCAAAGTATGTTTTCTCAATCAATTTCTCCTCAAACAGTTTATTCAATGCACGAATGCTGCTATTTGTTTTTCCAACCAACAATACTCCTGTGGTTGCATAATCCAGTCGATGAACAGGCTGAGGCTTTGTCGCGTCAGGAAGCGTGCTCGCTTGAATGTTTTGAGTCAGGGCATTGGCAATGGTCTTCAATCGATTGCCGCTGACCAGAATGCCAGCAGGTTTGTGGATCACTGCCAGATGATCATCTTCAAATAATACTGTCAGAGAAAAGACCAGCTTTTTTGTCGGGCTGACTGCTTCGGGAATGGATAAGCATATGTGCTCCCCACCACGGATGAAAGTAGCTGTCGTCGCAAGCTTCTCATCCACAGTAATGAATTGTTTCTTGATGGCTTTCTTCAGGGCTGACTTGGTGTATGCCGCCGTAAAAATTCCAATCCCATATTCTGTTAGGCGAATGGGAGCAGGAATATCGGGAACAATATGGGTTTCGGTAGTCTTGATTGGAGGTGTTGATTGTGGTAGAAACTATGGATAAAGGACGTTTTCATATCCTCTATGTCTTCTTATGATCTTTTTTCCCTTCTCAATATCTTGACAATGCGATGATAGACAATTTCCGATGTATTCCATTGATATCCATCAAAGTCAGTTGTATTGGTAAACTGTATGACAACTGCGTCGAGATCTTTGTGATATTTGGCAATGCTCTGATAGCCAGGAACCAATCCCGTATGCTCATACACGTAAATGGAAGCATACATTTCCGCTTCTCCTTCCTCAAACACGGAGCCATCATTTAATGCCCGTAAGAATATGCCCACATCTTCTGCCGTCGCTAACATTCCTCTATCATCAGTCTTCAAATCCTCTTCATAACCGACATAATACCCACTCATCACATCGTCGATGTTCACTTCCGCGACCGAACCGAAGGTATTGTTCAGTTCTAGTGGACGCAAGATCTTTTCCTTGATGTATTGGAAATGATCATAGCCCAATAGTTGATCCATGAGTTCCCGCAGCAACAAATAATTCGTATTGGAATAGCCATACCCTTTCCCCGGTTCAAAATTAGCCGGTAGGTCCAGGGCGAATTCCAATGCCTCCAGTCTACCATTCGGTTGTGTAATCCAGAAGTCAGGCTGGTCTGTATAATTGGGAATGCCACTCCGATGCTGCACCATCATTCTCAAGCTGATTGTTTCGGCGTTTTCAATCCTGCCCACAAGTTCTGGAAAGTAATCTGCGAGTGTGTTATCCAAAGACAAACGCTTGTCATGAGCCAATTTGGTGATCGCAAGGGCGACATATAATTTGCTGATACTGGCAATCTTGAATAGGGCGGTCGGCCTTGCAGGGATCTGATGTTCTCGGTCGTGCCAACCAGCAGCATAGAATGCCGGGGATTTGCCAGCCTCATCCACATACACAATGATCCCATCAAATCCATGCTCTATGGCTTCGTGGGCTTGTTCCTGAACGGTATCTGGTAGGGGTAAGATCCAGGCCCATACCAATATCCATGGAACGAAGAAGAGGGAGATGATGGTTCCAACCAACAATCCTACTCTGAGGATTCGTTTTGTTTGTTTCTTCGTCATGTTTTTGACTTGCTAAGAGACTGTTTGGGAATCTGTTCTGAGAATGTTTATGGAGTATTTTTTTCTCAGACAAGGCCCTTTTTTGTTCTCATAGTGGTGTTCTGGGAACAAAAAAGCCGCCGAATGAGGAAAAAAGACGCATACAAAAAACAGATGTTCAAACAGTCTCTAAGAACGATAAGAAAAAAGCCTGTTGCTCCCTTAAGAGAGCAGTGGTCCAGTATACGTTAGGTGTTTTTGAATCGTTCTGAGTCAAGCAGAAACCCACTATTTTCCATCACATCCAGGCTTGGCATCAATATCTGATTCCAGGCGAATATTGCCCAATCCAATATCTACTCCTTCGCCAGCCGTAATCATGAAGGCTGTGCTGATATTGCTCATGTCTACACCAAGATCCGCATAGCAACTGAGGCTGATTCGATATTCTTCCCAGGCATCTGCTGCGATGCTGATATCGAGCGTTTGGTCGCAAGGGGAATCCTGATCACAGCCCATCCCGATTTTGACGATTGCATCGCGGTCTGAGAATGATGTTGCAGAGAATGTCAGTTCCATTGCGCCATTGCTTTGACGTGCCATATCACTCGGAGAAGCCGCACTTACCCGAACCTGATCAAAATCTGATTTGGTCCACTTGATTCGCAAAGCATCTTCTTGTGCCTCGTGGTCAGTTTTGCTGACAAGCAAGCCACCGACAGATGTCGGAAAGCTCGCGATCTGTTTGATCAAGCTACCTGAGCTAAGCCACAGAGACCACGGAGCAATTGGAGCACCCTTACTGAAAAACTCACCTGTTGAAGCAATCTCACTGCTTTCCAGACCTGAGTTTTCTGACAAGTGATCGACCGTCGCACTGCTTTCATATGAGAGGCCATAGCCTAGCTCAAACAAAGCTTCCGGCCCTTGTTGTGCCGGGTCGTCTGACACGACAGAACTGTTTGGCCAGCTGAAAGACAAACGACCCGTGAAATCATAGGATGGCTCACGTTGGAATAACAAATCTGAGATACCTCCACCTTCTGTTCCTGGTAACCATGCAGCGACAAAGGCATCAGACATATTGATTTCAGGGTTGGTCCATAATGGACGGCCCGATAGAAAAACAGATACAACAGGAATCCCTTTGCTGCGATACCCCGCAAGTTTGCTAACATCAAAGCCGTTCGGTTCAAAGTCCAGATTCTCCCGATCTCCCTGGAATTCTGCATAAGGGTCTTCACCATAGATGGCAAGCACGACATCGGCCTTTTGGTCAGAATCTCCATTTGCAGAAAAAATCACTTTGCCTCCAGCTTCAGCAACAGCTTCTTTGATCCCCTCAAGGATGGACTCGCCATTCGGAAATTCATCATTGGTATGACCAGTCCCTTGCCAGGATAAGGTCCAGCCGCCACATGCTTTTGAAATGCTGGCTGCCCCGTCGCCGACAACCATTATGGTTCTCGAAGCATCAAGGGGCAACAGGCCGCCATTGTTCTTGAGTAAGACCATGGACTCTCGCACGGCTTGTCTTGCAACCGCTTTGTTTTCGGGTAGAGAGAGGAGACTTTCATCCCCTGCATTTTTTCGCGTGCTGGGTGCCCCTTTGGTAAATATTCCAGATGCAATTTTTACCCGAAGGATCCGACGTACGGCATCGTCCAATCTACTCATGGGAATGGTTCCATTCTGTGCATGTGTAAGGGTGCTTTCATATAATCCTTTCCAGCTATCAGGAGCCATATACATATCGAGACCTGCATTCAACGACTGCGGGCAATCGGTGTTGGTACAGCCGGGAACCTGGCCGTGACCGTTCCAATCGCCTACCACAAAGCCATTAAAGCCGAGTTGTCCTTTCAAGACGTCGGTCAATAGTTCTTTGTCGCCGTGGAGCTTGCGGCCTTGCCAGCTTGAAAAGGAGGCCATCACTGTTTGTACGCCCGCGGGTATGGCGCTGTAATACCCAGCCGCATGAACCGTTCGCAAGTCTGCTTCACTGATCTTGGCATCCCCTTGATCTACCCCTTTTTCTGTCGCTCCATCGGCAAGAAAGTGCTTGGCACTGGAGATGACACGGCCCTCTCCCATAAAATCCTCCTCCCCAAATCGGCCTTGCAGGCCATAGACAATCCGATCTCCGTATGATTGCACAATTGCCGGATCTTCGGAGAATCCTTCATAGCTTCTGCCCCAACGGACATCTTGCGGTACTGCTAAGGTCGGTGCAAAGGTCCAATCATGACCTGAAACGGAGAGCTCAAGGGCGGTTACTCTGGCAATGTTCTCGATGAGGTCCGGGTTGCGCATAGCACCTAGTCCCACATTGTGGGGAAAGACGATTGCCCCTTTGAGGTTCGCATGTCCATGAACTGCATCGATTCCCCATATATAAGGAATGGCTACCTCAACTCCTTCTGGGTCAAGAGAGGCATGATAATATTTATCTGCCAGCTCCAGCCAGGTTTTGGTGTCAGCGTAGGGGAGGGGTCCCGGTGCTGAGTTGCCACCACTGAGCACTGATCCCAGGCGATATTTTTTCACCTCTTCCGGTGTGACTGATCCATTGTCAGCTTGAATCACCTGACCCACCTTTTGTTCAAGGGTCAGTTTTGGCAATATTTCATCGATTTGTGCCTCAATTGCTGGATCTAAGGGCAGGGATTTGATGGATTGCCAATCTTCAGGGTTTACAGGATTCTTTGATGTTTCTGCTACATTTTTTTCTTGTGTACAACCCATAAAAAGAATAGTGATCATACACAAGAGGGAAATCGGTAGCAGCAAAGACTTGGTAACAGACATATTGAACAATAATTATTGCAGTTTGAAATGCTTAGACACCATTAATAATGCTTAATTTGCGAAACAAGGTATCATATTCCATTTAGGAATACCAGAGCAAGCATCATCATATTTCTTAGCTGTCTGATTTATAGATGGTTGGTCATGGCTTGGATGTGCAGGACCATGACCAAATCTTTGTCAGATGGGTATTTGTTGTTTTCTACTAAGTTTGACTTTGGCCATTTTTATATAGGAGAAAAATCCTTCCTTATGCTCTGGAAATCGTCTTTTTTAATTAATGAACTTCGCTGTTTTTGGGTGAGGTTAATTAATTCTCATTGAAAATTTATTCACAAATGATTATCACGAATGATTGTATATAGGTTGTCTAAAAGTCATTCTAAGGTTGTGGATTGCCGTAGCAATTCTCATGATCTGATCTCTTTTATCGAAGGATTTTAGCCTGATCTTTTCCCTGACAATTTTCAGTCTTTT
>JBCCGK010000196.1:0-10575 GCA_039029315.1 Bacteroidota bacterium | reverse complement strand
TTTGTCGTATTTAGGATCAGCATGGCTTAGGGATTTATTTGTTTCGAACAAATGAAGTTTCAACCCCAAGGTCATGCTTTTGTGTTTCAGTCGCAACCAATTGCGTTGATAGACAGCTCCTTCGACTAAGAACTCACGTTAAGTAGGTATAGTCGCAAAGGTCCTAGAATGATTCCATTTGACCAGATTGATCAAGAATTAGGAAATCTTCTCCAGGAATTCGGCCCATATAGTCAAACTTATCGCACTGAATATCCTTTCTGGCGCTTACAAAATGACGACCAAATCTGGGAGTTGAGCAATATATCGAACATACAGACCAGCCCCAAAAAGGATGTCAGCAAACGTAAATTGCTTCATAATCAGGTTGCTGGTGGCTTTCCTCTTGAGATATACGAATACTTAATTCTCCACCCTAATGAGATCGTTGTTCTTGCCTATCACATTCTCACAGCCCATTTTCCAGATACTGTAATTGAAGAAATTTTTCAGGCTGTTCATCTCAATCAGACCGAGGAAGTTTACGATTGGGTTCGAAGAAGACGTAGAAATCCGAAGTTTCGATATGCTGTACTTGATGCCTACAATAATTGTTGTGCTTTGTGTGGTTATGATGTCAAATTAGGAGAAAAAAGTATTGGACTTGAAGCCGCTCACATCAAATGGGATTCACATAATGGGCCAAATCTAGTCCAAAACGGGCTCTTGCTTTGCGCCATACATCACAAACTATTTGATCGGGGAGCATGGACCCTTTCAAAAGATGGCCTAATTGATGTATCACCTCATGTCAAAGGGACTATTGGGCTTCAAGAATGGCTTTTGAGATTTAAAGATAAACCTCTTTTTCAACCAAAATCTTCCATTCAAGAACCTGATCCAATATATGGCACCTGGCATCGCAAAGAAGTTTTCAAAAAAAGGGAAAGAAGTGAAATTCTCTAGTTTCTCTCCCTCACAATTCCCCCAACATCTCTTCAGCTTCAGCAGTCTTGTAATGTCCTTTTTGATCCACAATCTTCTGCAATGCTGCGCGTGCTCCCTCGATATCTTCTGCCTGAAGATAGGCAAGGGCAATGTACCAATCCACCTGCTCAGTGTAGAGTCCGGGTCGCTCCACGCGCTCGAATCGCGCTATCGCTTCTTGTGATTGGCTTAAGTGGAGGTAGGCCAATCCCTGATAGAAGGAGGCGAAGGAACGGTAGGCAAATGTATCAATGGAAGAGAATGGCTCCAGCAATTCCACACTTTGCTGATAGTCACCCCTTTCGTACATCCGAAGAGCTTTCTCCCAGGCAAGAGAGTCAGAACGGACTGTTCCTCGAACACCGGGGATAGAAGGAAAACTGATATGTTCTGCATATAATGTTTGTGGAGAAGGAGGTTTGAGCAGTTGCCACAGCAGGCCCCCGGCAACCAGCAATAAGACAATTCCAGCAGCAACCCGCCAAGCAATCATTACCCCAGTCAGTCGCGAACGTCTGCGATCTGTGGCAGATGCCTTTTTTTCTTGATAAATATGTTCGAAATTTTCCTTGAGACGCTTTCGACCAACAGCCCGAATGGCTGCACGCGCCTGCAAATGGCGGAGAACTTCTTCGTCAAATTCAGTTTCGTCCAGCCTCCTTTGTTCGAAGACAGACATTTCCTGTGCTGACATATCACCAGCCAGATATTTTTCTACCAGGTCAAATATGTGATCATTTGTTTCCACTGTGAGATTGAATCATATGCTTAGAAAGTAGGGTCTTTAGTTTTTGCATGCATTTGTGTTTTTGGCTGATTGCACTTTTGTTGTCCTTGAACCCCATTCGCTCAGCTATTTCAGACATATTGTAGCCCCAATATCCCCAGTCCAACAACAATTCTTTACATTTGGCTCCAATTTTATCCAAATAGGTTTCCAACTCCGCTAATTGCTCCTCCTGGATCACCTGATCGAGCGGATCAGCCTCCAACAGTTCGAATTCTTCTGCCTCTTGCAGCTCTACTTTTCTAAGAGTCGGTCTTTGGCGAATAATATCAACACATTTGTAGTAAAAAATTCGATAGAGGTAGGTACTCAACTTGCTGTCTCCTCGAAACTTATTCGCTGCGATCTGTTCACTCACTGCTATGACAGCATCAGAATAGGCATCCTTGGCCTCTTCTTCAGTAATGTTGTGTTTCGATTTTCCCTGATAAAGAAAGCGAAAATATTTTTCATACAAGCGAGTGATCCATTGTTCGCGCATCGCGCCTCCGGCTTGAATGCCTGTGATGATGGCTTCATCCTGATATGTTGAAGATGGTTTGAACATGAAATACTGGCGATCGCTCTACAGGGGAAAATTACAGAAAAGTCAGTGATATCTTGTGCATCAAGAACGACTTTTACAGTAAATCCTTACATTTCGTTCGACTAAGGAACAGTCTCTAAACAAGATTATTAGGAATGCATTGTAGAAAAATATGTGAAGACCATTGGTGATCAGACAAATGCAAAACAGCTAGAAAACATGGTCCCGATTCTACGAGCGCATTCATGCCAAAGTCTAATCTTTCAGATGTGATATGCAATTTTTCTCCTTGTCCTCAAGATCCATTCTTCTATACACGCTATGGATTGTTCCCTTTACAGGAATGGGACAGGAAGCGTTGGTGGATAGTCTTTACACAGCCTATCAACAACAAGGAAATGAGGCATGGCAATCTCGCGGGTATGATTCTGCCATTTATTTTTTTCAATTGGCCCTGCAAACGCCCATTGCTGATAGTTTGAGGAATCAGACCATATATACTCGACTTGGGGACGCGTATTATTATTCAGGCGACTTCCAACTGTCATTGGATTGCTACTTGCGTGCACTGAATATGTTGTTGATCGAAAGCGATTCAGTCGGTCTGATTTATGCCTATTACAATGTGGGCTTTATCCTCCAACAAAGGCGAGATTATACCCAATCCCTGGATTATCTATTCAAATCCCTGGAACTGGAGATTCTATATAATGAGGAAAACAGCAGCCATGTGGCTGATTGCTACAATATGATTGGCTTGGCATATCACTACAGCAGGGAGCATGAGCAAGCTCTTGTTTTTCTCCAGCGTGGATTAAGCATTCGACTTCAGCAATATGGAGACATGCACAGTGCTACAGCAGGAAGCTATAACAATCTGGGCTTGGCATATAATCAGATGAAACAGTATGAGAAAGCTATTTCATACTTCGAGCGGGCTACAGACATACGCATCCAAACCCTTGGTCCCATTCATGCAAAAGTAGCAGGTGGACATCTCAATATGGGATCATGCTACAAAGACATGCAGAAATATCAAAAAGCATTGTTCCATTTCCAGAAAGCTCTCAAGATCTACAAGGCAGATCTCGGCCAGCGTCATCCCAAGGTCAGTTTGGCATATGGCAATATCGCAGCTACCTATTCCTATACCGGCGATTATCAACAACAATTGATTGCAGCACATCAAGCCCTGGTCTCAATTGGGGATCAATTTGGGGATGAAGATCCGTATCAACAACCTGCTTTGTTGCAGTTGCCCCTCCACATCACCACTGTGACAGCTTTGCTGTTCAAGGGAAAGGCAATGATGAAGTTGTTTGAGCAGGAGGGACACAAAAAAGATATTGTAGCAGCATATGAGGTATTTGAGTTGGGAATAGGATGTCTGGATCAATTGGAATCGCTTTCTCTCTCCAAACAGGCGTCCCAGCAATGGCAAGAACATGGCATAGATTTTTTTCGGGGCGGGCTGGATGCTTGCCTGATTCTATATGGATTGGAGCGTAAGAAAAAATGGTTGGAACGAGCATTCGAGATCACAGAGTCCGGTAAGGCAACTCTACTTCATCAAGAGTTATTGGAGACGAAGGCAAAGCTCTTCGCTGAGATTCCGCCCGATTTGCTTCAGCAGGAAATCAGGTGGAAGAGACGCATTGGTGAGTTGGAAAAACAAATTTTTCTTTTGCAACAATCTTCCTCTCCTGACAGCCATCGTCTTTTCCGCCTACAAAGCCAATTGCTCGCCCCGAAAGACTCTCTTAGACGTCTCTCTTCTATGTTGAAAGTGCAGTATCCACTTTATCATCGGTGGGCCTATGCCAGCAATATTCCGCCACTAACGGACATGCAGACATTGCTTCCCGACTCTACGCACCTGATGATAGAATATATGTTTGGGTTGGAGCATTTGTATGCCTTTGTGATTGGCAAGGATCAAATTTACATTCGCCAGTTGAACACAGATTCTCTCAGATCCAGAATCTTTGCCATGCAACAACTCTTGCGCGAACCCAAAACATTCCTTCTGGATGGACAATATATGAGAGACCTAAGTCGGTTCCAGCAGTTGGGGAACAGTCTGTATCGCGATCTGCTTCAAGAAATCGTACAAGCCTTTCCCCATGTCACCCACTTATCCATTTTGCCTGACAGATATTTGGGCTATTTGCCTTTTGAAGTTCTTCTTTCAGCTCCTGCAGATGGAACCAGCTATCGCATCCAGCCATTTCTGCTGAAGTCCTATGTGATTCGATATGAGTTTTCAGCCACCATCCTCCATCATATGCATACCCAAAAGACCCGAAAACGGGGAATCTGGGCAGGATTTGCCCCTTCTCGAATCGATGGTGATTCCTTATGGACTCCCCTGCCACACAGCCAGACTGAAGTTCGGCATATCCAGGACATCACAACAGGAAAGGCATATCTGGGGCAGGCTGCAACAGAATCAGCCTTTAAGGCCGGCCAGTCTTCTGCTACCATTCTGCATATGGCTACCCATGCGTATACAGATGATGAGCATCCGGCCTTTTCGGCCATGATTCTTGCGGACGAATCACAGGCAGAGGAAGATGGAATCCTATATGCCTATGAAATCTATCAAAGCCAGATCCCCGCTGAGATGGTGGTGTTAAGTGCCTGCAATACAGGATTCGGACCTCTTTCTGGTGGAGAAGGTGTGATGAGTCTTGCGAGAGCCTTCAAGTCTGCCGGATGTCCCAATGTGGTCATGAGTCTTTGGTCAGTCGATGATGAGAGGACCACTCAGCTGATGACTCGTTTTTATCATTATCTGAACCTTGACCTGCCCAAAGATCAGGCCTTGAGGCAGGCGAAACTGGACATGATTCAAGCGTCTCCGCAAGCCCATCCACATTATTGGGCCTCTTTTGTTCTCATTGGGGATCATGAAGAAGTGCGTTGGCAAGCTGACTATTCATGGATTTACCCCTTCCTCATATGTTCAGGTGGCTTGCTCCTGATTTTGCTTTTGATGACACTATATTCTCGTATTTTCCCGCCAGAACAAAAAGAGTCTGTCCCTACCTGAAGCCTCTTCTTCTCTACTTCTCTCTTTTCCTGCCATCACAGAAAGGCGGATTTGTCAGTGCGCCCAATATTCATCAGATTTACACCAGGCACATCAATCTATCTCATGTGATGACCATGTATACAAGGATTTGTCTTATGGGTTGTGTGGCACTCTGTCTCCTGTCTTCTCCCATAGCCGGGAAGCAGGTAGATACTGACAGTTTGTACCAGATATACCGATCCAAAATCTTCCAGAAGTATAGAATGCAGGAGATGGATTCTTTTCTGCATTATGCGCTCCTCGCCTCTCACTTGCCCAATCTCCATCCTGGCCAACAAGAATTGGTCACCAAGGCACTCGGCAATGGCTATATCCAACAAGGTCACTATCAAAAAGCACTTGAAGCCTTTCAGCAATCCTTGCATTATTCTCAACTCACCAATGATTCTGCCACCTTACATCAGGCCTACTACAATCTTGGCATCACCTATCGACATTTGGGTGATTATTCTCTGGTCCTGGAGTATTTATTCAAATCATTGGAGATCCGAATCCACCTATATGGACTGGAGAGCAAGAGTGTCTCTGCCTGTTACAACATGATTGGGGTAACCCATCATGATCTCAACGCCTATGAACAGGCCCTTGATTTTCATAAAAAAGCGCTTGGGATTCGTCAACAGACATATGGAGAAGTACATACGCAAACGGCTGGGAGCTACAACAATCTTGGCCTGGTGTATTACGAACTGAAACAATATTCTCAAGCCATCAGATACTATGAACGCTCTGTCACGATCAAAAGCAAGCTATCAGGCACTAATCATCCCTCTGTGGCTGGAAGTTATCTCAATCTGGGTGCCTGCCATATCGAGCTGGGAGAATTCGATCGCGCCCTGGAATATTTGACCAATGCCCTGAACATATTTCTGCAAGTACAAGGACCTAAGCATCCCAATGTCATCGGAGCCTATGGAAATATCGGCAATGCCTATGCCCTATCCGAACAATATGATCGGGCCCTGGAGGCCACTCAACAAGGACTAGAAACTGCCAGCCATACATTTCAAAAGAAAGATCCCTATGCCAATCCTGATGCTAAGGAGTTGCTCCTTCATAGATACACCATCAATGTCTTGAAGGTAAAAGGGAAGGCATTGTGGAAAAAATATCAGACTCAACATCAGCTAAAGGACCTTCAGGCTTCCTGGAATACGTATAATCTGGGCATACAGCTATTGGCGCGTTTACAGGAACAGTCCCTGAGTTCATTCTCCCAACAATGGTGGAAAGAAGAAGGGATCGGTTTGTTTGAAGGAGCAATAGATGCCAGTGCTGCTCTGTATCATCTGACACAAGATTCCGTCTGGTTGGGAGAAGCCTTTCGTATTGCAGAAGCAGCCAAGGCCAATCAGTTGTATGGAGAGTTGCTGGATGCCCAGGCCAAGGTCTTTTCGTCGGTTCCTGATTCTGTGCTTCAGGATGAGGCTTCTCTTCGAAACAGAATCAGCAAACTGGAAAGAATTATTGCAAGTGAGCAACAGCTTCAACAAGCAGATAGCAATCGCCTGTTTCGCCTACATAGTCAACTTCTAGCTCCCAAAGACTCCCTTATCCAGCTGCTACAGCAATTGGAAACAACTCATCCCCTGTATCACTCCTGGCGATCTCAACAGCTCCCACCAACACTTCCAGCTACACAAGGGACAGTGGCGGATTCAAGCCTACTGATCGAATTTGTATGTGGGAAAGAACAGCTATATGCCCTTGCCATCAGTCCTGAAAGGGTAGAAATTTATTCCATAGGCATAGATTCTCTCTCTGAAAGAATTGAAGAGATGCACCGTTTACTCAAGCAATCGGACAAACTTCTTGGGGAAGGGCAATTTGCGACAACTCTTGCACGCCTACAGGAGTTGGGGTATGGCTTGTATGAGACATTGTTGGCTCCAATTCTTAGAGACCATCCCTTTGCCGCTCATCTGATCATTGTCCCGGATAATGATCTTGCGTATCTCCCCTTTGATATGTTGATTCATGAGCCTTCCAGCTCTTCGACTTATCGGGAGTTGGCATTTTTGGTCAAAAAATATGTTATCCGATATGCCTACTCTGCGGCTGTCAGGCAGTATTCGACCCATTCACATGCTTCGCCTCCTGGAAATTGGGCAGGATTTGCGCCAAGCATAGATTCTGCGGTCACAGATTGGCCTCCCTTGCTTCATACCCAGCAGGAGTTGACCCACCTACAAGCTATTACAGGTGGACAGTCATTTTTTGGCGAGCAGGCAACAGAGCGCCTACTGAAGCAACAGATGACTGAAGCCTCTATTCTGCACATTGCCTCTCATGCGATCACAGACAATGTACAACCAGCCTTCTCCGCAATGATTTTTGCCAGAGAGAAAGGGTCAGAAGAAGATGGCAAGTTATATGCCTATGAAGTGTATCAATCTCAGATTTCAGCTCAATTGGCTGTCCTCAGTGCTTGCAATACCGGAGCAGGACCATTGGCAAAGGGAGAAGGGGTGATGAGTTTGGCACGAGCGTTCAAATCGGCAGGCTGTCCCAATATTGTCATGAGCCTATGGCCCGTGGACGATGAGGCCACGGCAGAGCTGATGAAACTATTTTACAGCTTTCTGGACAGTGGCTATCCCAAGGATCGAGCCTTGCAGCAAGCCAAATGTGAGATGATTCAGTCAAGTCCTTATGTTCATCCACATTATTGGGCTTCATTTGTCCTGATTGGAGATGATGAGTCGATCCGTTTTTCGGCTTACCCTCCTGCCCTATCATGGGTCTGGGTGCTATTGCTGGTCGCGTGCGGTCTATGGATATTCTATCGTTTCCTCTCCCACCACCGTTAAGCGATTACGATCAGCGGACTCACAACGCCCAATGATTTGGGCTTCTATCTGAAAAGATTGTGCGAGGGCAATGATAGATTCTGCCGTTTTCTGATCGGTATAGATCTCCAATCGCTGTCCCATGTTGAAGACCTGATACATCTCTTTCCAGGAAGCGCCAGAGCAGGATTGAATCAGCTTGAAGATCGGGGGAGTGGGAAAAATCTGATCTTTGATCACGTGGAGGCCTTCGACAAACTTCATCACTTTGGTCAATCCGCCCCCTGTGCAATGGATCATCCCATGAATGTCGGAACGATGCTGGTCAAGCACCTGCTTCATCAAGGGAAGGAAGGTGCGCGTTGGGCTGAGGAGGGCCTGGCCGACATTGATGGAGGTTCCGGGAAGTGGGTCCTGCAAATGATGGGGACCAGAAAAGGCCAACTCTTCCGGAATTTGAGGCGAATATGCTTCTGGATAGGATTGTGCGTACTCCTTGTGCAGCACATCGTGGCGGGCATTGGTGAGGCCATTGCTGCCGATACCGCTATTATAGTTGCTTTCGTAGCTGGCTTGCCCAAATGAAGCGATCCCGACGATCACATCTCCCGGCTGCATGGCATTGATTAGCAATTGATCCTTGGGAAGTCTGGCAAAAGCAGTAAATCCCACATCCAGGCTTCTGACAATATCCCCTACGTCGGCGGTTTCTCCTCCAGCCGAATGAATATCGATGCCGTATTCCCTTAGCTCTTCCAGGATTTCAGCTGTTCCCTGAATCAAAGCAGAGACAACTTCTCCAGGAATCAGATGTTTGTTGCGACCAATGGTGGAGGAGAGCAGAATATCGTTGGTACAGCCCACGCACATCATATCATCCAGATTCATCACGATGGCATCTTGTGCAATGCCTTTCCAGACACTGAGATCTCCGGTTTCTTTCCAATAGAGGTAAGCCAGGGAGGTTTTGGTGCCCGCAGTATCTGCATGCATGAGGTTAACCCAATCAGCATCTCCCCCGGCAATGTCGGGCAGAATTTTGCAGAAAGCTGTGGGATACAAGCCCTTGTCCAGTCCCTTGATGGCCTGATGGACTTCTTTTTTGTCTGCGGAGACGCCCCGGCGGGCATAGTTATCGCTCATGCGGCAAATATCGGCTTTTCGGGGTCAAAATTCAATGATCGCTGGTGGGCTTTCTCTTGATGAGAAAAATCGGGATGCTGTGAGAGATTCGCTATTAAGGGTCTTCGCTTTTTGTTTAGGATATATTAAGGATTCTGTTTTCTCTTCTTTGGTCTCAAATTAATCATTCCTCCAAATACAATATTAAGCTGAGAGAAAAAGAAGTGATGATTTGCTCGATCAGCCTTTGACATTGTTGTTCTCACATCTGGCAAATCAATAAAGCCTCCTTTCATTTCTGATTGCACAAAAAACTTGTTATGGAAGGTGAGTCTTAGTCCAGCTGTCAAGCTCATGCCATAGCCAGATACGTGGAACTTATTGTATCGGTCATATCCCAATAGCGTAACGTTCGTTTTAGGGACAAGAACCCCAATCCCTCCCCCTTTTATGAGGCTCATCGTAAAGGGATTCAAATGAAAAATTTTGTTTGAATGCCTAAGCTCAACATTCACATAATTTAACCCATCAGAATGCTCAAATGTCAAAAAATCAGGCACTATCAAAATATTCTCATCTGAGTATGTGCCATCGTATATGGAATTCGTGTTTTCTATGTTGCCAGAAATGTTTACCAATTGATTTTGTTGGACCACATATTTCATGTGGTCTATTCCCAAGGAAATATCCCACTTTTCTCTAAAGGAATATCCGACCCTAACATTGTATTGTGGGATGGTAAATTTGGTAGGATTGAAATAGGTATCCAATGAGAACTTGGATGGTCTATCCGTTGCGAGAACATTGGCCAGTGTAAAATCGTAATTATCTCCCTGAAAACGAATGCTTGATTTGGTATAACTACTCCAATTCCATCCCCAATAAATATAGAGCTTATTTCTGCTAGAGTTCTTTTCAGAGATGTGATTACTTTGACCAAATCCAATCATGGAAATAGACATAAAGCCAATGATTGCAAGGAGGATTTTCATGGTTAATTGAAGCAACGTTTTGGCTAAGCTGCGTTTTAATATAGTTTAGGTTTTGTTAGCAACTGGTTTTATTTCTTCATTTAAGTTTGACTTTGTCCATTTTTTATAGAAGAAAAATCCTCCCATATGCTCTGGAAACCGTCTTTTTGAATTAATGCACTTCGCTGTTTTTGGGTGATGTTGATTAATTCTCATTGAAAATTTATTCACAACTGTACACTTTTTCTTTTCCTTTGTTCTTAGATTTCTTTGCAACTTTTTGGCGGCAAAAAGTGAATGCGCTCAACTTCTTGGGGTAA
>JBCCGK010000195.1:0-10716 GCA_039029315.1 Bacteroidota bacterium | reverse complement strand
TCATTTCCGATGAGTATGAAGAGTATGCTGCCAAAACAGTTACACACATTGCGCAGGAACAAGGATTAAGCATGGGAGATACCATTGCGGAGATCCTGACCAAAAGCACCGAAACCTGGATCGTCTATCACTGCATCAGTCAGGACGACATCGATACCATCGTCCAGTGGCCATTGTCGATGATCTGCACGGATTCCTGGAGCTACCCCATTAATGGCCCCAAAACCATCGGACAGCCGCATCCGAGATCCTATGGAGCCTTTACTACTTATCTGGAGCGCTATGTGCTAGATCTGAAGCTGCTGAGTTGGGAGGAAGCGATTCACAAAATCACCCATTTACCAGCACAATTTTTTCAACTCGATCAACGGGGCCAAATTGCAGATGGATTTGTGGCAGATCTTGTGCTTCTCAATCCTGATACCCTGAAGGCTCATGCCAGCTATACCCAACCCAAAAGCCTCTCCGAAGGCATGGAATATGTCTGGGTCAATGGCAGATTGGTCATAGAAGCAAGAGAAATTCGAGAGAGTTATCCCGGCAAAATTTTGACTTTGAACAAAACAACATGAGACATTCAGATCAACCAAGCATTGATCTCGCCAGAGCAGAAGACTATCAAGCCATCGCTGACATCTACAATGTCTTCATTCAAGGTGGAGAAAGCACCATGGAGGAAGACATTCACACACGCGCACATATCGAAGGCTGGGTGAAAAAATTCAATGAGAGAGAGCGTTTATTTGTCCTGAAAAAAGAAGGCCAGGTGATTGGGTGGGCGATCATCAAGCGATACAGTGATCGGAAAGGCTATCGATTTGCTGCTGAAACGGCTGTATATCTGCATCCTGATGCCCTCGGGAAAGGCTATGGTTCGTATCTCAAGACCTATGTCATCGGCCAGTGCAGGGAGTTGGGCTATCATCATCTGGTGGCAAAGATATTTGCGACCAATGATATCAGCATCGAATATAACCGCAAATTGGGTTATACCATCGTTGGTCGACAAAAAGAGATTGGCTTCAAAAACGGCCATTGGCAGGATGTCGTCATCATGCAGTTGGTCTTGTAGTTCCTGGATGAGGAAGGCTTTCATCTGCTCATATTGGTCCAACTGATAGGCCCATACCCAAATATGTCGCCCGCTATGCGGTTTGTGCTTCCTTCCCAACTTCCCGTTGCTTGTTGCTGGAAAGACAGTTGTGTCCAGGAAAATGCACCTTTTTCATACCCAAAACTTACCCCATCATCTTCATATAGAAAGAACTCTCCAGGGGCCTCTCCATAATGACGCACCTCCAGCGGCAACATTTCTTTAACGGAAGGCGCATGTAGTCTTGCCGGAATCATCGGAATCAACCCACCATCTCTGACAAAGAGGGGAATTTGGTCAAGCCTTGTGTCAAGCAGGATACCTTCGTTTTCTCCCACCAATTCTCCTGAGTAGAAATCATACCATTTTCCAGCGGGAAGAATTACTTCTCGTTCTGTTTGCCCAGCAAATACAGGAGCCACCAGCAGATTGTCTCCAAACATATACTGGTCCTTGATTTCTTTACTGGACTGAAAACCCTCCAGCAATGGAAGTGGGCGAATGGGCGGAATCCCATCAAAATGATAGGCCGCAAAAGTCGAATAGATGTATGGCAACAATTGCATGCGCAAAAGGGCAACTTCCTTGACCTGCTCATATACTTCTGGATAGGACCAGGGGCGGGTGCCACTAGACCAGGCATTGATCATGGCCATGGGAGAAAAACAGACTGCCTGCATCCGACGGAGCCATTCTTCCCCGCTTGGAGAGTTTCGGGCTTCCGGGGTCCATAGCAGGCCTGAAAAACCAGAATTTACCAGGGCTGTGATGAAATCTTCGTGTTTATAATAATCATTATAGATGACGAATGGCAAGCGGGAAGCCCCTGCATTGGAAGCCCGTGTCAGGCCATAGGTCCGTATGTTTTTTGTCCGATATACATCCTCCACCATGTCTTGCACCAACAAGCCATAGGTTTGGCGCATTTGCTCTGCATCCAGGCCAGAGGGAAACTGTGCCACATCTGGCCAAATCCAGAAATCATAGCCATCCACCTCATCTATTTTTAGGCCAGAAACCCCAATGTCCAATTGATGTTTGAGATAAAAGGCTGAAAAAATATCTCTGGCGGGTTGCAAACTGTAATCCGGGACAATCCCATTCCAGACCGTATGTGTCCCGGAATAGGGAAGGAGTTGAGGATATAATTCGGCTTTGGGTGCGACGTAGGGGTTCATCCACAGGTTCGTTCTGACGCCTTTGTCCAACAGAGATTGCACAAATTGTTTGGGATCAGGAAATCTGCCTTCATCCCACTCATATGAGCATGGATAAGAACGATTCATCCAACCAGGTTCCAGGCCGATAAAGTCCAGGGGAAATCCTTGCTCTTCGAAAGCATCCACTTCTTTGAGAACCTCCTCATCCGAATATTTCGTATGGGTCCGATAGGTAAATCCCAGGCCCCATTTGGGTGGTAAACATCCTCCGCCACTGTACAGATTGTACTTTTGAACCACTTCCATCAGCGAGGAGCCACTGAATAGAATCATCTCAGCCTTGTCATCCGGAATGAGGATTTCGACATTGTCAGAGTAGGGGAGGGCTTGCCACTCACGGTCGGTATTCCGGTCATAGACGGTGGGGGGATTGGGACTGTCCTGTCGGATGCCAGTTCCCATATACATATCCAGATATCTGGCAGAGTTGATCAATACGCCATAGCCTTTGCTAGAGACATAAAATGGCACGGGAGCATGTGTTCTTCCATTGTCCTTCCCGCCATAATGATCCACATGCAATCGATAGATTTTTTTTCGACGGTGAACCGACTGGAAGTGCAGGCCGAGGCCATAGAGTTGCTCCTCCTGATCGAGTGGCAATTGAATGGAGAGTTTGCCCTTCTGCCTGCGAATATGAACCCTTGCCTGATCAAGAGGAAAATCTTGTTCTTCAAACTGTGCCAGTCGCTCTGTCTTCGGGAGCGCATCTGCGGCCTCAAGAAGATTGATGGTAGCTGGATCGCCAATTGTCATCTGCCAGATTCCAGGATGGGTTTTTTCCCAGCTGGGAGAAGATGCCTCCTGACAAGCAACAAAAGGAAGGAAGAGAAGAAGGAGGAAAAGGGAGGATTGACTGTTAATGATTGGGAAAAACATACCGGTTTTCTTCATATACGATTCGTAAGCCTCAAATCGATCTTTCAGAAGTTGCTCTTCATAGCTGGCTTTTACATAAAACAAGAACAGAAGCAAGACCCCAATCCCGATACGGACTCCATGATCTGAATAGAGGCCCCAGCCCAAGGCACCCAACACAATTCCTGAGTAAATAGGATGTCTGATCCATGCGAATAGTCCGTGTTGGATAAGCTGACTATCTGAGGTGGGAGAGGGAAAGGGAGAGAGATGGCGATTCAGTTGGAGCATTGCGATGAGAATGAGCACAATTCCCAGCAATGCCATGCCTATGCCGATCCATTGCAGGGGATCGGGCAGGAAAGATGGAAATCGCCAGATCGGAACAGCATACCACAGAAAGAGCAGTAACTGGATGCACACAAACAATAAGTCTTTTTTCGGCCGATTCATGGACAGATAGCTGCTATTGAGATGATTGCTCCTGGAGGTGGCGGAGCGTCTGCTCCATTTTCTCCATCCTTTTTTCCAATTGCATCAACTGATAGAGGATGAGGATATGGGTCTTTTTTGCATCAATACCAACTACACTTTTTTCACTGTAGATGATGGCTTCA
The DNA here is from genome assembly GCA_039029315.1 of Bacteroidota bacterium. Lineage (GTDB taxonomy): Bacteria > Bacteroidota > Bacteroidia > J057 > J057 > JBCCCJ01. Next base: position 6,928 of record JBCCGK010000195.1, on the reverse strand, counting down.
ATTTCCTGATACACTTCTTGCGGGATATTCATAAGCACAATTGAGGGTAGGAGAATGTTGAGGTGAATCAACGGAATCCATAAATAACAGAATTCACTGGATTTATTCGAATGTTGACTAGAAAATCTCTTGTTCGCTCTGTGGAATAGCTGTAAATTTCATTGTCTTTTTGAGACGGATGCACACCTATTTCTGGTACCAGGTATTTGTAGCACGAATATCGAGGACCACTTACATTTGTTTCATTGACCACCTATCTTTTTTATGCAAAAGCTGTTGCTTCATCCTTCTCCTCCAGACTTTTTATTGAAATACAAAGGCATTATCCCGTTTTTGGGAGCTTTGTTCATTGCATTTTTCCTGTTGAGTTTTCAACCCTTCCAATATAGATTCTATTCCTGGGAGACCAAGGGCATGGTAGCCATTGCCTATATGCTCATTACGTTTCTGGTGCTGGCGGGTAGTTTGTGGATCTTTCCCAAAATCAGGCCGGCATGGTTTTCTATTTCAGACTGGACTGCCAGAAAGGAATTTCTATTGATTGGTATGAATCTTCTGGGAATCTCAGCTGGGGTATTTTTGTTTAAGGTAAGTTTTGGATTTTATGAATTCACGATGGAGCGAGTACTTACTGGCTTGCTAGCGACTGTCACCATTGGGATTCTTCCAACGACGATTTACAAGCTGGCCTCAATAGCCTATGCCCATCTGGATATTTTCCCACCCACGCTTACACTTGACCCGTCGCCTCCTGGGCGAAGCCTGATGTTTGAAGCAGAAAGAGGAGGCCATCAGCTGATTCTTGACCCGGATCAGATCATGACCATTGAAGTTCAAAAAAATTACCTGCTGTTTTCTTATATGAATGAAGGAAAAGTGCAAACGGACCGACTTCGAAATCGCATGTACTATGCAGAAAAACTTCTTGAGCAGGAACCACATTTGCTTCGCTGCCATCGGGCATTTATGGTAAATCATCGTTTTGTGCAGGAACAACACCTCAATACCCACGGCGGAAGTCTTCATCTCAAAGGATTGGATAGCACGATTCCTGTTTCACGCAAATATGCCTCTTTGTTTTTGGACTTAGAAACTGTTTGACAATCTATCCCTTATTTTTTGTATGTGTCTTTTTTTGTTCTCATAGCACCCCTATGAGAACAGAAAAGGGCCTTGGCCTAGAAACACACAGACAAAAAATCCTCATCCCAGATGTCATAACAGTCTCTAAGGAGTGAATGGAAAGCATTGGTTATTTATCCCCATTCTGGCAATATGTCCCCATTGGCTGCTGAGAGCTTGATTTCCAGGGAAGGACATCTCAATTTAGCAGCATGAAATCACACAGGACATTTCCCAAATATTTGCCTCTGTATTGTTTGACTGCCTATCTGATGGTGAGTGTACAGGCTTGCGAAAGTTGTACCTGCAATATCCCTCAACCAACGATCAATGATATGATCATATGGTTTGTTGATGAAGCAGGCGAAAGGATAACAAAAAGGTACGAAAAGGATAAGGTAGAAGTTTGGTTCAAGGAGGAAGATGGGAAGAAAACCTTGCATGAAACAGTTCCCATTGGCCAATTCATCATCGTTCATTTACCCAATGACTGTCGGTCATATCGATTACCCGTCTCCCTGCTAGTGAACGACACACTGACAATTGATCTGGAGATAGACATGCTGAGATACATCCCTGAAGATGATTGTTGTGCAGAAACCTGCACGGGAAATTCAATGGAAACCATCTTTTATCAAGGAGAAATACTTGAATCCAAACCTCCGGGCCAATCTCATAGCGCAGTATATCTGGAAATCCCTATCACAGATTGATTTCCATCTAAGCCTCCGCCCACTCTATTTGCTTGCCCTGCAGTCCAACCCTGTAACTACACCCAAAAATTAGGTGTCAACGTAACCTGATGACTGGCCGCCGAATGATCGTTTTTCCCGGAGGATCATGTTGGATGGTCAGTTATCTTTTTCGTATTCAGGATCGGATGTCAGGGTGTTGGAGAGAATCGTATTCAGGTGTTGGATAACAAGCGTTCTGATTGCTGCAATCTGTGATTCTGAACAGTTCGCATACATCCCATCCACCTCAAAAGGAATGCCCAGGACACGACTGTAAGCTGTCCGATAGCCCAGTTCTTCTACCATCCAGATCGATCCCTGGGAGCAGGAAATGCTATGAATATCTGTGTTGCTCAACTCAATGCTTGTGCCAGGTGGGAGATAATAATCCTGACAATTGATTCGGGTTTCTCCCAGATATGTCAAGGTGCTTTGAGCAGTAATTCCACTGCTATAGCTGTATTCAGACAGCTTCAATTCTCCTGCTTCATGCCGGAAGGCCCTGTGATGTCTGATTTGTCCTGAAATGGTGGTGAGTCGAATCGAATATCGATGAGTATGCAATTGCACATCGAAGGGCTTGATTTCCGATTGAGCGACAAAAATTCTTGTCAGATGGCCAAATTCCTGACCACGAATCACAAGAGAAAACAAGCCCCTGACATGGCAATCTCCCAGACTGAGTGCCAGACTCTCTGGGGCAGCAGAGTTGATCATTGTCAGAATGTGCTGGAGAACGTCCATGAAGTTATGCGTATTTGCAGAAACAAAAAGAGTCAATCGATTACGGTCAGGCCATCAGGGAAAGAAGTTGTTGATCCAGAGACTTGAGATAGTCCTTGCCATATGTTCCATTTTCCAGATCATTGTATAAGCGACCAGGAAGATCATTCTTGAACTCTGGACAAACACTCGCCCCAGCCAATGCGATAGCCGCAACCGTATCTACATCTCCGGTATAGGCGATACACCGTTTCAACAATTCCCCCATCGATGCTGATTCTTGAAGTGCTGTAATGGCAGCGCGTACACTCATACAGCCTTTAGACCCTACTTTACCTGTCCACCTACTTGTCCAATCTCCTTTGACATGCGCTTTCAAATAGGTGTGGAGGTCTTTCTTTTTTCCCTTTTCCCACAAAAAATAGTAAACAATCATGGCGGCAGCCTTAGCTGCGCGGATGCCATCTTGTGTGTTATGGGTGATCATGGCTTGGATTTCTGTTTTTTCGAGCACTTCCTGCTTGTCTTTCAATAGGCCGATCACTGGGGCGCGCATGGCAGCCCCGCTTTTCTCACTGGTGGGATGGATAGCAGAAAGAAATTCTTCCCCGGATTGAACCTGTTGCAAAAAATGAAAAAAGCGCGTGGCATAGCCTTCTCGTTCATCTCGTTTAAATACATCTACAAATTTGTCCGCGAGATTGATCTCAGTCCAGGCTTTCCCTTCAAGCATGAGTTCCGCAATCGCCAGACTCATCTGGGTATCGTCGGTATACATGCCTGCTTTGATCGCAAGATGTTTGGGATGATGGTGATAGCTAAGTGTATTGTTCTTGTGGACAAATTCAGCTTCGGCATATTCAAATCCTGCTCCATAAGCATCTCCAATCGCAAGTTCCAATAGCATATGACAGACTGATTGAGTGAGTAGAAATATATTGGGCCAATGTTTGTTTTTGCTGAATCCAAAGAAAGACAGTATACTGAACGGATTCCTAAATGCTTGCAAACATGTTTTGTGTAAAAATTACAATAATTGATGATTTTTCCAAGTTTACTTGCGTGTTTGTTCTGATTTTGATGCTTGGATGTTCGTCAAGTTCGCTTCGGCAATCTCCTCAAAAAACGAATACACCTCCCAACATTGTCCTCGTAATGGCGGATGACCAGGGATGGGGCGACATGGGATATTATGATCATCCGGTTTTGCAAACCCCTCATTTTGATGAGATGGCAGCAACGGCTTTGCGCTTCGACAGATTTTATGCTGCGGCACCGGTATGTTCTCCAACAAGAGGCAGTGTGATGACGGGTCGTACGCCCAATCGATTTGCTTGTTTCACCTGGGGAAGAACGCTGCGGCCACAAGAGATCACCATTGCAGAAGTCATGCAGCAAAGTGGGTATGTTACGGGGCACTTTGGAAAATGGCATCTGGGTTCTGTGCGTATTGGTAGCCCTGTGAATCCCGGAGCAAGCGGCTTCGACGAATGGTTTTCTGCGCCGAATTTTTTTGATAATAGTCCCATCATGAGTCGGGAAGGTATTGCGCAAGAGACAGAGGGAGAAAGTTCTATGGTAACGGTAGATGCTGCACTGGAATTTATTCACAAGCATGAAGAAGGAGATCAACCCTATTTCGCAGTGGTATGGTTTGGATCGCCCCACGGTCCCCATGAGGCATATGAAGAGGACCGACGCTTATATGAGGGAGAGGATGAAAAATTGCAGCACTTTTATGGAGAAATCACAGGCATGGATCGCGCATTTGGCAAACTCAGAAATGCCTTGAAAGCATTGCCTTCCTATTCCAACACAATTCTCTGGTACTGCAGCGATAATGGAGGACTTCCGAATCTGGGAATTACAGGCGGTAGAGGTCGGAAAGGGCATATATACGAAGGTGGTTTGCGGGTGCCTGCCATCCTGGAATGGCCCGCCAAAATCAAAGAAACGTCTGTCAGTAATCTGCCCGCGACTACCTCTGATATGTTTCCCACCCTTGCGGAGGTTGTCGGATATGTCCTCCCAGAGGATCGTCCTTATGACGGGATCAGTTTGATGCCATTGATAGAAGGCCAGATGACTGAGAGAGCGGAGCCGATAGGATTTTGGCAATATCCAGCAAAGGGTATCCGGACGCCGAGTTTCGAATGGATGCCAGAATTGCTAGCGGCTCAACAAGAAGGCAATATGATTGGAGATTCCATGAAACTTCGTCTGGAGGATATTCGGATCATCCCTTATCCCACCGACCACATGCCAGGGCATTCTGCCTGGCTGGATTGGCCCTGGAAATTACATCGAATAGAGAAGAATAAGCAAATCAATTGGGAATTGTATCGGCTGGATATGGACCCGGAAGAAAAGAAAGATCTCCATTCAGAAGAATCAGAAAGAGCCAGAGAGATGAAACTTGCCCTGGAAACTTGGCAGGAGTCAGTGCTTCACAGTTTGAACGGAGGGGATTATTAAGAGACTGTTTTCCTGGCTATGTGTATATTTTTATTGCTGATTGACAATTAATGTTTACCTATGAAAGCTACTACTACTCGACGGACCTTCTTGCGCAAAACACTCGCATCCTCAGCTGCCTTGGCCATGCCCAGCATTATTCCATCTCGTGTGTTGGGCTTGGATGGGAGCAGTGTGCCAAGTGACACCATCAGCCTGGGCGTGATTGGCATTGGACCGCGCTGTCGAAAAGTCCTCACAGGCATGATGGCTCATAAGGATATGCGTTGTCTGGCCATTGCCGATGTACAAGCATCCAGAAGGATGGAAGGGAAGAAGATTGTTGACGATACTTATGGGAACAATGATTGCCAGTTACACATGGATTTCCGGGAATTGTTGGGCAGGAAGGATATCGACGCTGTCCTCATCGCGACAGGCGATCGATGGCATGCCAAAGCCTCCATGATGGCGGCTGAAGCGGGTAAGGATGTCTACAGTGAAAAACCCTGTGGAATTACGATCAAGGATTGTCAGGATCTTGCAGATACCATGTACACCTATGGCCGGATATTTCAGGCGGGCACACAGCGACGCAGCATCACCAACTTCCAGTGGGCTGTAGATCTGGCTCACAGTGGGAAGCTTGGCAAGATTCATACGCTGCATGCATCCATTTACCGCCCCAAACTCAACAACAATTGGCTGCCTGCCCAGGCAACACCTTCCAAAGAAGAGGTAGACTGGAATATGTGGTTGGGACCCGCACCCTGGAGACCTTATCATCCTGATTATTGCAAGGGAAGATGGCGGGGGATTTTTGATTTTGATTCAGGGGCAACCTTATTGGATTGGGGGGCGCATACAGTGGATCTGTGCCAATGGGCCAATCAGTCCGATGACACCATGCCATTGGAGTATGAGCCTGGAAAAGATACCATCACAGCTACCTATGCCAATGGGGTAAAACTCGTTCTGCATATGCTCGATACCCCTTTTGGAGAGCGTCCAGGCTGGTTCCAGCATCTGAGCACCTGTCCGGTTCGATTTGTCGGAGAAGAAGGTTGGGTAGAAGTAGGCGATAGTGGTGGCATTGAGGTCTCCTCTGAGGCATTGAAAAAAGCTGTAAAAGACATGCCTCGGAACGTTTCGGGACTTGGGGTAGGGGAGCACTCCCGTAACTTTTTCGATTGTATCAAATCTCGTCAAGCAACTGCTGCAAACCCCACCGTGATGCGACATTCCCATATTGCTTGTCACGCAGCTGCAATCGCCTGGATGTTAGGACGGAAGATTAGCCTTGACCCCAAAACAGAAACCATTGTGAATGATTTTGAGGCCAATAGTTTGGCAAGTCGACCTTCGCGGAAGTGGTGGTAGCCAAAGCTGTGTTTCAAGGAGGAGAAATAATTTCTCTGCTTGCCATCATTTGTATTGTCCAAATTTTTTGAAAAGAGAAATCAGAATGATTTGGTTTCTCCAAAAGAATTCACAGATTAAGAGACTGTTTTGGAATCTGTGCTGAGAATTTTTATGGAGCATTTTTTTCTCAGCCAAGGCCCTTTTTTGTTCTCATAGTGGTGCTATGAGAACAAAAAAAGCCGCAGAATGAGGAAAAAATACGCATACAAAAAATAAGTGACAGATGTTCAAACAGTCTCTTGGGGGGTGTACGTCAAATGTCCCATTTGTTTCCTAGCATGTGGGGTCGTTTCTCTTTTTGAGGAGAAACGGGGCAGTGCGGAAGAGGTTTTGAAACAAGGCAATCTCTTTGATTGGGAAATCTGACGTACAACCCTCTTGGGCGTTTCTCGTGGATAGTCTGCGTTTTACACCTGTCGCATATAGACCACCTAATTACTGCTATAAACCGGAATTGTCTGAAAATTTTCGAC
>JBCCGK010000194.1:0-11298 GCA_039029315.1 Bacteroidota bacterium | reverse complement strand
CAGAAATATTTGCAGAATTACCTCAATGAATTCTGCTACAAACAAAACCGACGCTACTTCAATGAACGATTATTTGATAGACTGCTAATAGCTGCAGCTACTCTGTATTGGAAACCGGTGTATAGTGCCGGATAAACATTTTATATTTTGGTTTAAAAAATAGAAAAGGTCTCATTATTCCTTCCCCCCACCCATCATCCCCCTAAGCAGCTTATTAATCTCCTCCTTATCCTCTATCTGCTTTTTCAATCCCTCTTTTACTTCATTACAGGCCTTGAGTTGTTCCTGCAAAACTCTGATTTCCTGTCTGGGGTGTGTTAGATACTCGGCCTCCCCTTCCTGAAGCAATAATGCCCCCTCCTCAATATCCTCTTTTGACAAAAAGGGATGTCCAATACCCCCAACAATCCAGTTAAGGTTCATCTCACTCATTATACCCCGATTGGATATCTACCAATTTCTATCAAAATTCTTCTTTCCATCAATCTATTGACATGATTGAGATCTAAAATTTTGACAGTGACCTGACCAATTTTAGTTTTTGGTTGAAGAATAGCCCCATCCAGTTCCATATGTTCTTCCCATTTATCAAGTCTGGGGTGATAGAGTCGGATGAATTCCAAATCAGGGAGTAATACAGATCCTATATCACTGCCTTTGTTGCGATTGCAATAGATACAGGAATAGGCAAGATTGTCAAGCTCAGACGCTCCTCCGTGTTTCAAGCTGATGATATGGTCTACTTCAAAAGGAAAGAAAGAATCTTCCTCATGCAAGAGACAATATTCGCATAAGAAAGAAGCTCGCTCTTTCACTTGTAGCCGATATGTGTCTGAAATGTACCGACTCATGAAGCCAGAATCTGCCGTGCTCGAGCTTTAGCCATCCGCATGAGATGCTCAAGTAATAAATAGTTATTGAGTTCAGATTGCTCTTCAGCAGAAAGAGAGGTGTTTTTTTCTCGATCAACCAACTCCCGAACCCGATTTTGCACTTCCTGACTTGGACGGAAAGCGATGACCTGCTCTGGGGTACTACCTGCGGCAATGAAAAATATGATTTCCTCGTATGCTTTAGTATGTACCATGTGAACCTTTTTTGTCTGTAATAAATATACAGAATTTGGTGGAAGATGGCGAATGTAGAATATTAAAGTAGATTTCCTTCTATATTCAAACTTTCCGATACTAAAACAACTCACTGAAAACCAGTGAGTTGTTTCTTTGTAGCAGGGGTAGGACTCGAACCTACGACCTTCGGGTTATGAGCCCGACGAGCTACCAACTGCTCCACCCTGCAATGTATGTGCGACCATATTTTTTTGATCGGAGTGCATAGTTAAGGGTTTTGATGTACATTTGCAAAAAATATTGAAAAAAATTGCAAGAAACCGCTGAACCATCTTTCAAATCCGGCTTTGTCAGCATCATCGGTAAGCCCAATGCTGGGAAATCCACTCTGCTCAACCAACTGTTGGGGCAGAAGTTGAGTATCACCACCCCCAAAGCGCAGACAACGCGCCATCGGATTTTTGGGATAGACCATGGGGAGGACTATCAGATCGTCTATTCTGATACTCCGGGTCTGATCCGACCCAAGTACAAACTACATGAGCGCATGGTAGGATTTATTGACAATTCTCTGGAAGATGCGGATATGATCGTGCTTCTGATTGCAGTGAACGAGACTTTTCCAGAAGAGGATTTGCTCAAGTTGGCCGAAAAAACCAGTATCCCGAAAATCCTCGCGCTGAACAAAATCGATGCAGTGGAGGAAGAAGTCGTCTACAAGCGTATGGCATCTTTGTCCCAACAGGTCGATTTTGTGGAAGCACTTCCACTTTCTGCTCTCAAAGGAGATAATGTAGACACCTTGAAGAAACTCATTTTGAACTATTTGCCGGAGGGGCCCGCTTACTTTGATAAGGACCAAATCTCTGACCGGCCGGAGCGCTTTTTTGTATCAGAAATGATCCGCGAACAGATTTTTCTCCTGCTCAAAGAAGAGATTCCTTATAGCACAGAAGTAGAGATTGAAGAATTTACAGAAGAAGAGAGCATCACCCGAATTCATGCCTCCATTCATGTAGAGCGGCAATCCCAGAAAGGTATCTTGATCGGCAAACAAGGAAGCATGTTGAAGAAAATCGGTTCCCGATCACGAATGAATATAGAAACCTTCCTGGGGCAAAAGGTGTTTCTCAAATTGTATGTCAAACTATCTTCAGGCTGGAAGAATAGTGGGAAGTATTTGAAAGGGTTTGGCTACTAAAAACAATTCTTTACTTTTGCAGCCCTTATGTCAAATGTAGTCGCAATTATCGGAAGGCCCAATGTCGGGAAATCAACCCTCTTCAACCGTCTGGTGGAGGAGCGTCAAGCCATTGTTGATGATATGAGTGGGGTAACCAGGGATCGTAATTATGGAAAAGGCGAGTGGAATGGTCGTGAGTTTACCGTGATTGATACGGGTGGCTATGTGGCGGATTCTGAAGACATCTTTGAGGCAGCGATTCGTGAGCAGGTTCACATTGCCATGGAGGAAGCAGATGTGCTGGTCTTTATGGTGGATGCGCGAGCGGGAATCTTGCCTTTGGACGAGGTCTTTGCCAACCATGTCAGGAAAAGCCCGAAGAAAGTCCTGGTTGCCGCCAATAAGGTCGATAGCACCAAACAAGCTCATGATTTGTTCGAATTCTATGCCCTTGGCCTGGATCAGGTTTTCGCCATTTCTGCAGCCAATGGAGGAGGGACTGGCGAATTATTAGATGAAATTGTGAGCTTGTTGCCAGAGGAAGGAGAGAATGAGGAGGAAGAGGGGATTCCACGCTTTGCCATTGTAGGGCGGCCCAATGTCGGAAAATCCAGCTTGATCAATGCCTTGATTGGCAAGACAGCGCAAATTGTAACCCCAATCGCCGGAACCACCCGGGACAGTGCTGACACGCGTTTTCAGGCATTTGGAAAAGATTTGATTTTGGTGGATACAGCGGGACTGAGGAGGAAAGCAAAAATTAAGGAAAATGTAGAATTCTACTCCACACTGAGAACCGTAAAAGCCATTGAAAGCTGCCATGTGGCCATTCTGATGCTGGATGCCAGCTTGGGAATAGAGGCGCAGGATCTGGCGATATTCAGTCTGATACAAAAGAACCGAAAAGGGGTGGTCATTTTGGTGAATAAATGGGATTTGTTGACGAAAGAGACCAATACAGCGAGGGACTATCAGGCAAAAATTCTAGAACGGATCGCACCATTCTCGGATGTGCCCATTCTTTTTGTCTCAGTGAATGAAAAACAGCGACTCCTGAAGGCACTGGAGGTGGCCACACAGGTGTATGACAACCGTCAAAAACAGGTATCCACCAGCGAACTGAATGAAGTCATGTTGGCTGCTGTGGCTCGCCATCATCCTCCTTCTCATCGCGGAAGAATCATTCGCATCAAATACATCACGCAAATTCCTGCATCAACCCCAACATTTTTATTTTTCACCAATCATCCTCAACATGTCAAAGAGAGCTACAGACGCTACCTTGAGAACCAGTTGAGAGACCATTTTGGGTTTACCGGGGTGCCAATCAATATATTTTTTCGGAAGAAGTAAAAAAAATCGCAACTTTATAGAGATTGGCTTGATGAGTGACAAATTTGCAACTTTAATCATGGGTTTCTGTATCTCTGTAAGGACCATCATGAGTTAGTCAATCTTTAATTTGTGAAGGTGCCGCTGTAATATTCATTGTCCTAAATGCTGAACCTATATTGATACATGAAATCCCTTAAATTCGTTCTTGCGGTTGATGATGAAAGGGCTAATAATTTGCTGATTCAGATTCTTTTGCATGAAGAAATTGGCTTACAATGTGAATTCCAAAGTGCGACTACAGTAGGGCGGGCTTTACAATTATTAGACAATCTTCACACCTCTCAACAAGCTTTTCCAGACTTGATTTTGCTGGATGTCAATATGCCAGGAAAAGGGGGCTTTGATTTTCTCGAACTCTATCAAGAGAAAGGCTTTGATGATCAGTATGATTGTTCTGTCATCATGTTCTCATCCAGTATTTCCCCGCAAATCACTGAGCATGCCCAACAGTATTCTTTTGTCGTAGCTCTGGAAGAAAAATCCTTGGATAGCGATGATTTGCAGCAAGTGATCCGAAAGTTTTTTCGCCTTGATTAATGTCAGATTCCTTTTTGCCAAACAGGACCCGCCTTCTGATGCAACCTTTTGAGAAGAAATCGCTTCTTCCCTCCAAACAACACACTGTATGCGTTTGGCCGTATTTTCTTGCCTGTTCTTATTTCAAGGCGTATTTTTTTCTCCCCTATATGGACAAAAAAGCTCTTCCCTATCCTGGATCATCACCAAAGCACTTGAGTTTCCCTGTTTTGCTGATTTTTTGGTGATTGACAGAAAGGGGGACACAGTCCTGCAGTACATTTCTTCCAACAACCAAATTCCACAGACAACAGCAGTCTCAGCCTATGGCAGGGAATTAGCCGTTTCCTCCCAGTATGCAAAAAAAGAAGAGCCTCGCTATTGGGTCCGCCTAGACAAAGTGAGAATGAGAACTCAGTCCGCCAAGGTATTTTTTGAATATGACAAGCGCGTCAAAGCCCGCATCTGGCTCCAGTGGAAAAATGGCCAATGGAAGGTCAGTCGATCATTTGTCCGCCAAAAAGTAAAAAGCAAAAGCGGGAAAAAAGGCTCCCGCTTTTGTATGAGTTTTTAAGAAGAATAGTGACTCAATTCGAGGCAAACTCTTCTACGGTTTTCAAGCTAGAAAGATATTCGACCAGATCGACCAGGCCTTGTTGACCTATGACTTGTCCCAATCCAGGCGTCATCAGAGAAATATCCATCATCTCCATGGACTCAATCTTCTTGCGATCGACAGGCATATCTATCCCTCCATTCATCCGAAGAATCACCTCATCCTCAGTTTTGCTGGTGATAAATCCCTGATAAATCTGACCATCTTTGGTTGTGACCAGAAAGCCTTCATAGCCAAATCCAATTCCAGCGCTGGGATTCAAAATCGCTCCGTAAATGGCTTCTTTGGACAATTTACTGCCAATCTCTGACAAACCAGGACCAAAATTTATTCCTTCATCATTGACTACATGGCAGGTGCTACAGTATTGTTGATAGTGAGCCTTCCCAGCTTCGGCATTCCCTTTTTGGGCCAGAAGATCCTGGATGGGGGGAAGGGGATTCTCGCCTTGATTGAGGTTTAGAATCTCCATCGCAGATTGGCGGAACGATTCATTATAAGAGCCAAGCATGGCGTTTGCCCCAGCAATTTTCAGGTCCTCAACGAGTGTAGAGTCCGTCTCCAGAAGTTTGTTTAATAGATGTTGTCCACGCCATCCTTTTCCCATAGCTTGAATCGCCGATTGACGGATACGCATACTTTTTGTCTCATCATGCACTACTTGATTGAGGATTTTGAGGCTTTCATCATTGCCTACCATACTAAGGATGGAAATGGAAGCCGCCACCTCTTCAGCTTGATCGCTGTTCACAGAGGCTTCGAATAAATTCAAGGCTTCATACTCCCGTAATAAAACCATGGCTTGTTGTCCAAGAGAATTGGCCGGATTGTCCAATGCCATACGGAACACCTGGGGGACCTGCTCTTTCAACTCCAGCTGATCGACCAATCGCAGATAATCTTCCGTTCCATACAAATCGCTTAGCAATTGATTGAGCTGGGCTTTGACTTTGGCAGATTTGCGAATATTTGCTGGAGCCATGCTTCGAATAGCCAGGTAATTGATCCCTGCCTGTTCCGGGTGATCCCGGTTCAGGAGTCTTTCCAATACTGGATGTGTCTGGGATTTAGGATAAAAATCAAGTGCCCGGAAATAGCGTTCGCTGGCAAGTGCTGTGGGGGTTTCCAGAATCAATTCACCCAACATCGGGATAGCTGCTTTTGCATGGCTGCGCCAGACGATGTTTTTACCTGAAGGCGTATTCCACTCACTGCCAGCAGCCTCAAGCCATGCCGAGAATCGGTCTTCAGCGAATTTGTCGCTTCCAATGCCAAGGGCTTCCAGATACCAGCGATCATTTCTGTTATATTGCTGGGCCAGACTTACCCAGACCTGATCGGCTTCCTTGCCTTCAATGAACCTTAATGCAAGGGCCACTTCTCTTCGTACTTGTGGGGAAGAATCTTTGGCGAGTTGTTGTAAATAGGGCATGATTGGCAGATCGCTTTGGCGTGCCGCACGCAGGCCGAGTATGCGAATATCTGAGTTCTGATCTTGCAAGGCTTCATCAATATATTTGGCTTCTTTGCCTGGAATTTTGCTCAGCAGCCACAATGCTCGCGCCCGAAATCGTGGACTTTCTCCTGCATTCCAGAGATTTTGAAGAACTGCTTCTCCTTTTTCGCCCATCTGGTGCAAGGCCGTCCATCCCTTGGCCCTTACGGACAAGTTCGGACTGAGCAATGCTTTCAAGGCACCTTCTGCGGTGTTGCAATCAATGGTGGATACCTGATACTTATGATTGACCGGGGCCAGCCGATAGATTCTGCCGCGAGCTGTATCTCCCATTCGATGGCCACCAACTCCGGGATCATACCAGTCTGCAATGAATACAGACCCATCAGGTGCAACACAGACATCAGATGGTCGAAACCAATTGTCGTCAATCCCTTTTACCAGATTGACGATGCTGGCTTCATATCCTGCTCCTTTTTGTTCGACAGGATAGCTTCGCACAACATTATGGCCGGGTTCGCAATGAATCATTTGATTGCGGAATTGTTCTGGAAGCAAATTGCCTTCATAGACGATCATTCCAGTAGGAGATCCAGAGCCTGTTTGAAGGAGATTGGGAACGACTCCAGGGTCATTTTGATACCAGTGTTGGATTGGTACTTTCGGGGACATTCCGGTTCTGAATGCGCGCCAACCAGCTCCGGTTCTTTCATCCTTAAACCCAAAATTGCCGTGTTCCATCACATAGTTGATACGGGCCGCTTGATTCCCGTCATCATCATTGTCGGATTGCCACAGGGTTCCAAAGGCATCCACAGCCACTTCATAATTGTTACGGAAATTATGCGCCAGAACTTCTACATTTTCCCCTCCCGGATCGCAGCGAAAGACCATGCCTTGATGATAGGGCTTGCCTTCGGTGTGGATAGCAGTTCCTGTTTGATCCAGGACGGGCGTGTCATCTGCATGAAGCAATTGTGTTCCTTCATTTCCGAAATTGAAATACCATTTGCCATCCGGGCCGAAGCTGAAGGCGTGGGCACCATGGTCATGTTGTTCTCCACCAATTCCAGTAAAGAGAACTTCCTTTTTGTCTGGAACATCATCACCATCTTCATCTGTAAATACAAAGATATTGGGACTGACAGATACGATCACTTGATTCCCTACCACACAAATCCCCAATGCTGAGTTGATTTCGGGACCTTGATAGAACACTTTGTCCTTGTCTGCTTTCCCATCCCCATCGGTATCTTCAAGAATGACAATGCGATCTCCTTCTGCTCGTTGTGGATTGTCAGGATTGAGGTTAATTCGATAATTAAAGGCTTCACATACCCATACACGGCCGCGTTCATCTATGTCGATGTTGGTAGGGTTCAACAGCATGGGCTCGGATGCAAAAAGGCTGAGTTCAAGTCCTTCAGCGATTTCAAGACCTGCAAGGGCATGTTCAGTCATGCGTTTTTCTGCTTCCGTTAATTCTTCCGGAGAATCTTGTTTTTGAGATTTACAGGCCCAAAATGTGCTTGTCATCACTAAGCTGATGATGAGCAAGAGCCGAAATGTCGTAGTAGTAAGTGGCATATTGAAGGGTGCTTAGATTGAATGGAATCTTTCGGTTGAAAATATACCACAATCTCGCCATAATTCGTATCTTTGTTCAACTAAACCTTTAATTGAGATAGCCCATGAACTGGAAAACAATTGCCCTTATCACTCTATCAGCATGTTGGATAGCTGTTGGGCTTGCTCAGGACCCAGTCAACATCGAATTTGAGGAGACTACTCATCAGTTTGGTACCATTCAAAAAGGTGACAAGGCTGAACATACCTTCACCTTTACCAATATGTCCGATGAAGCTGTTGTGTTGCAAAATGTCAAAGCTTCCTGTGGGTGTACGACTCCCAATTGGACACGAGATGAAGTCGCTCCAGGTGAAACTGGTGAGATACAAGTAAAGTACAACACCAATCGGGTTGGTGCATTCACCAAAACAGTGACCGTTACTTATGACAAAGCACAACGGCCTGTCGTGTTGTATATCAAAGGCACTGTTCAAGCGCCTCCTTCTAAGACTGATGATATCTATCAGCACAAAATCGGGAATCTGGCTTTTGACAAGGTGCGGGAAAATGTAGGGGTGTTGGATTCGGACAAAGAGAAGGCGATGACCTTCAAAGTCAAAAACATCGGACCGAAGCCCATTCAGTTGGACCAGGAAATCAGCAAAGAGATGATGTTTGAGGTCTCAGTTGACCGTCCCAGGTTGCTGCCGGGGGAATTCACCAATATTCGCGTCAATGCGATTGGATCCAAATTCATCAATGCTGGAACCTTTATGAGCAATATCACACTCAACACCAATGACAATTTGCAGCCATCAAAAGGATTGGCGATTAGTGGGAACATTAATAAAGTGATGACTGTAGAAGAATTGGCGAAATTGCCCAATATTGCTTTTGAAACCCTGGAGTATGATGCAGGCAAGGTGTTGGAAGGAGAAAAAGTTGTGTTCGGATTCAAATTCACCAATACAGGAGAAGAGCCACTGGAATTACAGAGTGTAAAAGCCTCCTGTGGGTGTACCGCAACAGCACCCAAAGATGACATCATTGCGGGAGGAGCTACCTCTGAAATTGTCGCTACGTTTGACTCTCGTAATCGCAAAGGCCCTCAGACCAAAACGATCACAGTTCGCTCGAATGATCCTGATCAGGCCACGGTGATTTTGAGACTTAAGGTAGAGGTCGAGCAAGATCCATTTCATGTCAATGACTTTGGTCCTGCTTCGGGGAATCGACGATAATGTAACCTGGGCGCAATTTTTGCGTCTTTAAAATAGCCTGATCCATGGGTCAGGCCACGTTCTTTCACATGGGGATGACACGGTATTGACGGGTTGATAAGTATATGGTATAAGCATGCAGTGGGCTGTAATGGGACCACTTAAATCCTCTGTTGCAACTCTTTAATTGGCGAAAGAAATTTTGCGCTGGCTGCGTAACTAGGTTACAATGCTAGATGTCCTCGGGTCAGTTCTGACAATTGGCTGATCCATATGAGGGCACTATCACAACAGATTGTCTGCATCTGAGGACCGCCTCGACCACAGATAAAGATAAAGGGGTACCCTCACTGAGCCGGTCCTGTCGCTAGGGCTATCAGTGAAAATAAATAGCGACTAAGCATGTAGAAGGCCCTATAGTTGTTTTCTCCGGACGGGGGTTCGACTCCCCCCATCTCCACTTTTCCTCCTAACCCACAGACAAAAGTAGGTTAGTCAGAGGATAATCTTCGATCTCGTCTTGCACAATTTGGTCAGGAAGTTTGCCTACCTTGAGGCAGAGATCGTGCACAACACGGCTGTAGCAAGCAATGCTACTTCTCAGCCTGATTGGCTAGCTGCATCTGGCGAGATAGACGATCCAACAGGCCCGAGAGGCCCTCAACTGATATAACAGTGGCTTTCATTTTACTGATGATTTATTGTCAAACAAATCTTCATGAAAGCCTTTTTCCCTATATTCACAAGCGTGCTGCCGCTTTGGGACTTAATGCAATATCGTCTACGCAGCTACTTCCTCTCTTACAATCGTGTCAGCACGTAGTCGTGTCGTTCTCGGTAATTTACAATTACTTTTTAAGGAGTTTGGGAGGATACATTTCACGCTTTCTTTATTATGGATAATCAATTTAAATCGGAGAGAACATTTAGTTTGCATGCTGTAGATATCAATGGGGAGTATCTATTGATTCGAGCCTATAACAAAGGTGATAGCAACTTGGACGTACTCTTTACTGGCATCTCCTATATTGAATCAAAAGATTTTTTTATCGGAATAGGAATTCGCTTGGCGACCGCTGAAGAACGCAAAAATCTCAACCAAACCCTCAATTTCAAAGATTCGACAATTGATAACTACTATGTGATGTCATCAGGAGGTGAACAATTTGTTATCAGAGCGAAATCTTTATCTGTGTTTGTAAATACGCTGGATTTCGAAAGGTATTATGACCATTCTCTAGATGTAGGAGAGTACGAACTGATATATGAAATCATTAATGATGGCGCGAAGGAACATAGAAATAGTGAATTATATGCGGCTCTGTATCCAGATGAGCCTTTAAAAAAGGAATACAATTATCCCTATGAGTCGAATCGTACTTTTCATTTATGGGCAGCTGGCCTCCCTCATTTTGGTTTACTTTTGAAAAGTATCAGCCAAGAGGATAAAACGATTGATATCTTTCTCACAGGGGTAAATTACATCGCAATCAAAACCCAGTTAGATGGCATCAGAATTGAGCTACCTACACTTGAAGAACAAGCATATTTGCAGAAAAAATGCCATTTAAGACATCATGAAACCTCAAAGACTTCTGTAATTTGCTCAAATAATACAAGGTTTTTTATCAGAGCGGCCTTCCTATCAATCATAGAACACAATTCGAAAGCAGATGGATATAATTGTTTAATTGGAAAAAAAGATTTTGGTAAATTGATTCATCAGTGAAAAGGAACAACCGCAATATTCACTTAATCGAGCCATATGTGTGGCGAAGGGTAAAAGTAGGTCGTTTACGGTGTGAATCATTTGAAGGTAATTCCAGCCTCATAATAACAAATCAGGGGGCACCAAGCCAACGCGCTTAGATACGAAAAATAGAAGAACTGCTGAATAGTAAAATGTGTAAATTGTTTCAGCAGAGATCTGAAGATAGCATGCGAATGCTTGAGGGAAAAAGGACAGACCGACAACAAAACCTAAACTCCATTCTCCGCAAAAACTAGACACATCTCCAATTCTACACCATTCACTGTCAAACTTTATTTATTTCAACCTAAGCTGAGATTGATAGTCTTTCAATCATCGCAAAGAATTCCTTAGAAAAAGGATAGAGACTGTTTGAACATCTGTCACTTATTTTTTGTATGCGGCTTTTTTCCTCATTCTGCGGCTTTTTTTGTTCTCATAGCACCACTATGAGAACAAAAAAAGCCTTGCCTGAGAAAAAAATACCTCCTAAAAATTCTTAGCACAGATTCCAAAACTGTCT
>JBCCGK010000193.1:0-11385 GCA_039029315.1 Bacteroidota bacterium | reverse complement strand
GTGTTCTCCTTTTTGTATTTCAGATGAGTGGTCTGCCTCCATCCCGCAAACGCTTCACCTCTTCAGCAGATGATTTTGTTGCCTTTATTTCGACGGGTTTTGGCATTTTCTTCTTTCTCATTATCCGCCCGCATCCATCCCGCAAACGCTTCACCTCTCCAGCAGATGCTTTTGTTGCCTTTATTTCGACGGGTTTTGGCATTTTCTTCTTTCTCATTATCCTGGCCGCATCCATCCCGCAAACGCTTCACCTCTCCAGCAGATGCTTTTGTTGCCTTTATTTCGTCAGGTTTGACATTTTCTCCTATCTTGTCCAGCAAAACGAATCTACTACGCATGTATCTACTCCTACAAACTCCCGCAACTGATGTCAGCAGTTGGCCGATCTTTGTGCTACTGATCAGTGTCCTTTTCATTGTCGTTGCAATCACAAGGCTTAAGCTTCATGCCTTTCTTGCCCTGATTCTTGCTGGAATCTTGGCAGGCTGGTTGATGTCTTCCAATACCTGGGAAATGGTTGAGGCAATCGGAAAGGTGGGAGAAGGTTTTGGGAAAACTGCGGGTGGTGTAGGCCTGGTCATTGCATTGGCTGCTATTATCGGCATGGGGTTGATGGATAGCGGAGCAGCGGATAGCATTGTGCGGCGGATGGTGAGGATTTTTGGAGAAAAACGAGCCGCCTGGGCCATGTTGATCAGTGGATATTTGCTCTCTGTGCCAGTCTTTTTTGACACGGTGTTTTTCCTGGTCATTCCCCTGGTACAAATGTTGGCTTTGCGTTTAGGAAAAAATTATGTCCTGTTTGTGATGGCAGTCGCAGCGGGAGCAGCCGTCACCCACTCACTGGTTCCCCCAACCCCCGGCCCGCTTCTGGCTGCGGATCTCCTGAATCTGGATTTGGGCATTGTCATGATGGTCGGATTTTCTTCAGGCATTGTCCCGGCACTGGCAGCAATGTGGTATGCAAAGTATCTGGACAAAACCAGCCCTATCCCTGTGCGAGAAGGCCCAGGTTTATCATTGAAAGAACTGGAAGTATCCCTCAAAAAGTCTGATTCTGAATTGCCTTCATTCGGTCTGTCTCTGCTTCCTGTAGTCCTGCCAGCCGTTTTGCTTGCCGGTTTCTCAATCATTGATCTGGCAGAAAAGTCTGCCATCAAGGCAGATGTCGTGGCCACCTTCAGTGGCAGTGCAGAAGCATTGTCAGCGGCCATCAAATCAGCTCAAGCTGATCCAGCGAATTTCAGCACCTTCCACGCCATTATGCAATTGATGGGGAACAAAATCATAGCCCTGGGACTTGGGGCCTTCCTCGCCTTGTGGATTCTGGTCAGGCAAGCCAAGCTCGATCTCAAAACCATAGGCGAAAAATGTGCCGGGCCGTTGGAAGTTGCCGGTGTGATCATTCTCATTACCAGTGCTGGAGGCGCTTTCGGCGGCATGATTCGAGAAAGTGGAATCGGAGATGTTGTTCAATTTTATGCAGAGCAATACAGCATCAATTATATTTTCCTTGCATGGTTGTTCACAGCGATTATTCGCATTGCGCAAGGATCTGCAACGGTGGCATTGATCACAGGCGGCGGCTTGATGGTCGCTCTCATGGCCAATGGGATTGACGTCCATCCGATTTATTTGTTTTTGGGAATTGGGTTTGGATCGATTGGGTTTTCCTGGATGAATGACAGTGGATTCTGGATTGTAGGAAAATTAAGTGGGTTTACAGAAAAGGAAACCCTCAAAAGCTGGTCTGTCAGTCTGAGTATCATTTCCATCGTCGGCTTGATACAAACCTTGATTGTATCCTGGATATTTCCGATGACTTAATCTCGAAGATCATCTCAACTGTAGGGAAAAGGCCTGTTTTGAGGTAGTAGAGATAGCGATATAATCGGGATCATTCTTTGTTGAAGAAGAAGAGAAGTTTGCCGAATTTCGCCTCCGGTTTAGTCAAAACAGCATGGGTAAAAAAAGTCAGACATTGATTCGATTGTTGGTACTGATTGCCATCATCATATTTGTAAATCTCATCGGGGATAGTTTCTTCACACGGATAGATCTCACCAAAGAAAAACGCTACTCTCTTTCTGATCTGAGCGTACAGACAGCTCGATGGCTAGACTATCCCATGTTAGTTACGGTATACCTTGAGGGTGATTTTCCGCCCAATATCCGAAACTATCAGGAAGCGATTCGCACCATGCTGATCGAGATGAAACAGTATGCAGGGCGCAATCTGGAATATAATTTTGTCGATCCAAGTAACAATCCCGACCTCATCCAGTCCCTCAAAGAACGTGGATTTCTTCCCATTCCTATCAAAGTTCGGGTATCGGCCACCGAGACCAAGCAGCAATTTATGTGGCCAGTCGTCAGGTTTGGGTATCGCGATCGGGAAGTCTTTGTGGATCTTATCAAAGGTGCCAGCGTGCTCACGACGCAAGGCCCCAATGTCAATTTTGTCAAGGCAGAAGAAGATCTGGAATACAGGATGGTGTCTTCCATACGAAAACTAACCAAGGAAGATGGTGGTGGGGTCATCGGTCTCCTCCAGGGACATGGAGAATTGCCTCCTGATCAGATCGCCGAATTTTTGACTGAAATCCAAAAATCCTACAATGTCTATACCCTGTCGCTCTCCAATACACCGAATTATGAAATCAGCCCCAGCATAGATGTCTTGCTGATTCTCAGGCCTACAGAGGCTTTTTCTGAACGTGACAAATACGAGATTGACCAATACCTGATGCGAGGTGGCAGCATCCTCTGGCTTGTCAATGAGGAAAAGGTGGACTTGAACACCTATCAAAAACAAGCCACCTTGAGTGAAATTCTTGAACTCAATCTCGATGATATGTTCTTCCAGTATGGCTTCAAACTGAATGCTGACCTCATTCAGGATTTGGAGTGCGAGGCCACAGAAGTATTTGAACCTGCTTCGAACACTTTTCTCTCCAAAAAATATCCCTACTTTCCCTTGGTCTACAATTTTCCCCAGCATCCCATCACCCGCAATGTGGATGCGACCTTGCTTCGCTATGCCAGTAGCATTGACACCTTTCAGCAAGAAGGAGTCAAAAAAACGGTCTTCATGACGACTTCTCCTCTCAGTCGCACCCTTCAGGGAAAACAATTCATTGATATCAACTCCGTGATTTCAGACCCGCCTGCTCAGGCCTTATTCAATAGGCCCAACCGCATCACAGGAGTACTGATGGAAGGAGTCTTCGAGTCGGTCTTCAATGGAAGAGAAGCACCCATAGACTCTATCGCAAGCTCTCCTCCTTCAGCTCGATTTGGGGCACGTAATAATCCCGTCGCTCCCGGATCTATGGTCTTGATCTCAGACGATGAATTTGCACTGGGAAAAGAATATCAGGGTCGGCGACAATTTCTTCCCTATGACAACAAATCTCTCCTGATGAATGCGATTGACTACCTGGCAGGAGATGAGGCCTTGACGAGTATCCGATCAAAAAGTGTGGTCGAACGTCGATTGAGTCGAACCAAAGTTCAACAATCTGCTGTAGGCATTCGTCTGTTGAATCTTGTTGTTCCCATCCTGTTAATTCTGCTTTTTGGTGTGGTTCGATGGTATATGAGAAAACGGAAGCACGAAAAGCTGAGAATTTCGTAATTTGGTTGCGAAGCATACTCCAACTAGATGGCTAAACAAAAACATCGGGGTCAACATTCCAATGATCCCAAGTTGTTCACGGACAAATGGATTCGGGTTCTCAATGAGGCCGTCGCGGATCTTTCATGGCTATGGTCTAGGGGATATGCAGAAAAATCATCTATCACCATCGTAGGAGATCGCCATCGATTGAATGTTCGCCAGAGAAAAGCCCTCCGCCGTGCAGCATGTTCTGATGCATCTCTTCAATACAGAAAAGATCACGAATTGACTGTTGGAGATCTGAAAGAGCAATCAATTGTCATAGATGGTTACAATTTGCTGATCACTGTCGAAGCGGGCCTTGCTGGAGGAATTGTGATTCACGCCAGGGATGGAACCTATAGAGACATCGCCAGTATTCATGGGACCTACAGGCGTGTAGAAGAAACCATGCCTGCCTTGACCATGATTGGCAAGACGCTCCAACAACTGGAAGTAGAGAAGGTCTACTGGTTGCTGGACAAACCAGTATCCAATAGTGGCAGACTCAAAGGAATCATGTATGAACTATCTGAGCAGAAGGGCTTTGACTGGGACATCGAATTGGTGAACAATCCCGACAGAACCTTGAGTGAATTGTCCAATACCATCTCGGTTTCGTCTGACGGTTGGGTCCTGAATCATAGCGAAAAATGGTTCAATCTTCACCGATATGTGGTGGATACGATTCCGACAGCCCATATCCTGGATCTCCGCGGCAACAATTCTATCGACTCATCAGCCAGCTAACTGTCTCCCTTATGAAAAAATACTCCCACTTCCTCAACTGGGTAGTTGTTCTATTTACCCTCTCCTGCACCTCCATTTCAGGCAACCAGCAAACTTCCTCCTCTTCCAAAAGTTCCTCCCCTCCCAACATCATCTATATCCTGGCAGATGATCTTGGATATGGAGAATTGGGATCTTATGGGCAGAAAAAAATTCGAACCCCACATCTCGATGCCCTGGCCAATGGTGGGATGCGATTCACCCAGCATTATTCTGGTGCCCCTGTATGTGCGCCTGCGAGATGCGTTTTGCTGACAGGTCTCCACACCGGTCATGCCCATATTCGTGGCAATGATGAATGGCGAGAGAGAGGAGAGGTTTGGGACTATCAAGCCATGTTTGACAATCCCTTCCTGGAGGGCCAACGTCCGCTTCCAGATTCAACCATCACCATAGCCGAACAATTAGTTTCAGCCGGATATGCAACAGGTATGGTAGGGAAATGGGGATTGGGCGCCCCAACGACAGAAGGGGTACCCAACCGCCAGGGATTTGATTTTTTCTATGGATATAACTGTCAGCGTCAGGCCCATACTCTCTTTCCTATGCATCTTTGGCGAAATGAAGAGCGACATATTCTCAACAATGCCAATGTACCCCCTCATGCCAATCTCGAAGAAGGGGCCAATCCGAATGATCCTGCCAGTTATGCCAGATTTCAATTGAATGACTATGCACCAGAGTTGATGCACAAGGAAGCTCTCCAGTTCATTGATCGACACAAGAACCAGCCCTTCTTTTTGTACTATGCTTCTCCCATTCCGCATGTACCGCTTCAAGCTCCTCAACACTGGGTCGATCATTATCGAGAACTTTTCGGGGAGGAAGAGCCATTTACCGGCACGTCCTATTTTCCCAACCAAACTCCCAGAGCGACCTATGCTGCCATGATTTCCTATCTGGATGAGCAGGTAGGAGAATTGGTTCAACAACTGAAGGATCTGGGATTGTATGAGAATACCTTGATTATTTTTTCCAGTGACAATGGGCCAACCTATACAGGAGGCGCTGATACGCCCTGGTTCGATAGCGCCGCTCCCTTCAAATCAGAACGCGGCTGGGCCAAAGGATTTGTGCATGAGGGCGGCATCCGGGTTCCGATGATTGCCAGTTGGCCAGACAGGATACAGGCAGGAAGTGAATCTGATTTGTTATCTGCCTTTTATGATGTGATGCCGACCTTTTGTGAGATTGCAGGTGTCGAACCTCCCTCTCATACGGATGGGGTAAGTTTTTTACCTACCCTTATTGGCGAACCTCAAGTTCAATCACATGAATTCCTCTATTGGGAATTTCCAGCATACAAAGGCCAACAGGCGATCAGAATGGGAAAATGGAAAGCCATCCGCCGACATATGATGGAGGGCAATCTGGAGATTGAACTGTATGATTTGGATGCAGACATCCAAGAGCAAAACAATGTAGCTCAGGCCTATCCAAATGTCATTGCGAGGATGGAAGAAATCCTCGATCAGGAACACCAAGCTGCTGATCTAGATAGATTTCGATTTGAAGTATTTGGAGAGAAATAGGATAGAGACAATAAGTTCCTTTACTCGAACACTGAGACATACATCATAGTTTCTTTCTATCGCTCAATGTCTCAGTGTTCATGTTCATCTTATCTCTTTCTCAACTCTTTCTTGAGGATCTTGCCTGTCGCACTCATGGGTAGCGCATCCAGGTATTCTACTTCACGTGGATATTTGTAAGCAGCGATTCGTTCCTTCGTCCAGGCAATCAAGTCTGCCTCACTGATCGCTTGACCGTCATTCAAGACCACATAAGCTTTGATTTCTTCTCCATGCTGCTCATGTGGCACGCCAATCACCGCGACCAAAGAGACGGCTTCGTGTTTCATCATCACTTCCTCCACCTCTCTTGGATAAACATTCAAGCCCCCACGAATGATCATGTCCTTGGTCCTGTCAACGATATAATAGTATCCATCTTCATCTTTAACTGCAACATCTCCTGAGTGCATCCATCCGCCACGAAGACTCACTTTGTTGGCCTCTGGTCGTTGATAGTAGCCTTTCATGACATTGTGCCCCCGATAAAGCAGTTCGCCCTTCTCTCCGACAGGCACTTCCTGATCATTCTCATCGACCAATTTCACTTCTACTCCCCAGACCTCTGTGCCTATACTTCCCGGCTTACGGACCATCCCTGGTTGATTGAAGGTAACAACAGGAGCGCCTTCCGACATTCCATAACCTTCCAGTATTGGCACCTTGAATTTTGCTTCGAAATCTTCCAACACCTTTACAGGAAGAGACGCACCACCAGAGATACAGGTATGCAATTTGCTGGCAATTCCTTCCAGATCGAAGCCAGATGTGTCGGTATTCAACAGGCCCCAATACATGGTCGGCACACCCGCAAAAAGGGTGACTCCGTGTTTTTGCATCAAGCCCAATACCGCTTCTCCATCAAATCTCGGCAACAGAACATTGCAGCTTCCCCGGTAGATTCCGGCATTCATCAGGACTGTCATCGCAAATATATGAAACAGTGGCAGCACGATGAGTTGCACATCATCATGATTGATTTTGCCCAGATCCGAAGACAAAATTGCATTGAGTAGCAAGTTGCTATGGGTCAGCTCAGCGCCCTTGGGTCTTCCTGTTGTGCCTGAGGTATAGATGATCACCGCTGTGTCTTCAGCACTGGTTGCTGTTGTTTCGAACACGGGAGATTGACCTCCCATAAGCATGCCCAATGTTTTGGTGCCTTCGATGGGGGAAGCATCCGTAGGAGAGGGTGTGATCATATAAAAATGCTCGCATCCTGCAACTTCATTGAAGCCAGCCCACCCCATTTGTCCCATGGGAAGATCTTCTGTCCCAACAAAGCAAAAATATGCCTTCGCGTCACTGTCATTCAAATGGTAGGCAATTTCATCTTTTTTCAATAACACACTCAAAGGCACCACAACTGCTCCCGCCTTCAGAATCCCAAAATAAATCATTGGGAAATATGGCAAATTAAAGCAACTGATGGCGACCTTGTCACCTGGCTGAATGCCGATCTCTTTCAAGCCATTGGCGATTTGGTTAGCTGCAGCATTGATTTGAGAGAAAGAAAAGGATTTGTCCATGAACAAGAAGGCATTCCTGTCTGCATAACGAGCGGCACTGTCTTCCAGAATGACGGAGAGATTGAGCATGAGTAGCGAGTAGTTATTGGTTGTTTCGTGAATTGGAAAATTGCTGGGTGAAAATTGGGGAAAATTAGGGAGAATCGCCAATAGGAGATGATAAAAGACGCAGAGACTCCCCTCAATGAAACACCATATATGTCATTCCTGGAAAATGTTGGGGTGCTCAACAAGAATTCTTCCTGTCCAAAATATGGTCAAAAAAAGCGTGCACTTCACTGATCCTCGATGATATGCCAGGCCGAATCACCAGAGGCATAGAGGGCTTCTTTGACAATACTTTTTTGATGAATAGGTCAATGATCGTAGGACAAAATCATTTGTTATTTGCACAGGTCCAATTACCATCGTATTTTTACGATATCATGATTTATCAGACAACAAAAAATCAATTCTCAACAGAACAAAATATGTTGGCAAAACTGGCCAAAGCCCTTGCGCATCCCGCTCGCATTGCCATCTTGCAAACCCTCATGAAGCAAAAAGAGTGTATCTGTAACGATTTTGTGATGCAGTTACCCTTAAAGCAAGCCACGGTCTCCCAACACCTGAAAGTCCTCAAACAAGCAGGGCTTATCAAAGGAGAGATCGCCCCAAACAAAAGCTGCTATTGCATTAATACTGAGAATTGGCAGATGGTTACCTCCGTGCTTGGTGGCTTTTTGGAAGAGGTGGCAGATGTCTGCCAGGACAATTGTTGTTAAAAAAATTTCATCCTATCTATCGTATTTTTACAATGGTCAAACAAGCTCCTTCTTTGTATCCCGACATTCAAGCTTTTGTCGCTTCGCTTTCTAGCTCATTTGAGGAGATTTCGAGCGAGCGACGGGCACTCCTCCACCAACTCGCTACGTATATCAGTCAGCAGGAGCGGACAGGAATGCCAACAGACATGATTTTTATTTGCACGCATAATTCCCGAAGAAGTCATTTTGGGCAGATTTGGGCAAAGGTTCTGGCCAATAGTTATGGCTTTGACAAGGTTCAGACCTATTCTGGTGGCACAGAATCCACTGCTTTTCATCCGCATGCTATTAGGGCTCTGAGGGGGCAAGGATTTCAGATTGAGGGAGATCTTCAACAAGAAAACCCTCATTATCAAGTTCAATACGGGACGAATATTCCTCCTATAGAAGCCTGGTCCAAAGTATATTCTGATCCAACCAATCCACAACAAGGATTTTGTGCGATTATGACCTGCGATGAGGCCAATGAGGCGTGTCCAATTGTATTTGGAGCGGCTCACAGGATTCCGCTCACCTATGTGGACCCCAAGGTCTCTGATGGCACTCCCCAGCAAGCAGAGATCTATACAGCTCGTTCCCGACAAATCGCCACAGAAATGGCCTTTGTGTTCGCGCAGGTCACACAGAATCTTTAGTCATGAGTCGCCAATTTGCAGGAGAATTGATCGGCACCTTTATCCTGGTGCTTTTTGGTTGCGGAGCGGTAGCCGGGGATGTCTTGTTCGGAGCCTTCGGGAGTTTGTTTGAAGTTGCCATGATTTGGGGAATAGGGGTAGCACTGGGCATATTTGCTTCAAGAAATTTGTCTCAGGCACATCTGAATCCAGCTGTAACAGCAGCCATGCTCCTGGCTGGCAACATCAACCGCAAGCATCTCCTCCCCTATCTCTCAGGGCAGCTCATCGGAGCCTTTCTGGCTGGGGTAAGCCTGCTGTTGATCTTCGAGCCCAGTATTGGCATGTTTGAGGCAGCAGAAGGCATCACAAGAGGGCAAGTCGGATCTCAACGATCAGCGATGATGTTTGGAGAATATTATCCCAACCCAGGATTTGCAGACAAGATCAGCTTGTCCATCATTCAGGCGATGATACTGGAAGCTTTTGGGACATTGTTGTTGGTAGGCATGATTTTGTTGTTGACGCATCATCAGGATCAGATTGACAATACCACGCCATTGTTCATTGGACTGACTGTGTCCATGATCATTAGCCTGATTGCTCCCTTTACTCAAGCCGGATTGAATCCAGCCAGAGATTTGGGGCCACGGCTGGTCGCATGGATAGGTGGCTGGGGACCAGCAGCCTTCCCGGATGCAGCAGGCGGCTGGTTTTGGGTGTACATTCTTGGACCTGTTCTCGGAGGTCTGCTGGCTTCCTCACTCTTTCGTTTGATGTCAAAAAAACAATCTCACTCACCATGACAGTTTCCTCTTCTCCCCCCATGCCATTGTGTGATGTTCCAACCTTTTGGGATAGCTACCAAGAGCGGATATATGCCTTCATTCTCAAACGGGTTTCTGATCGGGATCTTGCTGCAGATCTTCATCAGGAGGTACTACTCAAAGTCTATGAGTTTTGCCTCAAGGACAGTGGCATTTCCAATCCAGCCTCCTGGTTGTATCAGATTGCATCCAATGCCATTGCAGATCACTTCAGAAAGCTGAAAAAGGAAGAAAAGCTTTTGGCCAAATATCCCGATTTCACCGAATCAGAGGAGGAGGGGCTTCACATGGAAGCGGCAGCTTGCATTCGTCCGCTGCTGAGAGGGCTTCCAACATCCTACGCCCTGCCTCTTCAATGGGCAGATCTGGATGGTCTATCTCAGCAAGTCGTGGCAGATCGCCTGGAACTCAGTCTTTCCGGTGCCAAAAGTCGCATACAGCGGGCAAGAGAAAAGCTAAAAACCTTGATTCTGGAATGCTGTCATGTCTCGATCAATCAACAAGGCCAATTGTTAGAATTCACCCCCAGAAATGATTGCACTTTGTTCCAATGTAAGTGATTTGTTATTGGTGATTGGTGATTGGTTGATTAATTTTTTGGTGCTTTGACAATGTTAGTGGAGCCGGTAATAATTCCTTTCTTGCTCGCTTATGACCTCTTCCCCACAAGAACCCACCATCCCAGAATCCTGCTTCCACAACTTTTGTCAAAGAACCATTTTTTTAAAAAAAGTTTGCGTCTTTTTCTTTCCTTCTACGTCATGAAACTGAATTCAGCTCAGCAATCAACTTAACCCAACACCAAAATAACTTACTAACTCAATAACTCAATAACTCAATAACTCAATAATATGAAACGACTACACGTCAATATCAAAGTAGAGAATCTTGCTCAATCTGTGGATTTTTATTCTGCCCTCTTTCAATCAGAACCCACAGTCAGGAAGCCAGATTATGCCAAGTGGATGCTGGATGATCCAAGAGTAAATTTCTCGATGGTTCAAGCTGATCCTTCTCAGGTAGGAATCGAGCATCTGGGCATTCAGGCTGAGTCTCCTGATGAATTGCAGGAGTTATATAGTCGCGTTGACAATGCGGAAGGTCAACTCAGGGAAGAGGGAGACACAGTCTGCTGCTACGCAAAATCAACCAAAGGCTGGATCAAAGATCCTTCTGGCGTCGAATGGGAAATGTTCTATACCTCAGGAAACAGCGAAACATTTTATGCGCCAGGAGAAGACAATGCCTGTTGCCAACCCCTTGAAAAGGTGACAGCAGAAAGCCAGAAAATACAAAATTCTGGCTGCTGTTAGAGACTGTTTTGAGATCTGTGTTGAGAATGTTTATCGTGTATTTTTTTCTCAGGCAAGGCTCTTTTTTGTTCTCATAGCCCCACTATGAGAACAAAAAAAGCTGTAGGACGAGGAAAAAAGACGCATACAAAAAATTAGCGACAGATTTTAAAACAGTCTCTTAGTTTGACTTTGGCCAAAATGGAAATTCAAATCTCTTTACCGTACACTTTTACCAGTTTAGGCGAGCTGGCCCCCAAAATTCGGCAACGCACCGGACCATCCGATTAGCGGTTTTT
>JBCCGK010000192.1:0-11429 GCA_039029315.1 Bacteroidota bacterium | reverse complement strand
ACTACCTCCCCAAGACCCAATTCCTCGTACATGCCAGAAACCAAACCCAAGTGATCCAGCCGTTTGCTTTCGTAGCCATTTTGGCTACCTTGTTTGTGAACTACCATACTTTCGAAGTCTTAAGACTCGAAAATACAACTTCTCAGTTTCTTGAGTGGGAAAGTGGGTTTGGACAACATTAGAGTTGATTTTGGGTATAAGGGAAATAGGGGATATACTGGCTTGATTGGTAAGATTTCTCCCTTTCTACACAGTCCATTTCCCCTATGCCCACTATTTCCCTCACAAATAAATGTGTCCCCTTACTTATCTAGATTGACTGTGGCCATTCTGCTAATTTCAGAAGGCCTCTGCTTGACTTTCAATCGACAAGCCTTAGCAAAGAATGGGAGGGCAAGGAAGGAATACGTATTACCCAACTGATCAAGAGGCTTCAATCATGCTAAACTCACACTTGTCCGATCATGAAGGTTGGGCTGCGGGATGGCTGCATAGCTTGTCTTCTTCTTATCCAAATGGGATCAAAACAATTGCCAGTGAGCTTACAGCAGCCCAAGCAGTTCGAGTGTCGAAAAATATTTCCTGGAATCAGCTACTGCATTTGCCATTGATTTGCGATAAGGAAGCTGTTCTACATACTCTAGCATTCTTCTCAAGCCCGCTCTCAAGATAAGCTGTTCTATTTCAGGGAGTCCTCGAACCAATTCTGATATGTCAGTCGATGCGTCTTCCCAGGTAATCGCATCCACAAGCAGAAGGGCTTTGGCAAAATCTTTCGGACGCCAGTAAATCGTCAGATCAATGACAGCAGGCGGATTGGATTCAGAAAAGAGAATGTTTCCAGCGATATCTCCATGAATAATCTGGTTGGGTAATCTGAGGGAAGGTAGGCTAGAAAGGATGGTTTCTTTCATTTGCTGAAAAGGGGCAGGGTATTCTTTGTCCATCTCTCCCCAGCAGACCCGATCAGCGATTGCCCAGGGATTGGTACGCCTATCCAAAAAGTCAGGTCTGTCAATGTGGGCGAAAGCCTCAGAAAAGTGATCACAGATCTGCATTTTCTCACGATATCTTGCTGTCTCTTCCTTGCCAGGAAGATACTCCCAGGCCACATAGCCATGCTCGATCCACTTAGCATTTGTTGATTTTAGTTGCCGAGGGATACGCACATTTGCACCTGGCTCTATCCCTTCGAGCATCTTCCCAAGCTCTTCTGCCTCTAGCTGATTCGAAACTGGCTTGAGGACAATCTCGCCACTCCTCAGGGTCTGCCCTTGCCCACCTGTCAGCAAAACAGGCTCAATAGGAGAGCCAAAAAGCATCGATATGTCCGAGAGTGTCATGCTGTTATGTTACTCAATATACTTGCGGCTTGATTCCAGGTATTGAGAGACGGTGCGGAAGCTTTCAAAGCCGTGCTAACAACTTAAGAATATGGTTGCAAATGAAATCGGCATGTTCTTTTTTGGTGAAGATGGTAACATGGCCAGCATCCAGAAAGAATAATTCGCCCTCAGTAGACAAATCTGCGATTTCTTGTTGCATCTCTTCTCGTCCTGCTCTTATTTTTTCAGGGTCTAAGCCCATTCGTATCAGTACTTTTTCGTTGAGATGCGTGCCCGAAAAAACTTGAATCGGCAGCGAACCAAAATCGTTCGCTTCTGAAGACATCTCGTTCAATTTGCTTCCCCACTTATCATCTCCTCTAAGGTAGCCCTTGATAAATTTTCCTGTGAATGAATAATCCTTCATGCGATTGAGAACTTCTTCAGGAAGACCCGGAGCCCACAGGATTGGTCCGAATGTCCTGTCAAATATATGTAATATTCCAGCATCGCCCAGGACAGCACATATGTGATACATTGCGCTTAGAAACCATGGTTCCTCAGGCAAATTGAGTCTTTTGCTTGCATCGGGATGACTGGAATCCAAAAATACCATAGCAGCTACTTCGTCGGGATAAAGGTCTGTAAATATGCGAATGTAATGTCCTCCATAAGAATGACCAGCCATAATATATGGAGGTGATTCTCCTGCTAGTTCCAACAATTTATGCAACTCTTTGGCAACAGTTTCAGGATGGCGAGGCGTAGGAGCGAGTTCACTATATCCAATGCCGGCCCGATCGTAGCGAACCACGCGAATGTGATCTTTTAGCCCTTCACTCAGCCAATGATAATATTCTCCCGGCGCTCCTGCTCCCGCTTCAATAAGCAAGGTCGGCTTGTCGTTTTTTTCTCCTGTGCTATTGATGTGTAATTTGAATCCCCCCACATCCACAAGTTTTCCTGGCGCTTGTGGGGGTGGAGCAAACAGACGAACACTTAATCCCGCCACAATGATCAGGCCTACAAGCACCCCTATTGATTTTGCCAGCCATTTAATCACTTTCAATGTTTTTTTCATGATGATATTGTTATCAGTCTCTAAGAATGCCTACAACCTACACCACATTTTCTCCTTGCACCATTAATAGTGATCAAGTATACCAAAGAGCTGATACATCGTTTCGAAATAGGCACCAACAATATTTAGCGAAAAGATGAGACTGTTGAAGGCAAAAATGATGGGGTTCATCAAAATGGCTAGGAATAGGGGATAGAGAACAATGATTCCAGATCCAAAGGGCATTGATTTCCCCTTTCTTCCTGCGCAAAACCAGACTCATGTGCATGTATCATTGGCCTATCCTCCTTTTGCAGCGATGGATAGCAGGAAGAGATGTTATTCTACTCAGCAATGACAGCAAAGAAAAAAAGACACCCCTGACAGATAATGTCATAAGCGGTTCGTAATTTACCCAATAAACTCATGAACCATCTGTCAAGGTTATTATCCATCCTGACCATACTCAAGTCAAAAAGAATAATTACTGGGGTAGAATTAGCCAAAAAGTTTGAGGTTAGTTTGAGGACCATCTACAGAGATATCAAAAAACTGGAAGAATCCGGTGTCCCAATCATAACCATTGAAGGAAGAGGATATGCCATCATGGATGGCTATACAGTGGCACCGATCATGTTTGATGAGATGGAAGTCAACGCCTTGATTACGGCTGAGCAACTGATCGCAAAAACCAATGATGATTCACTAATTGAGCACTTCGAACAAACGTTACAAAAAATAAAATCTGTCTTTAGGAGTACCTTACAATCTCAGGGAGAATTGTTGAATAGCAAAATGCGGGTCTTGAAAAGTAAGGCAGATGAAGTAAAAACTTCTTCGCTTTCGTATATTCAAATGGCCATTATCAATTGTAGAGTAACTGAGATCACGTATGAAGCCAAGGACAAAGACACCACTTTCAGAAAGATCGAAGCTGTTGCCATTTATTGTTATAACGATAAATGGATTGTAATTGGGTGGTGTCGCCTAAGACAGGACTACAGATCTTTCAGATTGGATAGGATTAGGCACTTCAAAATTTTGGAAGAAGTATTTGAAGACAGGAATTTTGACTTGAGAAAGTTTTTTTTGTCTTGCGAAGAGATTCAAGAGTACCCCTGACAGAATCTGGCATATGCTCTCTCTACATTTGTGTTATTCTTTATTGTTTCACTAAAACATTATCACTGATGTCAACACAAGAAATCGCAAACGCATGGGCAGAATACTGCCGTACAGGTCAATGGGACAAGGCCCAGGAAGAATTATATGCTCCTAATTGTGTCAGCCTGGAAATGGAAGGTGCCCAGGGACTCCCGCAAAAGGTGGAAGGGATAGAAGCCATCAAAAGTAAAGGACAGCAATGGAACCAAATGGTAGAAGATTTTCATGGGGTAGAAATCGAAGGGCCGGTAGTAGCCGGGAATCATTTTACGGCTTCTATGAAAATGGATATCACCATGAAAGGGCAAGCGAGAAGAGTAGATGAGGAGCTTGCTGTATTCCGGGTGGAAAATGGCAAAATCGTTTCCGAACAATTCTTTTATCCCTTGGCCGAATAGAGGTAGGCAGTCATCAAGAAGAAGGGAGCATCCCAAGAATTGAAAAACTGCTGTATCGATCAACCAACCATTCACGAACAAAAGCTACCTGCCAACCGCCCTGACTCTGGGAGAGGCAGGTAGTCTGATTGGTAGCCGTAAGTTATGTAACCATTCGGAATCCCTGAATTATGGACTCAGAAAGTGTTTGAACATCTTATTCGAGAAGAAAGAGACAGATTGTGGCATCATGGCAAATTGGAGATTCCCCCCAACAGCAGCGTATGAATCATTCTCTCTCGAACTTCCCTATTACTGCTACAGGAAAGATCTTGAATCCTCAATTCTCACCAATATACAAGATGAAAAAGGCAACATTCAGGACAATCCAAATCCTCCTAATCGTTATGTTGGTGGGGGGATGCAAACCAATCAAACTGGGACGATTTTACTTATCTGAAAACCATCAAAAACCCAAACAAGCCTATCATCAAATTCGCAGCAATCCAGATACATCATTTCAATTTCACAGCAGTCGCGGAGATTACCAACAGTTTATCGAGAATATCGAATTTCACCCCCCCTCTTATAAGAATAAGAAGGGAGACACCTACAGATTAGTTGATTATCTCCATCATCAGACAAAGACGACTGCCTTTTTGGTCATCAGAAGAGACACCATATTATTTGAAAAATACTTCGAAGGATATGATGAATATAGCCTACTACCCTCTTTTTCGGTTGCCAAGTCCTTCACCTCGTCCCTCATCGGGATCGCCATACAGGAGGGAAAGATCCATAGTGAATCGGACTTAGTCATCACATATTTACCTGAATTGGAAGACATACATCCTTATTGGTCTCTCATGACCATTGAACATCTGCTCAACATGAGATCTGGCATTTCCTTCAATGAAGAAAATTATGTCAATCCATATTCCGGGGTAGCTCAACTGTATATGAGCAAGGATGTAAGGAAGGTGCTACAGAGAGTCAAGTTTCAGGCAAAACCAGGACAAACACATTATTATAGCAGTTTGGATACAGAGATATTAGGCTTGGTCCTTGAAAGGGTCATAGGAAAACCACTCCCTGAATACCTGCAAGAAAAAATTTGGCATCCATGCGGGATGGAGTCTCAGGCGAATTGGGCCATAGATAGTAGAAAGGCAAATCATACGAAGGCATTTTGTTGTATCAATGCGATCGCCAGAGATTATGCAAAATTCGGGAGATTGTATTTGCACAAAGGGAATTGGAATGGGCAACAACTCATCAATACTCCCTGGATTGAAAAATCAATATTGCCCAATTTTGACAATAATTGCTATCAATATCAATGGTATAGCCAACAAAGAGGCATGAAGTCTTCTAAGAATGAAGCTGGGAAGTATCAGATCCTTACTTTTTCAGATTCTCTGGCTGCGAGCAAACACATAACTCATAACACCTACGAATCCGTGAGGAGGCATAGGACAGATAAGGAGAAATGGGTCATTCAGCAATGCGGGCCGGGCTTTTATGCTTTGGGAATATTCGGACAGGAAATCTATCTCATCCCGGACAAAGAGATGATTTTTATCAGATTGGGGAAAAAATGGGATACACCAAGTCAAAGAATATTTTCAGTGATCCAACACAAGTTAACAACCTATGAACCTATGTAGACCTGTCTCATGCTATCAGGTCAAGGGGACATGAAGCAAGAATTGAGATCGCCCCCAATCACCTGACTGTATCTTGTTAAATTTGCATAATGTTTTTTTTACAGGACTTTTCATTATACTTGTTGGAAAGAAGCATTTAGGTATTCTTCACACGATCTCTGCCATTTGGACAGCCCTCTGGCGATACCAACATCAAGCTATATGGAAGATATTTATTGTGAGAAAATCATTCCAGGAAAGCTGGCAGTAGATATCGTATTCGAAACAGATCATGTGATGGCATTTCATCATACGAACCCATATTGGGAACATCATGTTGTCATAATTCCAAAAACGCATATTGAATCGCTTTCTTGCTATCCCAATCATCCTGAGTTGAACAAAGATTTTTTTGAAGCTATCAGGGTCGTAACCGCCATGTTTGAAAACAACTATGGCGGGTGTCGCATATCATCTAATGTAGGCAATTACCAAACCAGCAAACACTTGCATTGGTATGTGCATTATGGGAAGCGACTCATTGACGAACAGGATAGCGCGAGACATTGAATGAAGCTTAGCAAAGAAGTTGATAATTCAGAAAAAATCAAAAATGAAAAATTGGGCAAGACTTGGCCTACTCATGCTTATCCCAATGAGCACACTCATCCTGGTAAATGAACTCAGCAGCCCTGTGAGCAATCAGTTCAAGGAAACCATGTGCACGAGGTATTGTCATACCATAAGGTGTCAACACTTCATTGAAACAAAATCTCAATCGTCTGTGGTAGTCAAATTAACTGAAGCATATGCGTCAAATATCCGATGGCTGATGGACAACCCAATTGGGCTAAGATACAAAGAAATGAACCTGTTGGTATATCTGATCCTGGTGCCAATTATGTTATTTGTTCTTTTATGGGGAGTATTCAGAGACTATTAGAAAATCTATCACTAATTTTTTGTATGCGTCTTTTTTCCTCATCCGGCGGCTTTTTTTGTTCCCATAGCACCACTAGGAGCACAAAAAAGAGCCTTGGCTGAGAAAAAAATACACCATAATAATTCTCAGCACAGATTCCCAAACAGTCTCTCAGAAAAACAAGAAGGCATGCTTGAATCAATATATTGGTATTGCACAGATTTTTGTATAAACATGGCAAACTTGCTCGGCTTAAGCTATGTGGAGCTTAACATCTGGTTGTTCATTGTTGTTATTCCGGGACTAATGACCACCTTATTGGTTCTGAACATAATTCACTATATAGGTATCCCATTTTTGCTCAAAGCCAGAAGAATGATCAACTCATAAGTCTCTCCTGTTCATCCACCTCACATAAACAGGGCGATATTGCTGATCAGCTCTTGAATCGCCATATCTTGCCGATCCTGGTTAGGTGGCTGTCCCTTTTTTTACATGACCAAAACTTAGGGTTCTGTAGGAATTGCTCTATCAAGGGTCGCCAGGGACCAATTCTGGTCCCCTCAGGTTACATCTGCCCCCTTGGCAGGAACCAAGAGGCAAACGTATAACACCACCCAAACGACCCTATTATGTATTCAGCAAAATCATTTTTTCTCCAGCCTGGAGCGCGCATGAAAGTCATACTCATGAGCATCTTTCTTCTTTCTGCGAGCAGCTCCATTTTCGCCCAGCATACATGGGCTGATGTCTCTACTCATGGAACCTACAATATCACGACGGAAACAGGGCCTGATCGACACCTTCGTTCTGTGAAGGTCCACATTCCTTCTTCGCCCTTCAACAAAAAATTTCCGGTCATCATTTGGCTTCATGGCACCATGCCAGCCAGGGCCATTGAGGTCAACAAAAACTGGTTTGGAACCTTGCCCGATGACCTGCAATTTATTGGAGTAGTCCCTCACTCCCTGGAGATCCAAAATACTGCCTCTACTGGCACAGACTCCGCAAGCCTTGCCTGGAATCATGCACCAGCCTCCCCCAGCTTTGACACGAATTTTCCAAGCTCAGGCTACTATACTGGACGGGATGTCGCCTACTTGAAGTTGATCATTGAGAAACTCAAAGAATACGCACCTGTGAAAGAAGGAAATCATATTTATTTTATGGGACATTCATCTGGCGGATTCATGACAATGAAAATGGGAATGATGGTAGAAGAGTGTGGTGGAATCAGCCCCTCTGGTGCCAGTTTTCACAAAGGAAGTAACTATGCGATCGGAGACACCAATTTTGCTCAACCCGTCAGCTATTCAAAGCTGGT
The DNA here is from genome assembly GCA_039029315.1 of Bacteroidota bacterium. Taxonomy (GTDB): domain Bacteria; phylum Bacteroidota; class Bacteroidia; order J057; family J057; genus JBCCCJ01. Next base: position 3,611 of record JBCCGK010000192.1, on the reverse strand, counting down.
CGTATCGCCCTCTGATCCCAAGATCCGTGTGGTACATCTTCAGGGAGAATGCGACGATAAAGCCCTTTGGAATGGAAATCTGAGAGGAGACGGTCAGACGCCCAGCATTGCGACAGGCGGAACAACAGATTGTGATCCAGAAAAATCAAACCTTCCCATTTATCCCATTCTGGGGAATCGGTTTGTAGAAGGCACAGGCTATCTGTATGCTCAACACAATACTCTCAGGTCTGGCGACCTAAGATGGACGAGGACTACGTCGGTCTATACGACGCCAATTCGCAGCCTGGACATCACCCAATATGCAATTCGACAAGTCAACAATAAAGATGTGATTGTCCTCAAAATACATGGAGAAGGACACGGAGCACCAGACATGGGAGGAATAGACTTGAAAGCAGATCGTATCAGGTTGCTACTCGGCAGGATAGACGATTTACCAGAAGGATTGTAACAAAGAATTTGTATTCATTTTGTCCCATACACAACAAGCGTCAGTCCCACATTCGGGCTGGCGTTTGTTTCTCTACACTCCATGAAATCGCTCGAATATCCATACCTTGATCAAGTTCCTATTCCTCTTGGATCGCCATCAAGGATGAACATCCCTGGAATGGAACTGGTGTGATAGTGAATTGGCAAGAGTTGGGGTACTCTTCCTGATCAAAGCACGGGGGTTGGCTCCATCAACAGTGATAGCTCAAAGCTATGTTTTCGCCAGAAAAAACAAGAAAGCATGAAACAATATGACTTCATAAAAAACAAATATGGGAAAGAACTATTGGTCGATTTGGGACGAATAGAAAGCCTGGAAGGATATGTCCTGTCACAGGAAAAACATGTCATCACATTTTATGAAGTCTTGGTCATATCTGAGGGAGCAGGAGTTTATAGCCTGGACAATGAGCAAGTTCCTTATCAAGAAGGAACCGTCATCGTTACACTCCCCAACCAGATTCGAACATGGAATCTCCATCAACCGACAAAAGGATTTAGCTTCTTTTTCGAGGGCGAATTCCTCAACACCTTTTTCCGTGATGATGTCTTTCTGAACCGATTTGCGATTTTTGATTACAATCGACCAGCAATCCATACCACATTGGATACAACAAACTTTGAGAAATGTCTATGGATCTTTGAGGAAGTTGAAACAGAGTTTCATCTGCTGCAAGGAGACAGTTCGCATATGTTGAGAAGCTTACTATACTATTCGATCAGCTTGATAGACCGGGCGTTTCGGGAGCAACATCAACTCACCCCCCTGGATATCCATCCTGCCATCTATCGATTCCGTCGATTGCTGAATCAACATATCCTTGAATGGCGCACAGTGGGAGAATATGCCACTGCCTTGCGACTTAGCCATAACCAATTAAATAAATTGTGCAAAAAGCATCTCTTACAGACTGCCTTGCAGATCATCCATGAACGATTAATGATTGAGGCAAAACGGGAAGTATTGTTTTCAGATAAAACAATCAGTGAGATATCAGCCCTGCTCAATTTTTCGGACGTGGCGAATTTCAACCGTTTCTTCAAGAAGATGACAGGACAAACGGCCAATCAATTCAGACAAACAGCCTGACCTACGAAGCTATTTGATACGGACGTGTTCAATGATTCCCCCTTCAAAGGCCAAGACAGGTGTTTCGCTTCCATAATTGACAATCACAGATGAAGCACATGTGTTGTTCGTAAAATTGTACACCAAAGTGATGTAATTTTTCAATATCGGTTCATGCCAGTTGACCAGATACAGTCCGGAATCCAGTTTTCTTGATTTGTAGGGATAGGTTTTTGCAGGTTTTCCTGCATTCTTGCCCGCAATCCACTGATAGGTCAATTGGCCATGTGCAAAGGAAATATCAATGGCTGACCCACTTTGATATTGATAGGTAAAGCTTGTGCCATCTAATAAATATTCTTCTGTCTCCAGACTGGATGTGGTCTGGGAAAAAGCTGCAAACCCAAGAGAGAGAAAGACAAGTAAACACATGAAATTGTTCATAAGCATAGCATGAATGAAAGTAAATCGAAGACAATTTTGTCCTGGATTCATGAATCCAGGAGATATTCGGGACCATCCATCCCAGACAGAAAGATCGATACCCTTGCTCACAGTTCTGCTGAAAAGGAGCTGACTGTCAGAGTTTCCACATCTGCCATATCTTGCTGCTGCGACAAAGAAATAGAAGAGCTCAAAAAAGAAACAGGTCAATTTTCACTTTAGTCTGTCTATTCTCACGCTGGGATAGCGAATTAGCTTCGGAAATTCCCTATTATGCATGGCCGACAGACTCTGGAGTTGCTACTGCAATGTTTCTATTCCTATCAGTAAAGAAAATGTCTCAGCTAAAAGGAACAATCGGATATTCAGAAGCTGTTCAATCATTTGTCCGGGCAACACATGCAATTCCTTTTGAGGTCTTGCATCAAGATTTCCTCGCCTTCATTCCGCTTGTCAAGAGTCTGGTGGTGGATATTGGGGCTGGAATAGGAAGAGATGCTTATGAACTCAGTTTGATGGGGCATACCGTTATCGCTATAGAGCCCCTGGAAGAATTTAGAACGGTTGGGAAAAACTTGTATCCATCGACCAACCTAATCTGGATGAATGATTCCTTGCCTCACCTACGACAAGTGACAAAAGGCAAAAATAATATTGACTTTGTCTTATGCTCTGGTGTATGGCATCATCTTGAGGAAACAGAACAAGTACTCGCCATGACAACAATTTCACACATATTGAAGCCGAATGGCATCTTTGCGCTTTCCTTGAGAAATGGGCCTACAGGAGTTGGAACCCATATTTTTTCGACAGATCTGGGAAAGACGATCCAGCAAGCAAGGGCATGTGGGCTACTCCCCTTACTCGAAATAGAAAATCAACCAAGCCTGATGAAAAACAAAGCACAGGTAAGATGGTCAAGACTGGTGTTGAAGAAGAACAGGAATGAGTGATGGAAGACAAAGTCAATAATGGTCAGGCTTCTTCTGAGACTATAGATCATCAACCCAAGTGGTTCAGCATTGGTATGGAATCTAAGAGACTGTTTGAAACAAATGAGCTTCAGAAAAAAAACTACCTCACACTCAAGATGGGAAACTTACTGTGAAGCGCATCAAGCGCTACTTGAAGCCCTTCAAGTACCAGATTGGGTTTTTATCAAAGAATCGAATTTTCGGGCATTTGCAACTACAGGGCAAATACATGATCCCTATCAGGACAATTTTGACTTCGATTCCCTGGCAGAGGATTTATTTTGGGATTTATTCACCTTCATTACAGACTACTTTGATCATGATTCACTCTTATTTACAAAATTTGAGGAAGCAAGGGTAAAAAAGGGAAGCAAAGAATGAATCATACCTCCGAAACAAAAGGAGCTGAAAATTCCTTTTCTGGGCAGAATTCCCAAAATATTGATGAGCTGATGATCAAATTTCTGATTCTACAGATCCTCTTCATCTAAGTTTGACTTTGGCCAAAATGGGAATTCAAATTTCTTTCATACACTTTTATCAGTTTAGGCGAGCTGGCCCCCAAAATTCGGTGAACTGGGGCGGATTTGTGAGTTGGGCTTAGAATTTTGGCGGTTTTTGCGCAACTT
>JBCCGK010000191.1:0-11906 GCA_039029315.1 Bacteroidota bacterium | reverse complement strand
CGCCCTGCCAGCCGGGATCAACTATACTGGCGGAACAGCCATCACGGTCAATGCCGGAGTGATCAGTAATGACTTGCCAGACAAAGTTGTCTCTCTCACGCCCGGAGGCGCGACGACCATTACTGGCACCTATCCAGACTTCACCATCAGCTCTACAGACCTTGTCGAGGATGCCGATGCCGATCCTTCCAATGAGTTGCAGACGCTCTCTCTGGTAGGGGATTCTCTCGAAATTTCCAATGGCAATAAGGTCGCCCTGCCAGCCGGAATCAACTATACTGGCGGCACAGCCATCACGGTCAATGCCGGAGTGATCAGTAATGACTTGCCAGACAAAGTTGTCTCTCTCACGCCTGGAGGCGCGACGACCATTACTGGCACCTATCCAGACTTCACCATCAGCTCTACAGACAATGTCAATGATGCCGATGCCAATCCTACCAATGAGATACAGGCACTTTCTTTGAATGGAAGTCTCCTGGGGATTACAGGTCAACCGGATGTCAATCTTTCCGGGATCTATTCTGCGGGCAGTGGGATCACACTTGTCAATAGTGTCATCGAAAACAGCGCTCAAGACAAAATTGTCAGTCTCACAGGCAGTGGGGCCACCAGCGTTACAGGTACCTACCCCAACTTTACCATTTCCTCTACAGACAACGTCAACGACAGCGACGCCAGCGCTTCCAATGAATTGATTTCCGCGGTCGATTTTAGTGGCCAAACGTTGACGATTACTGAGGCTGGAATCGTCCATTCCACAGTTATTTCTGGCGTAGGAGGGGGTGGGAATATAATTGAGGATTCAGATCAGGACACAAAGATTCAGGTAGAAGAAAGTAATGATGAAGACATCATCCGCTTTGATGTGGAGGGGACGGAAGTCCTGGTGCTTGATCGGAGATCTGCAGGTCAGACGCTGCTGAACCCCAATCCGAATACGAATGATATCTATATGGGGCGCGGAAGTGGCCTTAACAGCGATCCCGATGGCTATAACACAGCACTCGGAGATTCTGCTCTCTGGAAAAATGGACTCGGAGGCAGTTCCGCAGACCACGGCACCAACAATACCGCAGTAGGAGCATTGGCCATGAAACAAAATAGCACGGGTCATGACAATGTGGCCTTTGGCTCTCAAGCTCTTCAATCAAATCAGGGAGGGGTGAACCTCACAGCTATCGGTCATCAGGCATTGTCCAGCAATATCAATGGGCATTCCGATGTTGCGGTGGGAGAAAAAGCTCTCCTCAACAATACCACAGGAGTGAACAATACAGCGATTGGCACCCTGGCTTTGCAGAGCAATACCACTGCCAGCAACAATACTGCAGTCGGTCGATCTGCAATGGAGAACAATACGACTGGTGCACACAATATTGCCATCGGTCGCTCTGCCCTGGGAAGTAATACGACAGCTTTTGCAAATGTGGCTGTTGGGACAAGAGCCCTCTTCAGCAACAAGAGTATTTCCAAGTTGGTTGCAGTAGGAGACTCAGCCTTGTACAACAATGGGCAAACAGTCTCGGGCTCTACAGAAGGAACCCACAATACAGCTGTAGGGTCAAAAGCACTCTTCGAAAACAGAAAAGGATATTACAACACAGCTGTCGGCTTCGAAGCACTTACTGTCAATGACAATGGCTTCCACAATTCAGCTTTTGGGAGATATGCCTTATTTAAGAATACCTCTGCTCAGGAGAATACTGCAATTGGTTCCGCTGCTTTGTTTGACAATACTGTCGGAGATGGAAATACTGCAGTAGGCCGCTCAACTCTCTCCAACAATATTGGGGGAGATAATAATACCGCGATTGGGTTCTCTGCATTCAACGCCAATGGAGCGACCTCCTATTCTAATTCGACAGCAATTGGCTACAATGCCGAACCAACTGGCTCCAATCAGGTACGAATCGGAAATTCTACTGTGGGCAGCATAGGTGGTTATGCCGCTTGGACCAATTTGTCAGATGGAAGGTTCAAACAGCACATTCGGGAAGATGTTCGTGGATTGGCCTTTATTTTGGATCTTCGGCCTGTCAGTTATCAACTAAACATGGATAAGCTGGCTCAAGCACTTGGTGAAGAACTGGACGATGAGGCACAAGAAAATAGCAGGCAACAAAAAGCATCCACACGCCAAACCGGGTTCATTGCGCAAGAGGTAGAAAAAACAGCACAGGAACTTGGATTTGAATTTAGTGGCATTGATACTCCGGATACCCCACAGGATCACTATGGCCTTCGCTATGCCGAATTTGTTGTACCCCTTGTCAAGGCGATACAGGAACAACAACAAATGATCGAGGATCAACAGGCGGTCAATCGGGTCCAAACCCAACAGATTCAAAGCCTTCAGCTGAGACTTGAGCAGTTGGAAGCCATGATATCGACTCAGGATTAACTAGCATCAAAAACTCTAGCTACCCTAAATTCCCCTGGATCTCTCGTACCCTTCAGTACGTGAGATCCAATTTTTTGCATTGCTTTATCCTGAAAAAATGTAGACTTTTAAGCAGGCACAACCACATATGACTATTTCTATGCAGGCCAAACCTCTCTTTTCCCTCCTTGCAATTGCATGCTTTCTCCTTTCAGCTCTTCCTTCCACGGCACAACGAGCAGAAATACATCCACGCCAGATTCGGTTGAACACCTTTTTTGACAAGGATACTGCGAGTGGACTTTCTTTTGGCAGAATTGCCCCGGCCTATGTCGTCCGCAATGCCAATAGGTTCTGGCATACAATTGAACTCAATCAGTTGAAACTAAAAAACAAGAATTCAAATGCCGGCCTTGTGAGAATATATGGCCTTGGCATCAGACACCAGTTTGATGTGCCTGTAGGGCCTCGCTGGAAGAATTTCCAGCTCACTGCTGGTACCTCAGAAAGACTGGGGGTCAATTATTCTACTTTTGAACCATCTGTAGAAACTATTTTTGGAACGAGTTTTTTTGAGTTCAGAACTGATCTTGGGCTTATTCCTGCACTTCATGTTTATCCCCTTGACAGGTTGGATGTTAGTATTGGCACCCTCTTTCGCCTGTTCGAAGCCTCCTATGCCACCTGGACCAATTCCGATCCCAGTTTACCTCTGAGCTTGCAGCGTCAGGTGGTGTTCGGCTATGATGCCTACTTTTTTCAGTTTAGATCTGTGGTAGTGGGACTTGGATATCTGTTTTGATCGTCTCTGAGAAATCTTAACATATTTCGTTGAAGAATCTGCGGGATTCGTCATGGATTTTTTTCTATTCATTGAAAAAAATTCTGATTCCCCTTTTCGGCTGCCATCTTGTGATCACAAACAAGGAGGTAGCCGAAAATCCTTGATACCCAATAAAAGAGTAGGTATTCACAAACAAAATACCATATTATGTCAACCCCAAAAGTTCAGAACAGCCCAAAGACCTTCACTGTCCTTCCCGTCAGAAAACTCATTGCAGCAGATACACAAGCACCAGAACCACAAAACTTACGGCCCAACTTTGTCTTACATTGGGGCGATGGGCCCAATGATCATATCGAAACCAATGATACAGAAGTTCTTGTTATCACCGCTGCCAATCCTTATTCCAATGTCTTGCTGAAAGATGTGCGGATCAGCAAAATCCGCATCCTGAAAGACAACAAGAAAGTTGCTGCTAGTGCTGACGGAACAGTCTCAGTCGATATCACTCCATCGCGCTCCATCTGGTTTGGAGACTTGGCTCCTGGGAAGCGAGAGAACCGGGAAGTCGTGCTGATGAGTTGTGCAGCTTTGGCCGGAGATTACAAAGTGGAAATCTTCTATGATTCTATGATATGCTATGATTTGAAAGATTGTGATCACTATCTGATTGATCTTGTGCGCAGCTAGAAAGGGAAAAGCGTACCCTTCAGATACATCCGAAGCTGTCGGTCCTCCTCCCAGGAGGATTGGCGGCTTTTGCGCGTTTTCTCACTTTCAAAACTTAGGCTTAGGTTGTATATTACCTACTCAAAAGGACCACTTATTCGCTGACAGATCAATCTTATCAGGAACCTCACCTAAAGAAAGATAATCATGATTACGAGTTCGTACCGACCTCTGCCGGGCCGATTCTTGATTTCAGAACCCTTCATGGAGGATGCAAATTTTCAAAGAACCGTTGTCCTGCTGGTGGAACATGGAGATGAAGGAAGCCTTGGATTTGTTCTCAATCGACCTTTGAAGGTCAAGATCCATGAAGTGGTTGAGGAGATGCCGCAGATTGATTCCCCTGTATGCCTGGGTGGACCAGTTGAACAGAGTATGCTCCAGTTTGTTCACAAATTGGAACATTTGAAAAACTCCCGGCCTATTTCTGAAAAAGTATTCTGGGGAGGAGATTTCGAAGAATTGCAAGAGCTCATACAAACCAATCAAGTGAATCCGGAGGAGATTCTCTTTTTCATTGGATATTCTGGCTGGGCACCTGGTCAACTTCAGCATGAACTGGATCGCAAATCCTGGATCATCGCCCCAGAAAATGATGACGCTATATTCAGCTCTTACCCCAAAAGTCTTTGGAAAGATCTCCTGAAAAACATGGGAGATAAGTATAAAATTATTTCTAATTATCCGGTTGATCCAAGTTTGAATTAACAAAAACATGAACCTTTTAATGAAATTACTTGGCATTGGTATCAGCCTCCTATTTTGGGCAGGTGTCCCAATGTTTTCACAGAACAATGTCCGAATCAGCGGTACGCTCACAGATTGCCCTGTGGATACGCTGCTATTCTTTGAACTCGATGGAGTGGGGCTCCGTCCTACTGCCAAGATTCCTTTGACCAGCAACGCCTCAAGCAAGGTATTTCAGATTGAGGTTGGAAACCTGCAAGAGGGGTTTTATTTCTTGGGGCAGGGCGCACAAGCAAATACCAGGATGGTCCTTTTAAGCACTGAACCGGCGATTCATATTCAGGGCAGTTGTCCGACGCTTGCAAAGGCGACCATCTTACAATCTCCCTTGAACAAAGCAGTGGATGAAGCAACCCGGCAAGCCAATCAATATGCCAATCAATTTCAACAGCAGATCCGATTGTACCAACAAGCACGACGGAATCGAGGCAATATGGCCGCGATCGAAAAGCAGATGGGACAGATAGATGCACAAAAACTCTCTCTCTACGACTCTCTCAAGATTCATCATCCCTATGTAGGCAAGCTCATTGGACTTCGTACCTATCTGAGTTATCAAAATCATGGACAGGGGTATAAAAATGAATCTATTTATTTTGCCAAAAATTATTTTCGCTTTACCGAGCTGGGAGATCCGGCCTATAATAGCATGCCACAATTTCATGAAGCGATCAAGACATATTCCAGCACCTTGGTTCGTGTGAATTTGGACGGCAAGGAACAACTCTCCTACTTTCAAGAGATTCTCGATAAGGTGCCAGCAGGCAGTCGCGCTCATAAAGCCGCCATTTTGGGAGGGGTTGCTGGATTTCAAGGAAAAAATGACTATGCCTTTGTTGGATTGGCTGAGATGTATATAGATCAATACCCCCAGGATAATCCCAGGATTGCCAAACAACTCTCTGGTCAAATTACAAGAGCCAAGGCCAAGATGATAGGTGCGATTGCACCAGAGATAAGTCTTCCTACGCCTGAAGGTGATACTGTCCGTCTGAGTGATTTGCGCGGCAAGGTTGTGCTGGTTGACTTCTGGGCCAGTTGGTGTGGTCCCTGCCGACGCGAAAATCCAAACGTCGTTGCGTTATATAACAAATACAAAGATCGTGGCTTTGAAATTTTGGGTGTCAGTCTCGATAAAAACAAAGCGAGCTGGCTTAAAGCCATCGACAAAGACGGTCTCACATGGCCACATATCAGTGATTTGAAACATTGGAAAAGCGCTGCCGCCCAGACCTATGGGGTAAGTTCGATTCCATTTACCTTATTACTTGACAAAGAGGGGCGAATCGTTGCAAAAAAACTCCGTGGCCCACAGTTGGAAGCCAAAGTCGCTCAATTGCTCAAGGGAGAATCTGGCACTGGAAAATAGACAGACGTTCTGCATGGACAGCATGACTTGCGTGCTTGCAGTGAGCAGGACAGCTTTGTGATTTTCCCTTGGCAGCTGATTTTTCATTGAGACACTATCGAGACTCCTTCACGAACATACCCAATGGGGTGTACGACAAATTGCAGATTTAGCCCTGGATAGTGGGGTTGTTTCTCATTGTAGGAGAAACGGGGAAAGTGCGGAAGAGGTCAGGAGTAGCAAAATCTGATTGGTTCTGCAATTTGTCATACACCCTACCCAATGTCCTTGACCAAAGAAGGCAAATCAAAACAAATGAGTCAGCCCATTTGTTGGGCCGACTCATGTTAATACATTTTGTACATGTGCTTCAGGCATACAGCAGAGAAGATAACTCCTCTGGCAGTTTGACGCTGTAAATGATTTTGCGAACCGTATCAAACTGCAAATAGGCATATTCTTCCAGGATAGCATCAATCGCATCTGCGGACCTCAGACCTTCATTTCGAAGGTCTTGGTATCTGCGCTTGATCTGAAAGTCCCGGATCACCTTTTGGTTGATAAGGTTGAGTTCGATGAGGGTAGAATAGATCTCATCAGAAACAATTTGACGAATGGGATTAGTCATAGCTCCTCCTTTAAATTTAAATACAGATTGAGAGGTAGCTCTTCTCCATAAGCAGTGAATTAGTAATGAGTAGTCTAGAAAGTAAATCCTATCGTAGAAATAATTGTGTTTGTGGTTCGTGTGCTGATAACAGAGGGTGTATACTTATCCGAGAAGTAAGGATTGAGAATATCCTTCTGCATCTGATTTATAAAAGAAACGTCTAGATAAAAATTCGGTTGCCTGATCCCGGCCCCCAAAGTCAAAATTCTGCGGCCCCCATCGATAGAATGGATGGTTTCCAGATCGAAAAAGTCTAAATACTCCCGTCGATTGGCAACAATGGAATTCCCCAACAGAGCAGCTCCCGCTCTTATGCGAAAGATATCCTGCCGAAACTCTCCCCCCAATCGCGCATTGATTGCTGTTTGATACTGATCCTTGATTCCCTGATTTTCGGGGGCAAAGGTATAATAATTGGGATCGTTGATATCAGAAGAAGCAGAAGCCAATTTGGCAGAGGAGTAATCAGTCATTTCTACATCAGCTGATACCATACCCTTTTTGCCTAGCAGTACCATAGCTCCCAGAGTGAGTTTGTATGGCGTTGTGAGCAGATATTGAAAGCGAGCAGGCTCTGAACTGGAAAACTCTTCTCGCTCAAATGATCCCAGCGAATCAGAATCCAAAAATAGATGTGTCATGGAACTGGAAAACTCATCTGTCAAAGAAAAAATGGTCGGCGTATTGACTGCCAAGCCCACCCTTACCTGATCAATCGGCCGATAGATCAAGCCAATTTTTCCATTAATTCCCGTTCCTCGAGTAGAGAAATTGTCATTGTAATCAAATCGAATCGTTGGGATCTCCAGCGGAAACCCACTGTTTTCATTGTTTTCGTAAAACTCGTACAGGTTGTTGATGTCTGATTCAATGAAGGTGAAATTGTGAGAATACTGCAATCTCTGTATTCCGATTGTGCCTCCGATATACAATTGATCACTGAAGTTCCCTGCAAGCGAAATGAACCATTCATTTCGTCGTCCTTCTTCCTGCAATTGGATATCCTGCTGGGTGTTTCCAGCAGTGACGGCTGGAAAATATCGACTTCCTCCCCCTCCAGAAACATTGTCAATGACGAATGTTGCCCAGGCATTGTATTCTTTGTCGGGCAATTGTTCATAGAATATGCCTTCAGCTTGTTCTGCAAACATATCACTGAGTGAGCTCAGATCGTTGAATCCTCCCTGAACAGTTACATTTCTGGTGTAATTTTCCAGTTGATTATGACCAAATGCAAAGGTGAAAGACTTCAGACCATTCCTGACTTCCTCTCTTGTCCGGCCATTGTCGTATTCTTTCAGAGTGGTAAACGCTACCCCCCAACTAGGAATTCCAAAATAAGAATCCCTTCCCGTACCAACTGTATCCAGAAACTCCGCTTTATTTCCAATTAAGATATAGGCAGGTGACATCGCAAAGGTTGAACTTCTGTAGACAGCCAATCCCGCAGGATTAAGTGTGGCAGAACTCAAGTCTGCACCAACAGCCGAGTAAGCACCTCCCATCCCCATAGATCTTGCTGATCCAGTGATGGTATACAAAGAATGGCGGAGTGCGTCATTTTGATTTTGTCCCAGCACGGATACACTGACTGTGCTCAAACAGACGAATAAGAATGCACTCAATAAAATGGGTCGAATTAACTTCATAAAATCAGGCTTATGTCCTCATATTTGTTATATGCAAGATATAGAAAAGGGCAGGAATATTCCCGCCCTTTGAGCATCTGTGTATGATCTTTTATCTATCGTCTTCTCACACCAGAGCTTGAGCGGCCACTACTTCGGCTGCTGCTTCCAGTACTGCTACGATTGAAGCTACCACTGCTGTTGCTTCTGTTCATAGAGGGTGAGGAGAAGGTGTTACTTCTTCGGGAAGGAGAACTGAACGTTCTGTTGCTGTTATTGGTTCTTGGAGCACTATAGTTCCGACTAGAACCACTATTGGTGTTGTATCGACTACGATTCGAGGAACCGTTAGTTACGGTGCGATTGGATCGCGTATATGTTCTTGCAGAACGTCCTGTATTGGTAGTTGCCCGACGGCTGGTACCTGCATTGGTTCTGTTGGTTGCAGCTGTCCTTCCTGGACGGGTAGTAGCTGGTCTGGCAGAAGAAGCTGTTCGTGTTCTTGGCTGTAGATAATTGGAATTTCTACTAGAACTCGAAGCTACTCTGTTAGAGCTTGGGGTAGCAGCAGGACGTGTATTGTTGATTCTTGTTCGACTGGAAGTTCTGTTTCCAGTTGTAGACTCAGTATTTCGTCGAGTAGTTACATAAGATTGCCCTACATTTCTGTTGGCATTCAATCCTCTGTTCCAGAAAGAACCGGCAGGAGAAACGCCTATTGGAGGACAGTAGTATGCTGCACTTCCGAATCCACCATATCCAAAGCCAGAACCAAATGAGCTATATCCAAATGGGCTGTTAAAGGGGCTATAGAAGTTAGAAGCTCCAAATGGGCTGTATCCGTAGTACGCGCCCACAAATGGATCATAGCTGAAACTTGAGTATCTGTTCAAGGCTCCCCATGATCGGTAAGGATTGTTGCGGAAAGCAAATGGATCATTGTATGCGTTGTAATAGGACCCAAATCTTGGGCTATTCCAGTTATACCATCCATTGGAATTCCAGGAATTCCAGGAAGGAGAATTGATTACATAATAGAGGTCATTGGAGTAATAAGGATCAAAATACCTCCATGAATCTCTGTTGCTTTGGTTGAATCGTCTTACTCTTCGTGAAAACGTAAAATCATCATCTCCATAATAATAATCCCGATAGCTATCCACAGGCTCACGTTGGAAAGTACGAGGCTCCTGATCATATGAATCTTCCTGATAGTTATTGACTGCTACTGGCGCAGCAATATCAGCTTTTGTGAAGTATACATCATCATATTCTGAAGAAGAAGCATAGCGGGGACCTGTACAGGCCGTAAATGATACCGCTACGGTTGCGAATAATAGAACGAAAGGTAAAGATCTCATATGTTTATGGTTTATAGATGCTAAAGACTAGATGGTCAATATACACAATATAGACGAGTTTTTTTTGATTAGGTCAAATTAAGCAATCCTAATTCTGAATAAAAATACAAAAATTGTTGCATCGGTGACGCAAGAACTAGGACATTCGTGTTGGATTTTCTTTCAAACGTGAAGGAACTTCTTGGTTTTTTCTCCGTAAATCCATGATACCCCTCCCATAGACTGATGAATGCCCTTCCTCATGCCTATCAGGCAGCAGAAGCGACAAGCAGATAAGATCGGTAATTCCTTCGCCCTTCTTACCTTCAGGTCCTAAAAAACGCGTCAATATCTAAGCCCACTCAAGTGGAATTCCCCTTTCGAGCTTCAGTATTGATTCTCCTTGTCTGCACTTATTGTGGATTTTGGCTATTGTCCAATATCCGAATGTGGCCCATGACAGGGGATATTCATCAGCATTTTGTTTCACTCACTTGCAATCGGATTACATCACATGTAATTTTGCGCCGATTCTTATCCATTAATTAATCCCATGGCAAAAGGCAAAAGCATTACCAGTCGGGCCGAAAACTATTCCGAATGGTACATCGACATCGTCAAGAAGGCTGATCTGGCCGAAAACTCTGCGGTTCGTGGCTGTATGGTGATCAAACCGTATGGCTACGCAATCTGGGAGCGTATGCAACGCATCCTGGATGATATGTTCAAGGAGACAGGACACGTCAACGCTTACTTCCCGTTGTTTATCCCGAAGAGTTTTTTGAGCAAAGAGGCAGATCATGTCGAAGGCTTTGCCAAAGAGTGTGCCGTGGTTACACACTATCGACTCAAAAATGCAGAGGATGGATCGGGTGTTGTGGTCGATCCAGAGGCAAAACTGGAAGAAGAACTCATCGTTCGGCCTACTTCAGAGACCATTATCTGGAGCACCTACCGCAACTGGATTCAATCCTATAGAGATCTGCCTATTCTGGTCAATCAGTGGGCCAATGTCGTCCGTTGGGAGTTGCGCACACGCCTATTCCTTCGGACTGCTGAATTCTTGTGGCAAGAAGGACATACCGCACATGCAACAGAGCAGGAAGCTATCGAGGAAGCAGAACGCATGCTGAATGTCTATGGAGATTTTGCAGAGCAGACGCTGGCCATCCCTGTCCTAAGAGGAATCAAAACTGAGAGCGAGCGCTTTGCTGGTGCTCTGGAGACTTATTGTATTGAAGCATTGATGCAGGATGGAAAAGCGCTTCAAGCCGGAACTTCACATTTTCTTGGACAAAATTTTGCCAAGGCATTTGACGTTACCTTCGCCAGCAAGGACAACAAACAAGAACATGTCTGGGCTACCTCCTGGGGAGTCAGCACCCGTCTGATGGGAGCCTTGATCATGACGCATTCTGATGATAGTGGGCTGGTCTTGCCTCCAGTCCTTGCACCATTCCAGGTGGTATTTGTTCCTATCTATCGAAAACCTGAAGAGAAAGAGGCGGTTCTGGGGAAAATCGATCAATTGGCTACCGAATTGAAAGCTGCGGGCATTCGGGTCAAAGTCGATGATGATGACACAAAAAAACCTGGATGGAAGTTTGCAGAATGGGAACTCAAAGGCGTACCTGTGCGATTGGCCATTGGTCCAAGAGATCTTGCCAACAACAAAATTGAAGTTGCCCGAAGAGATACCCAATCCAAAGAAGTTCAAGAGTTGACGGAGGGCTTTGTTCCAGGAATTCAGGAATTGTTGGAGGAGATCCAGACAAATCTCTTTGGTAAAGCAAAGAATCTGCAAGAAACACATTCCCGCAAAGTCGATAGCTGGGAGGAGTTCAAAGCGGCCTTGAATGATGACATTCCAGGATTCCTTTACGCACATTGGGATGGAACCGCTGAGACTGAAGAGAAGATTCAGCAAGAGACCAAAGCAACAATCCGCTGCATCCCTGTGGATAATCCATTGGAGGAAGGGAGCTGTGTGTATAGTGGAAATCCAAGCAAACAACGAGTAGTCTTTGCAAAAGCCTACTAGGGGTTTCTGTGATCATGAACAATGAAACTGTCTTGATTCTCCTGTTATTCAAGGGAATTCAAGACAGTTTCCAATTTTATAGGGTTTAATAGACTGTTTGACTTTGGCCAAAATGGGAATTCAAATTTCTTTACCGTACACTTTTACCAGTTTAGGCGAGCTGGCCCCCAAAATTCGGTAAACTGGGGTGGATTTGTGAGTTGGGCTTAGAATTTTGGCGGTTTTTACGCAACTTT
>JBCCGK010000190.1:0-11912 GCA_039029315.1 Bacteroidota bacterium | reverse complement strand
GCTAACTTTTTGTATGCGTCTTTTTTCCTCATCCTACAGCTTTTTTTGTCCTCATAGCACCACTATGAGAACAAAAAAGAGCCTTGTCTGAGAAAAAAATACATCATAAAAATTCTCAGTACAAATTTCAAAACAGTCTCTCAGGCAGATTTTTCCTCTTCCCCATATGCTAGATTCAGGGAGAGAAGATTTCGATGAAGCTGTAAGCTGGCAGAAAATCCATATTTTCCCTCAATATGGACAAGGCATTCATGATTTGGATGCTGAGAGAACAGCTTGGTCACAAAGGAAGAGATATCTTGTAGTGTTTCCTCTCTGTGGATGGAGTGGGAGGCGGATGAGGATGGAAAGGAAGCAGAAGAGGGAGCCTGAGACAGCATCAATAGCACCAATCCTGTGGATGGCTCCAATTGGGTATTCGCAGAAACAAGGATTGCTTTGTCAATGGTCCCTTCTCCTAACTCATACATCGCCTGATCCAGGGCCTGAAGCCATGCTGTGATTCCTCCGACAAAGGTGAAATTGGGACCTTTTATGCCCAGATGTATGGCAAGGAAGCCCGCCAGACTAGATGGCAGGGCCCAAGGAAAGATCCTTGGGTTGGCGAAGCGAGGTTCATTGTCCAGTGCTTCCTGCCAGAAAGCAATTGAACTGTCTCCGCCTCCGCTCAGCGTTTGAGTAAAAATACCCAATCGGTCTGCCTCATGTTCTCGCAAGAAAGGAAGAAGCGGAAGAATGGCCGCTTTCACCTCCGATTGTTGAAGATAGGCCGTGTGAATCTCTGGCGAACAAATATATCCTTCTATCTGGGCGCTGGTGTGTATCATATGTTTCCCATTAATAAAGCTGAATTCAATCCGCCAAAAGCATATCCACAATTGAGGGCCCACTCAAGATGGAGAGCAGGACTGGCCTTGGTGATGAGGTGTATGTCACATGCCGGATCAGGTACCAGGCAATGTATGGTCGGAGGCAAGATCTGATGATGCAATGCCAGAGCTGTTGCAACCGCTTCTATAGCCGTAGCTGCGCCCAAGGGGTGACCAATTGCACCCTTGATGCCCGAAACGGCAACACTTCTGTTGGGAAACATCTGGGAAATGGCATTGGCCTCCATCGCATCTGAGGCCCTGGTTCCGCTGCCATGTGCACAAATCCAGCCTATTTTCTCTGGGAGAAGATTGGCTTGTTTCAAGGCTGACTGCATGGCCTGCATTCCACCTGTGCCGTCGGGTTGGGGAGCCGTGAGATGGTATGCATCACAGGAAAGCCCCAACGATTCTACTGTCGCCCAAACAGTAGCCCCTCGATTAAAGGCAGCACCCACTGGTTCCAGAACAAGAAAGGCGGCTCCTTCTCCCAATACCATTCCCTTTCTATTTGCAGAAAATGGGGCTGCAACATCTGGACTCATGGCTCTGGATCTACTGAATCCTGCCATGGCGATTCGAGAAAATGGATCTACCCCACCAACGATCGCGCAGTCAATCAGGCCTCTGCGGATGGCTTGTGCACCTGCTCCGATGGCATAATTTCCAGCTGCACAGGCTGTGCCAAGTGCCAAGGCAGGTCCTTGTAGCTGATAGGCTTCCCGAATACTATTGGCAAAGGATATTCCCGTCGCATCCGATAGGGTGAGCCCTTGGCCTTCAGCAGCTTCTTCAAATGCCCCGCTTTCTCCCATGGTTGTGCCTACATAGACCCCGATACGCTTTGTCATTGACAGGCCTGCCTGTTGGATGGCTTCATCTGCTGCTTGCATAGCCATGCGTTTGCCACGATGGGCCAGAGGAGAGAGGAAGGACGGAATCCTGTAAGCCGAGGTATGTCTGAAGCCTTGATCTTTCAGGTCCTCCCATGATTGGGCACCAGATTCTCCCTTGAGCAATGCCTGCCAGAAGGCTTCCACACCGATTCCGATAGCACTGATAACTCCCATGCCAGTGATGCAGATGGTTTCCCGATTCTGTTTAGTCATGTGTCTGCGCAATGAGATAGTCAGCAATTTTGTCCAAATTGTCCAGGTCTCGCCAGATGTCATCCGGGATCTCAATCCGAAAATGTTGTTCAGTTCGGGCAATAAACTCCGTGATATCCAGAGAGTCCAGCCCAAGTTCCCACATGAAGTGTTTGTCTGCGTTAACTTTATCCTGGAGATCAGGTTTCATATCGAGGAGTTCTTTCGTCAAATGGTTGAGGATATCTGCTTTTGGGAGGCTCATGTATATACGGGAATCTTCTCAGCTAAAGTAAGAGAATGAGGATCTGCGGACAAGGGGGCCAGGGGATCACCGATGAGTCGATAATCACTGGTTCCACGGTTCCAGGATGGAAAATAGTGCGTAATAAGTTCGCCCATGGAGGAGGCCCCTTCCCTGATCCCCCGGGAGATCGCAACAGCGATGCGGGTATTGTTGGTGTAGCGTGTCGGCCCGATGGCTCCAAGGCTGACTGCTGCCACACCTTTCAGAACAGCTGTTTCGGCAAAAGAAAGACCGTTTCGCCTCCTACTGGCTGTGAGACAACACAAAGATATCAGACTTCCCAGTGGAGGATAGGTTCCTTCTTCGAGATGATGGCGTCGAATGCCGTGATAGCCCACCCAGCCTACAGGTCTGCCATGCCCAAGATAGATCGCCAATGCCAGACCCGACTGCATGCCTTTCAGCATATCTTCAGGAAATACCACATCACTTGTCCAGGAAAAACAACGGATATCTGCTTCTCGCTTCATGCCTTGTTGGAGGCGGGAGGCCATCCTCAGATAGCGAGGATGCCATTGTGACAAGAGGGCATGGTGCAGATTCCCTTTGGGTCTCGCATGGACAGCAGCACATGCCTGGGCATAGGTGTGTAAGGCTTCCCGAGAAGTGAAGGGTACCCATCCAACAGGAACTTTTCGTCCTGAATGAAGGCGAATATAAGGTCCTGGCACGACTGTGCTTGGCGCGCGTTTTCGATTTCCGATGACCAGCAATCCATCTCCTTTCTCTGCCAATTTTTGTAAGGAGGACACATCCGGGAGCTGAGTTTGCTCTTGCCATAGAATGGTGTTTCCAAGTTCTTCATAGATATCAAACAATGGAGCCAGTGGCTCCCTCGCAGCAGGAGGGGCCACCAGTACCAGTTTTTTGGCCTGTGAATGGGATGAATTAGGCTGCCTGGATTGCATTGATATATGGTTGCCAGGCTGCATATTCATCGGCGGGTCTCTCCTGAATCACCCGCCGTACAAAGTAGTGCATGGTGATCTGTCCCTGTTGCTCAAAATTGAAGGTATTCAGATCTCCCCCCCCAGCAATGAGTTCTGCTTCTCCTCCTGTTCCATCCAACAGTCCTGCAGCCGTATCGTCATAGCCGTAGTTATACCCATCGCCAGCTTGCGCGGCAATGGCATGGGCCATATAGACAGGACCTTCAATATTAGCTTGCCATACATGGGTCAACTCGTGTATCAGGGTATCTCGCTCAATTGGGCCATCGCCTACATCGAAATTGATGAGGTTCATGGTCACAAATGCGCGGGAATCAGGATTGCCATTGGCCCAATCCTGAATACCAAAGACGATATCATTCAGTGGATCTTCGGTTGAAAGATAAATATTGTCATAGTCAAGGGTGTTGGCAAAGACCACTTGAGCATCTGCAATTTGCTCTGGTGTGAGTGGTCTGAAGGATCCAAGCATTCTGACAAGAATCGCAACGACTGTGGATAAAGCACCTGCGCCAATTTCTACTACTGCTGAAAGAATGTCCTCAACAGCTGTTTCCAGTTCGCGGAGGGCAATGGTGACTTGATTGATCAGGTCCTGCACGCCTTCCACAAATACGGCCTGAAAGATTACGAATAGCGTAGAGCCTAGTTCTTGTACCGCCCTCAGGACATTTTGCAACAACTGATCGGGATGCTGAATGGTATCTGCAATCAGTTCTATTAAGGTCGCTCCATAACTCAGGGCACCTTGAACAACTGCGAGAACGGAACGATATGCTTTGGAAGCAGCCCAGGTCATGAGATTGGCGACGGTCGCTCCCGCCTGAAGAACTCCTTTGGCAAAGGAGGCAATTCCTGGAAGAAAATCATTTTCCAGATAGGAGAGAACGTATCCCACAGAATTTCCAATGCGTACAGTTGCTTCTCCCAAGGCTTCGAGTGCGGTGTTACCAACGGTTTGTGCCCATTCGATCACGCTTTGGATGGTTTCGCCTATGTCTTCAACTGTTGCCAAAATCGCATCGAAGACAGCATCGGCCTGACTCAGGGCCCAGTCCATCACTTCAGTAACACTCTTTTTGACGTAGCGAATGGCAAGAACAGCCTGACGCCAGACTTGTGAGCCAACCGTCTCTACCTGTGTCAGGACCCAGTCGAGTATATCGCCTACTGGTCCCAAGGCTTGCAAGACACCATTGACGATCTTGCGAAATACATAGTAGCCAGATGAGACCACCGTTTCCAGCATCTCTGCCACTGCGATTCCAGCTTCCAACGCTGCCTCAATGAATCTTGCCGCAGTTTTGTAGGTGAACGCTATCATGGTCTGCGTAAACTCCAGCACAGTCTTTCCTAATTCGATGGCAGCCTTGATAATCTCCTTGAGCAAATTGAACGTAATATTGACTACATCCTTGAGGAGATTTATGAAGCTTTTTCCCAATTCAAATACCGCTTGAACTACCTTCTTGATCGCTCCAATGGCATGGGAAGCAAGGGTCTGGATCATATCCACCAAAGATCTTCCCGCTTCCAATAGCCCATCTACGATTTGTCGAACTGTATCAGCTGCTGCACTGACGATGTACTGGGTGAATTCCAGCATGGTGCTTCCAATCTGCGCTGCGGCTTTGGCGATCTTTTTGACCAGATCCAAACCTTCATTCAATACTTCGCTGAAAATATCTGTCAAGCTTCTACCCAAATCTCTGAAAGATCGCACGACTTGTCTCAGAAGATTTTGGGGACGTGTTACCAGTGTATGCAGGATCTCTCCAATAGTTTTGCCGATTTCGAACAGGGCTTTGACGGTATTTTTGATCAAATTGAAGCCAAACTGAAGGCTTTGTTCCAGAATGTTGCCAATGGTTTTGCCGATTTCCAGCAGGGCTTCTACTCCTTTTTTGACAATTTCAAAGGTTTTGTGAGCCATCCAGGACAAGAAATCAGCGATTACCTGGGAAATGCTGTCAATGGCTCTTAGGACGGTAGCTAGTGCTTCTTTTGTGAAATTGATGACTTCTTCTAAAATCTCAAACATGGCTTTTCCTGCCTCATAGATGCCTCTGATAACTCTTCGGACCATCTGGTAACTTTTTTCCAGGCTGGCTTTCACCAGTTCAAAAATGGTTTTGCCAGCCTCCAACAAGGCATTCATCAGGGAAGATACTGCATCCGCTGCCCAATTGACGATGTCTTCAAAGGCATCCACAATGGATTGGAATGTATCATCTATTGCATCGATCACGGCTGCTACGGCATCTGTTATGCCATCCCATACATCGGAGAAAAAGTCTGCCACCGCTTCATCGTTTTCATCATCATTGACAATTCCGGGATGTTCAGACTGTCTTTCTTTGAGCCGTTTCATTTCTGCTCCGGCATCTCTCAACCAAAACAGGGCTTCCCGGACGCCATCCTCGTTTTTGCTTCCATCTTCCTTGAGGATGAGATCCTTCATCAGAGTTTTTCCCAATCCTCGTGGGAGTTGACTGACTGCATGTACAATTCCTCTGCCTTCTCCGGCATTGCAGTAGCCTTTGACCACAGATTTGCGTTCAGCCTGATCCATCAGCGCCACCTGCTGAAAAAACTGGCGGTGATCATTGGGATTGCTGATGGTTTTGGCATAGGAAGCTGCCAGTCTTTCAGCTGATTGTGGAGATTGTTTGTAGACATGTAAGAAAGCAGGGGAGAGCTCTGAGGCTTTGAAGGAGGTAGACTTGAGTGTGTTAATGGTGCTTTTTTGGTCTTGCAAGGAGACCCTTTCCAGTGATTTTACAATCGAATTCATGTGGGGTGTTGTTGTGTGTTGACATTGTACATAAGAATTGAGGCATCCCTTCATTTATCTGGAAAACAGAAATTGAAGAGCAAGACAATATCAGAAATGGGAATTTTGACCCAGATATTTTGAAAAGAAAAATGATTGTAGGGGAAGACAATCGAAGATATAAAATTATTTCTTCGCTTCAAACCTTTTGTTCAAACAGCTTCCACATGCTGAAACGGTCTCTCAACAATTGGCGAATCATCGTTCTCATGGAAGTTTGGCAAATCCCTTGCCCTTGATGCGAGGACAATGGCCGGGAGAAGAATCCTCGGATGAGTTATTGATGATGCTACGCAAATGAGAAAGTATGTCCTTGATACCAATGTTCTGATTGCTGACCTAAGGAATGCTCCTATTCTTCGAACCATCAATGAAACCCTCAATCTTCAGGCTGAAGTGTTTTCCTTCACATTTAGATGTCTGAACCAATCGTGAAAAGTAGTCTTATTCATTGATTTTAGGGGTTTCTCCTTCCGCTTCAAATTCCCTTCAAAATTCTTTTCTATCTTCATCCCCAGATGCAACACACACATGGCTGAACTCGACCTGCGTTTTCATCAGCCACGGACGTCCTTTATTTCGCTACCAACACCATTTCTCATGGTGTTGCGAAAGGATCATTGGCTGAACGGGACCCAATTTGGGCCCCCTGCCCTTCCTATTTATCTACAAGTGTTACGCCAAATAGTGGGATTTGGCATCCGTAACAGCATCACTTTTCATCCTTATCGATTTTTTTCTGCCAAGGGCAGTCAACAGACAAATACCCTGAAGGAGATATCTATGGGTGTTCGTCAACGATCATATACTCTCCCTAACCACACTGTCGAGATCCATGCACATGTTCATGGACATCGCACTAAGCACTGGCCAACCGTTTGCCTTGGGCCGACTTCTTTTTCCTTATTCCGTATTCCCTGCATTTTGTCCGTCATATATGATTGGAGGGCAGCTTCGAGAATATGCTTGCCAGTAAGAAAGGCGAAAGAAAAGGTTCTTGGTAGACGGTGTCAGTCTAGTATCGTCTGAGATCATAGTCGAAGCCGAATGCCTGCTCGACTCATCCAGGCTGCTATAGCCAGGATAAACAAACTGAATATCAGGGAGCGAAGAACTCCTGCCAAGCCATGATTCAATACTTCGGGGAAAAAGCCCATTCCCACAATCGCATAAAAGAGGGAGGGCAGAATGTAGGTCAGCAGCGGATTTGTGCCGGCTGGCGAAAGAAATGTTGCCCATGTTCTGTATCCCTTCACATCCACCAGCCAATAGATCAAAGGAAATAACCAACAGCAAATACAAGTACTGAATAGAACCCAAGAGGGAGTCGCGTAGATTTTGGAGATGCCATATATAGGGCGAAGGAAAAATCCCCCCAATAAGCATAGAACTCCTGCAACTAGCATCCACTGAATGATGCGTTTGGAGGAGTCTTTTTGTTGGAGAATGAGGCTGAGTAATAGGCCAGATAAGGTGAGGGTCGCATGAGCAAAGTTTCCAGCTTGTCCGCTTAGCCAATCCAGCCCCAAAGGAAGAGTAAGGCTGTCTTGCTTCAGACCGATAGTGATGAGGACAAAGAGAGCGATAACAGCCAGAATACCGACCATATTGTCTCGCGTCATGGCATAGACGATTACCGAAAAAAGATATGCCCAACCAATCAGTCCCAAAATTCCCCACCAACTGGGTGTTAGGCCGATTTCTCCTTGACTGCCTTTTCGAAAAGTAAATGCAAGTCCAATCAGGATCAGCATCCCGAGAATCTGTAATCCTCGATACAATTTGCTTTTTCCGTCTGATTGAGGATAGGCATTCCAAATCAGGATGGCCGCAAGATACAATCCTACTTGCCAGAGTCGTTTTGGAATCAGATTCGCGTCAGTATTCATTTCAGCTCCATTGACCATGAAGAGGCCCAGGATGAGCAAGCCAGCAGTCCGGGACAGGATGTGTCGACTGATCTGCCAGAAGGATTGCCCCTGCCTGATTCTCCGCTGCATTGCCAAGGGAATAGACATCCCAACGATGAACAGGAAGGCCGGAAAGACCACATCCACAAAACTCATCCAATCTGCATCGGCAGCAGCATGCTTCATCCACATAGGAAGCCCGCCCACGCCTGCCACATCATTCACAAAGACCATGATGAAAATGGTCAGGCCACGAAAAACATCAATAGAGTGGATGCGTTGACTTGCCATCGACATACTATGATGATGATGACGATTTATAGTTTGGCTGCCAAATGACAAGCCTGCTTGATCGCTTTCTTCGCATCCAATCTCTCTGCCTTTTTAGCTCCCCCAATACGATGCACGATTTTTCCAGAAGCCAACAAGCCTTCCTCCAGGACATGGAGGGAAACCTGCCCTGCACAAATCACCACATGATCCACTTCCAGCAAGCGATGTTCTTCGCCGACAATTATATGAAAGCCTTGATCGTCTACTTTTTGGTATTGTACACTGCTAAGCATATTGACTTTTTTCATGGCAAGACTGGATCGGTGAATCCATCCAGTCGTTTTGCCTAGCTTCTTCCCATGCTTGCCAGGAGATCTCTTCAACAAATAAATCTCTCGTGGGGAAGGTGCCGGAGCAGCAACAGCAAGGGCCCCAGCTGTTGAATAGTCCATATCTACGCCCCATTCTTTCATATATAATGAGGTATCCAGACTGGGAGATTCTGCTTCGTGATCATGAGCCAGGAATTCTGCCATATCAAATCCGATCCCACCAGCTCCAACAATGGCAACACGACTGCCTACATGTTTTTTCTCATACAAAACCTCGGCATAATCCAATACCTTGGGATGATCTGAGCCTTCGAACTCCACTCTGCGAGGGGTTACGCCTGTTGCCAGGATGATCTCATCGAATCCTCCTGCAAGCAATTCTTCTTGCGTAACTTTGCGATTGAGATGGAGGTGCACACCCGTGAGTTCAATTTGTCGGCCGTAGTATCGGATGGTTTCAGCATAGTCTTCTTTGCCAGGAATGACTTTTGCCATATTGAATTGGCCTCCAATTTCAGAAGCAGCTTCAAACAAATGCACCTCATGACCTCGCTCAGCTGCAACTGTAGAGCAGGCGAGACCCGCAGGACCTGCACCCACTACGGCGATTTTCTTCTTGTTGGTTGTAGGTAGATAATTCAGCTCTGTTTCGTAACAAGCACGTGGATTCACCATGCAGGAAGACACTTGCCCAGTGAAAGTATGATCCAGACATGCTTGATTACAGGCAATGCAGGTATTGATCTCATCTGAGCGACCTTCTATGGCTTTCAGGACAAGATCCTCATCTGCCAGGAAAGGCCGTGCCATGGAGACCATGTCTGCACATCCATCCTGAAGAATTTCTTCTGCAATTTCTGGGGTATTGATTCGATTGGTGGCGATGAGAGGGATATTTACTTCACCCATCATGCGCTTGGTAACCCAGGCAAATCCGCCTCTCGGTACGACTGTGCCAATGGTCGGGATGCGCGCTTCATGCCAGCCGATGCCTGTATTGATAATGGTCGCACCAGCCTTTTCGATTTCTTTGGCCAGCATGACAACTTCTTCCCAACTGCTGCCTCCGTCTACCAAATCCAACATTGATAGGCGATAAATGATGATGAAGTTGGTCCCAACTGCTTCCCTGACGCTTTTCACAATTTGAATGGGGAACTTCATCCTGTTTTCATAGCTTCCCCCCCAATCATCTGTACGATGATTGGTTCGTTTGGCAATGAATTCATTGATGAGATACCCTTCAGATCCCATAATCTCGACTCCATCATATCCTGCCTCTTGTGCCAGGGTGGCGCAAGTTGCATAATCCTTGATGGTACGCAAGATGTCCTCTTCTGTCATTTCTCTAGGAACCAGCGGATTGATCGGTGCCCGAATAGCAGAAGGAGCTACGGCGTGATGGTGATACGCATATCGACCAGAGTGAAGAATCTGCATACAGATTTTTCCCCCTTCCTTGTGAACAGCATCTGCTACCAATTTATGTTTGGCCACTTCTTCTGCATTTGTCAGGACTGCTGAGTGAGGGGCCACACGACCTTCTTCATTTGGCCCTATTCCACCTGTGACGATCAACCCGACTTGCCCTCTTGCTCTCTCTGCATAAAAAGCCGCCGCTCGTTCAAATCCATCGGGTGCTTCCTCCAGCATGGTGTGCATTGAGCCCATGAGAACACGATTTTTCAATGTTGTGAAGCCGAGGTCGAGAGGAGAGAGAAGTTTTTCGTACATGGGGGTAAGATATGGAGTAGAGAGAGTAAAATTAGAAAAGGGCTGGTTTTCTCAGAAATAAAATAATTAATGGGTCAAAATTAGAGGAATATTTCTGAACTTCCAGTTGATTTCCGGAATTCCTCTCTCTACTCCTTTCTTTCCCCTGACTTAGGCCATCTGACTTCGGGCAGCTTCCGTCATGGTTTGGGCCATCACGCCATAAACATCGGTCCATGCCTGTCTGACTTCTTCTGTGAAATCATCTCCCAATCCGGCTTCAAGTGTTCCAAGCAGAGCAGCACCTACATCTGTATAATGGTCATCTGTCACGCCATAGGACACATGTCTTCTGCCAAGGTTTTGTAAAACAGGAACAAGTCGATCCAGATTGCTGAGGCCTTTGACGGCGACGACCAACATATCTCTCAATTTGTTTCGTTGCTTGCCCATTTGCTCTTCATCGACCGGGAAAAGTGAGGCAAGCGCAGGATTGATCTCAAAGAGTTTTGCATAAAAAATCTCCATAGCCGTATCCGCGATTGGGATGACTTTTTCAAAAGATGTTTGTACCAAAGAAATGGTTTTGGGGTCCATAAGGAATGTTTTTTTTAACGTAAAAAGGTTGAAATCCCTGCTCAGAAGAGAACAGGGGACACCATTAAACCAAGTGATGTTTGGAGATTGGTTACACAAGGAGGACAAATTGTAACTTGTTCATCGAGCTGCTAATAAAATTGTTGATTTGGGAGGATTCACTTTCTGGTCATTGATCTCCGGACCTGCTCATGATTGCATAAATCGAAGAACTGCTGGCATGTGAATACACCTTGAGATTTTCGCCCCAAGGTGTCTGAACAAAATCACCTATTACTATCAATGAAAAGGTGATGGATTGCCCCAAGAAGTCGTCCTGTCATGCCGAAACAGGAGCTGATAACATCTTTTACCTTTTTTCTAACTTAGCTGAATACCATCCTCCCGTTTTGGGATGAATAATGAACAATTGATACATCCCAGATGGGAAATGCCTAACTGAGATTGCTTCCCCAAGTCTTAGCTGCTGTTGGAGTACGACTCTTCCCCTCATATCATAGATACTAAGCTTCTCCTCTCCCGTCAATGCTCCTTTGACAAATAGTTCCTGGGAAGTAGGATTGGGATAAATGGTAAGAGAAAGTTCAAGGAAAGGATCAATAGAAGTGAGAGTATCAAAGGATTTCCCTGACTGCAAAAATCCCTGAGTGAGAATCAAACTATCTGTAGAAAGTGTCTCAATCACAGTTTCGCCAATAGAGTGTGTCAGCATAATGGTCTGGCCTTCGTAATGCCAGCCAGCAGTATTGATGACTTCTGGACTGATTTGGATATTTTGTGCCTGTGTTGACATGAGGCCAAACAATAGGGATATCAGTAGAATGAGTTTCATAATCATTGAATTATTGTGAACCGAACTGAATTGAATTGAATAGTGATCAGTACTTGATGATGAAATTGACATAGGCGTTTTTGGGGCGAGTTTCGTTTCCTCCATTAAAATCTACTCTCAAGCCAATCTTATTATTATCATCAGCCATAAGGGTTACACCAGGTGTGTTGCCAGTGTAATTTGTATTTGATTGACCATAGATATTGTG
>JBCCGK010000189.1:0-11975 GCA_039029315.1 Bacteroidota bacterium | reverse complement strand
GTTCCCCCAACTTTTTGAGCGCATTCACTTTTTGGCGGCAAAAAGTTGCGTAAAAACCGCCAAAATTCTAAGCCCAACTCACAAATCCACCCCAGTTTACCGATCGGTTGGTCTGGTGCGCTGCCAATCGGATGGTCTGGTGCGCTGCCGAATTTTGGGGGCCAACTCGCCTAGACTGGTAAAAGTGTATGGTAAAGAAATTTGAATTCCCATTTTGGCCAAAGTCAAACTTAGATCATATTTGAGACAGGACCTTTAGGTTTCTGCTATATAAAAAGTCAATAGGTCTCATTTTTTATAAAATTCCTGATTGTCCCAGATGCTGTTGGTATGAGTAAATCCCCCTGAACCCTCTTAACAGTAACTGCGAATCAAATTCAATGAGGGAACAATTGAAACTAAAGTTAAGGAAAAATGGGCAATAGCAATTTCCATAAATAAGATTCGAACTTACAGGTAGTAAATACAAATATAGGGTAAGTAGGGGGACATATTTACATATGCTTATTCTATTCCCACCCCTCACCCAAGGAAAAAATCGTTGATTTCTGGCCTTGTGGGTTGATGTCTCCCGCTGGCGGGAGAGCGAGAGGGTGGAAGATGATTGCCAAATATCAATTTGTCCACTTACTTAGTGCCATACATATAAGGCTGTCGGAGTCGGCTAGCAATGATCGGCAGATCATTGCTAGCTGGGATGTGATCGAAGAGTATGTCTTCCTATCTGCGATAGGTCATGGTCTGCCGATCATCTCGACAAAAAATCTGGCGGCAGATTAGCCGTACATTTGATCCTCTACCAAATATAGTTTTTGCCTTTTTGGTAGGATAAACAGATAGTAGGCTGTCTTTCAGTCTGAAAGAATCCTCTGCTCTATTATTCCTCACTCCGTTCGCAGGCTTTTGACAGGATCGTTTTTGGCCGCTCTGAAGGTCTGGAATCCTACGGTCATCCAAGCAATCACTAAGGCTACAATTGCTGCCAAGGCAAATAACCACCATTCGAGCTCTATTCTATATGCGAAGTTTTCTAACCAGTGATGTGCAACGAGATAGCTGATTGGCAAAGCGATCACAATGGCAAGCAGGACCATTTTGGTGAAAGAACGAGACAGCATATTGGTGAGACTCCATACACTTGCTCCCAAGACTCTGCGAATGCCAATCTCCTTTTTGCGCCGCTCCGCTGTGAAGGCTGCAAGACCAAATAGGCCCAGGCAGGAAATGAGAATAGCAAGGAAAGCAAAATACTTGGATAAAACAGATACCTTGTTTTCCGATTCATATAAGGCTAGATAGCTTTCATCTACGAATCCATACTCGAATGTATATCCTGTGTTAAATTCGGCATATAATTGCTCAATGGCCTTAATAGACTCTTTTTCTTGTCCACCTCTTATTTTGATCCAAATATGTTCTTCAAAATTATCTTTCGTCCCAACCATTTTGAGGATACAGGGTCCGATTTGTTTGTATAAAGACTCAAAATGGAAATTTTCGGCAATTCCTATGATTTCTACCTGATCTCCCCAAAAGGTAATGATTTGTCCGATAGGGTTTTCTAATCTCATCTTCCTGACGGCAGCTTCGTTCAAAATTACTTTGGAGCTATCTGTCCCAAACTCAGGTGAAAAGGACCGTCCTTCTTTGATGCGAATCCCATAGGTCTCAACAAAATAATAATTGCAAATAATGGGATTGATTCTCAAGCGTTCATCCTCTGCCCGTCCCTCCCAATTTATGCCTGTGGTCCAGTTTTCTGCACCAACCAAAATATGATTAGAACTCGCAGCTTGCACCACTTCAGGCCGCTTTCTAAGTTCAGCGAGAAAAGGTTCGACCTTATCTTTCAATGGCCCTTCTATTTTCATGCTGAGGATGTGGTCTTTCTCTATGCCCAGATTTTTGGTGCTGACAAAGCTCATTTGCTGATAGATGACCAGCACACAGACAATGAAAAAGGTGGAGATGGCAAACTGAAAAACGACCAAACTTTTGCGAGTCCAGACCTCTCTTCCAGATTTGGCACGATTAGGGGTTAAGATTTGAATGGGTTTGAAAGCAGATAAATACAAGGCCGGATAAGTGCTGGAAACCAAGCCTGTAAAGAGGGTAATCCCCAGGAATGCAAGCATGCGTGTCAAGCTCAAATCAAGGTTCATGTGCTTTCCTGTGAGTTCATTGAAAGAAGGAAAGAGAACAACCACACAGATAAGTGCCACAATCAGGGCCAAAAATGAAATCAACAAAGACTCACTTACAAACTGAATGAACAGGCTATTGCGGCTTGCACCCAAGGTCTTTTTGACAGCAATTTCTTTGAGTCTGATACTCGCTTTCGCAGTAGATAGGTTCATGAAATTGATGCACGCAATCAATAATATCAAGATGGCGATGATGGAAAACAGCCATACATATGTGATCCTCCCTCCTGTCTGCACACCATTCTCATATTGATTGTACAAATATTTCGAGGAATACCTGTTCAAGACGAATGTTCGTTCAAATTCTGTATGTGAATTGGAGAGTTGGGAGATTTTTTCTGCCAGCTTGTTAATATCTGTTCCTTCTTCCAATACAAGGGCTGTAGTTCCCTGATCATTTGTCCAGAGAGGAAGGCCAGGATTATATTCGGTATAAAACTCGATACTCAGGAGGACATCAAATTTTTCTGTGGAATAATCTGGAATGGTTTGAAAAACACCAGATACGATCAGTGGTCTGGTCATATCAAATAAATCACCATCTTTCTTTTCCCAGGTAATGATTTGTCCAATCGCTTCTTCTGTCTTTCCGAATAACTTACGGGCTAATTCCTCAGAAATAACTGCAGCATATTTATCTGTTAGCACCTGAGACTTATTTCCGTGAAGAAGTGGAAAGCTAAATACTTCAAGATAGGATTGATCCACATATATAGGAATAGCTCTCACACGTTGATCTCCAACAACAATTCCGCCTCCTAAAACAGGATGTGTTTTGTAAGAAGTAGCATATCTTATCCCGGGAAGCTCCTCTAAAATTGCTTCAGCCAGCGGACCTGGCGTCCAATCTACAATTTGGATCTCGTCTGGTCTTGTGAATTCTTGCATGACCTGATACAAGTGCGCATCATGCTTGTGGAACTTGTCTATCCTCAGTTCATCTTGAACCCAGAGATAGATCAAGCTTGCACAGCTAAGGCCAGTTGATAGTCCAATTAGATGGATAATAAAAGTGGTCTTATGGCGCATAAAACCACGAAAGCTGATAAGAATATTGTGTTTGAGCATGCTGTAGGAGATGAGAGAGCATTGTCTATCAAAAGGTCGAATGAGACTCAGCCTGAAAAGCAATAAAACTTCTATGAAAAATCGTCTTCGAGCCTTGTTGATTTCTGTTTCTTCGACGATGCCAGAAAATCGCTCAAGCAGATCTCCTTCTATGTCTTCGACATAGTCAGGATGGCAAAACCAGCGAAAGAAGCGAAGCAGCCATACTGGTGGGCGAGGAGGGCTGGGTGTGTTCATCTCAAAAATCTAATGCGATTTTGGGGATGGCATTCCACAGTGCCATTCGTTGGTCCCTGGTCTGTCTTAAGGTTTCTTTGCCCAAATTGGTGACAGTGAAAAAACGCTTGCGCTTTCCGCCCCGGATCTTGGTGGCTTCTCCAAACTCTGACACCAGAAAGCCTTTTTTCTCAAGTCTTCGCAGGACAGTCTGTATCGAACCCATGCTCACCTTGCGATTGAGACGCTTTTCGATCTCTTCAATGATAGCAATCCCATAGGCTTCTCCATGCAGAATGGCCACCGTGAGCATGACGATTTCTTCAAATTCTCCAAGTCTATGCCTACCCATACTTTTATTTTTGCCTTAAATGTAGTAAATAAAAGCATAGTTTTTACCTGCTTTGTAGTAAAAATAATTAATCTACTGATAATCAGACTTGGAAAAATTATTCTGCGCGTAAGCTATTGACGGGATTGGCCCTTGCTGCCCGAAAAGTCTGGACCCCAACAGTCAGCCAGGCAATGAGGAGGGCAATGGCTGCAGCCAGTACATACACCCATGACTGGAGCTGGATTTTGTCCGCAAAGCTTTCCAGCCATCTATGGCCAATCACAAAGCTGAGAGGCATGGCAATGAGGATGGCCATGAGAACCATGACTGTAAAGTCTTTCGACAACAGAGTAACAATCCGCCATTCACTCGCTCCAAGGATTTTGCGGATACCGATCTCCTTGGTTCGCTTTTCTGCGGTAAATGCTGCCAGTCCAAACAATCCGAGGCAAGAGATAAGGATGGCTATAACTGCAAAATACTTGGACAAGGCAGCTACCCGGTTTTCGCTTTCGTACAATTGCTGATATTCTTCATCCACAAATCCATATTCCATGGCCAGTCCTGGATTGAATTGTTGGTATACATCAGCGATTTTGTCTATTTCTTTGACTTGTTGTCCAGCTTCGAGTTTGATCCAGATAAACCTTCCGAAATTGTCTCCTTCATTAAACAACCTGAAGATGCAGGGTTCGACACGTTTGTACATCGAGTGATAGCGAAAGTCCTTGACCACTCCAATGACCTCTACTGGTACATCCCAAAATGTGATCATGCTTCCAATTGGATTGTTCAATCCCATTTCCTTGACAGCGGTCTCGTTCAGAATCACTTTTGAGGTCTCAGTGCCAAAGTCTTTTGAAAAGTTTCGACCCTCCTTGATCTGAATGCCATAAGTTTGGAGAAACTCAGGGGTGACGATGAAGACATTGAGCAGGATATGCTCGGTATGTTCTCCTTCTGCATGCGGGAGGGGCTGCCAGGTAAAATTCTCACAAGCCACCAAGTTGGTATTAGAATTCGCAATGCTTTGTACCTCGGGGAGCTTCCTGATTTCCTCAAAAAAGGGTTCCATTTTTTCGAACAGGGGACCGATTGTTCTCAAGCTCAGAATGTGGTGTCGATCATACCCCAGATTCTTGTTGTGGATATAACTCATCTGTTGAGAAATCACCAGAACAGCAACAATGAGAAAAATAGAAATCACAAACTGGAAAACCACCAGCCCCTGTCTGATCCATAATTCTCCAACAGAACGCTCGATTTTCCCCTTCAACACCTGGATGGGCTTGAATGCTGACAGGTAAAAAGCAGGGTAGGTACTGGACAAAAGACCTGTCAGGACAGTAATCCCCGTAAACAGCATAACATGGATCAGAGAAAAATTCAGGCTAAGTTGCTTGCCAGTGATGGCATTAAAGGGTTGAAGGAGCACAGCAACAAGCACAAAGGCTACTAACAATGCCAAAAAAGATAAAAGAAGGGACTCTGTAATAAACTGTCCGATGAGCTCTCCCCGACTGACGCCCAGGGTTTTTTTGACACCGATTTCCTTGAGTCGGATGCTGGCTTTGGCCGTAGACAGGTTCATGAAATTGATACTGGCGATAATAAGGATCAGACAGGCGATGCACACAAACAACCAGAGATAGTCAATTCTCCCGCCCACGAGGACACCATTTTCATAGGTGCCATATAGATATTGGGAAGAAAATTGCTTGAGGAAATAAACGCCATTATAAGCCCCATCTTTTGCCTGAACCAACTGCGTAATTTTTTGATCCAGTAAAGACAGATCAACTCCTTGTCGGAGAATCATGGCAGTGGATACAGGATGATTGTTCCACCGCTCTACGCCCCAGGTATGGTCCATGAAGAATTGATAGGGGAGGAGGATATCGAACTGCATAGAAGAATGAGGAGAAATGTCTTCGATAACGCCTGAAATGATGAATGATCCCTTGTATCTGGCAGAAGCTCCCTCTGATTTATTCCATTCGACAGTTTGCCCTACGGCTTTGAAAGCTGTCCCAAAGAGCTTTTTGGCAAGGCTTTGAGAGATGACAGCAGAGCCAGGTTCTGTTAGTACTTGACTCTTGTCCCCCGTGATCAAGGGAAAAGAAAACACTTGCAGAAAGTCTTGATCAGCATATACAGGTGTTGCTTTGAAGGCTTGTTCTGAAGCACTCAGAATGCCATCAAAGAAATTTCCGGTCTTGAATGAGGTCGCATATTCAAGTTCGGGGAATTCATCTCGAAGTCCCTGCGACAAAGGTCCGGGTGTCCAGGAGGTAACTTTGATCTTGTCTTCCGGGAGCTGGTAGTTTTGCATGACCTGATACAGTCGCTCGTCCTTTTCATGGAATCTATCCATCTTCCACTCGCTCTGCACCCACAAGACAATGAAGAAAGCAGTGGCCAGACTTGTAGAGAGGCCAATTAAATTGATCAGAAAAGCAGTCTTGTTTCGGGTGAATCCGCGATAACTGATCAGAAGATTGTGTTTAACAAGGGCTGTGTTCATGAGTGTGCCGGACTGAAATGATTTGATGAATTCGGGACGAAAATATCTGAGGACCCACCAAAAGAAGGTCCAGCTGGCTTGACGACTGGCTTCTGGAAACTGGATGGCGAACAACTCGATCAGATCTCCCTCGATCTCTTCGAGAAAGTCTTCTCGACAAAACCATCGCAGGAATTGCAGAGCTTTTTTGGGTGGTTGAGCAGGCATCAGATAAAGGAAAGCTTGGGGATCTGACGATAGATGCGTGTTCGGATCTCGAACTGTCGGTCAATAGCTGCCTTGCCCAGGGAGGTGATCACATAGAATTTTTTTCGTCTGCCCCCACGATCCTGTGTGATGCCGCCAAAACGAGACTGAACAAAGCCTTTTTCATTCATGCGCTTCAAGGCAACATGGATCGCACTGATGCTGACCGTTTTGTTCAATTCCTTTTCCAGGCTCTCCTTGATGGAGACGCCATATGCTTTGTTGTGTTGAGCCGCAACAGTGAGCAAAACCAGTTCTTCAAATCCGCCGAGTGAGGGTATCTGCATGTGATTTATTTACTTAACAAATGTAAATGTAATGAATTAGATTTACATTTGTTAAGTAAATGTAGCTTTAGCAGCTTTGACAGATTTTCTTTTTGACCCCGCCTGACAATGCCGTATCTTTGGCTAGACAAATGTTTGAATATGAAAGCCTCTCCTTATCGTATCCCCATCATTCTGGCGCTGATTCTTGTAAGCATTGGGTGTGATCAATCTTCCAAATATGTGGTCAGAGACAGGATTGATGATCACGATCGGATCGAAGTATTGGGGGATTATCTCATTCTCACCAAAGAAGAAAATCCAGGAGCTTTCCTTGGGCTTGGGTCAGAACTTCCCGAATGGGCGCGCATCGTCCTGCTTACCATTTTGCCCTCTTTGGTGTTGCTGTTTGCTATGTGGATGGCCTTGACACGCAATGATCTGCCAAGACTTGCCCTGTTGGGGCTGGCCCTGGTTGCTGGCGGAGGATTGGGCAATGTCTTTGATCGAATCTATTATGGAACGGTCACGGACTTTATGCATATCGATTTTGGCTTCATGCGGACGGGCATCTTCAATGCTGCTGATGTCTGTATCACGACGGGCATCAGCATGATTCTTGTCAGCCAGTTTATGGAACTGAAAAAGAAGCCGCCTAAAGAGAATGAAACACCTGCAGTAGAGTAGGCTGCTTATTGATATTCTTGGAAAATTTTTTCCACAGACCACTAGTGGGAAAATTTTTCGTTGTTTGTTTTGAGTGGCAATTCTCTTTCCTTGCCTCTTATTATGGTCTAAATGTAATTTCCTGATTCAGGCTTCATCGGTGAATTCCGATTGATCGTCTGAACAAGGAGCTTTTTTGTTGTCCATTTAACCATATTTATATAATGCAGAAGTCCCTCTTTCTCTGCTTGATGCTGCCTATTTTTGGTCATTCCTTATTCGCCCAAATCAAATTCCCAAGTATTTCGCCTCATGCAGATGTCGCTGAGGAATTGAAGGCGATGGAAGCCAGATATCTTGCCAATCGGCCGTATGAAGCTGCTGCCGGGAAGCATATGATGGTCCAACTGGATTCGACCCTTGAATATGACTACGATGCCAGTTCGAATGTTTGGGAATATAACTTACGTGAGAGATTTTTTTACCCGAATCCCGAGGAACAAATTACCATGTTGGATATCTGGGAAGCGGATCTCAATCGCTGGAAGAATGTAAGGAGAGGCATATATCAATATGATCCTGTAGCCAGAACAGAAACGGATATTTGGTCTGAATGGGATGATGGCGCACAGGAATTGATCGACTATGGGCGATGGGTATATGAGTCGGATGCGCAAAATCGACTGATCAGGATTGAGATTCATGATTGGGTTGTAGACTTTTGGCGGGCCAGAACTCAGATGATCTGGGAATATGAGGAGAACTCTCAAGATTATCTGTATTTCAGGCAGAGAGTCAATCCGTCCACCAATACCTTCAAAGAGAGCCAAAAAGATAGTGTGTCTTTTTACCCAAATGGGCGGTATAAATCGCTCTACTCCTATCTCTGGAAGCAGAAAGCCCAAGGATATGGATGGGGAATAGATCACAGGATTCTGTATAGTCAGGACAGTCTGGGTAGAAATATTGAAGAGAAGAGAGAAAACTTCAATGATCAATCACTTTCCTGGGATAACTACTCTATATATGTAAACACCTATGATTCGGCTGGAAATCGGATCGAACGAATCCTCCGGCATTGGAATGCTGGTTCCACTCAATGGATACATACGAATCGGGAGACCTATATGTATAATACTGATGGAAAAGAGAGTTCCTATCTGAAACAATGGTGGGATGATACAGTAGGCGAGTGGGAAAATGACTCCAGAACATTCCATACCTATCATCTCAATGGCAAATGGGAGATGAGAGAGACAAATCGCTGGAGAGACAGTATGTGGACAGACAGAAGGAAAATGGAGATTGATTTTAATGCCTATGATGAAAGAGAACAATTCCGCGCATTTGACTATCAGTCAAGCAGTGCTCAGTGGATAATGGAAGAAAAGAAGGATTATTTCTGGTCTGAAACCATTATGTCAAATTCTGCTACGGTTCACGAGTTTAGGTGTGAGTTTCCCAATCCTATACGAGTCGATCAGGCCTATCATTGTTCCTCCTTGGAAGCTGGCAAACCTTATGAACTTCAGCTATATGATTTGAATGGACGCTTGGTACAGGCAGCACGCCTGTTGGGGCATGAACCTTTCCAATTGTCTGGGGATTTTTCTCCAGGTCTGTATATGCTGACGATACTAGATGACCAGCAATTGGTATATCGACGGAAAGTCATCATCGAATAGAAGTCAGGACTGAATGTACCATAGGAACAGCGGACAAAGAAATCCGGTCCTGTACCTACAGTTTCTTCCTGACGATTAGGATTGTTCGACTGCCTCACCTCCTTCCGCTTTGGAAGAAGGGGCGAGGGACTCCT
The DNA here is from genome assembly GCA_039029315.1 of Bacteroidota bacterium. Classification (GTDB taxonomy): domain Bacteria; phylum Bacteroidota; class Bacteroidia; order J057; family J057; genus JBCCCJ01. The sequence continues at coordinate 2,632 of JBCCGK010000189.1, read as the reverse complement.
GAATGGAAGCAAATCAATGATTCCTGCTTGTCGCAACTTCATATAACTTTTTGCTGCATGATGATACTGCCTCTCTGAGCTGTTCATAGGGGTTCCCATATCCATCGAAAAGCCCGGAATGCTGGCGATTCGACTCTTTCTTGATGAGTTTGACGGGGGTGTCAATCAACCCGCAATAGTGCCAACCAACAAATTCTGGTCTGGCAAATGCCTGATTGAAAAACTCGACAAGCCATTCGGCACTTTGGCTTTCTGTATCAGCTAAGGGACCATAGGGACGCGGCATGAGGTCTCTTACATAGCTAAAGGCACTATCCCCGTTGATGAGTGGGGTATCAACTTTGTTGCTCCATTGATTTAGGCTTGGTTGCTGGGTTTCGTACCTGCCATACATTTGGTACATGACAACATCGGTATACTTTGCGGTTACAGGAAGGACGGTATCTACTGTGTCAGTATTCCCATTGAGTTTATCTCCAATAAAAAGATGATTCGGATCATATCTGCCAATTGCCTCTTGAGCTGTTTTATAGTATTGTTCCACGCAGCTTGTCAAAAACTCAACATTATCCCTGGTCTCATTGGCGTTAGACAAATCTGTGTCTAATCGCCATTGCTCAGTTTTTTCTACTGCTGCAAAAGAATCAAATGCAGTATCATAGGTGTGGTTGAATGTCCGAATGTCTCCTTCATAGAGCTTTGACATGAGACTTACATACGCTTTCTTGCCAGCAGCTGATGGACCGAGATTCCTCAACCGTCGCGGCCAGCCGATTCGTGCACCTCTTCTCCCGCCATAAATATTATCAGGACGCTCCCGACAATCTTCTTCCGTGAAGAGAGGACAATCAGCCATAGAATATCCCAATAAGAATGGATCATTCCGCAAAGGAGAAGCAATTTTTTTGGCCAGTTGATCGCAGTGATGATAAAATTCCTGGGAGAAAATGTCCAGGAAGTTTTCATCTTCGATTCCTGGCTTCCAATGACTGATATCCACGAATTGGATGGGCTGCATATAAGGGAGCTGAGGATTCGGAGAGTTCAGGATCTTCAAATCATTGTGGACTCCTATGGTATTGAATCCATAGTGGTCACAAGTCTTAAGTATCCAGGATCTTATGGCAGGATTGAACGCTTCCATTTGGTCGATGTTCAGCAGAGTCATCCATGCTTTCCGATTATATTCTGCCTTCCACCAGACCGAATGAAAATGATTGAATCCAAAGCTTAAAAAGGCATTCCCCAAGGGTGTCACCAACCACCATCTATCTTCTTTTTCTGTCCTGAAATAGCCAGTAGCCCGAAAAGATTTTCCTGTCCATCCTCCGTAGATATCTGTTTCATAGCCGAATCGTGGATAGGAGAATAGTGGTGGTGTGGACAAGCCAGAATAAAGAAAAGACGATATCCCGAGTTGTATAAATTCTGATCTGTTCATGGGGCACTTATGTATCTCCTAGTCAAGATAGAGAGGATTTTCGATAAATCAGAATCATGCCAGGGGATCGACTTGAGTGGATTCGAGTCCAAGAGAATGCACAATTCTTCCGAAGGATTGATTGTTGTTTGTTGTGAGGTGATGTAAAATTTTTTTTACATTAAGTAAAAACTTTATAACTTTGTGTCCGTAATACATTACATAAAGTTAAGTGATTCATACAATTTTGCCATGTCTTATCAGGAAAAAAGAAGCATTGTCTACATCTTCAACATCTTGTTGATCACTGGCATCTATTGGTGGTATGCCTTCCATTTCCAGTCAGAAGAGGTGATTTACTCTACTGAGGAGTTCAGTGTTTGGGGAAAAATCATCCTCTTCATGATCCCAGCCCAAATTGTGATCACGATCATTACACAGATCATTTTCAGCATTGTCAATACAGTAGCTACCCGAGAAGAAATTCCAACGATAACAGATGAGCGAGACAAATTGATTGATCTGAAATCCATTCGGAATGCCTATACAGTATTTATGATTGGGGTAGTGCTATCCATGATCCCGGTGGTGATGGACAAGCCTTTGTATGTGATGTTCAACTTATTAATTGGCTGCCTTTTGTTGGCTCAATTTGTCTGGAGTGCTTCACAATTCTACTTTTACCGGAGAGGATATTGATATGAGTAAGGGAAAGATCACAAATAATATTCGCAAGCTTCGGTTTTTCAATGATGAAATGACCCAAAAAAAATTGGCGGATAAGGTGGGGGTAACTCGTCAAACCATCATTGCCATGGAGAAAGGCAAGTATTCTCCTTCTTTGGAACTGGCATTTCGCATAGCCTTGGTATTCAAGGTGCCGCTGGATCAGGTATTTGGGTATGAGGAAGGGGAAAAGGTATAGGGGGCATAAGGGAAATATGGGAATAAGGCTGGGTGTTGAGCTATCCTAATTCTTACACATCTCGCCATATACCACATACCTTATACCTCCAACTAGGCTGTCTATAAGATGGATAGAGTTTAAGAGACTGTTTGAACATCTGTCACTTATTTGTTGATCGATGTTACTGAGCGAATTGTTCCCAGACGGACTGACCCGGCTGCGCATAAGCAGGAGTATAGTGGGAAAAAGAAGCGTTACACGATTAAGAATCTTGCCATGACTGATCACAAGGGCTATGTGCTCTT
>JBCCGK010000188.1:0-12050 GCA_039029315.1 Bacteroidota bacterium | reverse complement strand
TGAACTTCGCCATTTTAGGGTGATGTTGATTTATTCTAACTAAGTGACACATGTATATTTGGGCATCCTCTTCCACCCTCTCGCTCTCCCGCCAGCGGGAGACATCAGCCCACAAGGCCAGGAATCAACGATTTCCCCCTTTGGAGGGGAAGAATAGAATAAGCATAGGTAAGTATGTCCACCTACTTCATTGAAAAATGGCAGGTGAGATCTTGATAGGATATTGGGATTCCTATTTTGGCTAAAGTCAAACTTAGAGACTGTTTGGAAATCTATCACTTATTTTTTGTATGCGTCTTTTTTCCTCATCCGGCGGCTTTTTTTGTTCCCATAGCACCACTATGAGAACAAAATACTCCATAAAAATTCTTAGTACAGATTCCAAAACAGTCTCTTAGCCCGCTCACATCATTTCACCAAAATCTTCACACTTTCTTTCCAGGTGTTGCCAATGATTCTCACCAAATACAGACCTGTAGCCCATTCTGGCCTGACCTCCCAATAGACAGACCCCTGATTCATCTCATGCAACTCATTGTACAAGGTTCTTCCAGTCAGATCGACAATTTGGATGATGACCTGATCCGATTCTTTAGAGAGAGATAATGACAATCGCTTTCCGCGTTCGACTGGATTGGGAAAGGCGAGCAGTTCTTCTGAGAAAGGAATAGAGAAAGCTTCTCCATTGAAATAGGATTCTGCATATTCAAAAGACTCAATGCCGATCTGCTCCCCAATCAATCTGCCAGGAATATCATCGGCAGGAGGATGGATTCCTCCCCAAATTCTGGATAGACTGGTTTGGTCAGAGGCATCCCGATAGGTGGCCCACTGCAAGGTGATGTCCATGCTGGGACCATCCTCAAAGACGAGAAATTCATTTTTCTTGGCTACAAATTCTCCCATTCCTCCAGGAAAAAAGGCATCTCCGGTCAAGAGGGTCATGACTTCTGCCGCAGCTCTGGAATAAGTAGAGTGCCCAGACACATAGCCAGCAAATGGAGGCGTAACAAAGGTCGGGCGCTGATAGGGCCACCAGTTTTCGGCCAAAATCCATCCTACACCAGCGACACTGGTATCCGGGTCTTCGATATAGTCAGGGCCTCGCCAGGCCTTGAGTTTGATTTTGCCTATATGGGTTTCATTGGCAACTGTCAGTGGGTCTCCTTCTTCGACGATCTCTATTAAGCCGGGATGCAAGGGAATCCCATTCGGCGCGTAGTTGGAGCGGGACTGATCCGTACTTTGACCCTGACCTGCCATCCACCGAATCGCTGATACAGGTCGGATATAGTCATAATATCCTTTGATCCCCCAAGCAGAGATAGCTGCGTCATGCATAGCCCCTCCCATCGTAAAATAAGCCTTGATGTCCCACTCCAATTCGTCCACAATCTCTCCTTCTCCCTTGAAACGCTTTTCGAGGAGGGGATGATCATTGACATAGTTGAGGATGGTGAACCAGTGGCCGGGTGGAGTCTCTGAGTCTGGCCCATCTGCCCAGAATTCTGCCAGGACGCGGGCATAATCCCCACGGGGAACCATTTGTGGTTCATATGGCTGCCCGGTATGTGGATTGATACTATGGCCGGGGCTGGGATCGCCTCCTTCCAGTTCATCATAGAAATCACGCAATCCCTCTATGGTGGTAGGGAGGTTCTGAATGTCCATATTTCCGATGGTGGCAGGCGAAATGTCCCACATCACACCATCTGCTGGGTCAAGGTGTGCGGACCACAGAGAGACCAGGGCAAATCCCCATTGATATTCTGCCGATGTCCCTTCCCCAAACGCATCAATATAGGGAGGATCGCCCGGATCGTGATACACCCAATAGGTCTCTTGATTTTTTTGAAAAATACTCAAGTCCTCTTCCTTGAGGGAGAATGGATGCACAAATCCCCATTCTGGACTGAGGAATGGAGGAGATCCCCCCGGAATAGGATTGCCGCTTTGATCAATGAAAATACGGAAGGCCAGAGGTTGCCAACGATTCGGATCATTCATGACAGCATTGCCGGGCATGGAAATGATCAGAGGAATATTGGCCGGGAGATAAAAGAAATTGGCGTAATCTTCCTGTTCATGCGAGCCATCTTGCAGGCCATATTCGATCAGGTTGGCAGCAATAAAATTCCCCAAGGCGGCGGGATCGCCTGTGGTATAATCAGTAGAGGTCACATTGGGGTTATACCCAAACAATCCGAGCAAAGAATCGCATCCATTCAGAATCTCCTCTGCTGATGGAGAAAATCGAAAACGGTAGGAAATCATGCGATAGGCTGCATAACTGATGGCTTCCTCTCTGGCGGCCTGCACATCGGCAGGAGTCGGAAATCCCTGAAATTCGGTAGAGAATCCATGAACGGTCTTCCCCAGTAGATATGACTCTGCAACTGGGTCCATGACGGCCCAGGCATCATACATCGCGATAGAGGTATGGAAGAGATTGCGCGCATGAACTGTGGGGCGGGCAAAGTCTCCTCGTATAGCTTCCAGCAGAACTTCATTCCATTGGCGAGCGACGGAATGCTGAGAATAAGCGGAGAGTCCCAGTCCCACAATCAGCAATGAAAAAAGAAAAAAGCGTTTGTTTGTCAGAAGAAGTAGTACCATAGCAAGTTTCGGTTTGGACTACCTAAATTACCCAATGTTGGTACTGGAAACAAGTTATTTTGTCGCCACCATCAAGAGAGTTCTCCGACAAGTTGCAAGAAGGTGTGTTGAAAAGATTCATAGGAATAGGTTTCTTCCAGATGGGTATAACTGGATTTTCCATATTCAATCCGTTGTTCATAATTGCAGATGAGAGAGAGCAGTTTGTCCGCAATTTCTTCGGGCTGATGAGTCTGGAGAACGAATCCATTTTCTTCTTCCCTGATCAGTAAGGCATTGTCTCCAACATCTGTAGACACAATCGGGAGAGAAAAATGCATCGCTTCCATCAAAGAATTTGACAAGCCTTCAAAAATCGAGGTACACAAATAGATATCTGCCTCCTGAAATTGCTGATTCAGATTTGGCGGGCGCACCGTAATGCGGACCATCTCCTCCAGGTCATATGCGTGAACCCACGCTCTGATTTGAGTCTCCAGGATCCCATACCCGACAATGTGGTATTGCAACAGGATGTCCTCGGGAAGGAATTTTCGGACCAGGGAAATGGCTTGAAGTGCTGTTTCATAATCTTTTTGATCAACAAAACGCGCAACCGTCAAAATCTGAACCTTTGAGGAGGGGGAACGGACGATCTGCGGAGAACGAATGTCAATGCAGTTTGGAATCACACAGATTGTATCCGCTTTGAACCCGTATTGAGCCAGATAGTCTTTGCCCGCCTGAGAGTTCGAGATAGATGCCTCCAGAAAATAATTATGGATAAGCTTCAAGATTGCCCTTTTCAGAAAGGGGAAACGCGAATTCTGGATTCCCCCAAACTGATATCTGACACCACTCCATAGCCCTGCAAGAAAAGAGAAGAGGGTATCACTTGGGAGGTGAGAAAAAGTAATTTCTATCTCTTCCTGTATCAGGATTCTCCGACATGCGAGGAATTTTTGGAAGAGATTACCGCTTAGTTGAGTTACAGAAAAGCCTTCTTGCTGGATGAATGACAGGTAATTGGGATCTATTGTCTGGATTCGTTTTCCCACAACAATCAAATGTACATGATGTGTCTCTGTAAGAGCTTTTGCCAGCCTAAGACTATACTTCTCTGCCCCGCCAGTTTCAAGAGAACGAATGAATATAGCGATATTGCGTTTTGGGTTCATAGTGTGAGATAAATTGTGGAGAACAGTGAGGAAAGAATGGACCCATATCTGTTATTCAGCCTGTACAGGAATATCGTTCATGAGTTTGTATGCCCGTTTTTCCCAGGTATACTGAGCAAAAAAATCTTGTTGTGCCTGACGACCGATGGTCTCTCTAAGGGATGGCTTCTCTATCAATAATCGGATTTTCTTTTCCCAATCCTCTGGATCATTGACTTGTGCCAGCAGGCAGTTGACCTGATCAGTGAGCACCTCTCTCAAGACAGGGAGATCTGTACATATCATGGGAACCCCCGCAGACATATACTCAAAGACTTTGAGAGGGGACATCCATCTGACAATGTCTCCCCCTTTGCGACCTACAAGCACTGCATCCATAAATGGGGCAAGGAGGATGTCACAATTGGCCATATGGGTGTAAATATGTGCCGGAGGGACGAAGCCGTGAAATCGAAGGTTGGGGGAGAGCTTCTGTGCAGTCCAGCGACTCAATTCTGTGGGCGTCCCCCCAACAACATGGAAGTCATATTCTGGAAGGCGTGGAGCGAGTGTCAAGATCATCTCTATCCCTTTTCCGGGATAAAAACTCCCGATATACCCAATTCTGGGAGGAGAATGAATGGCAGAATATTTTCTGGGAGGGGCCAAGGATTCCGGCAATTGATAGGCATCCGCCCCATCGTGTGCAACCAGAATCTTCCCTGAAACCAGCTCTCCAAATCGGCGCAAGTATTCTTCTTTCAACGCATGAGAAATCACAATCAGTTTTTCAAAACGGGCATGTTCAAAGATCCATTTCTGAAGCAAGAACTGGAGATGATTGGCGGGTGGTTGGTGAATTTCCAAGCAGTAGGATCCAGGCAGCAGGCGAAATTTGGCATAAAACCCCATCAAGAAATAATCTCTGCCAATGATGCGGAATGGCTGTCGTTCTTGACGAAGTTGAAACAGGATTATGAGTGCAAATATAATTCTCCGAATTTTCAGAATATTAGGAACTCGTATCTGGCGCACCTCAAAGGCTGTTCGAAGGGAATAGAAACCCGACAAATCAAGGCCAAAATCCTGTCCCTTTCTCCCATAAAGCACAACCTTTTGGCCAATTTGTGTTAAGGCATCGCACATCTTCATGACCTGGATAGCATTTGCCTCATGAGAGGGAATCACAGAATTACTTAAATAAATTAGTCGCACATCAATCGCGATGGAGGATAATATTCTCAAGTAAATCAACAGAATGTTGAATAGCAAGCCTATTTCTTGAGAACAATTCACATTTTTTAGATATCTCTCGCCACTTTTCTTCCTGTTGGAATAGGTCTTTCAGTCTGTATGCGAGTTGGTCCATATCTGGATGTACAACTCCTAGCCCTTGCTCCTGAATGAGGGCATCCGGATCTACCTGCAATGAAAAAACAGGAACTCCTCGCATCCATGCTTCAATAAAGGTGTTGGAAAATCCTTCCCCTTCACTGGTACAAACAAGGGCTTTGGCTTGGAGAAGAAGCTGATGAATCTCCTGCCCGGACACATCTCCCAGAAGGTGTACATGAGGAAGGGAATGGGCCTGTGCTACTAATTCTTGACTCAACCTATTCTCCGTCAATTTCCCGATCAGATAAAATTGAATGGGCGTATCTGCCAGTTTTTTTGCAAAATCAATGAAAAGATCGGGTCGTTTATAGTGCTTGATCCTGCCAATCCAGACCACAAGGGATGTGCGCTGGACGGGAGAGAGAGGGGCAGCAGGTGGGGGATGTGCATTGTAGATCTGATGGCTGGATAATCCAAGATTCTTCTCCAGGAGGCCTTGTTGATATATGGTCTGGCTAAGAATGATGTCTACTTGTCTCAATGCCCGCCGGAAGATCAGGGATTCTGCCATCAAATACAGCTTCATATGAAGCTGAGAATAATACTTCCAGGATTCCCGAAGACTCAGCTGCGAATCCCGCGAGAAAGCAAAGAGGACTTTCCCGCCCAATTGTTGTGAGAATCGCACAACTGAGGGGAGATAGGAAAATGTGGCTCGCACATACCAGACATCTGCTCGAATCTCTTGCATTTTTTCTCGCAGGAATCGGGCGTTTTGCCATTTTAGGTAAGCTTTTCGCCGTGGAATCCCATGCACTTCTATGCCGTCCACCAGCCGGGTAGTCGTTTGATCTGATTCATGGATATAGACTATGTTCCACCCCCTTGCCAGAAGTTCTTGCCCAAGGTAGTAGCATTGAATCTCCGCACCTCCATGAAAATCTGGATAGAAATGAGGGAGAATGAAACACATTTTTGGACGTCCGTCCATGTGGGTATTTGGGTTTATTGATGGCCCAAAACCGGATGTGGCAAATAGGGATCTTCCAGTTGGCTGATCTCCTCAGGTGTCAGAGTTACATCCACTGCTTTGGCGGCATCCTCCAGATGATGAATCTTGGTGGTCCCTACGATAGGAGCGACAACAGCAGGTCGTTGTAACAGCCACGCAAGTCCAAGCTGCGCTCTGCTGATTCCTTTGGCTTCTGCAACATTTCCGACTGCGTCAGCCACATCAAAATCGCTGTCATGATAGTAGAGACGATCGCTGAAATCATCGGTTTTGCTGCGAAGAGAGGTACGATCATCTCGTGTACGGCTGCCCGTCACCAAGCCCCTTGCCAAAGGACTCCAGGGAATCAATCCTATCCCTTCCTCTTCGCACAAAGGATTCATTTCTCTTTCCTCTTCCCGATAGATGAGATTGTAGTGATTTTGCATGGAAACAAATCGAGTCCAGCCCAAAAGATCAGCCTTATATAGAGCTTTGCACATTTGCCAGCCATACATGCTGGAGGCACCAATGTAGCGCACCTTGCCCGCCTTGACAACATCGTGCAGGGCTTCAAGGGTTTCCTCTATCGGTGTGTGATGATCCCATCTGTGGATCTGATACAAGTCAATATAGTCTGTTCCCAATCGCTTGAGAGAGGCATCGACCTGGTTCATGATGTGCTTTCGGGAGAGTCCCTGCCCATTTGGTCCCTCAAACATTCGGAAAAAGACTTTCGTCGCGATGACCACCTCTTCTCGTCGTGCAAACTTCTTGATCGCTTTTCCCGTCAACTCCTCACTGACGCCAATCGAATAGACATTGGCTGTGTCAAAAAAGTTGATGCCCAACTCCAATGCCCGCTGGACGTGTGCATTACAGCTTTCTTCATCCTGTATCCATTCACGCCAACTGCTAGACCCATAGGTCATCATCCCCAGACAAATACGTGAAACATTCAATCCGGATCGGCCTAATCGCGCATATTGCATAGTGGTAGAGGTGTTTGAAAATGTCAGTAGAATTGATATTATGAGGAAAACTAGAGAAAAGCACTCAAACCAACAAATCCCTTTTCTATGTGTGTCCCTGCCTGTCAAAAAAAGATCGCTCAAGCCTTGAGCAGAAGACATTTTCTTCGCTCAGCCGGAATTGGTTCCTTGGGAGTGATGGCTGCGAGTTGTGCCCCTGCGGCCAGCACTGAACCAGCACAACAAGCTCCCCAAACCCTCTCCTATAGCAGAGTGGTGGATCTGACACATGTGCTGGGAGAACAGTTTCCAGCATTTTCAGGACAACAGCAGGTAACGATCGAACAGGTGAGCGATCTGAACAAAGATGGATACAATATGAATCGCTGGACCATTGTAGAGCATACCGGGACACACTTAGATGCACCCTTTCACTTTTCGGATCAGCAGACAGCCGATAATATCCCTGTGGCAGATCTGGTTGGTCAAGTGGCCGTGATAGACATTCGCGCCAAAGCAGCTGACAATCCTGATGCACAATTGACGCCAGAGGATATCAAGGCCTGGGAAGCCACACATGGGGAATTGCCATCTGGTGTTATCGTTGCCATGAACAGTGGCTGGGATGCTTATGTCAATGGCCCCAAATTCCGAAATGCCGATGATGATGGGGGCTTACATTTTCCGGGCTTTCATGTAGAGGCGACCTCCATGCTCATGGAAGAGCGATCTGTCAAAGGAATTCTGGTAGATACTTTGAGCCTGGATCATGGTCCCTCTCCTGATTTTGCCGTTCATTTTTCCTGGCTTCCCAGCAACAGATGGGGGGTGGAATGTGTGGCCAATCTGGGCGATCTGCCACCGATCGGTGCAACAGTCATTGTAGGGGGTCCCAAAATACAAGGAGCAACAGGAGGGCCAAGTCGTGTAATCGCACTGGTATAAGCCAGGATTCAGGGCCTCAGCTTTTTTTCTAGCTCAAAATCAAATGCAAATCTCCAAACTGATGCCAGAAATACTGAGCCTGGATAGCCGCCCGATACGCTTGATCAATGTGCTGCATCCCGGCGATGGATAGAAGCATATTCAGATGCGATGCCTGGGGTTCGTGAAATCCAGTCAACAATCCATCGGCGATCTTCATGTGATAGGATTCGTGAATGTAGACTTCTGTCATTCCCCGAAAAGCTTGAATCTCTCCTTGCACATGGCTGGCCGTTTCGAGTGCCCGAATGGCCGTAGTGCCTACTGCGATGATGCGATTGCCTGTGGATTTTGCTTCCTGAATTATGTTGGCAGACAAAGCACTGATCTCCATGTATTCAGGATACGGCAATTCTCCCTGTTCCAGGCTTGAGATGCCTGTGTGCAATAATATTGGGGCAAATCTTAGGCCTTTTCGCAGCAACTTCCTGACCAAAGAGGAGGTAAATCCACGCCCTGCAGAAGGCATTTCTGAACTTCCCGGATGTTCAGAAAAATACGTCTGATAATAGGATAAAGGAAATGGATTGTCCAGTTGAGTGTATTTGATGGGGTGGCCATGGATGTCGAGATAGGAAGTGATGGGGCGGTCCAGATGGAATTCGGCCTTCCATAAATGAATCCATTGCTTGTTGTTGTAAAAGGGGGAGACCAATTCTATGTGTCCTCCTCCTGGCAAGTCCACGCGCATTCCTGCTTTTCCTCCCTTCCAGCGGATGGTTTGTGTATCCTTGATGGCCCTGATTTCTACCAGCCAACTGGTCTCGCTGAATTGGGTGCTCAGATGAAGCATGGCGGGGGAGTCATCAGCTAGGTGAATCGGGATGGCTGCCGGGAGTGTGGCGGAGGTATTGACGACAAGCACATCTCCAGGCTTCAGATAGTGATCCAGCTGAGAAAAATGATCGTGAAACAGATCTCCTGATCCATTGCTGACCAAGAGGCGAACCTCATCTCGCTGGATGTGCCGCTGTTCTGTCGGGAGTGGGCATGCCAGATGTGCAGGTAGTTCAAAGTTGATGGTTGGATAGGGAATCATGTGTTGCATGTTGAGGGTGAAGAATATCTGTTGTGGTATATCGACCATTGGGGAGGGGGTGCTCAATCAGCTGGAGCAGGGCAGGAACGGCAACTTCTCCGGGGAGTGGTCGGTCAGAAATGTCCTCCCCCGGAAAGGCTTGCTGATGCATGCCCGTGCGCATATCTCCCGGATCAAAAGCATACCAATGATAATGTGGGTTTTCGGCAGCAAGGACCGCTGTCATGTGATCTAGCCCAGCCTTGCTTGCTCCATATATGCCCCATCCTTCATAGGCTTCCTTTGCAGCATCACTGCTGACATTGATGAGGGTGGCTGTTGGATGTAGATAGGGCTGGATGTGCTGAAGCAAGGAAACAGGGGCAATCATATTGGTGCGAAAGACCTCTGCGATTTTGTCCACTGGATAGGTCAGCAAATGTGGCAAGGGCGTGACACCTAGGGTTGAAGCATTGTTGATCACCAGATCCAGCTGCCAATGATTGGTCTTCAGGACCTCGCTCAGATCTTGCAGATGGGATTCATCCTGGACATCACCTGGAATCGCGATGACCTCTGTCAGCTTTGTCAGTTGTTGTTGGGCAGATGATAAGTGATTTGCATTTCTGCTATTGATGAGCAGTCTCCATCCCTGTCGGGCAAGCGCTTCAGCCAGGGAGAAGCCGAATCCTTTGGAGGCGCCTGTAATCAGCGCACTGTGAGTGGTATTCATATTGTTATTTCTTAGATGATGGCTACAAATATCTGCCAATAGACGAGGGCGGGAATCCGTCTATTGGCTAGAATTGTACCTGTCCGATGGTACAGGCTAGCTGTGGGTTAGAGTGCTTGTGCGTCGGCGATTGCAGCGTCTCTTAGAGACTGATCAATCCTCGACGCAAGGCGATGTCGACCGCTTCCGTTCGGGTTTCTGCAAAGAGTTTGGAGAGAATAGAGGAGATATGAAACTTCACTGTCCGTTCGGAAATGTATAACTGTTCCGCGATTTGCTTGTTGATCAAGCCTTTTTTCACCAAAACCAGGACTTCCAATTCTCGCTGGGTGAGGGGAGAGGCTGGATAGTGAAAGCTGCTATTGGCATCTGACAAGGGGTGTTCCTTCTCAATTTCTGTGCTGATGGTAGACAAATGTTGTTGTAACTCTTCTGCCAGTTCAATGGTATACGTTAGCTCTTTTGTCGCTGAAGAAGAGAAATCTGCTTTCTGTCCTAGCTTGTGGAGTCTATGCAGGAGAGCAGACATTCTTGGCTGAAGAATGCGTTGGAGCACATCCCTGATTCCGTCCTTATCCATTCCAGCCTGAGCGGAGGAGCTTTCCTGAAGCCGGGTTCGCTGAATCGCCATGCCTATCAACTCACTGATGGTGTTGAGAATGGACAATTGTGTCGCATCTAATTGCTGAGATTCTTTGGTCAGAAGGTTGAGCAATCCTGCTTTTTCTTCTTTTACGAATATGGGAACAGTCGCGTGAAACTTGAGATCTCTTGTCTCAGATTGAATGTTTTTGAGCCGACTACAAGTGATTTCGCTGATGTTTCTGGCTGTAGAGAAAGAGTTGGACAAATACTTTTCGATACAAAAACACCAACCTGACAAGCGTTCTGGATGATTGGACAGGGCTGGTGGCAGCTGGTAAGAGGCTGCCAAATACACCGATTTGTTGTCTGCTTGTACCAACCAAATCCAGGCTGTCTCCAGATGAAGCAAGCGAACAGTTTTCTCCAATGCCTGTCGCAAGGCTGCCTGCAATGAAAATTCTTGATTGAGGTCTCTGGCTATTTCATACAGATGAGAAAAATATTCTTTGTCACTCATGATGGAATGAAGATCGGAATTTTTTGACTCACTTTTCATGCCTTCCCCTCTCTCTCACTTATTGGGAGGAGAAAGAGGCCAGACCATCTGGTTTTTGATAAGCTTTTTCGATGATCCAGGCATCAAATTCAAATCCATCTTCCCGCATAGAAAAAGAAATGGTGTGGACCCCAACTTCCGCGATCTCAAGATAAATCTGTTCGTCAACCCCACAATGGACTTCCTGCGTTCGCTGTTTACTTTCCCAGGTCCATTGATTTTTACCCTCACACCATTGCATTCTTTGGCCGCTTGCTACCCATTGTCCATCAAGACCTACATGAATGCCATTGTCCTCCGTTCCTGTAGAATAAGCTCTGACCCACACATAGTACTTGCCTGGATTGTTGATGTATACCTGATAGTTAAGAATCGCCAATTGTCCTGCTTGATTGGAAAAATTCTCTCCAGGAATGAGAGGCTCGTCGTGATTGCTTCGTGTATCCGGCAAAATCTCCAGATACCTGTTCCCACTTGCTGTGGCAGCATGCGAATCATCCACATCCCTCAGTGAATCCAGGCGTGTATGTTTGTCGATCCGATACCATTTTCTTAACTGATCCAGTTCCTGGGAATGATAATTTTCGGCTTCCACGGCAAGGAATCCATTTTTTTCCTCAACATAAGCCTTTTCCATCTCCGAGCAGGCTAAGGTGAAAAAGAGCAGGAATGCCAAGCAGAAACTGCCAAGCGCCCGAATGTTGATCGGCTGGATCTGAAGAGGTGTCGCCAAAGTCGCCTTGGTACTGGCAGGAAGGGTGTCAAGTTGTTCTGAAGATTGGGGAGGAAGGTGCATGAGAGGGGATGTTGGGCTAGGCTGCGATTTCAATATCGATATTTTCAGAGGGAAATCATGAAACAGTAGCAGGTGAATTTCGCCAATTCCCAGACCATTGCCCACTTGCATAAGAGGCTTGGCAGCATTCCCCATTGGCTGCAAATGCCTGCTCCGCCAAACTGACCGGATTAAAAGCAACTTATCTGAGAGACTGTTTTGGAATCTGTGCTAAGAATTTTTAGGAGGTATTTTTTTCTCAGACAAGGCTCTTTTTTGTTCTCATAGTGGGGCTATGAGAACAAAAAAAGCTGTAGAATGAGGAAAAAAGACGCATACAAAAAATAAGT
>JBCCGK010000187.1:0-12064 GCA_039029315.1 Bacteroidota bacterium | reverse complement strand
TCAGCGGCTTTGACGCAAGAAGTTTGGTTGAAAAACTCAGGAAGCTTGGCTGATTTGGTGAAATTGCCTTGGCCATCATTGAGGTAAAGTCGATCCTTTAGCCCTTCATGCTGATGATAATACTGGTTCCCGCCACTTCCTATGTACAGGTCGAGGTCTCCGTCCTGATCTGCATCAAACAGACTCAACCCTGTATCCTCTTGCATGGAATCCTGATCAAATACCTCTGTTCCTGATCGACTCAGGCTCCCATTGGCATTCTGGATCAACAAGGCCCCACCTTGCTTACTTGCTCCACCAATGAACAGATCCTCCAACTGATCACCATTGACATCTCCAACAGCGATTTTTGGTCCCTGCGTGGATAAGAGGTATGGGATGAGAGTCTCTCTCTTGTTGTCAAAAAACAAATTCTCCTGATGAAAAAATGGGACATTTACCTCCTCTGATACATCCACAAACAAGGGAGATGTGCCAGGGGACTGGATGATTCTTTCTTCATGCAGCGCTTGCTGATACTCAACTATCAGGTTTTGGTCTACTGCAATGTCTGTCAAGAGCTGTGTCTTTCCATCTCCCCATCTGATCCTCATGGAATCTACCAGGATGCTGGTCCCCACCCCAATATGGCATCTATAGTCGCTAGAAGATTGCCAGGCACGAACAGGATACATTTCCTGATATTGAATGCCGCCCTCCTCATAGATCGTCACACTTGCTCCTATTCCAAAAGGATTGTGAGGAGGGCCTTTCAAGCGAATGCTCAAAAAATGATTCGAAAGTTGTTCATTCGAGAGGTTTTCATAAACGAAGGCCGTTTCATTGAGATTATTGACAACCAGATCCAGGTCTCCATCAAGGTCCAGATCCGCAAAAGCTGATCCATTAGAAATAGATTTTTCTCCCCTTCCCAGCAATCTACTACTTTCTTTGAACCTTAGCTCACCCTGATTGATGAACAACTGATTATTGGCACTGCCTTCGGGCATCTTCTCAGCCAATTCCAGATCTGTCGCGGCTGCCTGTACCTGCTGGTCCCCAATATAGTTGAGGTAATCCAGGTCATTGGGTCTTCGGACAATGCCATTTGTGATGAAGAGATCTTTGAGGCGGTCATTGTTGACATCTAGAATCAGGGCTCCCCAACTCCAGTCGGTAGCTGCAATGCCTGCATATTCACCCACTTCACTGAAGCGAAGGCTTCCCTTTCCCAGTTTCCCCTGATTGAGTTGCAGCATATTCCTCGGAAACTGATGATCGTATCCATAAGTTCGCTTAAACTGGTAAATATCATACGGATCGATGCCAGCAGAATTTTTATAAATCACTTCATCATCTGGTTTCATGTCCATGCTCACCACATCCAGCCACTGATCATTGTTGATATCAGCCACATCATTTCCCATGGAGAAATTACTGGTGTGGCCCAGACTTTCAGAGGCGCGTTCGCTGAAGGTTCCATCACAATTGTTGAGGTAGAGAAAATCATTTTCATGAAAATCATTGCTGATATACAAGTCCGGGCAGCCATTTTTATCTACATCTCCCACAGCTACTCCCAATCCGTATCCTGCTATCCCCCCCAGAATTCCAGCCTCTTCACTCACATCCACAAAGTATTTACCTGGCTCTGGATTGTCAGATACATCATTTCGGAACAGTTTGTCTCCTGCCTGCTCATGTCGCTTGCGGGTATAGCTTGTATCTCGGTAACTCTCGGTGGAATGAACTGAATGTTTGAGCAAATACATATCCAGATCGCCATCCTGATCATAATCCAGGAAGGCTGCCTGGGTAGAAAAACCGCTTTCGTCCAGCCCATATTCTTCTGCCACTTCTACAAATTTGGGGGACCCTTCCTTGCCCTGATTCAGGAACAACTGATTCTTTCCGGCAAATTCCTTATAATTTCCAACCTGACATACATAGATGTCTAGCCAGCCATCTGCATTGATATCTACCATGGAAACACCCGTCGACCAGTTCCCCTCCCCACCAACAGCTGCGGATTCTGTGATTTCCTCAAACGTCAGATTCCCCTGATTGAGGTAGAGCCGATTGGACTCCATATTGGCACTGAAATAAATATCTGCCAATCCATCATTGTTCAGATCACCAATCGCTACTCCTCCCCCATTGTAGAAATATAAGTATTGAATGATGTTCATTTCTGCCCCATCTTCCACCTGGTTGACAAAATCTATCCCACTTTGGCTTGGTGGAAGCAGGCGAAAAAGCGGGAGAGCTACAGGAGAAGTTTCGCAAGAGAACATCATCAAACTCCATAGACCCAATAGCCATATAGCGGAAGGAGAAGTCCTGTGTGCAAGGCTTCTTTCGATCTGCGTTTTGGCATCCTTGTTCTCTCTCAAAATTCAAACACTTGCATGTGATCATCATTCTTCGCCACCAGGACAAATCGCTTGTCATCAACTTGCACGCTGACCATATCTCTGGTTTCTCCCTTGATGGTGAATCCACTCTGTCCTGCTCCAACAGGCTCAAAGGTCATATCTCCGCGTCCTCTTAGCATCAATCCATATTGCGCATCATAACGACCTACTTCAGGTTTCACCCCAAAGAGATTGCCTCCAAGGAGAATATCCAGATGGCCATCTTTGTCGACATCTTCTACCAACAATCCATAGGTAGGAGAAAACTGTGCTTCGATTGGCAGATCCTGCAGCCGAAAGCTCCCATTGCCTTGATTGACCAATAAGGAGGAAGCGAGATGATGCACCTTCTTGATTTCGGTATTTTTTAATTCCTCCTCTGTAAACATATCTTCAACCGTTTGGCCTTTGTAGGTGGCATATTTGAGATATTTTTTCTTTAGGGAGGGCAATTGCATCACCAGATCATGTCGCAATGGCAAGGGATAGGCTTTGTCTCCGAAATATTGACTGATAATTGGATCGGGAGTCCCATTCTGATCAAAATCATTGATGTGCAGTAGCAATGGGTGTTCAGGGTCTGCTGCGAAGCGGGAATTTAGTCCATGATTACCCAGAACCAGATCCAGGTCGCCATCTTGATCGAAATCGCCCGCTTTCATGCAGTTCCACCAGCCTTCTGTTGGACGCTTACCTGCAATCAGCTCAGCTTTATGAAAGCGGCCTTGTCGATTTTCCAAAAAGGTGATCGGCATCCACTCCCCTATCACAATCAAGTCCAGATCAGTGTCCTGATCGACATCCATCCACATCACATCTGTGATCATCCCAAGCCCTTCCAACTCAGGGGCCACTTCCTTGCTGACATTCGAAAATTGCCCCTGTCCATTGTTGTTGAGGATATATCCATTGACAGAGGTTCCATAATGACCGCTGATAGATCTGGTGCCAACAAACAGATCCAGATCGCCATCCTGATCATAATCTCCAGCCGCTACACAAGATCCGTTTTCAGGTTGAAAGCTCGGCAAAAACTGAGGAGAACGACTGAATCTTCCCCTTCCATTATTGAGATATAATTGATCGTTTAGGATGTTGGTATTGAACAAGAATTCACTGCCACCTCTTGCCACATACAAATCGAGGTCTCCATCATTATCAGCATCAAAAAAGAGGCAATCCTGATCTTCTGAGGCTCTGGCTTGCTCAAACAAATCTGTATTCGTCGACACAAATACCCCGCCTACCTCCTGCAACAACAGTTCTCCCGGTCTGTTGGCAGCCCCACCGATGAACAAGTCTTCTCTCCCATCCCCATTGATGTCTCCCTTGGCAATCTTGGGGCCTTCGGTAGACATCATGTGATAGAGCAAGCGGTCTCTATCAAAATCGACAAATTGATTTTCTTCATGTACATATCCCCAATCCAGCTCCTCTGTTCGCTCAACAAACAAGGTCTTCCCCGGAAGATCGCTGTCTTCTGCTTCATGGTTCATTCTTCCAGATTCCTGCGTCACGACCAGAGTCTGATCTGCCTGGACATGAGTCAAAATGCTGACAGCATCATTGGGCCATCGGATGATCACAGAATCGACGGTTGTATGCTTACCCAATCCAAAGTTGGGACGATAATCGACTGAGGATTGAAATCCACGAATAGGAATATTTTCCAGATAACTGGTTTCCCCTTGTATTTTCAGGGTGATATTGGTCCCAATCGCATAGGTATTCTGATCGGCTCCATGCAATTCCAGCTTCAGATAATGGTGGTTTTGCAAAACAGAATCTGCTTCGTTGCGATAGATGAAGGCTGGCATATCCACATTATTCACTGCCAGATCGAGGTCTCCATCATTGTCAAAATCAGCGTAGACAGAGCCATTGGAATGACTGGGCGTACTCAAGCCCCAATCCTTGGCAAGATTCCTGAATGCCAAGTTCCCCTCATTCCGATACATATAATTCGATATTCTGGTAGAGGGTATGGTGTCAATCAGTTTTTGATAATCTACTCCCTGGTCTGAAACAATTTGTTTGACAAACTCTTCATTGGACACAAAGTTGATATAATCCTGATCTATGATGTCTTTCCGGAGGCCATTGACGATGTAGAGGTCTTTCCTGCCATCAAGATCATAATCAGCCATCAGGGCGCCCCAACTCCAATCTGTGGCTTCAATTCCAGCGAGTCGACCAATTTCGCTGAAAGTGCCATCCCCATTATTGAGTTGCATCACATTTCGGGTAAACTGATGGTAGTAGCCATTGTCAACGTTATAGGAATAGCGGTCCCAATTCTCAAAGGTCATTTTGGTTTTGAAGCGTTCTTCTCCTTCCGGCAGCATTTCTGTGACGAAAATTTCAGGAAGGCCATCATTGTTGATATCTGCCATATCCGCTCCCATAGAAGCAACACTGAGAGACTGAATCTGATTTTCAAGATCCTCTGTGAAGGTTCCATCGCCATTGTTCATGTATAGATAGTCTCGTTCAAAAAAGTCATTGGACACAAACATGTCCAACCAACCATCTCGATTGACATCCCCAACCGTGATCCCAAGTCCAAATCCGATTTCACTCCCATATATGCCAGCTGCTTCACTGATATCGGTAAAGTGTCCCCGATCATTTCGAAAAAATTTATCTCCGCCTAATTCATCTCGAATCGGTCGCTGCTTTTTTTCCAGATTAAAATCAAAAATCGAACGAAAGGAGTTGTTCAAGAGATACAAATCCAGATCTCCGTCCTTGTCATAATCAAAGAAGGAGGCATGGGTTCCGTACCCTTGATCTGCAATGCCATAAGCTTCTGCTTTGTCAGTGAATGACAGCGCGTCAGGCTTTCCATTATTGATAAATAATTCGTTTTGTTTGTTGTCTCCTTCCACATCTCCTGAATTGCAAACATAAATGTCCAACCAACCATCTCCATTTACATCCGCCATGGTCACACCTGTCGACCACCCACGGGTTCCTCCTACTCCAGCCTGCTCAGTGATGTCTTCGAATTGAAAATTGCCTTTATTCAGGTACAATTTGTTGGGGTGCATGTTGGCCGTAAAATAGAGATCCATCAAACCATCCTTGTTGACATCTCCAACAGCCACTCCGCCGCCATTATAAAAATTGCGGTACGTATAAATATTAAAGTCTCTTCGATAATCGAGTTGGTTGACAAAATCAACACCGGTCTCATCTGGTCCAAGCAAGGTAAAAAGCTGAGGCTCCCTATCTTCAACGATGGAAGGCCCAGAACAGGACAGCAGAAAGAAAAGAGTGCAAAGGTTAAGGAGTCGCATGTTCCAATTCTTGCTTAGCCAGCAAATCTACAAAATCCACCCGAACCCTTGTGTCGTCCTTGTAGTAGATCGAAATCCTGCGATTGCCATTTACTTTGACATAGGCATTTCCACCCAAAGGTCCTGGATTCGGGATTTCAATAAAACCAGGGCCGTACCATTCTTCCATCAATTGGCGGACCTCAATAATCAAGTGTTCTGCAAACAGATCTTTGTTCCAGGGAGACCAACTTTTATAGGCAAAATAAACGGGCATTTCCACGATTTTGTCATTGACAAAGCGCGGATAAAAGTCCATACTTGCAGGCTCCTTGAACGACTGAATGGGATAATTAACAGAAGTATTATTGGCCCCTTCGCGAATAATTCCCTCTTTATTTAATTTCCAGCAGTGAGCATAGAAATTCTTGGAGGGCATTCCAAAGTAGATACCTAAAAACAGGCTATCGTAACGAACTCCGCTCGCCATTTCTGTTTCAAGCATCTTGTGGTACTGTGAATCTGGAGAACAGGCAAATAGGAGGAGGATCGACAGTCCAACAAAAGGAATCCAGTTTCTTTTCATGTAAAAACAGGGTAATAGGGTACACTTCACCAATGAATACTAGTAGACAATCAGACTGCTCATGTCCAATATCGAACTATTTTCTGCATATAAGTCCTTTTTCTACTAGACAATCTTTCTTTGGCAGGCATCATTCCATATGATCTTCTCTTTTCAGTCAAGCTAAAGCCAGATGCTAGCTACGAAAATGAAAAGAATAAGAGACTGTTTGAAAATCTGTCACTTATTTTTTGTATACGTCTTTTTTCCTCATCCTACAGCTTTATTTGTTCTCATAGCCCCACTATGAGAACAAAAAAGAGCCTTGTTTGAGAAAAAAATACATCATAAAAATTCTCAGCACAAATTTCAAAACAGTCTCTAAGGGAAAAAAAATCTGGAAGCCATGGACTGGCTTCCAGTTTTTTTATGAAATCAGGAGATTGTATTAGTAACAATCATTTTGTTTCAGGTTAGGATTCGCGTCCACCTGTGCACGAGGAATTGGGAACAACTCCTTACACTCTTCAGAAGCTGGCTTTTGCCACCATTCGTCTGTGTAGACACCAAATCGAATCTGATCACTTCTTCTGTGACACTCGATATACATTTCACGTCCTCTTTCAGCGAGAAGATTTTCAGGTGTCAGCTCGGTGAAAGCTTCCACACCAGCTCTTGAACGGATCTGGTTGACCAATGAAAGGGCCTCACCATTGTCAGCATTCTGTCGCCACAGGGCTTCAGCTTTCATGAGAAGAACATCCGCATATCTGTAGACTGGGAAGTCATTGTTCATGTTGGGCTGTCCACCAATTTCGTATTCGAATTTGGCAACTCGTGCTCCCCCTTCACGCCATGCGTTGGGGAACAATTCGTTGAGCTCTGCACGGAAGGTATAAGGAGCACCATCCAGGTCAGTGGCTTCAAATCCAGCATCCTCCAATCGGACTTTACCCGTAACATCCCACTGAGCTCCTACCAGGAAGTTTCCTCTTACAGTAGACGGCCCGTCTTCTGTACCAGGTTTTCCTTTTCGGAGGTCTGTATCTTCATATGAGTTATAGAAATCTTCCAGGGTACACCATCCATTCCATGGCTGAGCAGCCAGGTTGTAGGTTTGCTGGTTGATATAACTCAAGGACTGCATCACAATGTTGAAGCCACGAGCGAAAATCGCGTCATAAGGAATGGCAAAAATGAATTCCGCAGACCCACCATTGTCAAGATTGAAATTATTGAAATAATCAGGCTCCAGGGCATAGTTGCCAGAGTTAATGATTTCGTTACACTGCTCAACTGCTTTGGACCATTGCTCTGTTCCAGTATAGACTTCTGCGTTCAGGTACAATTTGGCCAAAGCCATACGTACCACCATCTGATTGACACGTCCATAGGTTGTTCCATCAACATTGGGGCTAACAAGATCCAGGTTTGCTAGTAATTCCTGCTCAACAAAGGTGTACACTTCTGCACGCGTATTGTTCGATGGCGTAGGATCAGCATCAGCAAATGAGGTAACAATGGGTACATTTCCATACAGATCCAGAAGCCAGAGGTAATAAACTGCTCTCAGCGCCTTCAACTCCCCAATAAATGGATCTGTCAAGGGATTCTGCAATTCTTCAAACTGGAAAATCAATCGGTTACAGGCATTGATCCCTCCAAAGAGGAAGTTCCAGGTATTGTTGACAGTTGGGTCTTCAGGAGTCCAAAGCTGCTGGTGTAGACGAACCCAGTGTCCACCATCCCCCCAGTCAGGTCCACGTGTTGGAACCACCATTTCGTCCGAAGAAACCTCTTGTGCAGCATACAGAGAAGTGGTTCCCATATATGAATACAGAGAGGTATAAGCTGCACCGAGTGCAGAGATCAATTCATCCTCACTCTGGAAAAAACTATCAGCGGTAACTTCGCTAAACAGCTCCTCATCGAGATTGGTACAAGCAGGCATGATCGCCATGATAACAGCGGAGATCAGGACTACTTTTAATGGAAATATGAATCTTTTCATTTGTTTCAATTTCTAATTTGTTGTAATCAGTAATCCAATTGATTAAAATCCTAGGTTAACACCAATGTTGAATCCTCGCGCAGAGAAATACGTATTTCTTCTGTCAAGCCCTGGAGACAATGGGTCATTTCCATTAGAGTCAACCAATCTTGGTTCAGGAGATACTCCTTTGTAGTTGGTCAGGGTTAAGAGGTTCTGGGCGTTTGCGAATAGTCTGATTGACTTGAATCCACCTGGAGCGGAAGGAACAGAATAACCAATGGTAAGGTTATCCAGTTTCAAGAAGTCAGCACTCTCTACGTGATAGTCAGCGAGCTGAGGCTGGTCGGTCAGCGTTGCTACTTCGGTGGAAGAAGCCAAAATGTTATAGGCGTTGATCGTACTTGGGGCTTCATAGAAAGCTCTGAAAGTATTCAGGAGGTCATGTCCAAGGACACTACGGAAGAATACATTCACATCCCAGTTTCCTGCTGTCAGGCTCGTGTTGAAGCCGAGCTGGTATTTGGGCAAGCCGTTTCCTACGATATCACGGTCCTTGATTTTGTCAACAGTTCCGTCTCCATCAGTATCCAATACATTCCAGGTACCGTCATCCTTGACGAGTTGGTTTTGGTCGAGGACCAGTGTCCAAATCTGTCCGATAGGCTGACCTTCTTCCACCAGGATGGTTCGGGTTCCGTTCTGACCAGGAGATCCAAGGTTGGCACGCTCTTGCTGTCCACCAAAGTCAAGTCCTCTGGCTTCATCTGACAGAGAGACAAGAATGGTTGGGAAGAATCGGTTGGCATTAAATCCAAAGTTCAAGGCATTGTCTCCTCCGAGCTCCATCGCATAGTTCAATGCCAGTTCAATCCCAGAGTTGTCCAGCTGACCAATGTTCAACCAGGTAGTCTGGAAGAGGTTTGGAGGAACTGGCACATCGAAGTTCAGGATCAAGTCCTTGGTGGTCGTTGTATAGTACTCCAAAGAACCACTCAATTTGTATCCCAACAAGGCAAAGTCTACTCCTATATTGAGGTCCGTTTTGGTCTGCCATCTCAGGTCAGGGTTGGCATTGGATACTGGACCATAACTTGGTACGAATCCTCCATTGAAGAAGAAGTTTCCAGTTGGACCAAATCGCTGAAGGGCTCGATAGCTGTCACCGATATTACTTCCGGTTACTCCATATCCAGCTCTGAGTTTCAAGTTGTCAAATGCACTGATACCAGCCAATCTTACGAGGTCAGCACCAACACTAACAGCTGGGAAGAGTCCCCACTTGTTTTCAGCACCAAATCGAGAAGATCCTTCACGTCTTGCACTGGCAGTAGCGAAGATTTTGTCATCGATGTTCAGGTTGACCCGACCGAAGAAGGCAATCAAGGTATTGCGGTTCTTATAGGAAGTTACATTCCCCAGACCATTGGCAAAATCCTGTGCAGCAGACAGGTTGTTGAATCCAAAGGCATCTGTCAGGAAGTTTCCTCCTTCAGCTCGGAATCCCTGGAAAATAAAGTCCTGATACTCATAAGCGGCAAGTACTTTCAGGCTGGTGTTGCCTGCAAAAGACTTATTGTAATTCAATTCTGCTCGGAACAGTTGGTCTTCAGACTCATCATTTTGTCTTCTGGCCAAGCCGTTTCTATTCTGACCAGTCCAGAAACTCTGCTTGTCGAAGTATTGTCCCTGAACGGTATTGGCTCTTTGTTGAGAGTAGAAGAGAGAGAACTGGAGATCATCAGTCAGATTGTAATCCCCTCTTACATTTGCAATCAAGGTTTTGGTCTGTCTTTCATTGGTGTTCTGCTCGATCATGGCTACAGGATTGTAGAAATCAAACAGTACTTGCTGGAAATATCCATCCCACCTCTCAAAGTCGGCATTGTTTTCGTCTCTGATGAAAGGTGCAGTTGGATTGTAGATGGTCGCATATCGGAATGCCTGATCAAATCCAAGATCTGCATCCTCCGTCGTGGTAGCGAGGTTGATGGTCACTTTCAGTCGATCATTCAATGCCTTTTGTGACAAGTTCACACGGCCGTTAATCCGCTCAAATCCAGTTTTTCTGGCAATCCCTTGGACATTTCTGTAGTTCCCGGAAATCCGGTAAGAGGTTGATGCAGTTCCACCACTCAAAGAGAGGTTATGGGTATTACTCATACCTGTTTGCATAATCTCATCAAACCAGTCTACATTTCCACCAAGATCGTTGGAACCAGGGAATGCTTTGTACTCGGCAGCATTTAGGACATCGACTACTCTGTCTACTGTTTCTAGTGTAAACTGGCCACTATAATTAACAGAAGATGTTCCGGCAATCCCTTTTTTGGTGGTGATCAAGATAACACCAGAGGCTCCTCGTGTACCGTAGATCGCAGCGGCTGATCCATCTTTCAATACATCAATAGAAGCGATATCCTGTGGTTCGATACTGTTCAGGTTTCCTCCCAATACACCATCAATTACGATCAAAGGCTCAGTACTTGCACCGATAGTAGACAGTCCTCTCAGTCGAATACTAAAGTTTCCGTTAGGATTGGCACCAGGTCTTGAAATGGTCAAGCCAGCAACCTTTCCTTGCAGCAGCTGTGCAGGATCGTTGATGTTCCCGACGTTGAAGTCTTTCGCCTTCACAGAGGTGATAGAACCTGTAACTTCTTTTCCTTTCAATGTACCGTATCCTGTAACAACTACTTCATCTAGAAAGGAGATTTCCGATTCCAGAGAAACGTTGATCACAGACCTGCCATTGATATCGACTTCCTGCGCCTGATATCCAATGTACGAAACAATAAGCGTGGAAACTCCCTCTGGAACATCCAAAGAATACTTCCCCTCCCCATCTGTAAATGTACCCTGAACTGTGCCTTTAGCCAGTACAGTTGCACCTGCAAGTGGCGTACCATCCTTCGCAGTAACTGTACCAGACACCTGAGCCACTGACTCGGTTATCCCGTCTACTGGAAGAGTTTCCGCCCACAAGGTAGATAAGCTCATTCCTGGCAGAACAAGAAAAAGCACCACCCATGTAGTAAGTAGTAGTTTTAATCTCATAGTAAAAAAATTATAAAATTGTAATCAATTGATCCATAAGTAATTATTGGCCAGCAAAGCAAGTTTAGGTGTGAACGAAGCGGTCGAAATAGAAGGAAATACCTAGATGGTACTCAACCCAAATTCTGAGCTAAAATGATATTTTTTTTTTTTTGGAACCAAACCTTGAGAGGATCAAAAATTCGGTTTTTGAAGCGAAATCGATTACGGAAACCTTTTCGATTTTAAATTTCCCTTCTAAAAAGAAAATAAACTTTCGATTTATGACTCACTGGATAGACGTAAGCAGAAACTCCATTTAGCCCACCGAAATCGGTTTAGAATCGTTTATTTTGTGTACCTTATTCTTTTTTATGATCTCCAAGTTTTTCCTTCATGGCCAAGAAACAAATTACACTCGCTGACCTCGCAAAAAATCTTGGGATCAGTACTGCCACTGTTTCCAGAGCGTTGAAAGATTATCCTGATATCAGCCAACATACCAAGCAACGCGTCCTGGAACTGGCCAAGAAGATGAATTATCGTCCGAATTCCATGGCAGTAGGATTGCGAAAGCGAAAATCCAACATCATAGGAGTCATTGTGCCCTCTATTGTCAATCACTTCTTTTCGTCTGTCATTAAGGGAATCATGGAGGTTGCCTATCAGCAAGACTATCGGGTGATGCTCTGCCAAAGTGATGAATCACATGAAAAAGAAGTGGCCGACGCCAATGCCTTGTTTGGAAGCAGAGTGGATGGTGTGATGATCTCTCTTGCACACGAAACCCAGTCGATTGACC
>JBCCGK010000186.1:0-12221 GCA_039029315.1 Bacteroidota bacterium | reverse complement strand
TTTTTTGAATATATGAACTTCGCCATTTTAGGGTGATGTTGATTCATTCTAAGTAAGGGGACACATGTATATTTGACAATCATCTTCCACCCTCTCGCTCTCCCGCCAGCGGGAGACATCAACCCACAAGGCCAGAAATCTTACCAATCAAGCCACTATATCCCATATTTCCTTTATCCCCAAAATCAAAACTAATATTGTCTATCTAAGTAAGTGGACACATGTATATTTGACAATCATCTTCCACCCTCTCGCTCTCCCGCCAGCGGGAGATATCAACCCACAAGGCCAGAAATCTTACCAATCAAGCCACTATATCCCCTATTTCCTTTATCCCCAAAATCAACCCTAATATTGTTCATCTACTTGCTTATTCCTCGCCATAACGCTAGATTTTTGCTAAGTTTTGGCGACTTATATTTTTTATTCCTCGCCAAAACAGGAGATTAGCCACAAAAAACGATCTTATGGTCGTACAATTTATTGGAAGAAAAGGGGAACGGGAGATATTAATGGAAGCCCTTAGCTCACAGGAAGCAGAATGAATCTCTGTTATAGGAAGGCGAAGGATCGGGAAGACATTTTTGGTTCAAACGGTTTATGCAAATAAGATTGTCTTTGAGATCTCCGGGATTCAGCATACGCCTCTTGAGCGACAACTCAAAAATTTTACCGCTCAATTGACAAAATTTATAGGAGACAGCTCACCATTGCCCATCCAGCAACCAACGGATTGGTTTGATGCTTTTTTGCTGTTGATCAAATACCTGGAACCATTAGTTGGAGGAGAAAAGAAAGTGATATTCTTTGATGAACTTCCCTGGCTAGCCACGAGAAAATCAGGCTTTTTGGATGCCTTCAGTTACTTTTGGAATAGCTGGGCATCTAGAGAAAACATCGTTGTGGTCATTTGTGGTTCCTCGGGATCCTGGATGATACAGAAAGTAGTTCACCACAAAGGAGGCTTACACAATCGGATTAGCAGACGAATACATTTGAAGGCATTTTCTTTAGGGGAAACAGCAGAATATTTGAGAAGCAGATTGATACAATTTGGTCCGTATCAGCTCCTGCACCTGTATATGGCCCTGGGAGGCGTGCCCCATTATCTCAAAGAAGTGAAGGCTGGTAAAAGTGCCATCCAAAATATTGATCAGATATGCTTTTCAGATGGGGGACTACTGAAAGATGAATTTTTGCAGTTATACCCAGCTTTATTTGAGCAGGCCGAAACTCACATAGAAGTGGTTCGAACGCTGGCGACAAACAAATATGGCTTAACCCGAAGTCAGATTCTGGCCCACCTAAACACGATAAGTGGTGGTGGAATCTCCAAAGTGCTGGAAGAACTTGAACAATCGGGTTTCATCACTTCTTATTTCCCATTTGGAAAGAAAAAACGTGGAAAATTATTCAGACTAACAGATGAATATTCCTTGTTTTACCTTCAATTTATTGAAAATAAGCGAAGGGAAGGGGCTGGAACCTGGCAGCATCTTAGCCAAACACAACGGTACAAAAGCTGGAGTGGATACGCATTTGAAAGCATTTGCCTCAAGCATATTCCTCAAATCAAACAGGCATTGGGTATCTCCGGAGTATTTTCCTTGTCTTCCTCTTTTTACAAAAAAGGCACGCAGGAGGAGAAAGAGGCTCAGATAGATTTATTGCTGGATCGAAATGATCACATCATCAACCTGTTTGAAATAAAATTTTACCAGGAACCATTTGTGTTGACCAAATCCTATGCAGAAGCACTGCGGGAAAAAATGAATATTTTTCGATCCGCCAGTAAGACACGTAAATACCTGTCCTGGACATTGATCAGTCCATTTGGGGTGCAACAGAATCAACACAGCCTGGGGCTGATCGAAACAAGCTTGACCATGGAAGATCTGTTTCACTGAAAAAGAGAAGGGATTCCTCCCCCATATTTCGCCTCAAACTCCTCTCCTAACATGCCCATATGAACCAAATCCCAGTACTGCCCATGCTGGTAGATCATTGAGCGCAGCCTTCCTTCCTCCTGGAAGCCCAATCGCTCATGAAGTTTCTGGGATGGCTCATTGTGTGCATAGATGCCCACCGTAACCTTGTTGTACCGCAACTCCTGGAAGAAATACCTCAAGACCAGCAGGATGGCCTCGCTGGCATATCCCTTCTGTCGGTGAGAGGCAATAATGCCCAGGCCATAGCCGAAGGTACCATTGTCCTTGTCACAATCGTGCGAATTGATCGAGCCTGCGATCTCTCCTGTACGATTTTCTTCAATCACAAAGAAGAATTCATCCTTTTCTCCTTTTTGCAGCGTCTTTTTTCTGGCCCAATCGCGGACCATCTCTTTGGAACCGGGAAACCAGATCCTGTCGAGATTGCGTTGGGTATAACTTTCCTGATTCCAGGTGTAGAAGACCTCCCAATCTTCTGGCTCAAGCGCCCGAAGACGGACCTTGTCGCCTTTCCAATAATTGTCTGTCATGATGATGGAGCCAACAGGCCAATGATCGTCATTCGATGAAATACGGCATCGGTATGGGGCGCATCTTCCAGTTCTTCTGTAAGATCCTGACCAGACCAATGTCGGTAGTGTATTCCATTACGCCAATGGCGACTGTTGGTTACATCATAGATCTTGCCTTTGTAGGCAACCCATATTTCTTCACGATCTTGCCCATTGCGGAGCGCAAGTTGACTGCTGGAATAGGTAGGAAGGGACATAGAATGATAGGGAAAAGGTATGAGGAATGTGGCAATAAGACTCGATCTGAGAGGAAGATCCTTGACGACCCAGCCTCCATCCCATGCCCCATACCTTATCCCGTTTAGGCCAGGATCTTATCTTCGACGAGCTTCTGCGCAATTTGTACCGCATTGGTGGCGGCACCTTTGCGAAGATTGTCGGCAACAATCCACATATTCAGACCATTGGTGATAGACTCATCCCGACGGATTCGTCCGACGAAGACCTCATGTTGCTCGTGGGCATCCTTTGGGGTGGGATAGACTTGATTGGCCACATCGTCCATGACGATGACACCTTCCGTTTCTCCCAACATGGCTTTGATATCTTCTACTTCGAAGGGGAGTTCTGTCTCGATATTCACAGACTCTGAGTGGCCTCCTATCACAGGAACCCGGACAGCAGTAGCTGTGATTTGTATCGAATCATCTCCAAGGATTTTGCGGGTCTCATGGACCAGCTTCATCTCTTCCTTGGTGTAGTCATTTTCCAGAAAAATATCACAATGCGGGATACAGTTGAGGTCAATTCGCGTTGGATACACAGCAGAGACTTCTTTCCCTTCTCTTTCTGCAAAGAGTTGATCTACAGCCGCTTTTCCAGTGCCTGTAACACTCTGATAGGTCGAGATGACCAACCGTTTTATCTTGTATTTTGCGTGGATAGGAGCGATGGGCAAGACCATCTGAATGGTTGAACAATTGGGATTCGCGATGAGTTTGGAACCATTGACTGCTCTGATGTTGACTTCAGGGACAACAAGGGGAACATCTGCTTCCATTCGCCATGCAGAAGAGTTATCCACGACTGTGGTTCCAACTTCGACAAAGCGAGGAGCAAAGGTTTTGCTTGTGCCTCCTCCCGCAGAAAACAAGGCCAGATCAGGTTTGGCAGCGATCCCATCTTCCATGCTCACGACGGTGTAGGATTTTCCCTTGAACGCTACCTGTTTACCGACAGATCTGGCAGAAGCTACCGGGATGAGTTCAGATACGGGAAACGCCATTTCTTCCAGGGTGCGGAGCATTTCTGTTCCGACCAACCCTGTTGCACCTACCACTGCGACTTTCATGATAATAGATGGTTTTTTTTGTGAAAATGTTAATGAAACAAATAAATAATTGAAAAAATCGTGCTAATATACAGAATTCCCTTTACATTACAATTTTAGCGCCCAGATATCTCCCCCAAAAGTCTTGAAGCCGACAATGCCTTGTGCTTTGGTAAAGAAAAAGGAGATGGGAGTATTGGCCGGGGTGGAGGCAGGATACTCACTGATATCATCTTCATGACTGAAGACCCTGCTAAAGCCTTTGCCATTCAGGGAGACCGATTGCGGCAATACGGTATCTGGCAATCCGAATAAAGTAGATTCAAATTGATTGCCAACCCCAATGGTCATCAGATCATCAATCTCACTCACTGGATCAGTAGGCGAGTGGGTGATAAGATTCTTTTCGATCAGCAGTTGAAAGGCCATGCTTGCATCGGGACTGGAGAGTTCCACAAAATAGTAGCCTATATTGAAGGAATAGCAACAAAGACCGCAATTGCCTTGCTCTTCGCATCCATCTGCGGAACTCCTGAAGTCAGATTCCTGGTTTTTGTAAGAGAGAATAATTTGCTCATTGTCCTGGTTCTCGAAGATTCGGGTAGGTTCATTTGCGAAGAGGAACCATTCTGAGGTGCTTGATTCCAGACCGAAATCACCCACAAAGCCTTTGTCGCAATTGGGACAGCAAGCTGATGATGCAAAGAGGAGTACAGCAGAGAGAAGAATGAGTAAGTTATAGGAGTAAGGATTCATGTGTCTGTTTTTTTATCGGGGGAAAAGATAGGAATTCTTTGGCTTATATGTGTAGGGAATAGGGATACCAGAGACCAAGAATGAAACGAATGAACTTCAATCTCACATTCAGGGACAATTTTTGACTCCCACAGGCAGTAAGTACAGTGGAACATAAGTTTCTTATGGTTTTTCCCGAACCCCCCCTTTTCGCCTAATATCCCCCCTCAAGAGGTGGGACTGGCAAGAATTTTCCTGCTTTTCAGCAGAAAAGGCCTTGTGCGAAGTCCCATTTGTAAGGGGACGGGCCAGTGCGAAGGGGTTCTCGAAGGAATCACAAAAAATTTTTGTTACGCTGTAGTAAGTAAGGGGACACATTTATTTGTGAGGGATATAGTGGGTATAGGGGAAAAAAGGGAAAACTCTTACCAATCAAGCCATTATATCCCCTATTTCCCTTATACCCAAAATCAACCCTAATATTGTCCATCTACTTATTTGAATGTTGAATTTGTACATAATCTATCATTGGAATCAGGGAAAATAACTTTTATTTCCCACAGACAATCGCTAAACTCGCAAAAGCATTCTCATGGCCAGAACCTCTATCAAATACCTAGACCCAATGGTGGTCAGCAAGCTCAAGAACATCGAAATCAAAGCAAAATTGATTGTCGAGGGCTTTATCACGGGTATGCACAAGAGTCCGTATCATGGGTTTTCTGTTGAGTTTGCAGAACACCGTCCGTACAATCCCGGAGAATCCCTCAGAAATGTGGATTGGAAAGTGTATGCAAAGACCGACAAACTGTTCTCTAAGAAATACGAAGAAGAAACCAATCTGCGTTGCCAGGTGGTGATGGATGTGTCTGATTCCATGCGATATCCGCAGACAGGCATGACCAAGTTGGAGTATGGCGCCTATCTGGCAGCCTCCCTTCAGTATCTGATGATAGGGCAGCGAGATGCGGCTGGCATGACCCTCTTTGATGAGGAGATTCGATTCTATGCACCTGCCAAATCCCGATATTCCTGGTTGGTGCCGATCTTCAAGAAGCTGGAAGAAGTTGCCGCTTCAACCGAGTACTTTACCCACAAAACCGCTGCGGCCAAAGTATTGCATCAGGTAGCAATGAAGTTTAACCGGCGCTCATTTGTGGTATTGATTACAGATTTGTTCAATCAGCAGGAGGACGAAGATGCACTGTTCAAGGCCTTGCAACATCTTCGACACGCCAAGCATGAAGTGCTGGTCTTTCATCTGTTGGACAAAAGCACCGAACAGGAATTTGATTTTCCCAATCGACCGATTATCCTCAAAGATCTGGAGTCTGGAGAGAAAATCGAAGTAATGCCCAACCAGATTCGCGATCAGTATCAACAACAAATGACAGCTTATACCAAACGGTTCAAGCAGCGTTGTTATGAGTTCAACATCGATTTTATAGACGTTGACATCAAAACTCCTTACGATAAAGTTTTGACTGACTATCTTGTGAAGCGTCGCACATTGCGCTAAGAGATACCATGACCTAATGTAACAATCTACCAAACCACCTTTTGAAAAAACAAGCTGATGAAGCGTGCTGCTATCTTATGCTTGCTCTTGACACCTTTTTTTCTCCCTTCTTCTTTCGCACAGTTCAACACAGGTTCTAATTCTTCTGAGGCCGCTGCATTGTTTCAAGCAGCCCAAAAAGAACAGAATCCAAAGCTAATCAAGGCGCTCTGTCTGAAAGCTTTGACAATTGACTCCATCTTTATTGATGCCCGGAATTATCTGGCAGAAACCTATTGGAACCTGAACCTGACAGACAGTGCATTGTCCATGTATCAGTCCTCTCTCGAAAAGTATCCACGTGGGATACGCGCACATGAAGGCCTTGCCAGATTGTACCAGAAAAAGGGAGAGCATCAAACCGCAATCCTCCAATACCAGGAATTGCTCCAACACTATCCCGGCTATCCACCAGCACTCTATGGAATGGCCATGGTGTATTTCACCCAGAATCAATTTCCTGAAAGCATTGAGTATAGCGAACAAGCGATGAGGCTCTATCTAGCAGCCAACCGACCAGAACATGCTGCAGATGCGCGTATGCTGGCAGGACAAGCCTATCTCAAACACGGCAATGCCAATCGTGCCATCAAGTACTTCAAGGCCAGTAAGAAGCGGTTTGGGGATAAGCCGTATTTTTACTATCATCTTGGAGAATGCTATTTGATGCTTGGCAAAACAGAGAAAGCCGAAGAACTCTTTGCTCAAGCTCAATCCAGAGGATATCAAATCCCGATGCATTTGCGCAAAAAGCAGGGCAGCAAATAAGTGCCACTGTCACAGATGGAATGAGATGCCTGGAACTTGAATGAAGTAGAATGAATCTATGAGTAGATTACTTATCTCCTTGATTGCGCTTCTGTGGGTTGTGCCACTCCTGAGCCAATCGCCATTTGATATCGAATTGGTTGTGCCCATTTCCACCCCTGAAGGAAAGCGCGAAATTGCCATGGACCGCTATCCCCGGATTCATGTACTGTTGATCAATCGGTCTGAGGATCAGCAAAGAATCTGGAAAGACTGGAACACTTGGGGATATTTCAACCTGCAGCTGAATTGGATCAACAACAACAAAACCTATGCAATCCGTCGACAACCCCCTGAAGTATGGGATGGCGACTTTCCGGATTTCTGGGTGGTGGAGGCAGGAGAAACCCTGGTGCTCGAAATTGACCTGACCTCTGGACAATGGGATGGATTCCCGGATCTGTATGGGGACATGATTGAAGCCAGGATGACTGCCACTTATCAAAATAAACCAGATCCATTGGCCCAGGAGTTTGATATTTGGGTTGGGAAATTGGTCTCAAAAGAAGTACAGGTGGTTTTTCGCTAACAATCGAATCATCTCATCTACCCAAAAAGGTGTCCAGCTAGTGGACACCTTTTTGGGTAGTGGTTCAAAAGTAATGCTAATCTTCCGACAGAATATTTGTAGAGATGATCGGCAGACCATCTCTCGCTTTGCCTATCGTAAATAGGAAGCCATCCGCTCCCACCTAGCAATGGTCTGCCGATCATTGCTTCATGCCGATGACAGCCTTACA
Source organism: Bacteroidota bacterium (assembly GCA_039029315.1). GTDB lineage: Bacteria > Bacteroidota > Bacteroidia > J057 > J057 > JBCCCJ01. The sequence goes on along the minus strand of JBCCGK010000186.1, from coordinate 4,590 downwards.
TGTATTGCACTACCCCTTTTTGATTGTACATAAAGAAGGATAGAGCGAATCTATTTCTTTTTCTTCTTCTTCTTATCCTTCTTCTTGTTGTCTTTCTTTTTCTTTTTTTTGTCTCCTTTTTTCTTTGACATAATATTAAGGTAATTATTTGTTAACAATTACATAATATTGAAAAAAATACTCAAGTGTCAAAATCATTTTTGAGTTGGCAGGACAAAATCAAACCGAGGGATCAGCCCTTGAGAGACTTAATATGCCTGATCCTGAGACAGTTTGCGTTTTATCTCTCCGTCTTGACCATCGAAACAAATGTCTACAATCTGTTTGGCATCATAGGAGGTGTTCCCGGCATCTTTCAAGGCTTCGACCAATTTGACTGCTTTGCGGTCATTGTTGTACATGCAGGCAGCATAGACTTCACGCTGGGTAAAGGGAATGAAGTCCAGTTCTTGTAAAGCGAGCACCATATTGATGGCTTCTCTTGATTTTCCATATATGCAGATTTGCAAGAGATGTTCAGCATCAAAATAGATATAATCTGTTTTGGACAAGGCCTGAACCATGTTTCCTAACTCATTCGCATGACCAAAAAAGGCAGCCTGTGTGATCTGATCACTGCTGAATGGCGTATAGTTTTCCGCTTTGAGAATGTTGACAAGTTTGGCTATCTCCCGAGCTTGCCCTTTGTTGCAGGCTTCAAGAATTTCGGAGCTGGAAAATTCTGTATAATCAGCCTCTTCCAGGATGGAGACAAGATACCCCATTTCATTGGCCTGACCGTGCATACAGGCTTGCAGGAGATCTTCGCTATCAAATTGAATATAGACATACTGCTGAAGTTTGTCGACCAGATTCCCCAATTCACGGCCTTGTCCATGCATGCAGGCCTTCAGGAGCTGCTCACTGTTAAAATTGATATTTCTGACTGTATGAAGTCGCTCAACCAAATATCCCAATTCATATGCCTGCCCATGCATACAGGCCTCAAGCAGTTGTTCGCTGCTAAACTGTGCATAATTGAGGGAATGAATCGTTTCTGTTAATTTTCTCAATTCATGTGCTTGTCCATGCAGGCAGGCTTGCAGGAGTTGCTCTGCGCTGAATCGGGGGATGGAAATAGGATGCAGTGTGTTCACAAGCGTTCCCAATTCGTGTGCTTGCCCATGCAGGCAGGCTTGCAGGAGTTGCTCCGCGCTGAATCGAGGGCTGGAAATAGGATGCAGTGTGTTCACAAGTGTTCCCAATTCGTGTGCTTGTCCATGGAGACAAGCCTCCAGGAGTTGAGCAGCAGTGAATGCGGCATAATTGGCTTGATCCAGATTCTCAATCAATCTGCTTGCCTCAAAGCCTTGTCCATGTTCCACTACTTCTAGTAACTGCTCCTTGCTGAAGGAAGCATATCGATTCAGCAGAAGATAGGTGTTGGTTTGTTGATCGATCTCTGTCATGAAAAACCGAAACAGTTCTTCCTCGGAGAAAGAGATTCCGGCTACTCGCTGCATCTCACGATTGAAGGCCGGATTGGGATGAAAACGAAAACTCCCACGGCCTTTGTCCTGATCAAAGGAACCATTGAACGCCAGTTCCCCTAATTCATTTCGAAGATAAAATTCTCCATTCCGATTCAGGGGAAGCGCTGTAAATGCCTCGCGCTTGAAGCAATTTCCCAGCTGCCAATCCTCCCAAAAGCTGTCGTCGCTCACTGTGAGGCAGATCTTGTCCGCCTTGATGGTTGCTGTCCATACTCCTGCTATTTCGGCTGACACCTCAGGTGTCGCTTGTGGAGGATGGGCTTCGTCTGGGGTAGGGGTCGATTCTTCCTCTGCAAGCAGCTGAAGAGTAGGAGTCAGATCCTCAGAGGCCGGGAGGGGGGCATTCTCTGCTACCTGATCCTGGACAGAAGGAGATGCTGAGGAGGGCGTCATTGCTGCTGCTCCTTGCGTGTCTTCTGCTGCCTGCTCCAGTGAGGGAGGATCTGTAGACAATGGCTGTTCTGTTTCCTGAATGTTGAGATTGGGGGAAAAGCTGTCCATCAATGGGGTGTCAGGAATCACAGCATTGAGACTCACGATAGAGGAACCAATAAAAAGAAGGAGGAAGCTATACTTCCAGCGGGCCAATTGAGTGGATTGTGGAGCATTCATCATGGTAATTCGTTGTTTTAGGAATGATTGTGAGTAATTGGTAACCAAAATACTGGACGCAGAAGGAGCCGCAACCTTGAGCAGATTCCATTGGTAGGATTCCCGGGAGGTCCCTTGCCGGAGCATGGAGGCATCTACCAGAAATTCGAGATTGTGCTTCACCGCCTGTCGATACCTCCAGGCAAATGGAAGGAACCAAAGCACAATCACCAGGAGTTCTACCAGAATCATATCAAGGCTATGCCATTGAAGGACATGAATTTTTTCGTGTTTCAGGATTTGCTGATAGGTGTTAGCTGAATAGGGATCTGGATTGATAACAATGACATTCAGAAAGGAGAATGGCGCGATGTCTTTGGAAACGTGTATGATTCTGATCGCTCGATCCTTGATGCGAGGAAAGGCCCGGATCAGGGAGATAAGAGAGCACAACTGGATCAGCCATCGGATGCCAAACCAACAAATTCCCCCCACATATATCCATAATAAGGCGGGGACAGCATACAGGAAGGCATGCCAGGCAGATGGTTCATGGGAAGAGAAGGAATCCTCAGGCACAGGTGGAGGAGGAGGGGGGGCAAGACCTGAAATTGGAGAAGCCGGAACCACAGCCCCCTCCTGGACTTCGATTGCCTGTGCGGAAAGAATGCGTTCCCCTGCATGCTTAGCTGTGAGCGTCGCCCCTTTTTGCTCGAAGTCGGATGTCTGAAGCCAATCTGATCTTTCGGGATCTTCAGCTTTTTGATCCTCCCATGAAGATGTGTATAGCTCATTCCCCAGCGACCAGTCTGTTGGTATCTCAATCATTGGCAAGAGAAAGGCGCCAATCAAACATCCCATCAACACCCATCGGTTGAGCTGATAAAAGGTCTCCCCGGACAGCAGGAATCTATAGAGCAAATAGAATCCGGTAAGCAGGATAGATACATGGAGAAGGTAGGGAATCATGATTTTTTCTGTTTAATCATTCGGATGATATCCTTGAGTTCTTCTTCGCTGATCTCTTCCTCTTCTGCGAAGAAGGCAACCATTTTTTTGTAAGAATTATCAAAAAAATTGTGAATCACATTCTTCACCGCCTTTTTCTGATAGGCTTCTTTGCTGATGATGGGGAAGTAGCGATGAGAGTTGCCAAAGGACTCATAGCCGACATAGCCCTTCTCTTCCAGGCTTCGAATAATGGTCGAAATGGTGTTGTAGTGCGGTTTGGGATCGGGAAGCTTTGCCACGATTTCCTTGACAAAGGCCTGTTTCATCTCCCAGAGGATGGCCAGAATTTGCTCTTCTCGATTGGATAATTGCTTCATGAGGATCAATTGCTTATTCAAATATAAACAAATTTATCGTTCTATCAACTATATTTTCAGTTGAAGGGACGAATTGAATAGTTTGGGGTGGAATACCACCCATTCTGAGGTCTTGGGATTTGGGACAAACAAGATTCATATCAGCTCCCTCTGTCTGTGAAGGAGAGAGCAAATGAAGGAACAACAAGAAGCGGTGGCATCCCAAACATTAGGGATGCCCCATGTGAGGCCTGAGAGACTGTTTTGGCATCTGTGCTGAGAATGTTTAGGAGGTATTTTTTTCTCAGCCAAGGCTCTTGTTTTGTTGATTCTTGGAGGGGTAATCCTTCCAATGTCTTAATACCTAGCCCGCAGGGCTGTCGGTCCCGACAAGGGTGTATTCCCCCAACCGACCCGCGCGTCGGGAACTATGTCTTAATACCCCGTAGGGCTGTCGGTCCCGACAAGAACAACATGAACTCTCAACAAATCAAACCTCTGACAGTTAGCGTCTTAATACCCCGCAGGGCTGTCGGTCCCGACAAGGAGTAGTTGATTGCACACACCTTATGGCGGTAGGATAGTGTCTTAATACCCCGCAGGGCTGTCGGTCCCGACAAGCTTTGGAGAAAACGAACTCGGCTCATTCAAGTCTTTTGCTATGTCTTAATACCCCGCAGGGCTGTCGGTCCCGACAAGCCAGGTAACTAGCAACTATCCCAAAAAAGGAATAAAACTGGGTCTTAATACCCCGCAGGGCTGTCGGTCCCGACAAGAACTTCCTTGTGGAGGTTGAACACCAAAATGGCTGCAAGTCTTAATACCCCGCAGGGCTGTCGGTCCCGACAAGTATCGAGAGAATTGAAGCTGGTAATCGATATATGGGGTCGTCTTAATACCCCGCAGGGCTGTCGGTCCCGACAAGAAATAACGAGAAATCATGGCAAAAAATTCAATCAACATCGTCTTAATACCCCGCAGGGCTGTCGGTCCCGACAAGTCGATAAATAAAGTAAAAAATCTGCAAAATGAAAGGGTCTTAATACCCCGCAGGGCTGTCGGTCCCGACAAGGAGGTTATGGATGGCGACCTACCAAAAGATCCTGATGCGCCGTCTTAATACCCCGCAGGGCTGTCGGTCCCGACAAGGAGGTTATGGA
>JBCCGK010000185.1:0-12729 GCA_039029315.1 Bacteroidota bacterium | reverse complement strand
TCCATTTTTTACAGGAGAAAAATCCTCCCATATGCTCTGGAAACCGTCTTTTTGAATTAATGAACTTCGCTGTTTTTAGGTGATGTTGATTAATTCTCATTGAAAATTTATTCACGACCGTACATTTTTTATTTTCCTTTGTTTTTAGATTTCTTTGCAACTTTTTGCCGCCAAAAAGTTGCGCAAAAACCGCCAATCGGATGGTCTGGTGCGCTGCCAATCGGTTGGTCTGGTGCGCTGCCGAATTTTGGGGGCCAGCTCGCCTAAACTGATAAAAGTGTATGAAAGAAATTTGAATTCCCATTTTGGCCAAAGTCAAACTAACTTCTTACAATGTTTTTCCGATCATGCGATATAGTTCAAGCTGTCTATAACCAATATGCCTTACCTATCTATCTCTCGATGTTGAGGAAGAGAAGCGATGGGAGCTCTTGTCATTGACCGCCAATATTCCCACGACAGATGGCTAGACTCAATAGAAGCTGTACGCAAAAAAAATGGGCGACGGATTGCTCCGCCGCCACCAGGTTCTCAAGGTTGAGTTGAGTAAAAGTGTGTTTTGCTTTAGTGAGTAGATCTGTCCTATTTGGCAAAAGAAAGTGTGATGGTAGACATTTTGGATAAAAATCCACTGAGTCTACGCCGTGAAATCAATAGTTCGGTTCCATCTTCCATGATAACGCAACCTCCCTGCAAGCGAGAATAGGTTTTTAGGTAGCGCAGGTTGATGATGTGAGATTTGTGAATTCGCTCAAAGTACATGGGACTCAGTAAATCCACAAACTCCTTTAAGGCCCTTGATACCAGGAATTGTTGCCCATCCCTTAATATCACTTTTGTATAGGAACCGTCTGCTTCCAGGTATAAAACATCCGATTCATCGATCAAGGTAAATCCATGCCCTTCCGGGAGGAGGATTTTCTTTCTATCTCTGCTAAATGATGACAAAAGTGGCTTCAGCAGTTTGGTCAACATTTCTGGTGTATCCTGAAGTAGAGAAGAATGTGTCTGAATAAGCTGTAATAAAGAATGTAGTTCTGGTTGGTTCTCAAAGAATGGACGTGACGAAATTCCAGTAGAAACTTGCATGTTTATGGGGTTGATTGTACTGCTTACGTTGGGACTTGCTGAGATTCATCAATTGGTCCGTAAGTCTGACAAAACGTAAACATTTTTTTTTTTTTTTTCTGCGGTAACATTTCTTTTCCTGGATCTACTATCTGATAAAGGATGTTATTAACCAACTATACTCATGAAATCACTCAACCATTTAATTTTTGAACACACTACCTTTTTCAAGGGATTTTCCAGAGTCTATGTTAACCGGGGACATAGCCGTTTTTATGGAAAAAATGAGATGGCAGACACACAACAATCTCATTCTTCCATGCCTTCAGCTTTACAGAGGAACTATGCTCCTTTACGGCTGAGAAAATGGTCAAAATCTGAAACATCACCTTCATCCGTACCTACAGCTCAATCTTCAGGCATCATTTCTAATGCCTTATTTCGACGGGCGAACAACCGCGCCCTCTCTTGGGGAGAGCAGATCTCCTTCTTTCAAACCATGAAACACAAAGCTTCTTAATCAGCACAACACATCCTTTTTGTATAACCGGTATCTCAATACATCTTTTTCCAAAGAGGCCTCTCCAACAGGAGAGGCTTTTGCATTCAATAGGGTTTTGCTACCTTTGCCCGCAGTTACAACCTTGAGTTTGACTCATATTATTTTTCATTCCGAACTAAAATAATCCAATGAAGTATCTAGGCCTATTTGTCGGTATTTTCAGTATGCTGATGTTTGTATACAGCTGTGGCGGCGGTCATAGTCATGAGGAAGATCAGGCGCACGCTGACCACCATGGTGAGGAAGGGGATCATGACATCACCTTAACCGCCTTGGAAGGGTCTCCACAGTTCCATGGAGCTTCCCTCAGCCTGAATAGTTTCTCTGCTGGCGAAAATGGAGCGTATAATTTTGATTTCAAGGTAGAAGGATATGAACTCGGTGCGCAAACCGATGCACAACTGGGACTGGCCAATTCTGGTAAAGGCCAACACATCCACTTCATCGTGGACAATGGTCCTTACTCTGCTCATTATGATCCCACATTCTCTTCTGATAAACTGGCAGAAGCAGGCAATCATGTCGTTTTGGCCTTCTTGTCGCGCTCCTATCATGAAAGTGTGAAAAATATGGGAGAGGCCTCGTCTTTTGTCGTAACACAAATGGGTGAGGGAGAACAAGCAGACCTATCTACCCAGCATATGTTCTACAGCCGCCCGAAGGGAACCTACAAAGGGGATGATACCAAAAAACTCCTATTGGACTTCTTTCTTTTGAATACTGATCTTTCAGAAGATGGCAACAACGTTCGTGCAGTCATCAACGGCCAAGAATTCATGCTCACAGAATGGAAGCCTTATGTCATTGAAGGCTTGCCGATGGGAGAGGTAACGATCAAACTGGAATTGATTGATGGTGCCGGAAATCTGATTCCTGGACCTTTTAATTCTGTTAGTAGAACAGTTACTCTGGCTCCCGCTGACAGCTGATTTTTTGTCCAACCGATCCAAGGGGGAATAAGGAAGCCATCAGTGAACGCCTGTCGAACTTATGTCAATCTATTCTTATTCCCCTTTTTTCTTCTTTCTCTTTCACCGATTCATGTACAAACTGCTCATCCGACCTCTTCTGTTCCTGATAGATCCAGAGAGGATTCATCATCTGAGTTTTCGCTTATTGCGTATCTCATTTGCATTCCCTGTCCTTCCATCCTTATTCAGGGGCATATACGCGACACAAAAACCCAAGCTGTCAAAAGAATTGTGGGGCCTCTCCTTTCAGAACCCGGTAGGACTTGCTGCCGGATTTGACAAGGATGCTTTGGTGGGAGAGAAATGGCAAAACTTTGGCTTCGGCTTTGTGGAATTGGGGACAGTTACTCCCCGGCCACAAGTAGGAAACCCCAAGAAGCGGCTGTTTCGCCTTCCCAAAGACAAGGCGGTGATCAATCGCATGGGATTCAACAATGGGGGAGTAGAAGCGATGGTGGCCCGTTTGAAAAATATGAATCGAGGAAACCTGATTGTTGGGGCCAACATTGGAAAAAACAAAGATACCCCAAATGAACAGGCCGTGGATGATTATATGCGGTGTTTTGAGGCTTTGTTTCCCTATGTAGACTATTTTGTTGTCAATGTCAGTTCCCCCAATACACCGGGTTTGCGGAGTTTGCAGGAAAAAGAACCTCTGACTGATCTACTAACAAGCTTGCAGAGCAATAACCACGCACGCCCCACCCCCAAACCTCTTTTGCTGAAAATCGCTCCTGATCTAACTGAAGAGCAACTGGATGATATTCTGGAGGTTGCCGCCACCACCCAACTAGACGGCCTGATTGCCACCAATACGACGATCAGCCGACAAGGCTTGGAGACCTCGAATGCCGAGCTGGAAGACATTGGAGCCGGGGGATTGAGTGGAAAGCCATTGAGGAATCGTTCTGAGGAAGTCTTGAGGTATTTATCTGAAAAATCCGAAGGTAAACTCCCGCTCATCAGTGTGGGAGGAATCATGTCGCCAGCAGATGCGCAAGCACGATTGAAAGCTGGGGCTAGCCTCGTTCAGATTTATACAGGTTTTGTTTATGAAGGTCCAGGCTTTGTAAAACGTATCCTGAAACACCTCTCCTGAGCAGGCAATTCCTCCAATCTGCTCTTCTTTGGAGAAGCAAGTGCAGCTTCCCTTGTCATCCCGAATGTCTGAAAATCTAACTCTATGGGCAGTCAGTTCAGGCTGCTGTGAGTTATTAAATCAACCCATACATCATGGCATTTTTGACGAGGCCAGCTGTATTCCGTGCCCCTAATTTCGCAGTTAAGTGCATGCGATGCGTTTCTATGGTGCTATTGCTCAGACAGAGGCGATCAGCGATTTCTTGTGTCGTGAGTTCTTCCACGATCAACTCCAATACTTCTGCCTCTCTTCTGGTCAGTTTGGGAATGAACCTACCAAGTTCTCGTTTATTCAAGGCCTTGGCTATCAGTTTTTCGTTGACGGCTTTTGTTAGATAGCTTGCCCCGGCAGCGACTGTACGCACCGCTTGAATCAATTCTTCTTTGGGAGAATTTTTGAATAAATAGCCCTTTGCCCCATTTTTGATCATGCGAGAAATAAAGCTTGTCTCTTCATAAGTCGTTAAGCCTATGATGTGAATATGGGGAAAAAGAGAGAGGATTTTCTTGCAGAGTTTCATCCCGTTCATATCAGGGAGACTGATGTCTAGAATGATGACATCTATGGGATGATTCTCCAAAAAAGCCAATGCCTCACGAGCAGAGAGGGCTTCTCCCATCATCAAAATATCTTCTGTCTCCTGAAATACCTGCCGAATTCCGTCGATCACGATGGGGTGATCATCCACGACGAGTAAACGTATCATAATCGTTGAGATAAAATTCCATATAGATCGAAGTGCCTTTGTCTGGTTGAGAATCAATATCCAGGCTTCCATTCAGAAAATCGACCCTGGATCTGAGCGTATTCAACCCAAAATGTGGTCCTTGAGATACCTGATCCAGATCAAAGCCAATGCCATCATCCTCAACTGTCAGATGCAGGCGATCTCCTTTTTTGAATAACTGAATCAAGACTTCTTTGGCCTGAGCATGTTTGAGAATATTGTTGAGTAACTCTTGGATGATTCTGTACAGAGATCGCTCATAGATGTCTGGCAAGCGACTGTCCATGCCATAGGGCTGGAATTCGATAGAGAGGGTTTCGGCAAAATTAATTTCCTCAAAAAAATCCTCCAAGGCAGCAATCAATCCAAAATTCATCAAATTGGCTGGCATGAGGTTGTGAGCGGTATCCCGGATCTCTTTGCTTGCCTTTTGTAACAATAGCATCGCTTTACTGAATGATTCATCTTCTTGACTCTCAAGCCTGTTTTCCGCTGACCTTGCAAAATTCAATTGCACGGAAGACAATAAGCCTCCAAGTGAATCATGTAAATCTCTGGCCAATCGGTGTCGCTCGGTTTCCTGTCCAGCAACCATGGCCTGCATCGCTGCGATTTTTTGGGTTTGCTGCAAATGCTCGATTTGTCTTCTGTGCAATTGAGCAGCCTGCTCTGCGATCCTGCGTTTTTGTTCGGTAGATCTGCGATATAATACAAAGCCAATTAACAGACCCAGTAGCAGCCCAATTAATAGAACCACCAACAATAATCGTTGTCTGGCTTGAGCTTGAGCATGTTGAAGTTCTAATTTTTGTTGTGTATTGGCAGATTGAAGTCTCAGATTTTCCAGTTTTTGTTGTTCGGTTCTGAACTTTGTTTCTACTTCTTCATATCGTTGCTTCGATTTCTCCTGAGCCATGGAATCAGCTTTGCGATAGTAGCGTTGGAAATACTCAAATGCAGCTTCAAAATCTCCTTGCCTGACCTTGTTTTCTGTTATATGTTTCCATAGTTCGATGATGTTATCGATGACGCCAGCTTCCTGAAAAAGCTGCTGAGCAAGCAAATAGCTTTGGTCTGCGTGTGCATATAGCCCGAGTTGGTGTTGAGCCATCCCTATACGCAAATAGGCCAGGGCTTGATCATAGTTTGAACTGGCGTATTGAAGAGATAGCTGGAACTGCTGAATGGCTTCCTCATATCGCTCCTGACCCAGCAGTATTTTTCCCCTCCCAAAGTATGCCAATCGATAGGGACGCGCTTCCTTCAATTGCTGGGCAAGTTCCAGACATTCTTGAAAGCAGGAATCGGCCTTTGCCCATCTACGTTGTTTCTCATAAATTCCCCCCAATCCTCCATAACAGATTGTCAATGCCCGCAGATCTCCTTTCTTTTCTGCCAGCGGAATCGCCTTGGCAAAATAATATTCTGAACGATCAAAGTGTTGGAGCATGGAAAAAGCACTTCCGAGATTGGCAAACACCTTCAGATTTTTGATTGGGACATTCAAGCTATCATGTAGCCCCGCGGCCTCTATCCAATAATCAATGGCCTTCTGGACATCATCTCGATAACTGGCAATATTTCCCAGGCCCAACAAGATGTTCGCCCATTCCACTCCTTTTAATTTATTTCTTTTCAAACGATTCAATCCCGCTTGATAATAACACTCAGCTGAATCATATGCGCCAAAGAGGAAAAAATGTGTGCCAAAGTTTTTGTATAAGGACGCTGTGGGTTGAGGGCCGGGAAGTGTCTGGCAAAGTATCATGCCTTGTCTAAAATATTTTTCGGCAGAGTCTTTTTCAGAACGCAAGCTGTGTTTGATCCCAATATGCGCCAGAGAACTTGCCAGAAAAGAGTCGCTTTCGGCCACTGATAAGGTTGCTTTTAGGCTGTCAAGTTCTGCTGTTTGGGAGATGCCTGATGTGCACGCGATCAGGAATGCCAGAAAAAAAAGAATGTCCAGAGGAGTATGAGGGAAACATTTCATGATCGGAGGACTTTCTCAAAGATACAATTTCTCCCCCTCCCTCATATGGTGGAAAACCACCGATTTTTTGATTCGTGGGTTTTCGTGATGTATGGCAATGGGTAAAGTTTGACCTTTGAGATGCATGCTGATGCAAGCAAAGACATCAAACTCAAACATCAAACGTTAAATCTATGTCGCAATTCCGAACACTTCTGCATTCAGGCGCAGTTGTTTTGTTAGGATATTTGTTGTGTTGTTTATTGATCAACAGACTGGCTTTGGAGGGGAAATACCACAGCCGTACTGCTCCCAAGCCCTTTGCGCCGGCTGAGAAAGAGGTGACGCATTCAGAATCTTCTCCTGTTATTCAAGATTCGCTCACGCGAAGCTCTCCCGTCTCCCGTTTGAGAGCTCGTGTGAATCATCTTCATAAATATGAGGTTGCCCTTGATTTGGAGAGATGGGAAATGAGCTCAAATCTGTGGGCAGAAGATCCAGATGGTGACCCCCATCAGGAAGAAAATTCTGTTATTTCCCCTCCTGATCCACAATGATTCTGCTATCCCGATTGGCTAATTCCCAAGCTGTTGCAAAGACGAGTCGGGTTACTTTCGCAGCTTTTTCATATCCAATCTTTTCGGGATCATCTCCTGGTCTGTGATAGTCTTTGTGCGTGCCGTTGAAGTAAAAGATGACTGGAATTCCGTTTTTGGCAAAATTGTAATGATCACTTCTGTAGTAAAATCGATTGGGATCATTCTCATCATTGTATTTGTAATCCAGTTTCAGTTGGGTGTACTGATCATTGGCTTGCTCATTGATGCTGTGGAGTTCTGAGCTTAGTTTGTCTGCACCGATGACGTATATATAGTTAGATGAATCCGCTGAATTGAGGTATTCCTTTCCAATTCGACCAATCATGTCAATGTTGAGATTGGCAATGGTTTTGTCCAGAGGATAGATGGGATGTTCTGTATAAAAATCTGACCCTAGAAGGCCTTTTTCTTCCCCGGATACGGTCATGAACAGGATGCTTCTTTTGGGTCGATGGCCAGCTTTGGCAGCAAGGGAGAATGCTTCTGCCAGTTCCAGGACTGCTGATGTGCCTGATGCGTCATCGTCAGCACCATTGTTCACCTCGCCTTTCCGACTGATGCCGATGTGATCGAAATGTCCGGTAATGATCAGGAGTTCGTCGGCTTTTTCACTGCCTTCCAGGTATCCCAACACATTCATGGCCTTGTTAGAGGTTCGGTCTACCTTGGCTGTTAATTTGAAGGAAGACTTGCGCAACTTGACTTTGGGGAGCTCGTCACTTGTCGCCAATTGATCCATCAGAACTGCCGGATCTATCTTGGCCTTTTGAAAAAGGGAGGCAGCCGCAGATTCCTGAACAAATATCAGTGGAATCCCTGAGTCTTTTCCATCAGAAATACGCATAGACCTTCTTCGGGCAAATCGAGAGATGGTTTTGTACGTTTTGTCCGGGACAATCATCAGCATGGCTTTGGCGCCAGCATTTTCAACTCCTTCTTTTCTTTCACTCCATTCTTTTACCTGATCATACATGCGCTTCTTGTCCTCAGTCTCTGTTGGGCTGCCTGCAAAAGCGACAGCGATTTTCCCCTTGAGTTTGGCATGCTGAAGATTGTCATAGGTGACTGTATTCAGGCCAAAGCCAACAAACTCCAACTTGCCTTCGAGAGAGTCTGGCATGCTGCTATTGAAAGTGAAGAAATGATCTCTGAATTGGCATTGAGTCTCTCCCAGCCTCATATTGGCTTCCTCTATGACTGTCCTTTCCATGAAAAAGTTCTGATAAAAGCCATTGTCCGGAACCCCTGATGTCAGCCCAAATCGCATAAAACGGGTCTTGATATACAAGGCTGCCAGATGCATGCCTCTTTCTCCTGTCTCCCGACCTTCCAGAAGATCATCTGCCAGAAAATATATATGAGATTGTAAATCTTCGGCTTTGATGGTCTCCGAAAAGCGAACAACAGGATCGATTTCCTGAGAGAAAGCTATTGGGAACTGCAGTCCCAACACTATGATCAGAAAGAAAAGGCTTGTTTTGAACATACTGTCTTTGATTTGAAATGGTTGTTTCCTCTCAGAACCTTCGGCATGGCTTCATCACCTGAGAAATCGATCCCTATGATGCCTTATCCGAGTGCTTGAATAATGGCTGTGAATGCATCCGGTTTGAGACTGGCTCCTCCTACCAGGCCTCCATCTATGTCTGGCTGGGCAAATAGATCATCAGCATTTGCTGGCTTTACGCTTCCTCCATAGAGAATCGTTGTGTCATCTGCGATGCTGGCTCCATATTTGTCCGAGATCAGCCCACGAATAAAGGCATGTACCTCCTGTGCTTGATCTGGGCTTGCTGTTTTGCCTGTTCCAATTGCCCACACAGGTTCATAGGCAACGATCAGCTTGCTGAAATCTGCCTCAGACAAATGAAAAGATCCTTCCTCTACCTGAGCGCGTATGACATCAAGCGTCTGACCAGCTTCTCTTTGTTCGAGGGTTTCTCCAATACAATAAATGGGAACAAGCGTATTCGCTAGGGCAATGTCAATTTTGGAAGCAAGAAGCGCATTACTCTCCTGATAGTACGTTCGTCGCTCTGAGTGGCCAATGATCACATGTGTAGCCCCGACAGAAGCAATCATACTTGCGGCAGTATCCCCGGTATATGCACCCTTGGCTTTCTGGTGGACATTCTGTGCGGCAACAGAAATGAGATCAGATTTGGAGGCAGTCGTCGCCACAATTTGACTGAGATAAGGAAAGGGTGGACTCAAAATCATCTTGGCATTTCCTTGATAATCAGAAAGATTCGCGACAAGGGCTAAGGCAAGGGCTTGAGCCTCCTCGGCTGTAAGGTTCATTTTCCAGTTTCCGGCTGCAATTCGTGTACGCATGAGAAGTTTTCGTTGATCTTGATTGAATGAATAGGAACTCCAGGGGATGGGGTCAAAAAGAACGCTAAATTGAACCCCAAAGATGAGAAAAGGCTGGCGAAATGCCTAATACCCATCAGTGGGATCTTGCGATTATGGAAAAAGGGGAGTTTTTCTATCTTGTCTGTACCTTAAGCAGTTATTCTTGATTCTGATGAAAAAACACAGCCTATTTCTCCTCTCTTTGTTGATCCTTCTATTGATCAATGCTTGCCACTCTGGTTCTGACTCGATTCCGGTACAGGTACAGGAATTGAATACAGAGGTGCCGGAGCTTGAGCCAAGACAATTAGAAGCAAAGGGCACAGCTGAAGAACAAGCCGCTCTGACCGGCAAATACATCATTCGCGAAGGGCATATCAGCCTGGAAGTAGACAATTATCAACAAAGTCGATCCTCTTTGTTTAGACTTGTTGCCCAAAAAGGAGGATATATTTCCCGGGAACAAGAACGAACCTCTTCCTATAACATCAGCAATGAGTTGGTGATACGGGTTCCGAATACACAGTTTGAAGGAACGATGCAGGAAATCGCTGGTCTGGCCAGCCATGTTCACAATCGTCAGGTTTCTGCCCGAGACGTGAGCGAAGAATACATCGACATTGAAACACGCCTCAAAACCAAAAAGGCTGCCGAAGAACGCTATATCAGCTTTCTTCAAAAAGCTAAGACAGTAGAGGAAATCATCCAACTAGAAGAAGCCATCCGAAAGATTCGGGAAGAAATTGAATCGCGTGAGGGGAGGTTGAAATATTTGCAGAACCAGATCAGTCTCAGTACCATCCAGGTGTTTATGGAACAGCGGACGGAGTTTGAGACCTATCAGAAGCCAGGATTCTGGAGCAAAATAGGAGGGGGGCTGGTATCTGGCTGGGAGGGGGTTTTGGCAGTGATCATTGCTTTTTCACACATCTGGCCCTTGTTGCTGATCGTCGGAGGCGGTATGTGGGCTTTGATTCGTTATATGAGACGAAAGAAGAAGAGGCCCACTTCTGAATGATCAATTCTCGATGAATTCTGGTGGGATTTCATCTGCCAGCCAAACGCCATTTCCACTCACGTAGAAGGGGTATCCAGCACGATGCATGGCACCTGCGCGGATCGTCAGAATGACGGGTTTTCCTCGTCTTTGGCCGACATTGATGGCTGTGTCCCGATCCGGGGAGAGATGTACATGATGTCGCTTGCCTTTTTGTAGGCCCTGGGATCGGATACTTCCGACAAACTTACTGACTGTTCCGTGATAGAGGTATTCCGGGGGGGGACTTGGCTCATAGGCAAGATCTACTGTCACGGAATGTCCTTGCTGGGCTCGGATGCGTGATTTGTCGTCATTGAAGGCATATCTCTTTTTGGGATTTTCTGCGACGATGAGGTCTAGTTCTTCTCGTGAGATGGCTTTGTCCGTGCTGGAGAGTTTGTGGAGCAAGGTGTCTACATCCGTCCAGCCTTGTTGGTCGAGGTCGAGGTCCAGGATTTCTGGTCGGTGCCGGAGGAGGAGGCTGAGGAATCTGCCGATTCGTTTTTGTTGTTGAGGTGTCATAGGGAAAAAGTTATTTTTTTGGCTTGATGTACTTTTTCCTTGATGAAAAAGTACCAAAAAATCAAGTCCCGATTCTCGGGATTTCGTTTCTCTCAACCCCAACCAAGGCCAGCACTCAGGCCAACCGCCACACGTTCGGGCATCCAGCCGCACATTGCTTGAGCAAGCTTAGGGTTTGTATTTGTGTTTTTGTTACGCAAATTGATTGTGGAAGTTTCATAATATCCGATAAAAAATCTTTTTTGCACGATTCGAGAAGAAATTCAGGAAAATGTTTGCAAGAATAAAAAGCCTCTCCTACCTTTGCAGGGCTGTTGAAAAACAGGCGTTCATTTACACAGGGAGCTTAGCTCAGTTGGTTCAGAGCACCTGCCTTACAAGCAGGGGGTCACTGGTTCGAGTCCAGTAGTTCCCACACTTTCTATCAAGCACTTACAGCGATATTGTTGTGAGTGCTTTTTTTGTTTTTAACACCTTTGAGTGTTTTTATACTAAATGTTGCGAATGAATGTGGTCTACTAGTCGGCTTGAGAGAGCCAGACAATTTCAAAGAAGAGTGTCAGCACTCCTTTGCAAAAATCAGTAAACAAAGGCTGATCAATATTTCCCTTGGTTCTTAATTTTCAGCAATTTGGGAAGTAAGAACCTGCCTCTTTTCAAATTGCCACCAAACCTATTGAATTAGATAGGTTTAGTTTTACAGATCCATACCTCATGGCAGACAGTATCAATATCCTTGGTCTTGAGATTCGTATCAAGCAAATCAACCAGGAAGACTTTATTTCATTGACTGATATCGCCAAAAGAAGATCCGGCCAACGATCCAGAGAAGTAATCAGAAATTGGCTTAGAAATAATTCTACTATCCTTTTTCTCTAAGCCTGGGAAGAATTACACAATCCAGATTTTAAAGGGGATGATTTCACCCCCTTTAGATCTGAATCCCTCAGTAATAGCAATCCAGTTACCATTAATAGGTACATTGAATTAGTCAAACCTATTGGAATACTTACTAAATCTGGTCGCTATGGTGGAACATACGCTCATGTAGACATTGCTTTAGAATTTGCGTCCTGGCTTGAGCCAAAATTCAAGGTTTTCTTTATTCGTGATTACCAAAGACTCAAAGAAGCCGAACAAAAACGCATCAACTCAGAATGGACCTTTTCTCGCTTTCTCTCCAAAGGCAATATCTCGGAGATCCCGAGCTTGACAGGGCTAATTTGGAGGGCACTCTTCTTATGGACTCTTTTATCAAATTGGGATGCAAAGAGGATGGTTTGGAAGGACTCCGTTAATCCTGTTCAGATTCCTTTTTTGTAGTAATTTTCCAAAAGACAAATCAAAGAACGATTCGTGGTGGAGCAAGTATCAAGTATAACAGTAGCATGACCATAGATATTCAAGTGCCGGAGGATGGAGAGCGGGGCGCTGTGATGGAAAAGAGTCGGTATGAGACTCAGGAATGGAATTATACAGTTTCTGAGAATAAAGAGACGGTACTGATTTATTGATTGAAACATTTTGGATTCTTTGCTCTGCATTATTCTTGTCATTCTATTGATAATCAGCTTAATGGTGGCTAGATAGACCATCATTTCATGTGTGTCAGGGCTGTACTCATAATCTCTGCTTAATCTTCTGTAAGATTCAAACCAAGCGAAGGTTCTTTCGACTACCCAACGCTTGGGCAAGACTTCAAACTGCTTTTGTTTGTCTGTTCTCACTACGATTTCCAGCACCCAACCCAAGGTCTTCTTGACCCACTTGATCAAT
>JBCCGK010000184.1:0-12804 GCA_039029315.1 Bacteroidota bacterium | reverse complement strand
TTTTCCTCATTCAGTGGCTTTTTTTGTTCCCATAGCACCACTATGAGAACAAAAAAGAGCCTTGTCTGAGAAAAAAATACACCCTGAAAATTCTCAGTACACATTCCCAAACAGTCTCTAACATAAATCCTGCCTTCTTTAGACAAAAACCAAAATCAAGACAGTTTCTAAAATTTCATCGGAAGGGCCGCAATGGTCAGATCCCAGCCGAAGTACATGGTCGCACCTCCTGAATTCTTGTCAAAGCTGATGGAGAAATTTTCGAGAATTTCATCTGCGGTTGAAACACTAGCTGTAACTCTGGCAACATCATGTTTCTCTTTATAAGTAAATGCGCCCCATTGGTTGAGTCTGGAATTAAAAATGATGGTCCATTCCGTTTCATTGGGAATGGCAAACAGGGCATATGTCCCCGCTTTGATGGATTGTCCGTCGATGGTGACATCTTTGTAGAAGGTGATTTCAGAAGCTTCATTGGCTCCCAATCGCCACACTTTTCCATACTTGACCTTGCCGCCAAAGATTTCCCTGTCATTTTTGAAGGGTCGGCTATAGGTGACACGAACAACTTTATTGGCGCCTCGTTTAGGAAATGAAGCGATATCCAGAGAACTCTTGTCCAGGTTGGGGAACTTTTGGGCAGAAAGATGAGCAGGAAGCATCAAGGCCCCCAACAAGAAGAGGAGAATAGGGAATATGCAAGCTTTCATTTGTTAAGAGGTTAAGTAAACAATCATCCAGAAGGTTATCATTAACGAAAATACACAGATAATTTGTTTTTTGCGATCAGCTACTTGCAATCTAGTAGGCACTCATGTTATCCCATACCCCTCACACAGTGATCGGCTCCAAAATAGTTCAATGGTTTGACAAGCAAGGGCGGGACCTTCCCTGGCGGGATACCCGAGACCCATATCTGATCTGGATATCAGAAGTCATTCTTCAACAAACCAGAATCGAAACCGGAATAGCCTATTATTACCGCTTCATTGAGCGGTTTCCCAATGTACAGGCACTGGCAAAGGCGGAACTGGATGAAGTGTTGAAGTATTGGGAAGGCCTGGGATATTATAGTCGAGCAAGGAATCTGCACGCGGCTTCCAGGCATATCGTAGGAGAATTGGCAGGGCAATTTCCGAACCATCATACAGAACTGATAAAATTAAAGGGTGTTGGCCCCTACACAGCCCGGGCAATAGGATCATTTGCATTTGGCAATCAGACCGGTGTGATCGATGGAAATGTATTGCGGGTGATGAGCCGGATACTGGGAGATTTTTCGCCCATTGATCAGCAAAAAACGCGCAAGTCCTTTCAACACATCATAGATCAGTGGGTAGAGGGGGTCGATTCCCGATCATTCAACAATGGGATCATGGACATTGGGTCTACTATCTGCACCCCAAGCAAGCCTGCCTGTCTGATTTGTCCCCTCGAAGCGGTGTGCAAAGCGCGGCAAGAAGGCATCATACACTTGCTTCCATATAAGGAGAAAAAACTCAAACGGAAGATACGATTTTTCCATTTTTATCTTGTGATCAATCGTGAAGGTGAATTTGTCATCAGACAACGACCAACAGAAGGGTTGTGGGGAGGCCTGTGGGAAATTCCCAATGAAGAAGTCGATCAGAAGCAATGGAAAGTCAGCACCTCTTCCTATGGAGGACCCTATTTATTTGGCCTGAAGCATGTATTTACCCATTTCGACATGATGATTCGGGTTTATCAGCTGGCAGATTCTCAGTCAGCAGTATGGGAAGGGTGCCAATTCATTTCTACAGAAAAAATTGCTACTTTTGCTTTTGCACGAGCAGTGCTGAAGATATTTGAACAATGGCAAAATACGGTTTGAATCGGGTTACACTCATTGGCAATTTGGGCCACGAACCCGAATTGAAGTACCTCGATCAGGGAATTGCTTATATGACAATCCGACTTGCGTGTACAGATCGTGTCCGTAATAAGGAGGGTAATTTTCAGGATCGAACAGAGTGGGTCAGTGTCAATCTTTGGAGAGGTCAAGCTGAGATTGCTTCCAAATATTGTAAGCGAGGATCTACTGTATGTATAGAAGGACGCATTCGGACCCAGCAATGGGAAACGCCAGAAGGAGAAAAGCGGAGTCGTACCTTAGTAGAGGGGCAAAAACTGATTTTGCTGGATGGTAGACCAGTAGGCGGTGGAGAATTCTCCCAGCCAGTCTCGCCGGTTTCAGCGGCCACACCTCCTCAGCCTGTCCAGAAGGATGTAGCGGCCAATTCCTCTCCTCAAACCTCATCACCTCAGAGTTCCCCTGTTGATCCTGCAACAGGAATGGACGATTTGCCGTTTTAATATAAAAAAACTGTGGACCCGGAGCCTGGGAATTTAGCGAGTGTTATTCTACTTCAGACCGATTGGACTGGATTGTTGACTCAAATTGGTCAATATATCTTATTCATTCTGCTGATTGCAGCCTCTTTCTTCGCCTCTGGTTCAGAAGCCGCTTTCTTTTCTCTCACCAAAGCTGAAATCAAAGACCTCAAGGATGATGATTCTGCCAGGGCGCAACGTGTCTGGCGGCTGATCAATAGACCCAAGAAGTTGCTGGCGACCATTCTGATCACGAACAACTTTATGAATGTCGGTGCCATTCTGGTCGCTTCCAATCTGATGCAAATTTGGTCCAGGACCTACGCATGGGATGATTCTCTGAAGTTTTTGGTTGAAGTTGTTCTGATCACCAGCTTGCTGTTGTTTTTTGGTGAAATTATTCCCAAAGTATACGCTACGCGCAATCATGTGAGAATGGTACAGATTCTGGCCATTCCGATGGAGGGGCTTCAATGGTTTTTTACTCCTCTCGCCAAACTTCTGATCGAAGGAACCAGTTTTATCGAAAAACGCGTGAAGCTCAAAGAAGAATTCGCTTCCAGAGACGATCTTCGGCATGCCATCGCCCTTACCACTGATCCAGAAGAGGATAAGGATGAACAAGAAATCCTCAAGGGCATTGTCAACTTTAGCAATATCACCGTCAAGAGTGTCATGCGGGCAAGGGTGGATGTGGTTGCGGTAGAGATGCACTTGAGTTTTGATGAATTGGTGGACTTGATTCGCACCCATAGCCTGAGCAGACTCCCTGTCTATGAAGAGAATCTGGATCATATCAGAGGGGTACTCCATATCAAGGACCTCCTGCCCTATCTCAAGGAAAACAGCAAACCTGTCCCGATCAGCGAGGTGATGCGGGAAGTCTACTTCGTCCCCGAAAGCAAGAAAATCGATGCCCTCCTGGAAGAGTTCAAAACTCAACGCTTACATATGGCTGTGGTCGTGGACGAGTTCGGGGGAACTGCTGGCATCATCACATTGGAGGATATTATTGAAGAAATCTTTGGAGAAATCAATGATGAATTTGACAGTGAAGATTGGGTCTATACGCAGGTAGATGAGAAGACCTATATTTTCGAAGGAAGGATTTCTTTGATTGATGTGAAGAAAATTCTCAATCTGGAAGAACAGACTTTTGAAGATGCGCGTGGAGACAGTGACAGCCTTGGAGGATTGATCCTGGAACTTCATGGAAAGATTCCGGCTACAGGGGAGATCATCCAGTATCAGCATTATGCCTTGCATGTCGAAGGCGTAAGCAAACACAGAATCACTCAGGTAAAATTCGAGATTCAGGAAGAAGAAGTCCTCAGGGAAGAATAGAAGGGATATAGGGGAAATAACGTCTCATTTGTTGTATAAGAAATCAGTGCTGCGGAATAGACCATTCTCTCTTTTCCAAGAGATTTGTAGCCCCCACTTGAGGAGATGAGTTGGCAAGAAGGAATTCACAGAAAAAAAAGAACTCATTGTTCCAGGGGGAGCCAGCCAAAACAAATTCCTGATAATCAATTCATTGAATTTTTTGTTTTAACAGTGATCGATAAAAAGGTCTGTACATTGGCTGGTTCTTGCGATATTTGACCCAACACATTCGAACCCGACATATGAAAAACAAGCATTTGCATACCTCTTCTCGTTTCTATTCCTTTTCCCCTCTCTCTCTGTATCTCCTCATCCCCCTTCTTCTGATTCTTTCAGCTTGTAACTCTTATACGCCTTACCCCCGTGCACATGGATTTCACCGCATCGAGATCCCAGCTCCCGAAGCGCGTCAATACCGCCTGTTTCAGAATGAGAGCTGTCCGTTCACCTTTTTTT
The DNA here is from genome assembly GCA_039029315.1 of Bacteroidota bacterium. GTDB lineage: Bacteria > Bacteroidota > Bacteroidia > J057 > J057 > JBCCCJ01. Next base: position 8,610 of record JBCCGK010000184.1, on the reverse strand, counting down.
ATCCTGGGTATGGAGAAATTAGTCGGAATCAATCTGACTCTTGTTGGGTGGATATTTCTTTTCCTCCTTATGATCTTAAATGGCACATCACCTATCGCAATGTAGAAGAAAGCCAAAAAACACGAAGCACTCATTTTGAGGAATATCGCAAGATGATCTATAAACATAGCAAACAAGCCACACAAATTGTCCCATCCCCATTATCTGCCGAAGCTGGCGAAGGAACCTTTTTTGAGATTTATGGCAATGTGGGCACCCCAGCCCAGGTTTTTTTGTATGATTCCACTGAGCAGCATGTCATGATGATGTCTTTCTATTTTCAAACAGCACTAAAAAATGATTCTCTTCTCCCTGTCATTACTTATATGAAAGAAGAAGTCAAGCATATGGTCAATTCTCTACAATGGGAGGAAGAATGAAAGAGAGATTTGCTAACAAGGTGTTGGCAAGCAGCCATCCTCTGTTTTTCTGCTGATTCTGCCTTCTCACTGCTTCTTGAATACCATCTCATCATCTTTGGCCCACACGGTCAATTCAACAATTCTTCCATGCTTACGGCGAAATTGAAAGGTACTTCCCAGACTGACCAAACTCATGAAATGGTCTTTCTCAAATTCATACAGCACATTGGGGTCCCGACCTGAAGTTTGGTTGTTTGTGTAAGAAATCTGTCCCTGCTCGTCAAGACTTAGCGTAAGAATTATAGATTCATTGCGGGTAAACACATATGTTCCCTCCAGGTCTGTGTAGGTTTGTCGATCTTCCTGTGAGGTAGAATCAGTCCGAAAGTCGATATATTGGACCATGCGACTCAGAAAAAGATGATCCGGGTACCCCTTTGCTTCAGTCGCGAGGATGGGCCTTGCCTCCGAGAACTTCCTTTCTCTGAACAGTTCAATTCCTCTCAGCATCTCGTCCGGTATCCTGATGGAAGGATGAATCGAATATCCCATATCATTTGTCTCTGTTCCTATCACCCGCCCCCGATCATCCCTCACAAACTTTTCGCGATAATCAATCATTCCTGTAAACAAATCAGACCCTATCGGGAAGAGCTGGAATTTGGATTGATTGGTTGCTTGAGTCAGCAGGTTCCCATTCATCTCGACAACCTGCATTTCAAAGGAGGCATAATGCTTGATCCAATATCTTCCTTCAAATTCCTTGAACCAGTTTGCTGGCTTGAGGGGCAAAGAGTCTTTCGCAAACTGTACATACTTCAACAGACGAGGATATGACTCGTCTTCAGGATTCATTAAGATCGCTTGCTCAATTTGATTGGTGGCTTTGTCCCATTCCTGGGCTTGGGTATATAGAAGACCTAGTTCCACAATCGATTCCTCTACATCGGGATTGGAAGATAAGTATGATTCAACGATCGATATGGCCGCTTCGATTTTTCCCAAACGCCATAAAGACATGTATTCTGCTCTGACTTCCTCTTCTGGATTGTCTGTCATATTGCGGATGTTCCCGATTACTTCCAGTGCCTTCTCATATTGATCCCGTAAAAAATACCCACTGATCAAATTTCTTTGATAGTCAGAATTGTCAGGGTGAAGCTTTACCTGAATCTCAGCCAGTTGTAGGGCCTTCTCTGGCTGCCCTGTCACTTGATAATGCAATTGCCGAATCTCAGCCTCGAAATCCTTGGGCAAGCGCTTTCGATGCCTCATCGCCTGAAAGCTCAGTTTTTCCGCATTCTTCTTGCTGATATGGTAGCGATGATTCATATAACTTCCATATCTACACATCCAGGCAAAAGTAGAATCAGCTTCAATCGCCGCTTCAATAGATTTGAGAGGAAAAAAGTTGACATAAATCCGATTGTACAATGCCCAGCCAAAATGCTCAAATGCTGTTTCTGAATGCGTCAGAAATTGTCGAATGGGCAAATCCTTGACGTGCGCAAGGTGCTCCGGCGAAATCCCCATTGCCAATTTGGTGTTAAGGCTGACTGTATCCAGCAAAGAAAATATATCTGAATGCTCATACACTTGTCCTGACTTCATGTGCCCATTGTCCACACGATAGGTATTGATGTGGATTCGATAGCTGCTATCTGTTTGTTCGACCCTCCCTTTCAGGACATATTCACAATTGTATTTTTTTGCATTATCTATCTCCTCATTCAGCGATTTGGGTTTTGCTAATTCTGAAAAGATACTAAAAACAAAAGGGTCCTGGTCCCAATCCATCCCTAAGGCATAGGGGAAGCCTCTTGTCATCCAATTCAGGCTGCTATCTCCGGTAGCATTGTCAAATGGCGTGAGGTAAAATCGGGTTTTATCTTCTGCCTTTACCATCATGTGCTCGGAGGTATGCCCCATTTCATCTGTCACAACAATCATGTCGCCTTGTTCTTCTGCCGCTGAGCTGGAAGTAATCTGCAAGAGAGGAAAATAGATAATGGGAGCCAATAGGAGAAACAGAGCAAACCCGCCTACATATTTGGCCCAAATAGGCATGCGTTGTAGCAACGATTGCTGTCCGGGTCGCCGATGTTTGATGAATTTTCCTGTCAGGTTTTTGGGTTCTGGAATCACCAACTCTTCTCGCGCCACAGCATACACCTCCATTGGTTCCTCCACATTCTTGAAGGAGAATTCTCCCATCGATTGTACAGGAATCTCAACCTGATTCTTGAGATATCCGTACACACTTTCTGACAAAAACACACTTCCGGGTACAGCAAGAGATTCAACCCGGGAAGCGACATTGACACCATCTCCAGCTACTTCATCCGCTGAGTAGAGAATATCACCCGTGTGGATTCCAATCCTCAGCGGGACATGCGGCTCTTGCTGAAACGCTGCCTGCATATCGATTCCACACTTGACAGCATCTATCGCACTGTCAAATATGCTCAAGGTACCATCGCCGAAATACTGAAGGATGGTTCCCTGATATTCCTGATGATATTGCTCAAATACTTGACGGTGTCGCTGACGAACCTGCATCGCTTTCGATTCATCTGCTTGCATCATGGCGGTATATCCTGCGATATCTGTGAACATGATGGCTGCCAAACGTCGGGTAGACATAACTTTCAAATTTGTTTTGTGTAAATATCCCAAGTATATAGCTGTTTAGCAAGAGAAGAAAACAGGCTTTCCTCCAGGAAACGGGCCAGAAGATTTGGAGGCAAAATTCACAACTTTGCAGATCAATTCTCTACTACCTTTGTCTCCAAATACACATAAAATGAGAACTTTCATCTCCTTTCTATGGATCTACATGAGTCTGATCGGACTGCGTCAGATGTCTGCCCAACAGGCCCTTACACTGGCTCTTCAGGCAAAACTAGACACACTTATTGCGACTCATGACATGCCAGGGGCTACGCTTGCTGTCTATTTTGGCCAGGACAGACAGATCAGTATCGCAGGCGGCTTTGCGGATAAGGAAGTCCAACAAGTAATGCCGAAAGGTGGACAAATGTTGCTAGGCAGTACAGGAAAAACCTTTGTCGCCGCTGTGCTGTTACAATTGGTTGAAGAAGAGAAGATCGAGTTGGACGAACGTCTGTTGCACTACTTTCCAGAAGAAGAATGGATGCGCCAATTGCCTGAAGCAGACAAACTGAGCATTCGCATGTTGCTGACGCATACATCGGGCATGCCTCGCTATATTTTTCAACAAGAGTTTCTCTCCTATATCACACAACATCCCCTGGCGACCTTTTCCCCAAAGGATCGGCTTTCCTATGTTCTGAACAAAGCCCCTGTCCATCCGGCTGGAGAGGGATGGAGTTATTCTGATACCAATTATCTGCTACTGGGGATGTTGATTGAAAAAATGAGCGGCCAACCATTCTATGATTTGCTGCAAACACAGATATTGGAGCCACATCACTTGTCGCATACCTACCCCTCGACCCAGCCAAAATTGCCAGGATTGGTACAGGGATATATTGGAAGCAATAACTTCTTTGGTCTCCCTCAAAAGGTCGTATCAGATGGCAAATACGCCATGAATCCACAGTTCGAATGGACGGGCGGCGGCCTGGTCAGCAATGTCGAAGACCTCTCCAAATGGATATTCCTGCTTCATTCAGGTCAGATTCTGGATCGGCATCTCCATCAGGAAATGCTAAGGGTGGTGGATGTCAAAACGGGTCAAGCCGCCGAAACTGGCTATGGTTTTGCCAATTTTACCTGGAAAAATGGCGAACAAATCAGCTATGGTCATTCAGGGATGATGCCAGGTTTTGTGACCCAGATTGAGTATTTCCCTGACCAAAATTACTCGATGGCACTTCAAATCAATACGGATCAAGGGCGGAAAACATCCCTTCACCAAATGATGATTGAACTAGAAGCTGTCGTCAGAGAATATCATTGATCAATCATCCAGATCGACCTTAGCACGTAGCTTTTTGATAGCTGACCGATGGGATTTTGCCTTCAGTCGGGCTTTGACTGCACCTTTGTTGGGTTTTGTCGCCTTCCGAACCTTCACAGGTTTGGTCGCTGATTTGATCAGGGCATTCAACCGCTTAAGTGCTTCTTCCCGATTTTGAAGCTGGCTCCGATTATTTTGAGCTTTAATCAGAATCACGCCATCATTGGTAATCCGCTTGTCTTTGTAGTTGATCAGTTTTGTCTTGATGTCAGGAGGCAGGCTGGAAGCCATGATATCAAAACGAAGCTGAATCGCTGAGGCAACCTTGTTCACATGTTGCCCCCCCGGTCCTGATGCATGGACCGCCGTCATCTCGCATTCTGAAGCAGGGATCTGTATATTCTGATGAGGTTGCATAAGGATGATGTACGAGACTTCTAGCCAAAAGGTACAAACAGCGTAATTTTTCCTACCTTACCCCAGTCCTTCATTCTCTCACAATCAACCCATCAACAAGAAAGAATCCCTTCAGTCAAACCAAATCCCGAATACCCCAACAACCCAGTAACCCAACAACTTAGTCCCCCAGTACCCCAATCCTCCGCTCATGAATCCCCTTGACCTCACAGTCTTACTCACATACTTTCTCGGAATTACCGCCTTCGGATTGTGGATTTCCAGAAAAACAGATTCTAGCGAAGGATATTTTATGGGAGGGAGAAAGCTCCGCTGGTGGACCTTGATGGGGCAATCTTTTGGCGCTGGCACGCATGCTGAGATGCCAGTTGCCCAGGCAGGGGCCAGTTTTTCGGGAGGCTTTGCGACGATTTGGTATCAGTGGAAGAATATGCTGATAACACCTTTCTATTGGTTGCTGGCCCCCTGGTATCGAAGAAGCGGTCGAACGACCATTGCAGAAATGGTTGCTGATCGATATGGCAGGAGAATGGGGTTATTCTACACCATTTTTGCCATTGTCTTTTTTGTATTTGTGATGGGTGTAATGCTCCAGGGAGCTGCCAAAGTCATTGCCATTGCGAGTGGAGAAGTCATCTCCTCAAACATGGTGGTCATTGGGATGGCATTGGCATTTATGATTTACAGTTTTTTTGGAGGACTGACGGCTGCTGCCCATACGGAATTTGTCCAGGCGATTCTGATCATTGTGCTTTCTTTTTTGCTGATTCCACTTGGCTTAACAGAAGTTGGAGGCTTTGCTGAAATGAGGCGTGTCTTACCAGAAGATTTTTTTCTCCTCTTCAGTGAGGACAGCGGATTGGGAATGTTCACTATTTTGATGTTGGCGCTCAATGGGGTGGTAGGAATTACCGCTCAGCCCCATATGATGAGCATGATTGCCACCGGGAATTCGGAAATCGCAGGGAGGATCGGCCATACATACGGCAATTTTGTCAAGCGTCTGGTGACAATTGGCTGGGCACTTACTGGCTTGGTCGTAGCAGCACTGGTGATTAAGACCGGAGCAAAGCTGGAAGATCCTGAACACGCATTTGGTTATGCCTCCAGAGTCTTGCTGGGCCCCGGATTGACCGGATTGATGATCGCCTGTGTTCTCGCAGCCAATATGTCTTCCTGTTCCAATTTCATGGTGAATCTTGGCGCCTTGTTCGCCAAAGATTTGTACCTCCCATACCTGAATCCAAGCGCGCACGATCAGCAATTGCTTCGTGTTGGCAGGATTTCAGGCGTGGTATTGACTTCCCTGGCAATATTGTTTGCCCTATTTGTAAAGAATGTGCTGTCTGCCTTTTTATTTGTAGAAACCATTGCGGCCTTTATGGGCATCATGATAGTTGGCGGAATGTTGTGGAAACGTGCCAATCGCTATGGAGCATTTGTTGCCGTTCTAGCCGCCTACCTTTCCTATTATTTGCTAAATTATTTGACTGTGGGAGAATGGAACCTGATCTATCGCTGGAAACCAGAACCATTTGGCTGGGCGATGTTGATTGGAGGGGCAAGCCTCATCCTGGTCAGTATGCTGACAAAAAAAGAGTCCGCAGACAGGATCAATCAGTTTTTCTCAAAAATGGAACGACTCGCAGATGCAGATCAGGCAGAAGGAGTCGACTCTCTGGCCACTGCACATGGCAAGGGGTTGATTCTCCTGGATCTTCCTTCCTGGCTGTCGCGGAAACGCTGGCAAAACTTTGCCAAAGCTTATCGGGAAGACTGGCTGGGATTCTTGTTGGCTTGGGGAATGGTCTTGTTTCTGATAGGCCTTGCATGGGCGATCCTGCAGATTGGGTAATTGGTGTGACCATCCAAAAAACTGCTCCCACACATCACGCAGGAGCAGTCTCAAATAAAACAGTTAAGTCCTTACTGAATAATGATTTGTCTTGTTATATGAGAGGATTCATTGTCAAGCCGAATGAAATACATGCCACGTGTCCAATTCTTTACATCCAGATGCATAGAAGATTCGCCGGATCAACGCTTCAAATATTGCTCATACCTAAGTTGGCCAAAGCGATTGAAGATGCTGAGCCTGTCAGGCATAGATCCAGATCATTCTATGGTATGTTTAGAAGCTGTTGGGTTAGGATAGATGAAGGAGTCGATCTGGTCTGTTTCAGAGAGAGTCAATTGAATCTATGGGTTATTGAGTAGTTTCCATCCAGATCGACTTGCTTCAGACGATAGTGAATCCGATGGATGTCCTGAATAATTGCTTGTTTGTTGATCAAAGAATAGGACTGAAATTGGTTCGAGTTGTCGTCTGCCGAAATATTTCCAATTCGTTCAAAGATGTATCCGTTGACATTCTCCACCCACAGATATTCGCCTGTCCCAAAAAAAGATGTTGGAGCTGTACTCATCTCAATACAACCATTGTCAATCCTGAGACCTGGCATATTGATGTCATAACAACCCGCTTGCAAACTTGTTGGATAGAACAATATTGCCACGAGGATCAAGCTCCCAAGGAATACAATTTTTTTGACCAAAGAAGAGATACAGAATGGTTTTGCCAGGAGATTCGATTGTAACAGAAGTTCCGTTTTCATGAATCCACATCAAATTTAGAATATGCAGAAAGGAAGTACTGTCTTACATGAACAGACAACTTGATTCCCACTCCACAAAGTTATGTATTTTACAATACCCATATCATGAAATTTACGAAAACGGCTACAAAATATGAGCTATTGGTTTCTTTTGTTGTATAAATAGAGATTCCCTCTCACACCAGGAGGTAAGATTTCAGGCATATGAGAAGAATCAGTCAGAACAATAGCTTGACGAACAGTCAAAATCTTAGAGACTGTTTGAACATCTGTTACTTATTTTTTGTATGCGGTTTTTTTCCTCATCCGGTGGTTTTTTTGTTCCCATAGCACGACTATCAGAACAAAAAAGAGTCTTTTCTGAGAAAAAAATACAGCCTGAAAATTCTCAGCACAGATCTCAAAACAGTCTCTTAGCCAGAGATCAGGCATTTCAACTCTGCCGATTCTTGATTATCTTTGCCTGACATGTTGGAGTCAAGAACTATACTGAAACGCCACAATCTGCGATTTACCAAAAGTCGCGCTGCCATTTTGGATATTTTTGTTCATCAAGAGGCCGCATTGAGCGAGCGGGATATCGAAGAATCCATTCAGGCAAATTGTGATCGGGTTACCATTTATCGCACCCTATCCTCATTTCTTGATCATGGTCTGATTCATCGGGTATTGGATGATTCTGGTGCCATGAAGTACGCCATGTGTGCACCGAACTGCCATGAAGGTCATCAGCACGGGCATGATCATGTACATTTCAAGTGTACCAATTGTGGCAATACGACTTGCCTGGATCAAGTGCCCATTCCACCTGTGACACTCCCCCAGGGCTACTTATTATCAGAAGTCAATATGTTGTTGCAAGGAAATTGTCCCACCTGTGCTGCACAATAATCTTCTGTTGCAGAATCATTAAGAGACTGTTTGAACATCTGTTATTTATTTTTTGTATGCGTCTTTTTTCCTCATCCGGCGGCTTTTTTTGTTCCCATTGCACCACTATGAGCACAAAAAAGAGCCTTGTCTGAGAAAAAAATACACCATAAAAATTCTTAGCACAGATTCCAAAACAGTCTCTAAGTACAGCGTAACAAAATTTTTTTGTGATTCCTTCAAGAACCCCTTCACACTGGCCCATCCCCTCCCAAGGGGATTTCCCGCAAAGCCTTTTCTGTTGAAAATCAGGATTATCTTTGCCAGTTCCCCTTTTTTAAGGGGGAACGGTAGGCGGAAAGGG